>JBAZDQ010000007.1:0-73633 GCA_041654355.1 Bacteroidales bacterium
GCAAAAGTGTCCGTTGCACACATTGTTCTTTTGCCTGAGAGACAGGCAGTTAAGAAAAACGTACCCCCGGGGTACGTTTTTGCTAAAGCGTTGAAAATCAACGAAAAGAATCAAGTGTGCAACGGACCCAATCGGTCAATCAGCTCCCTTCCCAGGGCTGTCTTGATTTCTATGTGTTTTAATACTGCTGAAACGAAAGGATTATTCTCAAATACACCGCGAACCTGTTCAAAATCCATGCGGCATTCATCCATGTTTCCGTCAGCGCCAAACCCGGTCATGGAACTGAGGGAAAATTCTTTGCGGGCATCTTCGTATAGCATTTTATCCAATCCTACGACGGCTTCTTCCCATCCTCTTACAATACTTTGTATTTGTTCTACGGTTATTCTTTCCGGGTCAATATTATAGAATTCTTTGATCTTGGAATATGCCCATGTCCATTCGTAATAATAGTAATTCTTATGGAGTTCTTCAATAAAAGCATTGATATCACGTATCCTGGAGATTTCGCGTGATTCAATTCCTTCCATGAGCTTTTCTATTTCGCTGCGGGGTGCTATTAATCCGGAAATATCAAGCCATTCACCCAACCCAATGGTAGTGTCCGGCTTCAGTCGTTCACGTATTTCCTCTACAGAGCGGAAATTTCCAGCTTCCAATCTTTTGATTATGGAGTTACCCAGGAACTTACGTATGGCAATCTCGTAATATTTGATACCGTTATAGAGAGAAGTGTTTTTGATCTTGGTGCTTTTGTATGAGAAAATGTCTGTTGTTTCCCCGGAAACCCTCATTAATTCCTTCAGAATGGCCCGGCCGTCCAGCATCTTCTGGATCGTGTACGGACTCAGCAGGTTGTAATTGATTTGATCCAGTTTGACAGGGTCTTTTCTGCGGTCCCGTTTTGGCCATTTCTGGGCGTCGCGGATAGTGCCCACACTTTTCAGATTAACACCCGGTATCAGGTAGGTGGTATTGTCCTGCTCTATCAGGTAGGAAAAAGGCAGTGATCCGGTGTCAGTATTGTTTACGTGCCTGCCCATAACCAGGGAAAAGGCTCCTATGCGTGAAGGCCACAGGATGTATGAATCGGAAGTCGTTTTTGCCCCTCTTTCCATAATTCCCTGATGAATAGGACCCAATTTGTACATGTGATTGGACTGGTTGGATCCCGATCCGGCATTCATAAAGGAAAACAGACCGGCTATCAACAAAGTGGATTTGTGATGACTTACAGTATAAGGACCTGCGAATATGGCGCAGGCTTCTCCATTTTCTCCGTGACAATTGCTGAAAAACAACGAATCGGATGCCGAATAACCTTTTCCCAGGATGGTCCCCTGACCGATAAAGCATTTTTTCAGATTGACGTTGCTTTCTACAACAGCTCCCGAAGAAATAATGAAGTCAATGCAATTGACACCGTATCCTATATAAACCGGATCGTGTGCGTTCCCGTTGATACTCCCGTTTACCAGTGTAGAAGTACCTTCAATGACAGTATTGTCACCAACGGCAACATTTTTCAATGTTCCTGAATGGCTGATAGTCACATTATTACCAATAACTCCTTTGTCTGAAGACACTTTCTGCGAATAAACTTCTACAAGTTCCCTCATTCTTTTGATGAGCTCGGGACGGTGTCTGTACAATGCCATTATATACGCAAAGTGTGCGGTCAGTTTATTATTGATGGGTACTTCCCGACCTCCGGTCTCATTCAAAACAGATACATCCGTGCCGTTGCCGAAAGAAGTCAGGCCTTCCACATAGATCTTGTCTACGTTTTCAATAATACAGCCTTCTCCTATGTCATAATTGGCAATGTAACTGTGAATGTTTTCTATGCAAGTATTGTTTCCTACAGTTACGTTATGAAGCTTGGCATTGCAAATCCCTGACTGGATCTTTATGCCTGAAGGAAGTTTCTTTTTGGATTCAAACACCCCAAGCCTGATGTCTCCCGAAAAAAAAGTATCCCAGACTCTTTCAGGTCTGAAATCCGGGTCTACCCATATTTTTCCCCAGTTTTCCGAATGACATCTTTGCAACTTTAGCCGTGAAATTTCTTCACGGCTGATCAATCTGTATTCGTTCATAACCGGCTTTTTTGGATCATGACCTGTTAATTCCAGACTATTCTGTCTGTTTTGGGGTAGTAAGGTATTTGATGAATATCAAAAGAATACGTCTTAGTGGAGTTGATTTTAACTTCTATGTGTATAACTCCAATTTTAGCCAGAGTTGAAGGCACGTTGGGAAACTCCAGGTTGAGAGTTGTTACCTGGCCTTCACTCATGTTTATTACTTGATTAAAAGAAGAAACATATTTCTCAAGAGGGTATATACCGTATTCTGTAATGTACATGCCGTTAATTAAATGCTTAAATTCAAGATAGCACCCTACATTGGCTTTTATTTCTATAGAAGCATGAATAGTACCTACAGATGGATTTGATATATCTTGAATACCGTAACAACTTTTTAAATCTGCTGTAAAATAGTTCTCTCCGTCCGCAAAATTGTAAATTACTTCTTTATAAAATTGTGTAACCTGTTCCTGTTCTCCCGGTTTACAAGAGGTGAAAAGTACCGTGGAAAGTAAGACAGCACCTGATAATAACAAAAATTTTTTCATAAAAGGTAATTGAAGGAGTTAGTTTAGAATATCAAAAATAATAATAATATTATCCAATATGCTAATCAGACGTAAAAAATACAAGCTTTGTTGCATAGGATAAAAAGAAAGCCGCCCGTCACAGGCGGCTTTCCGGGAATAGGATTTTTTGAACTAAAAACGATAAGTGGCACCTATTGAACCATATGTGGCTCCGTACCCGAGTTCTACGAAAGCACCCAGGGAAGGAGTAAACATATATCTTGTTCCTGCAAATAACTGCCATCCGAACTTCACATGTGTATGTGAAGCTGTGGATTCTGTTCCGGCAGTGAATCTTTCTGAATTCAATTTGATCCCAAGAACGGTTCCGGCATAAACTTCCCAATTATCCATTATGGTAAAATGGTAAGACCCCCGTACACCGAAAAGGGTATTGAAATATTTGTAATTCAACTGGTCAAGGCCTGTTTTGATCTTGTATCCCCATAAACCGACATGAGCACCGACTGCAACCGATCCCGGCCTTCCCAGGTCTACAATACCTACCTCATAAAAAGCATTAATGGGGGGCATAGTCATCCTGTAACCGGGAGACAAAACTGGTATACCAATTCCTAAGTTTCCCATATTTGTTCCTGTTGTCATAATATTAGGAACAATGTTATCCTGCGCTGATGCACTGAAAACAACTGACAGGATAAACAAGACAGAAATAATGGTTTTTTTCATAAAGAAAGATCCAAAAATTCACTACTAATATAAGACGTTTTTTTTAGAAATCAAAAAAATTGTACCTTGTTTTCCAAACAATTCAATCCGTTCATCATGAAAAACATTACCCTGCTTATAATTCTGACAATGATGAGTTTGTCGTTTTCCGGTTGTCAAAATAAAATAGCCAAAGAAGAATGGGCCATCGTAATACACGGCGGAGCCGGTTCTGCCCGTTCCATGGCTCCGGAGGTCCGTGAAAACTACCTGAACCTGCTGGGACAGGCCCTGGAAAGGGGAACAACAATGCTTCAAAACGGGGAGAAAGCCCTGGACGTGGTTACGCAGGTGGTGGTCTGGCTGGAAGACTGTCCCGCTTTTAATGCGGGAAAAGGAGCTGTCGTGAACTCGGACGGCATACACGAACTGGATGCTGCTGTAATGGACGGAAGCAATCTGCAGGCCGGAGCGGTTGCCGGGGTAAGGGATATCAAAAACCCGATTCTTGCTGCCCGTCACGTGATGGAGGATTCTCCGCACGTATTGCTTATAGGGGAAGGGGCTTCTTCTTTTGCCGAGTCAATGGGACTGCCCCTGGTAGAGAATTCATACTTTTCAACACCGGAACGTCTGGAGCAGATCCGCCGGATAAGAATGCACAAGGAAGATCCCGATCCCAAAGGGACAGTAGGTTGTGTGGCTCTGGACAGTAAAGGGAACCTGGCTGCTGCCACATCAACCGGAGGAATGAGCGGCAAGCGCTGGGGCCGCGTAGGTGATGTCCCGGTAATCGGGGCAGGAACCTACGCCAACAATGCCACAGTGGCCGTCTCGGGAACAGGTCACGGAGAATTATGGATTCGCAGGTGCGTGGCTTTTGATATCAGTGCGCTGATGGACTACAAGGGGATGAAGGTAAAAGAGGCGGCGCGCGAAGTCATACTCGGCAAAATAGATAAAATGGAAGGTTCCGGGGGCGGAGTGATCTGCGTAGACAAATACGGGAACATTGCCATGGAATTCAACACAGGCATGATGTTTCGTGCCTGGGCAACTGCCTCGGGGCAAAAAGGGACCGCCATAGAATAAAGACAAAGATTACCGTCCGCTTTCCGCAATCATTTCTTTTATAAAGTCGTTGAATTCTTTTTCTTTCAACAGATCTTCAATAGTCAGGTGCATCCTGTATTTCCAGTAATGAGGCACTATCGCAGGAATGTTAATACGCTCGTCATGAGGATTTTCACGCCTTAGACCGGCAGAAACCGACATCCAGTCCTGCCAGGGGAGTATACAGAGCATGGCCGGGCTTTTCAGATGATCCATAACAATTTGCCGGCAGATCCACGGCTCGCAATAAACCGGGGCTTCTCCCGCAATACCCATCACGCTGTTGAAAAAACGGTTGGTGATATTGCGGTCTTCTTCCCACCAGCCCCTTAAGGTGCTCGTATCGTGAGATCCGGTTGTACAAACGCACAAATAGGGGTAAGATGACGGATCACCGAAATCCCGGTATTTATCTTTGGGCATACGTTGCACCTCCAGGCTAAGCATGGCCAGTTCCTTCATCACGGGAGGTACGCAATCCGGGATCATTCCCAAATCTTCCGCACAACAGAGCATTCCGGTTGCCGAGATAAGGGGAGGCAGCTTTTTCATAGCCTGATGGTACCAGAATTCGTTGTGTCTTTTGTAAAAGAAGTGGTCGTAAAGCCGGTTGAATGCGAATTTGGTGTTTTCGTCCAGTGACTTATACGAATAGTTGAACTGGGCCGAGATCCTTGGGTGGTAGGCGTCTTCTTTCCCGGGGTGCGGAATGAACAGCACGTTGGCTACCAGGTCCATCAGACTGTTGCGGATGAAATTGTTTTCTTCAGTATCCGGGAGTGTCTCAAAATGGTCCGAAATTTTCCTTTGGGTATTGAAAGGTTCCTTTAACTCCAGCAGTTGTGCGTCGTTTCTCTTTTGGAGGTATTTTTCAATAATTGCCGAGGCGTTTTCGTTGAAAACCGAGTCTGTGATTTCCCTTGTAATGTAAGGCTTGACCATCCTTTCGTAGTCAAAAGCCAGTCCCCACCTGCGCATTTCGTCAGCCGTGAAAGGCATGGCCGGGTCAAAGTATCCCATCAGTCCCTGTGTTTGTTCCCTGGGGATGGTCCAGATGCGGAAGAACCCCAGGATATGATCTATGCGGTAGGCATCAAAATACCTTGCCATATTTGCAAAACGGTTTTTCCACCAAACATACCCGTCTTTTTCCATAACCTCCCAATTGTAGGTGGGAAATCCCCAGTTTTGTCCCTGTACGGAAAACTCGTCCGGAGGGGCGCCCGCCTGGGAATCCATTTTGAACAAATGGGGCTCTGTCCACGCTTCCACGCTCATGGGCGTTATACCTATGGGTATATCACCTTTTAGGATTAACCCTTTGCTGTTAAGGTGTTTATGGGCTTCATGCAATTGTTTGTCCAGGTAATACTGAACGAAAATATACAAGTCCAGGTTGTCAAAATCCACAGCGAATACCGGGTCGTATTTTTCATATTTTCCCCACAGGGTGTAATCGGCCGTTCCAAATTTATCACGCAGTACGCAAAATAAAGCATAAGGTCGCAGCCATTTTTTGTTTTTCTTGATGAAAGACTTGTAAGAAGCCGATTCCATGACTTCTTTTCCTGTGTGTTTGAAAACAAGTTTGAGAACCGTCCATTTGAGTTTGGAAACTTTATCGTAATCCAGTTCGGACAATTCATTCAAACTTTTTCGTTCGTTTTCGAAAGCAGATAGGTCAACCGATTCTTCAGTGGCAGACAAAATGGCGTTTATATCTACATACAAGGGATGCAATGCCATAATGGATATTCCTCCGTAAGGATAGGAATCTATCCAGTTGTGGAACATGGTCGTATCGTTTACAGGCAGGATTTGGAGCACGCGCTGTCCGGTAACGGCTGCCCAATCGGCTATTTTCTTAAGATCTCCGAAATCCCCAATGCCCCAGCTGTCATTACTGCGAAGGGAAAATATCGGAATGGCAGTACCGGCATGACGCAAACCTTCACTACGGCTTCTCAGGGGCGTGTCCCGTATTACCAGGTGATCCCGGCCTGACCTTAATCCTGCGGGCAAAGAAAAAATCCGGTTTTCTCCGTCTTCCCATTCCACAAGTGACAGGTCCTTGTTATTCCTTACAATATACTTGTATTCTATCTTTTCTTCTTTAATCAGAGACAGAGTTAAAGCAGCTTCCCACAAACCCCCTCCGGCATACTGCAAAGCAAGAGCTTTTGACGGATCCCACATACCCAGTGCACGAGTATTCCCTGAAACGGCTATGTGGCAACTTGCGGGTACGGCCCCGGATTGCGTTACCAGGGCAATGTCCTCTTTTTTAAGTGTTTTTGCTTTATGGGTTAGAAAAACATAAGAATAGGCAGGTTCGGTCCATTTGTCAAGAAGGATGATCTTTTCCGTGGGAGGCAGCTCTTTATGAATATGCCTGATCGGCTCAGTAATAACCGTGCCATCGGGGGACACAACATAGTATTGGTAAATCAACACTTTGGGGAGTCCGGCAGGGGATACGCGCAGCTCCCACCATCCTTCTTTGGCCGGGTGCATCGCAACGGCTTCATTTGTGTTGTCATTACCCAGTTCTGGAATGTTTCCGCATATTGACAAGAAGCTGTCCGGATTCGTTTTATAATGTATACGAAATGTCAGGTTCATAATCAGAATAATTAATATTACCTAACAAATATACTTAAAAAAAACTTCAAGTTTTTTTTGTAACTTTACACATTATGAAAAAGACCGGGGTAACACATCTGATCATTCATGGCTTTGCACTGGCTCATGCGTTGACTTGTCTTTTGCTTCACGACACATCATTCGGAGATACATTTTTACTAACCTGCCTTACCATAGCCATGGTGGTGATCCTGATCCGTTATTACGACGGCCCGGTGGATGTAATGGTAGGATTGTTGCTTTTGTCATCATTTGCCGGTTTTTTTCTAGGCACCAACGGTGCCCGCTGGATACAGACACTTTTCCCGGAATTGAAGACCATTCTGACCTATGTCCTCACTACAACTCTGGTAACAGAATTCCTGGGGTGGGCACTGTTCTTTGTAGTCCGCCGCAAGAAAAAATAACCGGGATGACTTCAGGTACAAAAAGGAATACCATAATTGAAATATTACTGCTGGCATTCTTTGTGCTTGCCTTTCGCCTGGCCTTTGAAGGGGCAATCCCTTTTTTTCAAAATCATTTTAACCTGAATTTCAACGAAATACTGACCGGTTTGCTGCGTAATTATCCGTTAGCACTGTTGATGATCCTGCTGGATCTTTTGCTGGTATGGATGCTAGTACGTCACATAGATTACGGAGAAAAACCCATGTTACGTACTATGCTGGAAATTTCAGGCTTACTGGTGATCTCATTTTGTTCAGCCCTGCTCATGAAAGTCATGTCCCCACAATTGCAGGGTACCGTAGAGGATTCGTTTTTCAATTATTCATTCTGGTATACGGCACTGGCTGCCTTGTTCTTCAACATGATCATAATTGCCGGTATGGACATTTATGCCTATTACGGCAGGGTGCACAAAAAAGCCCTGGACCTGGAGATCGGGAAAAAGAACAAAGCTAGGTTCCAGTATCAACAGCTCAAAAGGCAGTTGAATCCGCACTTCCTGTTCAACAGCCTGAATTCACTGGATTACCTGATCCATACAGATGCTGATAAAGCCAGCGATTACGTGCGAAAACTTGCATCCCTGTACCGTCATTTTTTGAAAGTGGGGGAGGAAGAAACCATCATGTTGAAAGACGAGATGGATTTTGTGCGCTTGTATGTGGATCTTTTATCACAACGTTTTGATAATTCGCTGGTAGTTACCTACAACGTGCAGGAAGAAGCTTTGCAAAAACATATCATTCCCTGTAGTCTGCAGCTTTTGGTGGAAAATGCCACCAAACACAATATAGTCAGTAAAGACCGGCCGCTGGAGATCAATATAGCCTCCCGGGGCGGATGCCTGGTTGTCAGCAACAAGATTCAGCCCAAAACGTATCGAGTTGCTTCAACCGGAGTGGGCCTGAAAAACATTAGGGGGCAATATCTATCTGTATTTCAGAAAGATATAGCAATTAATAACGACAGGCAGACCTTTGAGGTAAAACTGCCATTATTGGATTGATAAGATGAGAGTTTTGATACTGGAAGACGAAATTCCCGCACAACTGCAATTAAAACGGTTGTTAAACGTACATTATCCCGATGCCGTAATAGCCGCTGTTCTGGATTCGGTGGACAAAGCCGCGCAATGGCTGGAAACACATAAGGCGGATCTGATCTTCATGGACGTGGAACTTTCAGACGGGGTATGTTTTGAATTGTTTAACAGGATATCCCATATGCCTCCGGTAATCATAATTACCGCTTACGAACATTACGCCTTGGCCGCCTTGAAAAAGAGCGCTGTAGATTACTTGCTCAAACCCGTTGGCGACAAAGAATTTGTTACTGCCGTGGAAAAATGCCGCATGCCCATGGCCAAACCCCAGGACCTTGAAAGCCTGGGCAGGATATTGAACCTGTCCCAGGAATATAAACAACGTTTCATCGTCAAAGTGGGAGATCAGATCATCATTATCAAAACAATCGATATTGCCTATTTTTATTCAGAGGAAAAAAGCACTTACATAATGACCCGGAACGGGAAACATTATTTTTCGGATTCCAGCCTGGATTCCATAGAAGAACAGCTTGATCCTAAAGAATTTTTTAAACTGTCCAGAAACTGTATAGCCAGTATTTCAGCTATAAGCACCATTTCAAAACATTTCAACAGCCGGTTGCGCATAGAACTGCAACCGCCTTTCAAACATTCCATCCTGGTAAGCCGGGTAAGGATCCCGGCATTTATGAAGTGGATAGAAGGAGAAGCCGACTGATACTTTGTCGGAATAATCCTTAAATTCATCAAAATTATATTAAAATTCGTCGGTTTTACCTATATATTATTAGGTGAATATTGTAATTTTATACAATTTATTACCTGATACCTATCTATGACTAAGCAATCGAAAATGACATTCTGGAATATCTGGAACATGACTTTCGGGTTCCTGGGTATTCAATTCGGACTTGCCTTACAGAATGCAAATGTTAGCCGTATCCTGCAGTCTTTTGGAGCGGACGTAGACCATCTCTCCCTGTTTTGGATTGCGGCTCCGCTGACAGGCATGATCGTCCAACCGATCATAGGACATTACAGCGACCAGACATGGACACGCCTGGGACGCAGAAGGCCTTTCTTTTTGGCAGGAGCCATTATGGCATCCATAGCCCTCGTTCTGATGCCCAATGCCCCTATGCTGGCGCCTTACATAGCCCCTATGTTCATCGGGGCAGGTATTTTGATGATCATGGATGCCTCTATCAATGTGGCCATGGAACCTTTCAGGGCCCTGGTTGCCGATCTGCTTCCTTCCGATCAGCGTACACTGGGCTTTTCCGTTCAGACATCGCTTATAGGAGTCGGGGCCGTTTTGGGAGCTGTCCTTCCGTACCTTTTGACCAACTGGTTTGGTATATCCAATGTACCTGAACCGGAAAGCGGGGATCTGGTGGCCCACAACGTATCATACGCCTTTTATATAGGAGCTGCGGTTCTTATGGGCAGTGTGTTGTGGACCGTAATAAAAACAAAAGAACATCCGCCGGAAGACGGGAATCATCCTCAAAAAATGCCCTTCTGGCAGATAGGTAAAGATTTTCTGAAAATTCCGAAAACAATGAAACAGCTGGGAGTGGTTCAGTTTTTTTCCTGGTTTGCCTTGTTTTCCATGTGGGTCTATATGGTCCCTGCAGTGGCCGAGCATGTCTACGGTTCTACCGACAATGCCTCACAGGCTTATGCAGATGCAGGCGACTGGGTAGGTATCCTGCAGGGGGTATACAACGGAGTAGCCGCTGTTTTTGCATTTTTACTCCCGTGGATAGCCAAAAAAATCGGACGCAAAGGCACCCATGCTTTGTGCCTTTTCCTGGGAGCAGCAGGATTTCTTTCTTTTTACATCATCAAGGATCCCGCGTTGCTCATACTACCCATGATAGGGGTCGGTATTGCATGGGCCGGTATCCTGGCCATGCCTTACTCGATCCTGGCCGGAGCCTTGCCTGCCCATAAAATGGGCGTTTACATGGGAATATTTAACTTCTTTATAACCATCCCCCAGATATGCAACGGGCTTATAGGAGGGATTATGGTAAAACACATTTACGGGGGACACACCATTTTTGCCCTGGTGTTCTCCGGAATATGTCTGCTGATAGCTGCCGTGAGCGTTTTCTTTGTAGACGACAAAGACGATCCCGTACAGCTCTCTTTCAGATATAAACAACGAATAAGATTATCAACCTAACAATTAATCACTAACCTAAATGTTTATGAAAAGACTGATGACTTTTTTGCTTGCGGTCTCGCTTTTCTCCCTGACTTCCGCTTACGCTCAGTACGAAGTAAGGGGGACTGTCGTTGATGTCAACGACCTGGCGGTGATCGGAGCTACGGTTCTGCAACAGGGAACCACTAACGGCGTCACAACAGATCTTGACGGAAACTTCACTTTAACAGTACCTTCTCCCGAAACGATGTTGGAGGTATCCTACCTGGGATACCAAACCATAGTGGTTGCTGCAAGAAATGCAACAAGGATCGTTATGCACGAGGATTCAGAACTGCTGGAAGAACTCGTGATCATTGGCTACGGTACTGTCAAAAAGAGCGATATGACAGGTTCCGTTGTCGCGATCAAAGCCGAAGATGTCAACCGCGGAGCGGTTGTATCACCGGACCAGATGTTATTGGGAAAAGTCTCCGGATTGCGTATTACACCCGCCACCGGACAGCCCGGTTCATCGGCAACAATAAGGATCCGTGGGGCTGCATCCCTGAATGCCTCCAACGATCCTCTGATTGTTATAGACGGAGTTCCTATCACGGGGGACGGAGGAGCCGGAATGGGAAATCCCCTGGGATCTGTAAACCCGAATGACATTGAAAGCTATACCATCCTGAAAGATGCCTCGGCAACCGCCATTTACGGTTCAAGGGCTTCTAACGGTGTGATCATCATCACTACCAAGAAAGGTTCCGGAAAAGGGGTCAATGTAAGTTACAATTCCAGTTACTCGGTAAAACAGAATGCCTCTCGTGTAGAGATGCTTTCTGCCGATGAGTACCGGACATTCATGTCCACAACTTACGGCAGCAACCAGACCATCCAAAATCTTTTGGGTGATGCCAGTACAGACTGGCAGAAAGAAATTTACAGGTTATCCTTCAATACGGACCAGAACGTCAGTGTTTACGGATCCACTTCTTTCATGCCTTACCGGGTGAGTCTGGGATACAACCTGGATCAGGCCACTTTAAAGGTCGGTGACAACCAGCGAGCCAACCTGGATATCAGCCTGTCGCCGGAATTTTTTGATAAGCACCTGACCATCAATGTCAATGCAAAAGGAATTTATCAGAAAACCAACTGGGCCCCTACGGGCGCTATTGGAAATGCCCTGGCATTTGATCCCACAAAACCCACACATTTCACCTTCTGGTTTGATCGGGATGTGATTGATACATCCAAAGCCAACGGGTACTGGAACTGGTTCAACAGCGACGGAAGTGCCAATACCATGGCAAGTACGAACCCGCTTTCCACATTGTATGATTATACCAATTATAATTATACGCTGCGGTCCATGGGTAATATCCAGCTTGCCTATAAGGTCCACGGACTGGAAGATCTGACGGCCAATGTAAATGCCGGATACGATGTGGCCAGCACGCACGGCGAGCGTTTCAATGCTTTAAACTCAATTTCCGCCATGCGTTCCAGCAACGATTTGTACGTTAACTATGATAATTACAACCTCAATACACTGTTGGAAAGCTACCTCAATTACAACCATGATTTCCGTAACAGCAACCTGGATGTAATGGCCGGTTATTCCTGGCAGCACAACTTTGTTCAATATGATGAGGAACAGTACCGTAACACGGAACCTGACGGACCGGGAGAACATTATTATACGGCACCAACCAATGCCAAGGAGTATTACCTGCTCTCTTTCTTTGGCAGGATCAATTACTCTATTGCCTCACGCTACCTGTTCACCGTAACGGTTCGTAACGATGCTTCTTCGCGTTTCAGCAAAGCCAACCGCTGGGGTTTCTTCCCCTCGGCTGCATTTGCCTGGAACGTGGCAGAGGAAAACTTCCTGAAAAACAGCAAAGCCATATCCGGACTAAAGTTACGTATTGGCTGGGGACGTACCGGGCAACAGGATATAGGTTCGGATTATTATCCTTACCTGGCCCGCTACCTTTCCTCATCTGCTTTGGAAATGAGGTACTTCATGGGTGACGGCTATTATACCACACTGGCGCCCCTGGCTTATAATTCCAATTTGAAATGGGAAACCACGGAAACCTATAACGTAGGTCTGGACTTTGGATTTGCCAACGACCGTATAACCGGTAGTGCAGAAGCTTATTACCGCTATACGTATGATCTGCTGAACGTCATTTCAACCCCTCTGGGTTCCAACTTTGGCAACAGCATCATATCCAATATCGGAAACATGGAAAATAAGGGACTGGAATTTACACTCAACTTTATTCCCGTCCAGACGGCAGACTTTCACTGGTCTATAGGAGGTAACCTGACCCTTCAGGACACTAAGATCACCAAATTGACCACCCTTCAGACAGAAGGCTACCTGGGAGTAACCACGGGATCCGGAATGGGAGGAACCGGTGGTTACAGTTCTTTGCATCGTGAAGGTTTTTCACCTTACACCTTCTATATGTTCCAGCAATTGTACGACAACGACGGCAATCCCGTTCAAAACGGATTGGTAGACCGTGATGGGGACGGTGAGATCACAGATGCCGACCGTTACGTAACCGGGTTTAGTCCCACTCCCGATGCTTTCTTTGGAATCAACACCCAGTTCCGTTACAAAAACTGGGATCTGGGCCTGAACGGGCACGGGTCAATAGGAAATTATGTAATCAACGGTGTCGCAATGGGCTATTCCACTTCCTACAGCGATGACTGGAACAAAGGATATCTGAACAACGTAAGTAGAGAATACCTGGTTGAAGGTTGGACAGCTCCGTCTGAAAACAACCAAAAGTATTCAGATATGTTTATTGAGAATGCATCCTTCTTCCGCATAGACGATATCAACCTGGGTTATACGTTTGACAATCTGAAATTCGCTAAAAGTATACGAATAGCCGCCTCGGTTCAGAATGTATATACCTTTACCAAATACAGGGGACTGGATCCCGAGATCATGTCTTCAGACGGTGTGGATTTCAATATCATACCCCGTCCCAGACTCTATACCCTGCGTCTTAATATTAATTTTTAATACTAGGTAGATATGAAAAAGATTATGAAAAACAGTTTTATTGTGGCGTCAGCCTTTATTTTCCTGCTGACCTCGTGTATCAAAGATTTGAACACGTTGCCGCTGAATGAGACAGATGCTACCTCGGAGACCGCATACGCAGAGCCTGCCAGTTATTTGAACGGATTATCCTATTTATATGGTTACTGGGCCCTTGTAAGTCAGAACGACATGGGATCCCCGGATATTGCCGTTGCCGATGCCGGACAAAGTGAGCTCACCCGTATGTATATGGTTTTGAACGAACTCTCCACAGATTCCTTTAAGATCATCTGGGGAGACAATTACATAGTTCCCATTCAATACCATCGCTGGACATCAGCAGATAACGAAGCCATTATTGCCGTTTATACACGCTGCATGAAAGGCATTACCCTGGTCAACGAATACCTTTTACAAACCTCCGATGAAAAACTCAACGACAGGGGACACTCCGGCGAGATTGCCACGGTGCACCAATACCGTGCCGAAGCACGCTTCAACCGCGCTTTGTACTATTACCTGCTTCTGGATTTATTCGGGAATCCGCCTTTTGCCCTGGAAGAAAATATTGGAGGTGAGTTGCCCAAACAGATAGGCAGGGATGCCCTTTATGCATGGATTGAAGGAGAATTGCTAGACCTGGCAAACAGCGAAGACATGCCGGGCAAAGGTGATGTCCCGTATCCCCGCGCATCCAAAGGTTCGGCATGGGCAGTTTTAGCCCGTATGTATCTGAATGCAGAAGTATACACAGGCACACCTCAGTGGCAAAAAGCAAAAGATGCCGCCGCTAACGTAATAGGTATGGGATACCAGTTGCATCCCAATTACCAGGAACTCTTTATGCAGGACAATTCCACCAACGGGGCCACCCAGGAATTCATAGTCGGTGTTGTTTACGATAAGGACAATACGCAGAGCTGGGGTGGTACGACCCACCTGGTTTCAGCTACCTTAAGCTCAGATGCAAATACGGCTATAGCCCAAAACCTGGGGATCAGCGGTATGCTGAATCCCGAGACCTGGAACGGATATCACATTGCCGATGATTTCGTGCAACGCTTTAAACTTAACGGCGTTCAATGGGGAGCTACCTCCGGATTCGGTTACGACAGGGAAAATAGCGACAAACGCGCTTTCTTCTACAACATCGGATCCACCAAAGAATTTGATAACACCACCACCGACACCGGCTGGAGGTGCTGGAAATTCACCGGTTTGTACTCCGACGGCCATACCGTATCAGATGCCGAGCCCAATTACAAATTCTCTTCCATTGACTTTCCGGTTTTTCGCCTTGCCGAGATGTATCTTATATATGCCGAGGCCGATGCACGTCTGAACGGCGGTGTGGTCACCGACCCCTCTGCCATCGATTACATTGGTCAATTGCGCCAGAGAGCAGGTGTGGCCTCCACAACCCCTTCGACCATCGATCTGGACTGGCTGCTTGACGAACGTGCCCGCGAACTGATGTGGGAAGGACACAGAAGGACCGATTTGATCCGTTACGGATACTTCACCTCTATGCAATTTCCCTGGACCCTGAAGGGAGGGGTGATGAACGGCAAGGTGTCGTTACCGGAGCACCGCAAGGTATATCCAATTATTCTAAGCGATCTGAATGCAAATCCCAACCTGGTTCAGAATCCCGGATACTAACAGACTATGATTCACTCATAAATGATTACAATTATGAAATATACTAAATACATAACGTTGTTGGTCGCCTCGGTGCTGGTGTTGGTTTCCTGTGATATTGAGATAGAAAAAGCCTATCTGAATCCCACCAGCGATTTTCAGGCACCTGAGTTGCTATCACAGGGACCTGTGATAGTTAACGAAGACAACAGCAAAACAGAAAGCGTTGTATTTAACTGGACCAACGCGTCCTTCGGGCCGTCAGTTCAAATTGAATATTCGCTCTACGCAACGGCAAATTCCAAGACAGCACTTCTGGGATCCTCGTTCACCAATTCCTTGTCTATCAGCAAATCCGATATCAACGGAGTGGTCGCTAATGACCTGGGAATAGGTGTGAACCAAACGGCAAATATTAGTGCTTACCTGGTTGCCAAAGTATACGGCACCAATGTGGAAAACGTTACCTCAAATTCCATTTCCTTTGACGTAACTACTTTTGCTGCTTCATTACGCACCCTGTATATGCCCGGAAATTACCAGGGATGGGACATTGAAAACGCTCCTGAGTTCTGGGAAACAGACGGGGGAACCAATGTATACAAGATCCTTGTTAACCTGGACGACGGCTCCGAACAGTATTCTTACTTTAAAGTTACTGTTGCCCGGAACTGGTCCGATGAAAACTGGGGGTACAATTTCCTGACACCTTCCTGGTATTGTCCGGAACAGTCGGATTCTAACCTCTCTGTAGACTTGACCGAAGGCAGCATTTATGTCCTGACTGTCAACCGTGGTAAAATGACCATAGATAAGGAAGGCGTAAGCAAGGTCGGCATTATTGGGGCTTTTGATGAAAGTGCCTGGAATACGGATCTGGACATGACTTATGATGAAGTTCAAAACCTGTGGGTATCACCTGCCATTACATTCAGCGGAGACCTGAACTTTTTGATCCGCATGAACGAAAGTTGGGACCATAAATACGGTACCGACAACGAAGCCAGCCAGCATGTGGAAGGCGGAGTGAAACTGGTAAAAGGCGGGGCAGATCTTTATGCTCCTTCTACAGGGACCTATATTATGAAACTCCACGGGAACAGGACCCCTTACGTTTTAGTTATGGAAAAACAGTAACCGATTAAAGAGACGCAATTATGAAAATATTTAAATATTTATTTGCTGCAACCGTTTTAAGCATGGCAGCCGTCTCCTGTGAGGTGATCAGTGAAGATGCCTTTTCCACGGCTCCCGTAGCCCCGGAAATGTATGCACACTCAGACATACTGATGACATCCAACACTATGGAGGAACATGTGAACTTCTCCTGGAAACCGGCGCGTTTCCTGGGAGAAGGTCTGACCTATGACTTCTACGGAAAATACGGAGAAACGTCTGTAAAGATAGCTTCCACAGCGGAACTCTTCTACAGGGTTCCCAAAACGGAGTTTAAAGCAGCCATCTATACCGCATTCCCCGATTTGCCGCAGAACGATACCTTTACCCTTACATTTTATGTGTCGGTGACCAACGGATCGGACACTTACCAGTCGGATCCCGTAACCATTGATATCTATGCCTATGGTGATGCCGTATCGGCAGAACTGACCCCACTTGTAGAGTCTGTTGTTCTGGATGTTACGGATCCCACGGGAGTACTGGAACTTCTTAACTGGAGCCCGGCCCGTTTAGGATACAACGAACCCATTACCTACGACGTTTTAATGAAATACGGCGAAGGGGAATACGTATCACTGGCCGCAGGATTAACGGAAAGACAGTTCTCCATCACGGTAGATGAACTCAACGAAGCCGCTGTGGGAGCAGGAGCGCCCGAAGCTCAGGAAGCCAACCTGGATTTCATGGTAAAAGCTTTTTCGGAAAGTTTCCAGACCGGCGTGGTGTCAAATACGGCAACCATAGCCGTAACTACTTACATAGCTACTTATCCCGAGTTTATTTATGTACCGGGAGCTTACCAGGGATGGGATCCCGCTTCTGCTCCAAAGATCAAACAATCTACGGTTAAGAAAGGATACTATGAAGGCATGGTAGACCTTTCCGTAGAGGGTGGAGGAAACGTGGGATTCAAATTCTCACCCAATCCCGCATGGGAAGGAGACTTTGCCATAGACAACATTGAATTGACAACTTTCGGCGACGGTTATACAGCCCTGACAGGATCCGGAACTACCGGCGGTGACATCACCGTTCCTTCAGGCATGTACAACATTATCCTGAACAAAAAGCTCAATACGTTGTATATGATACAGGTGGAAACACTCAGTCTGATAGGTGCGGCACCTGTAGCCAGCAACGGCTGGGCCAATGATGTGGATATGGTTTACAATCCCGAGACGAACACATTTGAGGCTACAACAGAAATGCAGGAAGGTGAATTCAAGATCCGTGTAAACCACGACTGGACCCATTCTGCAGGTGGAGAATCTATTAGCAACGTAAGCTTTGGAACGGGTACAAACCTGGTCTTTGACAAGGCTGCCGCAGAATACAAAGTTGTTCTGAATGTAGGAGTCAATCCTTATACCGTTACATTTATCAATACCACGTTCCCGGAAAGGTTGTATGTACCCGGAGGACATCAGGGATGGAATCCCGCAACGGCACCTGTTTTGAACGGTGATACAGAAGGACATTACGAAGGTTTTGTTAATCTGACGGATATCTTCAAATTCACCAGTGCACCTGACTGGGATCACACCAATTACGGAGGATCCTTTGAAGCTCTGGATACCGATCCCGGTGCAGGGAACCTGGCTGTTGACGCTCCCGGGTATTACTACCTGAAGGTTGATCTAACCACCATGAGTGCCACGGCCACCCTCATTGAACGTGTGGGTGTTGTAGGCAGCTTCTGTGCCTGGGGAGATCCCGAAGATGCCGCCATGACCTACAACGCAGAACTTGACAGGTGGGAAGCTCAGGATCTGGCATTCCCCGTGGGAACCGAATACAAATTCCGTATGAACGGCGGCTGGGACATCAACTTTGGAGGAGATCCCCAGAACCTGGTCCAGGATGGAGGCAACCTGGTGGCTGCCGAAGCCGGAATGTACACCGTTACTCTTAGTATTTCCACTACGCCATACCACATGACCGTTGAAAGAACAGGTGATCTGGAAACAGCTTATGCCTCTGAAGTGGTTGTAGCAGGAGACTATTCGGGACACGCATGGAGCGCTACCGATGATCCCAAACTGTTTGGACCGGGTGACGGCACCTATAAAGGAGCCATTACCATGTACGATCCCGAATTCGGTTTTAAAATTGTGGAAAGCGGAAACTGGATCAGCGGACAGCTTATTGCCGACACCCAATTTGAATTCACCCTTTATACCGGGGACAACATGATGCTGGATAACGGCACTTACTTCTGGAATGTAAATCTTCCGGACCAGCACGCCACAGCTACTCCTGTTAACCTGGTGGGTCTTATAGGCAGTTTTGCCGGAAGTGAGTGGGGAACCGATATAGAAATGGCTTTCGACCAGGAAGCCCTGACTTACTCGGCAACCATTGATTTGGCAGAAGGGGATGAATTCAAGATCCGCTTTAACAGCAATTGGGACCTTAATCTGGGAGGGGACATTACTGCCCTGACCCATAACGGTAATAATATTATAGTTCAGGAAACCGGTACGTACCATATCGTTTTGGATATGGCCAACACTTCCTCGCTGACTATGACAAAGCAATAAAATTATGAAAAAGAGCGCAATTATCCTTTGCGCCCTTTTCCTGATCTTTGCTTCTTGTCGCAAGGAACCTACTCCGGGATCTGACCCTAACGACGAAGGATCTTTTGTCAGGGTCACAGACGCTCCCCGGGCGTGGGATGGAAACAAGCGAGCTGATATAACCTATCAGCTCCTTGTTTATTCATTTGCCGACAAGGATGGAGACGGATGGGGTGATTTCCAAGGGCTTACAGACAAGCTCGGGTACATTGACCGTCTTGGAGCCACTGCCGTATGGCTTTCACCAATTCATCCGGCCATGTCATACCACGGTTATGACGTAAAGGATTATACCCTGGTAAATCCGCAATACGGATCCATGGATGATTTTGTGGATTTTGTTCAGGAAGCACACAAACTGGACATCAAGGTATACCTGGATTATGTAATCAATCATTCCGGAAGGGAACACTGGTGGTTTCAGGAAGCCATAAAATCCGGTGACAATCCTTACAGGGATTACTACATATTTTCGGATGATCCTGCGGCAGATATTACAGCAGGCAACATTGCCATGATCAATACGGAAGGTGCTGCAGGATACGACAGCGGACAATGGTTCACGGTCTCCATGACAGGAGATAAAACCCTGAAGTTTAGTCTGGACTGGAGCAATCCGGCCCAACCGGAATTGATAGTCAGTGAAACTACCGGAACGGATCCGGACAATCCGGATCAATCTACGGAAAACGCCAAATACCTGTATTTTGGAGACGGAATACTGAAAAAGTTTTACGACAAAGGGAACGGACAATACGAAATTTCCACTTCTTACAGTTCATCCTGGGGTTTCCTGATCCGCACCAGTACCACGCAATGGAATAACAATACAAAATACGGAGCCCAGAGCAAATCAGGCTCAAAGATCACATTCGGAGAACCCCTCGTTTTATACACAAACGACAATCCGGATATTGTGTATGACCTGCAGTTACCCGGGGCTACCATGTTTCACTCCCATTTCTGGACCAACTGGTTTGCAGACCTTAATTACGGGAGTGTGGAAACCGCAGAACATTCTCCAGCATTCCTGGCCATCGTTGAAGATGCCAAAACATGGATAGATGCCGGCGTTGACGGATTTCGTCTGGATGCGGTAAAGCATATTTACCACAACGAATTTTCAGATGAAAACCCGGAATTTTTGAAAAAATTCTACAATGCGGTAAACCAGTACTTCAGGCAGACACACCAGACAGATATCTATATGGTCGGGGAAGTGTATTCAGGGTACGAACAAGTAGCTCCTTATTACAAAGGGTTGCCCGCTTTGTTTGAATTTTCATTTTGGCACCGGTTGCAATGGGCACTTCAGGAAAGTACGGGCTTGTATTTTGCCAAAGATATCATTTCCTATGAGCAATTGTATCAACAATACAGGACCGGTTTTATACATGCTACCAAGTTATCCAATCACGATGAGAACCGTGCCCGGTCAGACCTTGGCGGATCGGTAGGTAAAACAAAGCTGGCTGCTGCTGTTTTACTGACATCTTCCGGATCCCCTTATGTTTATTACGGTGAAGAAATGGGTTATATTGGGACCAAAACGAACGGCGATCTGTATGTCCGCAGTCCCATGTTGTGGGGTGACAGCTATACCACTACCTATACCGACCAGATAGATTCTTACCTTTCTACTGCAGTAGGGACCGTACTTACCCAGGAAGCCGATTCTTCATCCATATTGAATGTTTATAAAAAATTCGCGAGAGCCAGAAATACCTATCCGGCACTGTCCCGGGGAACTATGACAGAACACCCGGTTTACAACCACCAGGGAGCTTCTGCTTACAAATCCCTTGCAGCATGGTACCGGACCTCCGGTAGTGAAAAACTGCTTGTTTTTCATAATCTTGGCAATCAACAGATATCTTTTCCCGTACAGGATGATATTCAAAGTACTGTAGTCAGTATGGGAAATGTCTACCTTAAGGAATCCTCTGACGAATATACCGTGAAGATGGATGCCATGACTTCTGTTGTTTTTGCGATCAAATAGAATCAACATGAGAAAATTTTCATGTTTAATACTGGTAGGATTGTTGATCATTGTATACGGATGTTCTCCGTCTGTTTCCAGAAAACCGTTTTTTGATGCTCTGGAACCGACAACAATTCTTACTCTGGAACAGGATACGACACTTATCCTGGTACGGGATTTTTTCCCGTCGGCTGATCTGGTTGAAAAAACCGATTCCCCGCATCTGAAGGTTATCCCTCATCCAGGATACGATACCGTAATGGTGGTTCTCCGGGAAGACACCCCTCTTATGACTGTGCTTAACGTACAAATAGAAGGACAGACCGGACACATCCCTGTCAGGAAAAAAGTTCCTGTTTCCGAAAAAGCACCCCGGTTGGCTGTGTTTCCACCGTTACCGGATACCGATGCTTTGTTTACGTTAGAAGCAGAGAACACACCGGCTACTTTGTATGTTTTTTGGCAAAACAGTTTGGTTCAAACCGTTCATATTACGGATTCCTACAATGTTATGTTACCCGGTTTTACCGCTTTGCAGGACCGTTCCTGGATCAGGGCCTGGGCAGTAAACGACCACGGCATTTCCAACGACTTGCTGATCCCTTTGGAAAAAGGCCGGCCTGTTACCAGTCCCGATAAGCTTGAGCGGAAAGACAAACACACCCTGATCATGTACCAGGTTTTTATAGACCGTTTCTTTAACGGAAATCCGGCGAACGACCGTAAGATCAACTCTCCGGAAGTGCTCCCCAAAGTGGATTATTACGGAGGCGATCTGTACGGAGTCATCAGCAAAATCGACGAAGGCTTTTTCAAAGACCTGGGGATCAACACTATATGGCTTTCTCCCATAACGCAGAACCCTTATGATGCCTGGGGCCGTATAGAAGATCCTAAAACGCGATTCAGCGGATACCACGGCTACTGGCCCTTGTACATCACTAAAGTAGATAGCCGTTTTGGTAACGACAGTATCCTTACCCGTTTGCTTGATCAGGCGCACGGGAACAATATGAATGTGATCCTGGACCATGTAGCTAACCATATGCATCAGGCTGCACCCACGTTGAAAGAACATCCGGACTGGGTCACCTCCCCGGTAACGCCTGACGGACGGCCCAATTTTGAGCTTTGGGATGAATTCCGCCTGACCACCTGGTTTGACAAACACATACCAAAATTCAATTTTTCCCGCCCCGAAGTTTGCGAGGCTTTATCTGACTCGGCACTTTACTGGCTGGAAAATTTCAATCTGGACGGATTCCGTCACGATGCTACCAAACACATAGACGAATTGTTCTGGCGTACCTTAACCCGGAAGATCGTTAAGAATTATCCGGAAAGAACTGTTTTCCAGATAGGGGAGACGTACGGTTCTCCTTCCCTGATAAACAGTTATGTAAAAAAAGGCATGCTGGACGGGCAATTTGATTTCAACCTCTATCACACCTTTTTAAACACTACGGTGAATACTGACGGCTCTTTTGTAGATTTGTGGAATGAACTGCAATCGGGACTTATGCAATACGGATACCACAACCTTATGGGCAACATAAGCGGTAACCACGACAAAGCCAGGTACATCTCACTTGCCGGTGGAGCGCTGGCTATGGATGAAGACCACAAGCTGGCAGGGTGGAAGCGGGATATTGGCACCGGCTCCGACATTGGCTACGAATACCTGGCTATGCTCCATGCCTTTAATATGACATTGCCGGGCATACCCTGTATTTATTATGGCGATGAGATTGGCATGCCGGGCGCCAACGATCCGGACAACCGCAGGATGATGGTATTTGACGGCTATACACCCATGCAGATCCGTTTGAAAGAACGTGTAAAAAGACTTACCTCATTGAGAAACAACAATATGGCACTTCTTTACGGAGACCTTTTCCCCTTATACGTAGATCAGGATGTCCTGGCCTACGTGCGCATTTATATGGATCAGGTAGTGGCCGTATGTATTAATAAAGGAGACGATCTCTTTGACTTTCGTTCCCTGGAGCTGCCTTTCGGTCTGAAAACTGATGATCTGGTACCTTACATGGGAGAAACCATGGTCGCTTCTAAAGGATTTACCATATTGAAGAATGAATGATAAAACCGGAATTATGAAACATACTCTATTAATAATAATCTTTATGACAGTTATCGCAGGAGGTTGCTCGCAACAGAAAGAAAAGGAAATCCATCCCGGATGGATCCGAAATGCAGCAATATACGAAGTGAACACAAGACAGATTACCCCGGAAGGAACTTTCAATGCTTTCGCGGCTATGTTGCCGGAATTACAGGAGATGGGAATAGACGTGTTATGGTTTATGCCCATATATCCCATAGGACAGGAAGGCCGGAAAGGTACGCTGGGTTCGTATTATTCCATTCGTGATTACGGAGCCGTAAATCCGGAATTCGGGACCCTGGAAGATTTCCGCAATCTGGTAGACCGGGCCCATGAGCTGGATATGAAAGTCATCCTGGACTGGGTTGCTGCACATACTTCACGCGATGCCGTATGGCTGGATAAGCAAGACTGGTACATCCGCAGACCCGACGGGAAACCCGAATTCCTATACGATTGGTCCGACGTGGCGCGGCTGAACTACGAAAACGGGGAAATGCGGGAAGCCATGCTGGAAAAGATGCGTTTCTGGACCGAGGATGTAGGGGTTGACGGATTTCGCTGTGATATGGCCGATTTGACCCCTGTTGATTTCTGGAACCACGCCGTTCCCGAACTGCGGCACCACCGTCCCGGAATTTTTATGCTCGCCGAGTCCGAGAACCCCGTGAACACAGAGAAGGCCTTTAATGCGTATTATGCATGGAAACTGCATCACACCATGAACAGTGTTGCCGGGGGCGAAAAGAACGCCGACAGCATCCGCAAGTGCCTCAATGACATGCATCGCGACTTTGGTCCCAATGCTATTCCACTCCTCTTTACATCCAACCACGATGAAAATTCCTGGAGCGGCACAGAATTTGAACGCATGGGAGAGGCCGTGCACCAGATGGCTGCACTGACCTTTGTTTTACCCGGTATTCCCCTGATATACACAGGCCAGGAAAAAGGCAATACAAAACGCCTGGAATTTTTTGAAAAAGACACCCTGCAACCGCATAACAGCGCGGAATTCACGGCATTTTACAAAAACCTGATAGCACTGCGGAAAAAACATCCTGCTTTGCAGGTCCCTCCTTACGGAGGTGTCCTGAAGGAAATACCTCACGACGGCCCTTCCAATATTTTTGCATTTGTAAGGGAAGCTGAAGGAAACAAAGTCCTGTCACTGTTCAATTTTTCTGACAGCCCGGTATCTTTCACCCTTACCGGATCACAGACAGACGGGAGCTACCTGGATTGTTACACCGGCCAGGAATATGAAATAAGCAACAACCTAATATGGGAAATGGAACCTCACGGTTTTCATATCCTAACCTTAAAATAGTATTATGAAACGAATTTTCCTGTTATTCCTTTTAATCCCGGCAATGATAACCGCAGCCAGTGCCATGAAATATGAAAAACCGTCAGTAGAAAGGATAGAACCGCCTTGTTGGTGGACCGGAATGGAGACGCCGTTGCAATTGATGATAAACGGTCCCGGCCTGGGAAAAGGTACAGTAAACAGTATTACCCCCGGAATGGAGATCGCCGGAGTACATAAAGCAGACAGTCCCAATTATTTGTTTCTGGACGTAATAATCCCTGCCGGTACCCGGGCTGGTGAATATACACTGGAATGGACCGACGGGAAAGATAAAATACGTTTCAATTACACATTGAATGAAAGAGAATCCGGATCGTCTGCTCGCCGGGGCCTGGATCCTTCCGATGTCTTGTACCTGTTGATGCCGGACCGTTTTGTGAACGGGGATCCCTCAAACGATTCTGTTGAGGAAACCGCTGAAAAAGCCGGTTACGGGCATGATTACGGCCGGAAAGGGGGAGACCTTCAAGGAATGCGAATGAGCCTGGATTACTTGCATAAACTTGGTATTACAGCCGTATGGCCTACTCCCGTAACTTTCGATGACGAACCGCGTGCTTCTTATCACGGTTATGCCTGTGCCGATTATTACCGGATTGATCCCCGTTTTGGTACCAATGAGTTGTACAGGGAACTGGTCCTGGAAGCCGCTCAGAAAGGAATATCTTTTATCCAGGATATAGTACCCAATCACTGCGGAACGGCCCACTGGTGGATGGAAGACTTGCCTTTCAAAGATTGGATCAACGTCTTTGACACCTATACCAAATCCAATTTTTCCATGACTACCCATATGGATCCCCATGCTGCACAAGCGGATAAAGATCTTTGCGTACAGGGCTGGTTCGATACTTCCATGGCGGACATGAACCTGACAAATCCCTTTATTTTACACTATTTTATTCAAGTTTCCGTATGGTGGATGGAATACGCATCACTGGCCGGTGTGCGCATAGATACATATCCCTATTCGGATGAAAAGGCCATTTCTGCTTATACGGCTGCTTTGCGCAAAGAATACCCCGATGCGACGGTTGTGGCCGAATGCTGGTTCAACCATCCCCAACAGGTTGCTTACTGGGAACGGGGTCCCCGGCCCGGCGGCCCTACTGTAATGGATTTCCCGCTCCAGGGCGAGATTACCCGGGCTTTCATGGAAGATAGCGATCCCCAGTGGGGACAGGGAATGGTACGTCTTTACAACATGATTGCCAACGATTTCGTTTATAAAAACCCCAATGAATTGTTGATCTTTGCCGAGAATCACGACACCAACCGCATGTACGAAATGTTGGGGAGAAATCCCGAGAAACTGAAAATGGCGTACACTTTCCTGGCAACCACCCGGGGTATCCCGCAAATATACTACGGGACAGAGGTGTTGATGGCAGCAAAAGATCCCAAACGCCTGGGTCACGGCGAGGAAAGGGTACCCATGCCTGCACGCGTTCTGACTCCTGAAGGAAGGGATCCCCTGGAAGAAAACGTTTACAATTACATCTCCCGTTTGTTGACCTGGAGAAAATCCTCAAAAACGGTTCAATACGGAAAATTGCTACATTACCTGCCCCGTTACGAGGAAAACATGTACGTTTATTTCAGAATTCTGGATAATGAATGCGTTATGGTATTGATCAATAACGGGAGAGAACCGGTTGCTTTGGAGTGGGAGCGTTACACACAGGGGCTGGGCGATGCCGTTAAGGGAACAGAAGTATTGAGCGGAGCCGAAATTACAGTTGGGCAACCTTTAAAAGTACCTGCACAAACCGCAATTTTCTTTACCTTTGCGGGTATATGAGATTTGCGCTAACCTTTGTCTGTATCCTGTTATTGTTAGCCGGTTGTTCCGGACCTTCCGCCGGGAGGATTCCCAGGGAAGATTTCCAATTGGTTTTAAGGGAAATGTTCCTGACAGACCTTATCCTGGAACGTGACGGAACACTGGGCCGTCTGGCCGATTCCACGCTGGTATATCCTCCCATTTTGGAAAAACACGGATATACTACCGAACAGTTTCTGGCCACATTGGATCATTACGCAAGCCGTCCGGCCCGTTTTAAATCCTTATTGACTCAATTACGAAGGAATATCAACGCAGAACGGTCGGCGTATAACGAACAGCTTTCCTACATTGCCCGTCAAAAGGAGCTTGTTGAGCATTTTAATGCCTGGTTAAAGGATTCTGTACCCGGAATTCACGATGTAATATTCAAGCAATCCCTGCTCAGGATATTGCCGCCTGATTCCTCACAGATACAGCCCTGGCGCATGGACCGGGATTCTTTATTCAAGGATCCCGCATTACGTCTGCTGCCTGTTATTGACACGCTAACCTGCAGGGATTCAGTTCCTTTGTACCTTACCCGTCCCAAAACCATAATACCACGTATAAGGGTCAGCATAAATCTGGATTGATATGGAAAACAGGATCTTTCATAGTCCGGTTTTCGGACCGATCCACAGCAGGCGCCTGGGCTCAAGCCTGGGAATTAACCTGATGCCGGTCGCCCGTAAAGTCTGTAATTTCGATTGCGTATATTGCGAATGCGGATGGAATCCCCAACCTGTTGCCGGTCAGCCGGATCTGAATGAACTGGTACCCTCGGCAAAGGAGGTTGCCGTTGCATTGGAGGAAAAACTGAAAAAGCTGGCTAGGGAAATCAAATTGCCCGATGTAATTACTTTTTCCGGGAACGGAGAACCTACACTGCACAGGGATTTTCTTAAGATCATGCAGGATACCGTTGCCATTCGCGATGTCCTGAGTCCGGACTCACAAGTCTGTGTTTTGTCCAACTCGGGGACACTTCAGATCCCCGGAGTTTTTGAAGGGTTGTTGCTGGCAGATCAAAGAATCCTGAAGATAGACTCGGCAATTGAAAAGACACTGCAAAAGATCAACCGGCCGGGAAAAGGGTATTCGCTGCTCCGGACCGTGGAAGCATTGAAACGCTTTGAAGGTGATTTTACGCTCCAGACCTTGTTTTTCAGCGGGATGATAGAAGGCACTCAGGTGGACAACACCACGGAAAAGGAACTGGAAGCCTGGTACGG
Source organism: Bacteroidales bacterium (assembly GCA_041654355.1). Taxonomy (GTDB): domain Bacteria; phylum Bacteroidota; class Bacteroidia; order Bacteroidales; family UBA932; genus DMER64. Next base: position 27,751 of record JBAZDQ010000007.1, read on the forward strand.
GCTCCTGGATGAACTGGGTCCTAAGGAGGTGATGGTATATACCCTGGACAGACCCACTCCCCTGGAAGGCTTGCAGAAATGTTCCCCGGATACACTGGAAACCATTGCCCGGGAAGTGGAAAAGAAAGGAATTAAGACGGTTGTAGCCGCATAAAGGTATGAGAACAGTAATTCAAAGGGTAACGGAAGCCTCGGTAAAAATTGAAGATTCACTGAAAGGAAACATCGGTGCGGGTATGCTGATCCTGGCCGGATTTGAAAATGAAGACAACCGTGAAGACCTGGAATGGATGGTACGCAAGATCGCGAACCTGAGAATATTTGATGATAATCAAGGGGTTATGAATCTTTCTGTTTCGCAGGTGTCGGGTCAGTTGCTGGTGGTAAGCCAGTTTACACTTCATGCATCTACCCGTAAAGGAAACAGGCCCTCTTACGTAAAGGCAGCAGAACCTGCCGTCGCCATTCCTCTGTATGAATCTTTCTGTAAGCTGTTACAGGAATACACGGGAATAAAAGTTGAAACCGGGGAGTTTGGGGCTCACATGGAAGTAAATCTGGTCAACGACGGCCCGGTAACCATAATCATTGACAGTAAAAAAAGAGAATAATATGGATGCGTTACTACAATGTTTCAGTTTTATTGACCTGACTACCCTGAATGCTACCGATACGGAAGCCCGTGGCAGTCTGTTTGCTCAAAACGTGAACCGCTTTGCAGAAGACTATCCGGGTATGCCTCACGTTGCGGCTATTTGTGTGTATCCCGCATTGATAGGAGCTGTAAGGGAAAACTTACAGGTTAAAGACGTGAAGATCGCTGCTGTGGGAGCCGGTTTTCCGGCATCCCAGACATTTACGCAGATCAAGGAACAGGAATGTTCCCTTTGCGTGGAACAGGGAGCCGATGAAGTAGACGTGGTCATTTCCCTGAATTATTTCTTTGCGGGGCAATACGACAGGGTTGTGGCAGAGCTTCGCGGGATCAGGAAAGCCATGGGACCTGACACCCATTTGAAAGTCATCCTGGAAACGGGGGCACTCAAAACAGAGGATAATATCCGGAAAGCATCTTTTCTGGCTATGGAAAACGGGGCGGATTTCATAAAGACTTCTACCGGTAAAATGGAACCTGCAGCCACTCCTTTTGCGGCTACGGTTATGTGCAAATGCATTGCGGAATATTTTCAGCAGACCGGAAAGCGGGTAGGGTTCAAGCCGGCAGGAGGAATTTCAACTTCTGCAGAAGCTCTTGAATACCATTCCATTGTAAAAGAGATACTGGGAGAGGAATGGTTGACACCTTCCCTGTTTCGCATTGGGGCCAGCCGGCTTGCCAATAATTTGTTAAAAGATATATTGTCGCAAGACGTTGCGTATTTTTAGTTTTTGTATATCTTTGCATTCCCTTTGAAAAACTATATGCAACGCATTTGCAGGTTTACAAGCCCGGATGGCGGAATTGGTAGACGCACTAGTTTCAGGGACTAGCGAGGGCAACCTTGTGCAGGTTCGAGTCCTGTTCCGGGCACCATAACGCAGAATTAATTTTCTGCGTTATTTTTTTTTGATCTATATTTGTTAATTTAGCCTGGTAAGCAATGAGAAAATTCTTAATACCCCTGGTTTTCCTGTTTATAATGACCGGTTGTCATACCGTGCCTCCCATACATCCGTCATTGCTTACTTCTGTGGACAGTTTAATGAATTTTAGGCCGGACAGTGCTTATAATGTTTTGAATTCCATTCCTGAAGGGGCCGTGCGCACTCGACGTGAAAGAGCCTATTACGCGTTGTTGCTGACACAGGCACGTCATAAAAACTACATTCCGTTACGTAATGATTCGCTCATCAATGTAGCCGTAAATTTTTACAAGGGCAGCCGAAACCATGAAAAATACGCCAAAGCTCTATTGTACAAAGGGATTTGTGTAGAAGAAATGAACGACCCGCAAAAGGCTATGGAAATTTACGCAGAAGCGGAAAAAATAGCCTTGCAGACCAAAGATTACCTGACGACAGGGCTGATAAATTCCCAGATGGCGTGGCTTTATCAAAAAATATACATTGAGAATCAGGTAGATATTGACAAGTACAAACTTTCCATGGAGTATTTCCGGTTAGCCGGTCACAAAAGAAATGAATACTCTGTGGCCAGTCTCTTAGGTCAGAAATACCGTTCCACGGCACAACTGGACAGTGCCTACCATTATTTGCATATAGCTTTGGACCTGGCTCGTGAAATGGATGATAGCGTAGCTTTGTTCCACAATTATTCCCTATTGGCCAGTACATGCCTGATAGATGAAGATTATCCTCATGCGCGGGATATGGCGTTATATGTAATAAATAATCACGGGACAGTATCTTTTTCTTCCGAAACATATCATACGTTAAGCAGGGCTTATGCCATGATGGGAAAAGCGGATTCTGCACGGTATTATTATGAAAATATAAAAAAAAGTTCCGATCCTAACTCCATTCATAGTCAATTAAAGACATTAACAGAAGTTCTTAAAGCGGAAAATAGATATCAGGAAGCGATACATTATTCTGAACAGTACCGAAGATTAGCAGATTCCATAATAGACGAATCCCGTCGTATGGATCTTTACGAGATAGAGCAACGCTACAACAACCAGCGTTTGGAAAACATCAACCAACGTTTGGAGTACCGTTCCCGGATGAACCATTACATGATCGTGTTGATCAGTTTGATAGCCGTTATCGTGACCATCATCTTCTGCGTGATCATAGACCGGAAACACCAGGACATCAACGAGAAGATCTCCTTTATTGAACAATTGAAAACGGAATCGGCCCTGTACAACAATACGCTGTTGGAAAAATTGGACAAACAAAACATGGTGGAAACCCAATTGAAAGAAGTGCTTGAAAAAAGGATTCAGACCATCCGGGAACTCATAGACCTGTCTTACCGTTACGGGGGCGTGCCGGATGCTTTTGTCAAACAATTCAACAAGACCATGAACATCAACCGGCTAAGCGAAGGGGCCCTGGATGATCTGAGCGAGGTGGTGAACGCCAAATACGACGGGGTGATAGATTACCTGACAGAAAAGCATCCCGACCTGAACAACGACGATATCAATTTGATTGGGTTGCTGTGTTGCGGTTTTTCCGCCACGGAAATGAGCGTATTTTACAACCACGGGAACGGGAAATCCATTTATTCCCGCAAAAGACGGTTGGCACTAAAACTGGGACTGGACGAATCGCTGGATGAATATATAGCAGAGAGTTTACAATATTGCCATACGCAAAAAGATGTCTATATGGCTGAAAATCAATGAGATAATATATGTAGTTGATAATCAGTTAATTATGGCGATATTTTCACTGCTGACTTTTTATATTTGTTTCACGTTGATTATCAGGTTGTTACAAAATCAATGCTGACCATATTTTGACTTGTTTTGATGGCTTTTTTCTTGAAAAGCCGTTATCTTTGTAATGATTCAAAACATACAGCAATGAGGACTCTACACTTTTTTATTTTCACATTAGTTATTTTATTAAGTTTTCCTGTTTCAACGATTGCACAGGATCATAGTGTAATAGTTGAAATGAACCAAACGGGTCCGACTACACCCAAACCCAGAAGTATAACCCGCTTTTCCACATCAGCCGATAATAGTACAGCCGTTCGTTGTGCAGATGCACCGGCTGTCTGGATAGATCTGGAAGAAAAAGAAATGTGCGTACGCTATTTAAATCCGGATGTAAGATGTCAGCTGATAGTGATCAATGATAACGAATCGTTCCAGATCACAGAAGCAGTCAGTACAGACGGTGTAGTAAATGTGTGCCGGTTAACCGATATGGAAAAACCCGGCCTCTATACGGTTATTGTGCAAACTCCCGACAACTCTTACCAGGGGTGTTTCACGTATAAAAAGCCGACTGAGGATACGCTTTAATCCATCTCAGTTTCTTTACTAATTTTTATTCCGGCATATTTTTATTCCGAACAGCTATAACTATGCATCAACCCTTCCAATGAAACATGTTCCCGATACATACTGGTTCTCTCTGAAACCCTACGTATATCCCGTTGTTAAGGATGCCAATGTATTGTTACTCAATACAAGGGATATGAATGCGATTATTTCCAACAGCGATCCGGTCGTAGCCCGGCTTATCAATGAACTGCTTGTTCCTGCCGCTTTCGGAGTAGTGGAACTTTCGGAGGAGTCTGAAAATTACATAAAAGGGAAAGCTTTTATTGAAAAAGTATGTGACCATAAGATGGGAACAATGATGCGGGCAGACAAGGGGATGGAAAGGCCGGTTGTACTGACGCCATATCATTTCCGGATGCATTCGGTCACAAAAGGAGAAATCCGAAAATCCGGAAACAACATTACCCTTTTTATTGACAACGAATGTTCCCGGGACTGTACTTTGTGTCCGGTGTATTTCCGGCAATTTAAGTGTTGCCATAAACAGGGGGATACAAGCTTCATGGACACCCGGTTGGTACGCGACATCCTGGAAGATGTTTCAAAATACGATTCCTTTATCATCAATGTATGCGGGGGCGACATAACACTCCATCCGGATATTGAAGATATTGTTACCATGCTGAATACATCTCCTGTGAAATCCCGTTATCACATTTATTACAAAAACTGTGACAGCGATACCGGAAAAATACTGGACCCCAAAGATACCGTTGTGATTGTTGACTTTCCTATGGACAGAAAAATGCATATTGATCCACGGGACGGCTATACTTTTAATTTTGTCATTAAAAACAGAGAAGAACTGGATGAATGTCACCAGTTGGTAAAGAAGTTAAGTATTGAGTCTTTTTACATATCGGTAGTGGATACCGGCGATGACAAAGGTTTTTTTAAAGAAAACGTGTTTCTGTTACAGGATGGACTTGCCTGCGGAGCGGCGGCCATCCCGTATGAAGAACGTATACGGATAGTGAATAACCATTATTTCTACCGTACTTTTATCCTGCCTAACGGTGATGTTTGCGGATCTCCGGACGATGCACCGGTAGCCAATATGTACCGGAATCCTATGACTTATGTTAAGGAATCCATCAATGATTATCATGCTTCATTATGGGATAAATCAAGGGACAAAGGTGTTTGTTCTAATTGTATTTTTCATTATATTTGTCCACTACTGTCCCGTTACGATTTCCCGGAGCCTTTTTTTGAATTAAAAATCGAAAACCATGGTACGTAGATTCATAGTTGTTCTGTTTCTGTTTCTGTCCACAACAGTACTCTATGGTCAGAAGAAAGTAACCTGTACAGGTCATATTACGGCTGAAATCATTGAAGGCGTTTCTGTGTCTCCCAGCATGGCAAGAGGTATTCTCCTGGACAACCTTTCAGAATATATGAATCTGGGTTCGGTTCGATTGGCTTCAGATAATGATATTGCCTGTAACATAATTCTGATTTCAGGAGATTTGGAAAACTCCGGAGGTGTTATTGCATCTTATGATATTCCGAATGACCATGATACAGAAAAAATTCTGAGATTTTCAGCAAGTGCTAAAAATCTCAGAGAACAGAAAAACGGTATATATAAAGGATCTTACTCGGTTATGCTGATGTATGAATGATCCGGTGATCAATTCACGTTTTTCATCAATCCTTTCAGATCTTCCTGAGTCATTTCCCCTATAAGGCATATGATATTCAATTCATTGTCTTCCCGTGCGCAAATGTAAATGTCAGTGATAAGCGTATCCTTTTTCTGTAAGTAGATAACCACTTTTTCAGTCGTTTCTTCCACCTCCATTAAAGTTTCAAACTGTCCGTTCTTGATCAGATCATTGAAATCTTTTTCCATTTCACTAATGTACTTCTGATTGTCTGTAGACAGAATATAGAGTCCTTTTAAATTATTGATAATGCCGGATATATCCAAATCTTCGGAAACATTCAGTTGAGCATCTTCCCCAATCAGAGAGAACATGGAAGGGGAAATGTAGACTTTGGTCATACCTTCGTAAGCAGCATATTTCGTATAAAATTTGCTTTGACCAAAAACCGGGACTACAAATAATGCAGTCAGGATGATAAGTAATGTCTTTTTCATTTTTTATTGATTTCTAAATATTTATTCAACTCTTCCACTTTATCAATGCCTTTATTCATCAGAGACGAAACGTATTGCAGTACTTTTTCGGTCTCGTCGTACGCCTCTTCCACGTTGGTGTAGGTGTCTGCCAATTGTACGGCGGGTTCCCTTACAGGGACAAAAACAGCCAGGGTTACTAGCAGTACGACTGAGGCAGCAACGGCAATGGTTTTCCATATAGCATGACGGGGTTTCAGTGCGATCAGGACAGGTTCTTCCTGTGCGGCCAGCCGGTCTATAGTAGCTGAAATCTTTGCTTCCAGATCCTCAGGTACTTCCACCTGTTCGTAATGTTGATCCATGATCTTTTTAATCTTCTTGATATCCATGGCGGTTCATTTTTTCGTATTGCTGCCTTATATTTTTTTGGGCTCTTGTTAAATGTACCCTGATATTTACCGGATTTAAACCGGTTATTTGTTCAATTTCTTTCAGGGTAAATTCGCTAAAGTGTCTCAGTCTGAAAATTTCTCGTTGTCTTTCCGGGAGCCTGTCTACAAGGCTGATCACCATCTTAAGTTCATCTTTCTGATCCATTTGGCCTGCTGTGTCTACAAATTCTGACTTCAGAATCTCAGTTGCATCTTTTTGGGAAGTTCTTCTTGCCGGTGAGCGGAGCCTGTCCAGGCAAAGATTTCGGATCATTGTGGCAGCATAGGCCTGCGGGTTATCTAGTCCTGTTAGTTTTTCCCGGATATTCCAGAGTTTCACGTATACATCCTGTACGGTGTCTTCGGCTTCAGCCCGGTTGTTGAGCAATCTGTAGGCGGTTATGTACAGCTGCCTGTGACAGGGCAGGAAAGTATCCTTGAAAGACTGGGCATCAAACATTTTGATCTTCTGCGACTAATTCCAGGAACGTTTCGGATGATAATTTCTCGTTGGCAAATTTAGTACTATTTGCCATACTGTAGTTTTTTGTAAAGGCCATTACCAAAAGGGCTATGGTTATTCCTACTACGACTATCACCGGATAAATACCTCTTTTTATACAGTAAATTGTTTTCATTTTAGTTAATAGTGTTATTTGTGTTCTGGGCTATAAGTTCTTCCATATGTACCAGATCTATTTTTCCGTTGATCTGAATAAGTGATGCATCATCACCGGTTATGATCACAACAAACCGTTCAATGATATCATCGCTGATTTGAGCCAGAATCCGTACATTTTCAGATTCTTCAGTTACTTCGGCAAGCAGTTCCAGGTCGTTATCCCTGATTTTTTCAATTTGTTTGCCAAAGGCCTCTTTAATGTTCTGGTCGCAATGTTCCAGGGATAAAATAGATACGGAACGTATCCCGCTGATGAATTCAGATTCCTGATCGTCTGCACATACTTGTGCAATTCGCATCATCAACCCTCCTACGTGTATGTGTTCCGCTTTAGGCATAGAGGAAAATTGCAGGACAATATCTTTCAGTTGATCCTGAGCAAAAGACAGGGTCAGATTCCCGATCAGAAGAAGTACTGTAAAAAGTGTTTTTTTCATGGTTGTTAATTATTAATAGTTTGTGTTTGCGGTTCTGTTATATTGACGTATTCCCCGAATAAATGTTACACCTCTCATTAGAATATTTAACTTTGTGTTATGAAAATTCTTGTTTTGGGTTCCGGCGGAAGGGAGCATGCGCTTGCCTGGAAATTGTGTCAGTCACCTTTGGTCAAAGAACTTTTTGTAGCTCCGGGTAATCCGGGAACTGCCGCTCTCACTTTAACAAACGGAAAGCATGTAGTTAATGTTGCATTATCGCCCACTAATTTTACAGCTGTACGTGCTGCCCTTTTACAATACCATATAGATATGCTTGTGGTGGGGCCTGAAGAACCCTTGGTAAAAGGGATAAAAGATTTTTGTCTGCAGGATCCGGATTTAGCGGCTATTTTGGTCGTGGGACCGGGTAGTGATGGCGCCCGGCTGGAAGGCAGTAAGGATTACGCAAAAGGCTTTATGTCTGCATACAACATCCCCACAGCCCGTTACCAAACCTTTGACAAAAATCATTACCGGGAAGCCTGTCATTTTTTAGAAACCTTGCGCCCTCCGTATGTGTTGAAAGCAGACGGGCTGGCAGCAGGAAAAGGCGTATTGATTGAAACGAAAATACAGAATGCCCGGGAACACCTGAAAGAGATCCTGGAAGGAAAATTTGGGACGGCCGGAAATAAAGTGGTCGTGGAAGAATTCCTGGAGGGTATTGAAGTGTCCGTTTTTGTAATCACCGACGGGATACATTATAAAATCCTTCCCGAGGCAAAGGACTACAAAAGGATAGGCGTACACGACAGCGGTCTGAACACGGGAGGAATGGGAGCCGTATCACCCGTACCTTTTGCCGATGAGGACTTTATGAAAAAAGTGGAAGAAAGGATCATCCGGCCCACTTTATCCGGATTACATAAAGAAGGTTGCGATTACCGCGGATTTATATTTTTTGGTCTGATGAATTGTGCAGGAAATCCTTACCTTATTGAATACAACGTCAGGATGGGTGATCCCGAGACGGAATCCGTAGTAATGCGTCTGGAGGGAGATCTGGCTGCTGCCTGTGCCGCATTGAAACAACGTTCCCTGGATAAAACGGATCTTACCGTGTCAGCTCAGCATTGTGTAACTGTTGTGACAGTTTCCGGAGGATATCCGGGTTCTTATGAAAAAGGGTATGATATTGAAGGATTGGACATTGTTAAGGATGCAATAGTCTTTCATATGGGGACGGCAGGGGAACAGAAGGTAAAAACTGCAGGAGGACGTGTGCTGGCCGTATCTGCGCTGGCGTCCACTCCGGAGCAGGCCAGGAAAAAAGCTTACGGGGAAATAACCCGTATCTGTTTCAAGAATATGTATTACCGTAAAGATATTGGAGAAGATCTTATAAATATGCAAAAATCGTAATATGATCCAATACATTAAACGCAGTCTTACCGGCGCATTCCTGTTGTCCTTCTTATTAATGGCGGTATTTCGCGTGTTTTATTGTGTAATCACAGAAAGTTCCTGCCTATGGTACCTGCATTTGTCCGAGTCTTTTATCCTATTGGCAACCGGGGTATTGCTTTCTTTCCTGAACGACCGCTTTGGGCTTCTGCCTGAACGAACGCAATGGATCATGGTTTGTTACGTCTGGCTGGTTTCCTGTTTCCCGCAAACGTATGAAAACCCACGCATGTTCGCAGCTGCTCTCCTTACGGCAGCTTCCGTATATGCATTGGTATATGCTGCCTTTATTTCCGGGACAAAGTCCGGTCCTTTCCTGTGTTCATTTTTTATTACCTGTGCCGGAATACTTTATACTCCCGTTTTCTTTCTTTTGATACCTATTATAATCAGTTTTATACGGATGGTAAAATTGTCCGGAAAAGACGCGGTAGCTTTTTTAGGCGGGATACTGGTACCGGTCTTTTTAGTTTCGTCCGTTTTGTGGTTTCTCCATAAAGATATAACGGAATACTGGATGCAAACCGTCATATTCTTCAGGGGGCCGGATCCTTCTGCAGCTTTTGCCTCTTTTACCATTACACGGATCGTACTGGTCTCCCTTTTATCGCTTTTGGTGATACTCTCCTTGTTCATCCGGCTGGTACATCGTGACACCACCACTACTGTGACTATATCTCGTTTTTACGGTTCTATGTTCTGGATCATTTTTTTCACGGTTTTAGTGATGGTGTTATATCCGGGTTATGCTAAGGGATTGGTGTCCGTAGTGATGGTCCCGGCTTCACTTTTGATCACTTCTCTGTTTTCGGAAAGACGTCTTTTCGCTTCAAGGATATGGCTGGCTTTATTACTTCTGGCCGGAGTGGCCCACTATATCTTTGTATTCTTTCCCATTGATATTATTTAACGGGATGCCCTTGTATTCTCCTGTAAGTGTGTTCAGAAAAGACACAATAGCCTGTACTTGCTTACGGGATAATTTTTTATCCCTTTGATAATAAGCCATTTTGACAACGGCTTCTTCCATCGTTTTGGCAGAAGCATTGTGAAAATACGGATAAGTGAGGGCAATGTTCCTCAATCCCGGAACTCTAAAACGATGCATATCAGAATTCAGAGATGTAACCGAGTAACGGCCCATATCTTCCAATGCTCTTTGCCTGGCGTCCGGGAAATAGTTGTTAGCAACTCCCATATATTCGAAGGACGTACCTCCCATCCCCGTTCCGTTATGGCAGTTTGCACAACCGTATTTTTTAAACAAACGATATCCTTCCTGCGCCTGCTGTTCTATGGCTTCTTCATCCCCTTTCAGGTACCTGTCAAAAGGTGAATTCGGAGTGATCAGGGTCTTGTGAAACTCGGCAAGGGCATGGTTAATGGTGGAGTCTGAATACCCTTCAGGGTAAGATGCCAGGAAACGCTCAGTCAACGTGGAATCTTCGGCAAAAATGTCAAAGATACGGTCCAGACTGTCGTTGCCCATTTTCACCGGATCAAGCAAGGCCTGGCAGGTTAGTTCTTGCAGTGAGGATGCGTTTCCGTTCCAGAAATAGAAAGAATGAAAAAACGCGTTGAAAACCGTCAGGGAATTGAAGGTCCCCGGTTGGTTGTATACACCCTCCGGAACTTCCAGGTTGTCAACACCACCGGTTTTCAGATTATGACAGGAGGCACAGCTAACCGTATTGTCTACCGAAAGACGTGAGTCGTGAAACAGCAATTCTCCCAATGCTGCCTTATCCGTATCAAACGGTGCAAGATCAGGAACGGGATTTACCGGTTCAAAGGGATAATCTTCAGAAGGTAACGGATGGGCATAATAGGTGGAGAACTGATCATATATCCAGTCCAGAAGTATTTCCTTTTTATCCCGGGTGATGTAAGATTTCCAGTGTATTACATAATAACTTAAAGGAGGCATGCTTCTTTGGGAAATAACTTTATGCAATTTTACTAAAGTAGTTTCATCATGAGGCATATCCCCGAAAATATATGCTATGGAATAGGAAGAATTGGCATACCGGATCCCTTTTTCGGCGTCTCTGCGAATAGCTGCTCCAAAAATTGGCCAGTTAATATGTTTGCAAAAATCGTGTGGACCTCCGTGACATATGAAACAGCCCCCCTGGTCAACAATTACGTTGACCCGGTCAAAGAGGGTCATATCGTCGGGTGGTACCTGGTTGACAATGCGAGAGAAAAATATTCCGGTACCAATCACAATGATCACGGAGCCTGTGAATTTCCAGAGTATGTTCAGAAGCCGTTTCATTTTCGCTGAATATTGAGTGCGTAATTATGCATGCTTCCTCTTGCCGAGGGAAGGTATTGCAATCCGTACCAGCATATCTGCAAAGCCAAAAAAGCAACGATTAAAGAAATATACAGGTATTTGTTGGATTTTGGCCGTATACTTTTCAGGTAAAAATAAAACACATATAACAACCAGGTTACGGCCGCCCAGGTCTCTTTGGGATCCCAGCTCCAATAGTCTCCCCAGGCCTGTTTGGCCCACAGAGCTCCCAGCAACATGCCTACGGTAAAAAAGGAGAGCCCGGCACGACACAATTTGTCAATGGCCGGAAGTACATTCAATGACGGCCTTATCAAACCGGCCAGGGCCAGTAAAAAAGTACACGCCAGCAAAGCGTAGGAAAACATGTATACGGTAACATGAGGTATGAACCAGAAGCTTTGCAGGGCAGGCATTAAAACACGGTTATGGATCTCCGGACGCAATAGATTGATTAAAAGAAAAACCAGTGCCATAACCGTTGTCAGGGAGAGAATCCATTTGTATCTCCATCGCATGTATGTGATCAACCCTGCCAGTGCCAGGAACAGGGAATACCATAACCGGGTTTCTCCCATGGTTACTAACGGAGGTCGCTTTAATGATACCCAGAAAGCGGCAATGTAAGCGCTGTATATGATAATTCCTGCGGAATAAATAATCACGGTCCAAAAAAAAGCTTTTCCCCGGTTGAAAAATGATGAAATTGAACCGGTTATCCAGCAGAGGGAAGCTGCCACAGTAAAATATATCAAATGATCCCACGTCATGTGAAAAATGTTTTTAGGGCTCCCGCCAGCAACACCAGTATTCCCGCAAAGACCAGCCATCGCCACGGCTGGCGTGTGACCATAACAATACAGTAATCGGTCTTGTCTCCTTTTGCCGAGTCGTAATCCATCAAATATACCTGGTGCCCTTTGTAATTCACGGGTTGGTTTACCCGCAGCGTCCTGAGCACTGAATTTTCCTTACTGTCCGAGGCATCTTCCCTGCGGTCGATATCCTGCAGGGTAACTGTTGCCCGGTATTCCATGGGTTCGCCGGTCTGGTACCGGGTCACCCGGAAATCTTCCAGACGCAGGGTAAAAGGCAGCGAAGTAAGGGCGTATTCATGGCGGGGAACCATGACATGTGTCACGGAAGCATCGGCAGTTCCCAGCATCCCGGCCCACAATGCCAGCCACAGCCCGAATCCTGCCAGGGAAAATTTCAAAAACAGACGCGATCCCAATACAATCAAAAACACCGTAAGTACTACAATAAAAGGCCAGGTGTGTGTGAAAGCCAAATGTGCAGGCATAAATCCCTGAACCAGCGATACGGCTATCAACAGGATCAGGGCTATGGTCATGTATTTGTCCCGGTATAGTTTCCTGAATTTCCATCCCAGGAAAACAATACACAATCCTATTATCAAATTAACGGGGAAAGCAAACAAATGCAGGCTGACCGTCATGGGCGAATGGTTTGGTTGGTAACAAAGATAAAAAATCTGCCCGACAATTCCCTATCTTTGCAACACTATGGAAAATATTCATATAGCCGGACAATACAACCGGGATGAATTGTTGCTCAAAGAATTGAAGCAATCCGAACTGCCCCTGTTCCTGTATGGTATAGGATTGATAGCAGACACAGTCCAAATTTTTTTGAATGAAAACGGTATGCAGATTGCCGGCCGGGTCATAGACGATAAATACATTGACAACATACAACTCCGCACGGAAGATTCTTTATTATCCATATCACAATTGAACCGCCAATATCCGGCTTTCAATGTGTTATTGTGCTTTTTCGGCGGGTACCGCCAGGACCTTACTCCTTACCGTCAGCTGTTTCCCGGGGCAGGCATCGTAAGCTTTTTATCTTCCGTATACGATCGTGGCGTCCTGGAACCTATGGACCGGGACTATGTTACATCCGACATCGCATCTTTTAACCGGGTATGTGACCTGCTGGAAGACAAACTCTCAAAAGACAGTCTGCAGGCATATATTAATGCCAAGGTCACCAAAGATGCCTCACACCTTTTTCCTTTCGTCAGGAGGCCTCAGTATTTTTCAGAACATAATGTTATTAAGGAACTGACACTTACCCGGAAAGAAATCATGATAAATTGCGGGGCCTATACCGGGGATACCCTCATGGATTTCCTGGAAACCGTCGGAAACAAATACACAAAGATTTATGCCTGTGAAGCCGACAGCCAAAACGTGCGAAAACTGAGTAAATTTATTCATAACACCGCCCCGGATGGAAATATTACCATAGTCCCTAAATGTATCTCAAACACTTCTGAACCCGTTTGCTTTTTGAATGAAGGGACCATGCTTTCCCGGAAAGTGGAAACTCAACAAACGGGTTCTGTATGGGTAGAATCCACAACTATTGACGAATTATTGGAATCGTCCCCGGCCTCTTTGATTGTCATGGACGTAGAAGGCAACGAGCTGAAAGCCCTGCAGGGAGCCCGGCACACCATCCTTCACCACAAACCGCTCCTGGCCCTGGCAGCCTACCATAAAAAAGACGATATACCCGTACTGTTTGATTATTTGAAAACCCTCATCCCGGATTATAAGTTCTATTTCCGGATTCACAAACCCATGGCCATAGATGCCGTCCTATATGCCGTCGCACCCCTTTCTGCTGCCCAAAAAAAAAGCCGGCTAAAAGCCAGCATTTTTGGAGGTACCCAGCGGAATCGAACCGCTGTACTCGGTTTTGCAGACCGATGCCTAACCACTCGGCCAGGGTACCTTGAAAAGGACTGCAAAGTTAATAAATATTTTTAATTAGCCCAGCCAGTTTCTCCAGATGCTTCTTATCGGTTTTATCAAACGTATTGAGCTTTTCGGAATCAATATCCAGAACGGCCCTGATACGGTCTTCATTGTCGGTCAACGGGACCACGATCTCCGAGCGGGAACGGGAATTACACGCAATATGTCCCGGAAATTTGTCCACATCGGGAACAATCAACGTTTTACGCTGCTTCCACGAAGACCCGCAAACGCCCCGGCCATAGGGGATCCGGGTACAAGCTACAGGTCCCTGGAACGGGCCCAGAACCAGTTGACCGGCTACATCGTCCACAAGGTAAAAACCTACCCATAAAAATTTAAAAGTATCTTTAATCAATGCCGCAATATTGGCCATGTTGGCTACAAGATCCGGCTCGTCATGCACCAGGGAAGCGGCCCGTTCCAGGACTTCTTCGTACATCCGCTGACGCGGGGATTTCTTTTCTTCCTGGTGAGTAATCAGTTCCCGGTAGATACGGTAACATACGTAAGCATCTGTTGCTGCATAGCGGGCCTGGGCTTCCGACAGGGGATAAGCCTCCCAATTGGTAGTTTGCTGCGATTTGCTCACACGCTTGCCCAGGACAATAGCCGCCAGCTTTTTTACACTTTTCTCCACAATACCGTATTCCTGTGCCATATCCTGCAGATCCACAAATCCTTCCGCTTGAAAGGCTACGTAACGCTGCAGCCCAATAATATCGTCCCTCACGGCAGCTCCCACTTTCACAATGCCGGGATCTCTCAATACGTCCACAAGTTCCGGCGGCAATCCAGTCTTTTTCAGGTGGATAAGAAAAGAACGGCTGTCTGTAGACAATTGCAAAAGGGCAGGCTTGTACATTTTACCCGAAGAAAAGCGGGGCTTGGTTTCCGTATCGAATCCCAAAACCGGTTGCCGGGAAAGATACTCCGCCGCTTTTTGTACCTGCGAACGCGTAGTAACAAGGGAAATGTGTCCCTTCAATTCCACCTGGGGGAACATATCCAGGACGCTGTTCTCAATGGTTGATGCAAACATTTAGTAAAGGGTATTTAGAAAGATCCAACGGTTCTGCCGAATGTATCCGCACACAAGAAGGGGTGGTACGGAAAGCGGCCAGGCGATCATTTCTCAATGCCTGGTACAATATTCCGGCAGCCTCTTCACCCGGATTGATCAGAACCACTTTCGGATCAATAAGATGTCTATAAATATAACGGTTGTTTTGCCTGAAGTTCCTCAAAAAAGTAAGCTGCTCCAGAATGATACCGGGATAACGTGAAAACGTATTCTCCCCGGTCAGAATGTATTTCAAAGGAGGATGACTGCCCGGTAACAATTGGCTGACCATGGAAGTTACCGCGTAACGGACAGCATTTTCCGAAGAATTGACTTCCATTACCCCGGGGTTGTACCGGGAACCCCTGTAGTTCATGCCGGATCGGGAATAATCAAAATGGTATGCCCTGATCAATTCCCTGTCCAGGGGATAAAGCGGGTTGGTTAAAGAAGGAAGGCTGTCAGGAGTAAAACCTTGGAAAACCACTTCCACCTCTTTGGTCAGTCGATCATATGCATCAAGCGCCAGGCTGCTTTCAGAAGCGATCACACCTACCGTAATGCGTTTGTTTCTTTCCGAATGTAATCGTCGCACATAATCCAGCGTTTTGTCAACACCTGCCTCTAAAACGCTTATGGCAACAATACGCAGATTACCGGCCCGGATCAGTTCCTGAAGATCTTCAAAGGCTATTACCGAGGCAGGATCTCCGGCAATCACAAGCGCTTTGACCGGCGGCCTGTCTCCTTCCCGGCGGAACATACCCGCCATGTTTTTTATAGTTTCAATTCGGGCCGAGTCGTTTGCCGTAGGCCGGCAAACAAAATCGAAATATTCGCCTGCAAAATCATGGATCCCGTCGCGGCCCGCTTTGCCCGTTATGTTGTCAAACTGATCAAAGCCGAGTAGAACTTCCACCGCTGTAATATCTTCTTTTTCAGTGCCAAAAACGCCTATTGGCAATATTTCCCTCTGATCCGGAAAAGAAGCCGGATCCAGGTACCAGGCAGAATTGGTGTCATTCAGAATTTCGGTGATGACAGGTAACCGATCAGGTGCTTCTTCTTGTGTATTCCCGCAAGATGCGGTCATCCACAACAGGCAGCTAAAGAAGAATATCTTATTTATCGTAAGTGAACGTGCCATATTGATTTTTAATGGTTACCCTGCGCCCTTTTATAGCTTCCACTTTCCCAACAATTCGTGCTTCCAGTCCGTAAGCGGCTGCCTTTTCTATCATAAGGGGAGCTGCTTCACCGGGCACATACAATTCCATACGGTGTCCCATATTAAACACTGTATACATCTCTTTCCATGAAGTTCCGCTGATCCTTTGGATTTCCCTGAATAGCGGGGGAACGGGAAAAAGATCATCCTTAATTATATGAAGATCGTCAATAAAATGAAGTATTTTAGTCTGTCCTCCACCGGAACAATGGATCATACCGTGCACAAAACTGCGGTGCGTATCCAGAATATCTTTGATAACCGGCGCGTAGGTGCGGGTAGGGGAGAGAACCAGCTGTCCGTAAGTCAGCCCCGTCTCGGGCTCGATATCCGTAAGTTTCCTGGTCCCGGAATAAACGTATTCAGAAGGAATTCCGTTATCAAAACTTTCCGGGAAAGCAGCCGCAACTGTTTTATTAAAAACATCGTGCCGGGCACTGGTCAACCCGTTACTGCCCATACCTCCGTTATAATAATCTTCATAATTGGTTTTTCCGAATGAAGCCAATCCCACAATAACATCTCCCGGTTGTATCCGGCTGTTATCTATCACAAGATCCCTCCGGATCCGGGCACACACGGTACTGTCCACGATCACGGTCCTGACCAGGTCCCCTACATCTGCCGTTTCACCGCCGGTAAGCTCCATGCGGATCCCCAATTCTGTCATACGCCCGCAAAATTGCCGGCTTCCCTGTATCAACTCCTTGATCACCTCAGCCGGGATAAGCCTTTTATTGCGACCTATGGTAGAGCTTAAAATAATGTCCGAGGTCACTCCCACACACAACAGATCGTCCAGGTTCATTACAATGGCATCCTGGGCGATTCCTTTCCAAATTCCCGGATCCCCGGTTTCTTTCCAATAACAATAAGCCAGGGAGGATTTGGAACCGGCCCCGTCGGCATGCATCACCAGACAGTATTCCGGATCACCGGTGAGGATATCAGGTATTATTTTGCAGAAAGCTCCCGGAAACAGGCCCTTGTCGAATCCTTCCAGGGCACTGTGTACCTCGTTTTTTGAAGAAGATACTCCCCGTTTGCTATACTTCCCGGCTTCCAGGTCATTCATGGTACAAAATGCTTAATCCTGACAAAGATCGTAAAAAAATGGTTAACGGAGGAATAACAACTCCCGGTATTTGGGCAGCGGCCAGAGTTCATCGTCCACAATCATTTCCAGGTGATCGGCACAATGCCGTATCTGATCCATAAGGGGTAATATATCTTTGGCGTATGCCGCGGCTTTTTTATGCAATGATTCCAGCTGGTTGGCTTTTTTACGTGCTTCTATAAGCAAATGCACCAGGTTACGAAGGTCATTCACATAACCTGCCGTTTTTCTTATGGCTTTCAGCTGGGTGGATACCAGCTCCTGGTATTCATCGGCCGGGAAAACTTCTTTCAAACTTCGTACATTTTCCAGCAACAGGTTTTCGTGACGGATGGCAGTGGGTACAAAATGGTTGATGGCCAGATCTCCCAGGACGCGCGCTTCTATCTGAAGTTTCTTGACATACATTTCATTTTTGACCTCAAACCGGGCTTCCAGTTCCCTGCGGCTCATCACCCGGGTTTCTTCCATCAGTTTAACGGTTTTGGATTCCAGCAATGATTTGTAGGAGGCAGGGACATCCTGTATTCCCCGCAACCCGCGCCGGGCTGCTTCTGCCTGCCATTGGGCACTGTACCCGTTCCCTTCAAAGCGAATCTCCCTTGATTCTTTGACAAACTTCCGGATCACCTTTATCAGGGCATCTTCCTGTTTCAATCCCGATTTCAGCTCTTTGTCCACCTGGGTTTTGAAATTTATCAGCTGTTGTGCCACGGCCGTGTTCAAAAACAGCATGGACGAGGCACAGTTTGCCGAGGAGCCTATGGCCCTGAATTCAAACCGGTTCCCGGTGAAGGCGAACGGAGAGGTGCGATTCCGGTCTGTATTGTCCGGGAAAATATCGGGAACCATTCCCACGATCTGCATCCGTACCTGCTCAATGTCCTTTTTACTCTGTACCCCGCCTTTCTCAATCAGGTCCAACAACTCGGCAAGTGTGCTTCCCATGAACATGGATAGCACTGCCGGGGGAGCTTCGGAGCCGCCCAGGCGGTATGAATTGCTCAGCGACGCCACGGTGGACATGATCAAAAAATGGTGTTCGTAGACGGCTTTCAGGGTACATGCAATAAAGCTTAAAAACTGCAGGTTGTCCTGCGGTGTTTTGCCGGGGGAAAAGACATTGACGCCTTTGTTGGTGCACAGACTCCAGTTACAGTGTTTCCCGGAACCGTTGATTCCGTCGTATGGCTTCTCGTGAAAAATAACTTTCAGGTTATGTTTTTTGGCCAGTTTGCGCATGACCATCATGATCATCTGGTTGTGATCGATGGCCAGGTTGGCTTCCTCGTGGTATGGCGCAAATTCAAACTGGTTGGGAGCTACCTCATTATGACGTGTTTTTATATATACGCCCAGTTTATAGGCTTCTGTCTCAAAATCTTTCATAAAAGCCATTACCCGGGAAGGAATATTGCCAAAGTAATGATCTTCCAGCTGTTGGTCCTTCGCAGCAGTATGTCCCTGCAAGGTGCGGTCGCAAAGCATCAAGTCCGGCCGTGCCCGGTATAAGGACAGATCCACCACAAAATATTCCTGTTCAATGCCGTAGATCACATTGACACTTTCCGTTTCCGCGTCAAAATAGCGGGCTACATCGGTAGCCGCGTGGTCCAGGGCCCTAATGGACTTCAGGTGCGGTGTTTTAATATCCAGGGCATCTCCTGTATATGACACAAAAATGGTGGGAATACACAGTGTCTGATCCATGATAAAAGCCGGCGAACTGGGATCCCAGGCTGTATAGCCGCGGGCTTCAAAAGTGTTTCGCAAACCACCGCTCGGGAAGCTGGACGCATCGGGCTCCTGCTGGATCAGGGAATCTCCCATGAATTGTTCAATAGCACAGCCGTTTGAGTAAGGTCTGATAAATGCTTCGTGCTTTTCTGCCGTTGTCTCACTCAGGGGATGGAACCAGTGCGTGTAGTGAGTGGCACCGCGCTCCATGGCCCAGGTACGCATTCCTTCCGCCACAAAAGCAGCCACACTTCGGTCAATCCTGGTTTTCTTTTCAATAGCCTGTACCACTGCATCGTAAGCAGTTTCAGGCAGGTAGTTGCGCATTTTTTTGAGATCAAAAACATTTTGACCAAAAAAAGCAGAGACAGGTTTTGTTTCTACACAGAAACGTTCCATTTTGTGCGACGAAAATTCTGATAATGCTTTGTGTCTGAAAGTCGACATTTTTATAGGATTTAAATCCAACAAAAATAAAAAAAAATCCGGGCCTTACAGACGTGTTATATGCTTCTTCGTAAATTGTAAGAAATTATTGTTTTTTGTTTAAAGAAAGGTCTATATTTGCAGATTAAATTTATAAATTTTAAGTCTTTATGTTAGGTATCTCTGAATTATCCAGGAAAATGCCTGCTTCTCCCATCCGAAAGCTGGTTCCCTATGCCGAAGCTGCAAAAAAACGCGGCGTTAAAGTGTATCATTTGAACATCGGACAGCCCGACATTGCATCTCCCAGGGAAGCCATTGACACTGTTCGCAATACGGATCTTAAACTGGTGTCATATCCGCACTCGGCCGGAATTGAATCTTACCGCAGGGGATTGGCAAAATATTACCGGGATGTAAATATCGACCTTTCCTACGAAGAGATCATCGTTACCGTCGGAGGTTCCGAAGCATTGCAGATAGGATTGAAGGTTTGCTGCAATCCCGGGGACGAAGTGATTGTTTTTGAGCCTTTCTACACCAACTACAATACATTTGCCTTAATGGCCGGAGTGAAGTTTGTTCCCGTAACCACAACCATTGAGAGCGGTTTCGCTTTACCGCCTATGTCAGAGGTAGAAAAATACATTACCCCTAAAACAAAAGCCATTCTCATAAACAGTCCCGGCAATCCCACCGGAACCCTTTACACCAAAGAGGACATCCTGCAATTAGGAGAAATAGTGAAAAAATACAGTTTATTCCTGTTGTCCGATGAAGTTTACCGTGAATTCTGCTATTCGGAAGAACCCCACTTTTCCTGCATGCAGATCCCGGGTGCCGAAGAAAATGTCATACTTATTGATTCGGTATCAAAACGTTACAGCCTGTGTGGAGTCCGTATTGGATGTATTGCTTCACATAACAAAGAAGTCATGAGTGCCGTAATGCGTTTTGCCCAGGCACGTTTATGTGCTCCCGCCCTGGGACAGATGGCCGCCGAAGGAGCCCTGGCTACGCCGGAAGAATACTTCATTGCTGTTAAAGAAGAGTATATTGACAGACGCAACCTGATGGTAGACCGTTTGAATAAAATGGAAGGCGTTTATTCTCCCATGCCTATGGGTGCTTTTTATACTACGGCCCGTTTGCCGGTTGACGATTCTGACAAATTCGCCCAATGGTTGCTGGAAAGTTTCAGCTACAAAGGCCAGACCGTTATGGTAGCCCCGGCCGCCGGCTTTTACGCCACTCCCGGCAAGGGCACAGACGAAGTCCGCATTGCTTACGTACTGAAAAAAGAAGACATCAGCAATGCCATGGACTGCCTGGAAGAGGCCCTGAAGCAATACCCCGGACGAAAATAGCATCTTCAGGATGGTGCGCCACTCCGGCGCACCGTCTCCAAGTTATACTCCCTTTATGAAAACTCTGTACACTGTTTTGCTTTTGGTGTTCTCTAATGTCTTTATGACAATCGCATGGTACGGACACCTGAAATTTACTTCTATGAAGTGGTTTCAGTCCCTGCCATTGATTGCAATTATCCTTTTAAGCTGGGGTATCGCTTTTGCAGAGTACTGTTTTCAGGTCCCGGCCAACCGGATAGGGTATGTTGGAAACGGAGGCCCGCTGTCTCTCATACAACTTAAGGTCATACAGGAAGTCATCTCCCTGAGTGTATTTACTGTTTTTACGCTGGTTGTATTCAGGACAGAGCAATTCAGGTGGAACCACATATTGGCTTTTTTCCTGCTGATAGCTGCGGTATACTTGGTATTCAGAAAATAAAAAGACCGCTTTTTCAAGCGGTCTTTGTTAATATATTGACGAACTATTGTACACCTAACCCCATCTTAATGGGTTACAAAAAACGCGGCAAAGGTAAAAGGATTTTTCAAGATTGCAATAGGTGAATAAATTATTTTATTCATCTCCTGACAAATCTTCAAACTTTACGTTGGTAAATTCATTGGGGCGGGCTTCTGTAACAGGGATCCGGTCCTTTATGAATTTAATGACTTCTTCCAGGCCTTCGGTAAATTTTTCAAAATCTTCCTTGTACAGGAAAACTTTATGCTTTTCATATGAAAACCGTCCGTCTTTGTCAACACGACGTTTGCTTTCCGTAATAGTCAGGTAATAGTCGTTTCCTTTAGTTGCCTTAACGTCAAAGAAATAGGTTCTTTTTCCGGCGCGTACGGGTTTGGAAAAAACATCTTCTCCACTATGTTCCGCCTTGGAGGAACGGTCGAAATCTTCAAAATACATAAGTCTGATTTATTTATAATATCCACAAATATAAAATATTTGCTTTAAAACTGTATATTTGCAGAGATTCTTTTTGATTTAAAAAAGTATGCTCAGCAGGCGTTTTATCCGTATTAAGATTTTTAAGGTATTATTCAGCAGCGTTCATTCTCAGAATTTTGATCTTGCATTGGCAGAAAATGAACTCATCAGGAGCCTTGATAAAACAAGACAATTGTATTTTCTGCTGCTCTCACTGCCGGGAACACTTGTTCGCTATGCACAGGAACGGATTGACATAGGCTTGCAGAAATACCGCCCTACAGAAAAGGAAACAAATCCCAACCTGAGGTTCGTCAATAATAAAGCCATTGGGGTGCTGGAAGCGGACAAAGAACTTACAGATTCCCGCACACATGGACTAAATTGGACCGCTAACAGAAGCTACATAATCCAATTGTACGAATCGCTTAAAGAAGAACCGTTTTTTTTGGATTACATGAATGCTGCCGAAGAACCCGGCTTTCTGGAGGATTTGCAATTTTTAATGGATTTTTTCGGCAGTCAGCTGGATGATGATCCGGAACTTTACAGTATACTGGAAGACCGCAGCCTTCACTGGGCAGATGATGTAGCCTATATTTGTAATGTCATCCTGACACAATTGTCAGGTTTACGGACCGAACATGACAAACTGAAGCATCCGCCTTTGTTTTATAATGATGAAGATAAAATTTTTGCCACCGGTTTGTTTGCCCATTCTTTACAACATTACGGTGAATACGTAAACTACATAGAAAAGTTTGCACAGAACTGGGATCTGGAGCGAATCGCAGCAACAGATACCATCCTCATTGTAATGGGAGTGGCAGAAGCAGTAGAATTCCCGCAGATACCCATAAAAGTTACTCTCAACGAAATGGTGGAAATATCCAAGTTCTACAGTACCGGAAATTCCAAAATGTTCGTTAACGGGATCCTGGACCGCATCATTAAATTTCTGACAGGAGAAGGTACCATAGAAAAACGTGGCAGGGGACTTGTAGAGAAATAAATATTATTAAAAACCAATATTTAAACATGAACACTCTATTTTTAATTTTACAGGAACAAACAACAGCAGCTGCCGCAAAAGGCGGTAACTGGTCTTTTCTGATTATGATGGTAGCCATTTTTGTGGTGATGTACTTTTTGATGATCCGTCCCCAGAAGAAACGCCAGAAAGAATTGAAATCATACCGCGACAACTTGCAAAAGGGTGAAAAGGTCATAACTGCAGGCGGCATATACGGCACTGTGGTTGAAGTAAAAGATACTACCGTATTACTGGAAGTGGACAACAACGTGAAGATCAGGGTTGACAAATCAAGTCTTGTCAAGGACTCCAGCGACCTTCAGCAACAAAGGTAATACTAACAACATACGCCCTTCCCCTTACGGCAGGGTAGGTACGGCTAACCAAAACGCCTTACAAAAGTATGGTTTATGAAACGTTCCAGATTGGTTCTAATACTGTGTATAATCACAGCTTTTTTCCTTTGGGTGGTCTACACATTGTCCAATGAATACACCGCCTATTTCCGGTTCCCGCTGGAAGTGGAAACCAATCTGGAAGGCCGCACTAATATTTCCCGTCCCGACAACACACTATTCATAAGAGGAACGGCCAGGGGATTTTACATAATCCGCAACACCTGGCGTAAAAGGACCCCGCCGGTAAGATTTTTTGCCGACAAGGAACTGGTCCATGAGGTCCCGGACAGCGATGACGAATTTTACCTGATTTCGGATAATATTGACAACCTGGTTAACGATGCCCTGGGTGCTGATCTGGAACTGGAAACCATATTAAGTGATACAATTCGACTGAGATATCCCCGCGAGCATTTCAGGAAAGTTCCTGTGCATTTTGTTTCAGACCTATCGTATAAATCCCAGTTTATGTCTTTTGAACCTGTCAGGCTGACACCTGACAGCGTTTTGGTATATGCCCGGGAATCTTACCTGGAGATCATCGAAGAAGTAAAAACCCGGAAAATAACCCTGGGCAATCTTTCGCAGAGCGTGGAGGGCATAACACGTTTGGAAATTCCTGAAAACGCCAGGCTTTCACATGCCGAGGTGGAATACAGGATCCCGGTAAGGCGTTACGTTGAAATGTCCTTCGAGGTTCCGGTTACAACACGGAACGTTCCTTACAGAAGGGAACTTTTTATTTTGCCCGATGTGGTAACAATTCAATTCCGGTGTCCTTTCCAGGAGGCATCCGGCATCTCTCCCGATGACTTTCATCTTGTGGTTGATTACAACGACTTTATCCGGAAGGAAAGCGGAAAGATCATTCCCATGTTAGAAGCTTCTCCCAACGTGATCAGCCACATAAATATGGCACCCCAATTTGTGGACGGAATCATCCAGAATCGTTACTAAAACCATGGAAACACTAATCTCACTCGGTATTACGGGCGGCATAGGCAGTGGAAAAAGCTATGTTACACGTATATTCACTGCACTGGGTATTCCATGTTACGATTCAGATGCACGAACAAAATTGCTCTACAGGGAGAACGAAGAATTGAAGGAAGCGTTGATCAATCTTCTGGGACCCTTTATTTACAGGGACGGTGAACCGGATACCCGGGTTATGGCATCCCTGATCTTCAGCGACCACAGTCTCCTTAAAAAAGTCAATACACTCGTTCATCCTTATGTAGTGCGTGATTTTTTAAAATGGGCAGCAAATACGAATGCCCCTTATGTGATATTTGAAAGTGCTATCCTTCTGGAAATGGACCCGCCTTTTCATACCACAAAAGTACTGACCGTATCTGCCAATAAAGAACTACGCTTGCTGAGAGCTTCCGGGCGGGACAATAGCCACAGGCAGTCGGTATTAATCAGAATGGATAAACAGTGGACTGACCGTCAAAGGGAATCCGGATCAGATTTTATTATTGTTTCGGATGAAATACAACCGTTATTGCCCCGTGTTCTGGCAGTTCACGATGAAATGATACAATTAACCAAACATAATCATGAAAACTGATCTTACTAAAATTCTCTCCATAGGAGGACACCCCGGACTTTACCGTTACCTGGCTCAAAGCAACGGGGGTGTGGTCGTCGAATCCATGACAGACAAAACCAGGAAATGGATGGGCCCAAGTGCACGTATGACCTCATTGTCAGATATTTCAGTTTATACCACAATGGAAGACGAACTGAAATTGCAGGATATTTTCACCAAAATGAAGGATTTTCTGAAAGAAGAATCTGCCCCGGACTCCAAATCAACGGCAGAAGAAATGGCCGGGTTTTTTGACAAGGTAATCCCCCAGTACGACAAGGACCGTTTTTACCCTTCACACATGAAGAAAGTGCTGGATTGGTATAATATTCTGAAAGCGGCCGATGCCCTGGACTTTGAAAATCCGGAAGAAGAAGAAAAAGGGGAAGGTAGTTCCGTTCAGGAAAGCCCTGAAAAACATACGGCAAAATCCGTAAAAGTCCAAAAATCTGAAGGGACCAAAGCTCCTAAAACTACCGGTGCAAAAGCGCCCAAACCGGTAATGAAACATACCACACAAAAATAACACCCTGTAAGAATGACAGGAAAAGTCTCTGTCTATACACTGGGCTGTTCCAAAAACCGCGTGGACAGTGAACACCTCATGCACCAGCTGGAAGCGGGAGGATGGGACGTTATTCCTGATGCCATAGAAGAAGATTATCCCCTGGATGTTTTGATTATCAACACCTGCGGATTTATTCACGATGCCAAAGAGGAATCCATAGATTACATCCTGGAATCTTTGCAGGAAAAACAACGGGGAAGAATCGGAAAAGTAATAGTAATGGGATGTCTGTCTGAGCGTTACAGAAAAGAGCTGGAACAGGAGATCCCGGAAACCGATGCGATTTTTGGAGTGGAAGATATTCCCCGGATAACGGCGGCCATGGGGGTTCAGTACGATCCCCGGCTTGCTACACAACGGGTATTGTCAACCCCTGCGCATTATGCCTACCTGAAACTCAGCGAAGGTTGTGACCGCGGTTGTGCTTATTGTGCCATTCCCCTGATCCGGGGAAAACACATCTCCCGTCCCAAAGAAGATCTGATAAAAGAAGCCCGGTTCCTGGCAGAACAAGGTGTGAAGGAATTGGTACTCGTTGCCCAGGACACAAGTTATTACGGATTGGATCTGTACGGAAAGCGTAATCTTGCAAACCTTATGGAAGAACTGTGTCGGATAGATTCTATAGAGTGGATCCGCCTTTTGTATACCTATCCCCAGGGATTTCCACTGGATGTTCTCAGACTTATGGGGACAGAAAAGAAAATCTGTCAATACATGGATATTCCGTTGCAACACATATCTGATAAAGTGCTTTCAGCCATGCGACGCAACACAACAAAAATACAAACGCTTCAATTGCTGGAAGATTTTCGTAAATTCGTACCGGGCATTTGTATACGCACTACGCTCATGGTCGGTCACCCGGGAGAGGGCGAGAAAGAATTCCGGGAATTGACAGACTTTGTTACAGAGGCCCGTTTTGAAAGAATGGGGGCTTTTATGTATTCCCGGGAAGCAGGTACCTATGGGGCAAAGCACCTGAAGGATACAGTTACCCAAAGAGTAAAACGGGAAAGGTATGCCCGGTTAATGGAACTTCAAAAAGGCATATCCTTTGCTTACAATAAATCCAGGGTGGGGACCAAATGCAGCGTATTGGCAGATTACCTCATCACCCAAGATAAAGAACCCCGGGTGAAAGTATTGGGAAGAACACAATACGAAGCGCCTGAAGTTGATGGACATATCATACTGGAAAATGCACCGGAAGTAGTACCGGGTTCTTTTGTAACAGCCCGGATAACGAAAGCAGATGACTACGATCTGTATGCCCGGCTAATAAATGAATAAAGTTGAAAAATTTGATATGCAATTACTTAAAGACAAAAAAGTACTTATTACAGGGGCAGCACGCGGGATCGGGAAAGCCGTAGCCGTTGAAATGGCCCGGCACGGAGCTGATGTTGCCTTTACCGATCTCAAAATTGACGATCAGGCCAACGAAACACTGGAAGAGATCCGAGCCCTGGGAGTAAAAGCCATCGCTTTTGCTTCCAATGCCGCCTCCTTTGAGGAAACCCACCGGGTAGTGGAACAGGTAATGCAAGAATTCGGACGTATTGATATATTGATCAACAACGCCGGTATAACGCGCGACAACCTGGTATTACGTATGTCTGAACAACAATGGGACATGGTTCTGGACGTGAATTTGAAATCCGCCTTCAATTTTATTCATGCCCTGGCACCGGTTATGGTCAAACAAAAAGGAGGCAGTATAATCAACATGAGTTCCGTCGTCGGGCTCTCTGGTAATGCCGGTCAGACCAATTACTCGGCTTCCAAAGCCGGCCTCATAGCCTTGACAAAGTCCGTAGCCAAAGAACTCGGACCAAGGGGCATACGAGCCAATGCCGTAGCTCCCGGATTTATCGTAAGCGATATGACCGATCAGCTTTCTGAAGCCGTACGTAAATCCTGGACAGACACCATACCACTAAGAAGGGGAGGGACCCCGCAGGATGTAGCAAATGTTTGTGTCTTCCTGGGATCGGACCTGTCTTCTTATGTCAGCGGACAAGTAATACCCGTTTGCGGGGGAATGCATACGTAAACAATATTAAAACTATAAAATATGAAAGCCATACGTACTACCGGACTTCTATCCGTTTTGCTCCTTTTGAGTGCATGCGGTCCCCTGATCAACATAATGGAAGTAGACGTGAGGCTCCCGGCTACCAGGCCCCTAAATATTTTGGGCAGGGAAATGGCTGTCTTCACGCCCCAATACGACTCGGTATCTGTAACCGACTCGGTTTTGTTGTATAATTTTGCCCAATCGCTGGCAGATGCTCTTTCATCGGAGGCGTACCTCTCTCCCGGATCTGTACCGGTTTTCAGTCATCATACCGGATCGGAAGCTTTGGGTACATTGGAACAACCCGACTACGTACACCGGCTGGCCCTGGAAACCGGTACAAACCTGGTTTTTATGGTTGACAGTGTAGAGATAGGCGGTTTCTTTACCCGGGAAGTATCCCAGGTGGAAGACGATTATAAATTACAATACCTGATGGCTCCCTTCACTTCGGTGGTCAGGGTCTACGATGCCGAAAAAGTGGAGTTTATAAAATACATTCCTCTTTGTGATACCGTTGCCTGGGAAGTGTGGCTCCCCTCTGAAGGTGAACACGTTTCCATACCCTCTACAGCTTTTCAGGACCTGCAACGGGCCTCGGGATACTTTGCCCAAGAGTTGGCAGAGACTTTTATGGACCAGTGGGAAACACAGGACAGGGTAATATTCGTTTACGAAAAAAGAGCCTGGAATCTGGCTTACAATCATGCTCTGGCCTTTGCCTGGGATGAAGCCATGAATATCTGGATGGAGCTGGTCAAAGGCACCAACACCAAAGAAGTAGCCTGTGCCGCTTTCAATTTGGCCCTTGCTTGTGAAATGCAGGGAAATTTTGAATTGGCACAGAAATGGCTGGACCTGTCACAAAAAACTTTTGAGCTCCCGGAAACAAAATATTACCGGGAACTTTTGCAAGATCGGAAAAAACAAAAAATTCTGTTTTGAAAGAAAAGACACCCCCTCGCATCCACAAAACAGTCGTAAGTTTTAACGACCGGGAAATGGCAGTAATAGACCATTTTTGTGAAAAATACAACATTAAGGTACGTTCCCGCATGTACCGTGAAGCCATAATCGGAACCATACTCAGGAAACTGGAAGAAGACCATCCCCGTTTGTTTTAAACAACGGAAATCCCAAGCCTATGCAATTTTACAGCCCGGATTACACGCAGTTGATGGAAAAGCGTATACGGCGTATCCTTATGATATGCAGCAGTTACGACGCTTACATCCTGGAAGAGGACGGACAAATAGACGTTCAGATCCAAAAAGAATACAGTGACCTGAATATCAGCAACCCGCCTTCTTTTTCCTGGGTAACCACATCTGAAGAAGCCCACACGTTGCTTCATAACGGGGAAGATTTTGACCTGATCATCTGCATGTTCAACATAGGGGACATGGATGTATTCAGTTTTGCACGCAATTTGCGAGAAGAAGGCTCAGAAACTCCTATAGTACTGTTGTCCAACTATTCCAGGGAATTCAAAAACCGCATAGAACAGGAGGACTGCTCGGCCATCAATTACATATTCAGCTGGCACGGCAACGCAGACCTCATCCTTGCCATTGTCAAACTTTTGGAAGACACCATGAATGCCGAGGAAGACATCCTCCATTCGGGAGTACAGTGCATCTTGCTGGTGGAAGACTCGGTAAGGTATTATTCCACTTACCTGCCTGCCATTTACAAACTTGTTTTGAAACAAAGTGCCGAGTTTTTGAAGGAAACGCTCAATGACCAGCAGCAAAAGACACGGAAAAGAGCCCGCCCCAAGATATTTCTGGCCACTAATTACGAAGATGCCGTGGCTCATTACGAGAAATTTAAGAACAACCTGCTGGGTGTCATCTCCGATGTGGGATTTATCCTGCATAAGAACGATCCTTCCGATACCGAAAAACTGGATGCCGGTATAGATCTGTGCCGCATGATCCGCCAGGACGATCCCCAGATGCCTATCTTGCTGCAATCTTCCCAGCAAAGCATGAGAAAGATAGCCCGCGAACTGGGTGTCGGTTTTTTGATGAAAGATTCCAAGGCCTTGTTGATGGAATTGAGTGAGTACATTGGTGAAGAATTTGCGTTTGGCGATTTTGTAGTTCGTAACCTGGTTACCGGGGAAGAAATAGCACGTACCAAAAACCTGCGCGAATTACAATCGCTCATCAAGCAGATCCCGGACAAGGAACTGCTCTACCACACTTCCCGGAACAGGCTTTCCAAGTGGCTGTTTGCCAGGGGGCTGTTCAATTTGGCCAGACCCATCAGGGATGCCATGCCATCTGATTTTGAAAATGTTACCGAATTACGGGAATTCATAATTGCCCTTATTAAGGAATACCGTTTTGTTAACGGGCAGGGAGTAATAGCCCGTTTTGACAAGGACACGTACAGCCGTTATATCACATTTGCCCGTATAGGGGAAGGTTCCCTGGGCGGTAAAGCACGCGGCCTGGCCTTTCTGAACAGGCTTTTGGTAAAATACAACCTCAGCCACAAATACAAAGGAGTCTTTGTGACCATACCCCAGACCATTGTCATAGCTGCCGATTATTTTGACACGTTTATGGTAGATAACGGGTTGCGTTATGTAGTTAATACAGAAGGCATCACAGATGAAGAGATACTTTCTGAATTTGTCAGTTCCCGCCTGCCTATAGAAATGCAGAACCAACTGAGGATCTTTTTGGACAAGGTGAACAAACCCCTGGCTGTCAGATCCAGCTCTAAACTGGAAGACTCACTTTTTCAGCCTTTTGCCGGTATATATTCCACTTATATGTTGCCTTTGACGGAAAATAAGGACCAAATGTTACGACTTTTGAGCAAAGCAATCAAGAGCGTCTATGCTTCAGTCTTTTTCGCCGCCAGTCGCAATTACATTCAGACAACGGCAAATCTGCTGAGCGAGGAAAAAATGGCCCTGGTTATACAAACCCTTTGCGGGACGGAAGAAAACGGGTATTTCTTTCCTACTTTGTCGGGACTGGCCCGTTCCGTAAATTATTACCCCATAGGCCACGAAAAACCCGATGACGGCATAGTCAGTATGGCCTACGGATTGGGAAAACTGGTTGTGGAAGGAGGTAGGGCATTGCGCTTTTCGCCGCGTTATCCCCGCAACGTAATGCAGACGATGAACCCCAAAAGCGCCCTCAACGAAACGCAAAACGTAATGTACGCGCTGAACCTGCGCCCCGAGGAATTCAAGACTTCCATTGACGATGGGGTGAACATCCAAAAATTTACAATTGCCCAATCATCGGCTTTTCGCAACATCAGCCACGTGGCCTCTACCTGGGACATGGACAATGACATACTGGTGCCCGGAACTCATCTGAAAGGTCGCAGGGTGATTACATTTGATAATATTCTTCAGAATGATACCATACCACTGGCAACTATTTTAGCTGATTTACTGGAGATCTGTCGCAACGAAATGCGTTGTCACGTGGAAATTGAATTTGCCGTAAACATGGATGTGCCTGCCGAACACGATGCCATTTTTAATTTATTACAAGTGCGTCCCATTACCGATTATGGAGAAAACACAGAATTCAACTGGGAAGAAGCAGACATACAAAAAGCCCTTATATATTCTGAAAATGTGCTGGGTCCAGGTGATATTGAGGGAGTTACGGATGTTGTTTACGTACGCACCCATGTGTTTGACAGCCGCAATACAATAGGGTATGCACAGGAACTGGAAGAACTTAATCGCATAATGAAAGAAGAACACCGAACCTACGTTCTTATAGGTCCGGGAAGGTGGGGGTCATCGGATCCCTGGCTGGGGATCCCCATAAACTGGAATAATATTTCCGAAGCCCGGGTGATCGTAGAATGCAGTCTGGAAAACTTCCAGGTAGACCCCAGCGAAGGAACCCACTTTTTCCACAACCTCACATCCCTGGGAGTTGGATATATGAATGTCAAACCTTTCCGCAGTGAAGGTGTTTTCAATGAAGCATTTCTCAATAAAATGGACGCCTGGTATGAAAGCGACGCCATTAGGGCAGTCAGGTTCCCGAAGGAACTTACCATCAATGCCGACGGCCGGTTACGCAAAGGAATCGTAATTCCCGCAAAATAAATTTAAACCCTGACCACAGTCAAAATTTTTTATTCCTTTTTTTCCCACCATCCCCCCAAAAAAAATCCCCCTGCTGGGAGTGTTTCAGGACTGACCAGGGGCAAAAACCCTAGTAATCTGCCCCTGGTGGGTATGTTTCAAGGCTGACCAGGGGCATAAAACCCCTAAAAGTGCCCCTGGTCATGATACCCAAATAACGTGAATTTTCCCAAGTCTCACATCCAGTGTAATTTACAAATTTGCACATAAATCAGTCATAAGCACCAGGGGCAAAAACCCCAGTAAACTGCCCCTGGTGGGTATGTTACGGGGCTGACCAGGGGCAAAAACCCCCTAAAAGTGCCCCTGGTCATGATACCCAAATAACGTGAATTTTCCCAAGTCTCACATCCAGTGTAATTTACAAATTTGCACATAAATCAGTCATAAGCACCAGGGGCAAAAACCCCAGTAAACTGCCCCTGGTGGGTATGTTTCAAGGCTGACCAGGGGCAAAACCCCGGTAATCTGCCCCTGGTCATGATTCTCAATTAACGTGGATTTTGCTAAGTGCCACATCCACAGCAACTTACAAGTTTGCCCATAAATCAGTCATAAGCACTAGGGGCAAAAACCCCAGTAAACTGCCCCTGGTGGGTATGTTTCAAGGCTGACCAGGTACGAAAACAGGGCAAAAGTGCGCCTGGTGGGCACGATTTAGGGTTGACCAGGTACGAAAACAGGGTAAAAGTGTGCCTGGTGGGCACGATTTAGGGTTGACCAGGTACGAAAACAGGGTAAAAGTGTGCCTGGTCATTATTGTCAACAATTGTTAATTTCATCAAACACCACATATATAGTGACTTACGATATCATCCGTTTGGTCAGATGGAAGCACCAGGTACGAAAACAGGGTAAAAGTGTGCCTGGTGGGCACGATTTAGGGTTGACCAGGTACGAAAACCCAAAAAAAACGTACCTGGTCATAGTTCCCAAATATTGGAAAATTTATCAAACACCTAAAAGATAGTTTCTTATGGAAATCCACATGGGATTAGCCGGTATAAGGTGTAAAACCCCGGAAGAATATACCGGAAGAATATACCGGAAGAATAAAAAAACGGAGGGCCTGTAAGCCGGGTTCTGTCGAACTCCCATCATTTGTCTAAGCAGCCTACCCCCCGGCATAGGACGGGCAGTCCTAATATTGCCGGTATACTTGGCCTTGCAGGAGACCGGTGCCTGCGTCAACGGCCGTCGCCGACCGTTACGGTGGGCTCTTACCCCGCCTTTTCACCCTTACCCGGGTCCGAAGACCCAGGCGGTTATTTTCTGTCAAGCGATCCCTGACCTTACGACCAGCTGTGATTTCCACAGGATCCCGCCCTTTCCTGCCCGGACTTTCCTCCCTTTTCCAAATGGAAAAGAGCGATGGGACAGCCCTCCGCGGTCACAAAGTTAAAAAAAAGTCCTTACATTAGCGGTTTGAAAAAAACTGTCTTATGGCCACTAAATATGTCTTCGTAACCGGAGGTGTGACTTCTTCTTTGGGAAAAGGCACCATCGCAGCATCACTTGCTAAACTACTTCAAGCCAGGGGGCTGAAGGTGACAATACAAAAATTTGATCCCTACATAAACGTGGATCCGGGGACGTTGAACCCTTACGAACACGGAGAATGTTACGTTACAGAAGACGGAGCGGAGACAGACCTGGACCTGGGCCACTACGAACGTTTTCTGGGCGTCTATACCACAAAGGCCAGCAACGTGACTACCGGCAAGATTTACCAGACTGTAATCGACAAAGAACGCGAAGGCGCATATCTCGGCAAAACCGTTCAGGTAATTCCACACATTACCGATGAGATCAAACGCCGCATGCTCCTGTTGGGGAAGACCGGAAAATACGACATTGTGATTACCGAGATCGGGGGCACTGTTGGTGATATTGAATCCCTTCCGTTTGTGGAAGCAGTTCGCCAGTTACAATGGGAGTTGCCGGAAGAAAAATGTGCTGTCATACACCTCACACTGGTGCCTTACCTGGCAGCTGCCAAGGAATTGAAGACAAAACCGACTCAGCACTCGGTCAGGCAGTTACAACAGGAGGGTGTGAATCCGGATGTGATCGTATGCCGCACGGAAAGACCGCTCCCGCTGGCTATGCGCAAGAAAGTAGCCCTGTTTTGCAACGTGCGTCCTTATGCCGTCATTGAGTCTCTGGACCAGAAGAGTATATACGAAGTGCCGCTGAACCTGCAGCGTCAGAACCTGGACGGAATATTACTGGATCTTCTGAAGATCGAGAACAAAGTGGAACCCCGCCTGGAAGCATGGAAACAGTTTATTGACCGAGTATACCACCCGCACAAAAAAGTGGATATTGCCCTGGTAGGAAAATACGTGGAATTACAAGACGCTTACAAATCCATATTGGAATCGTTCATACATGCCGGTGCGGCCAATGACACCAAAGTAAAAGTACATACCATACAAAGTGAAAATATCACAGAACAGAATGTAAATGAGAAGCTTGCGGGTATGAAAGGGATCTTGGTGGCTCCCGGATTCGGGTCGCGTGGTACGGATGGCAAACTATTTGCTTGTAAATATGCAAGAGAGCACAAGATCCCGTTCCTGGGCATTTGCCTGGGCATGCAGATGGCTGTATTGGAATTTGCCCGTAATGTTGCCGGAATTCCGCATGCTGCCAGCGTAGAGATAGTTCCCAAGACCGAGTTTCCGGTCATTGACCTGATGGAAGATCAAAAACGCCTGACCAGCAAAGGCGGTACCATGCGGCTGGGTGCCTACGAGTGCCGAATAGAAAAAGGGTCACTGGCCTATAAAGTTTACGGGAAGCAGGTGATACAGGAAAGACACCGCCATCGTTATGAATTGAATGATTGTTATGCAGAAATACTGGAAAAGGCAGGTCTGAAAGCAACCGGAAGGAATCCGGAAACAGGGCTGGTAGAGATCGTTGAAATAAAGGATCATCCGTTTTATATTGGTGTCCAGTTTCATCCTGAATTAAAAAGTACTCCGGAAAATCCGGCTCCGCTCTTCCGCTCTTTTGTTGCAGCTGCTCTCCGCTACCTGGAAAGTGAAAATAAATGATAAAGTACCTGTACATAAAGATCCTTTTGTTGTCCACAATTTTATTGGGAACGGCTTCATCCGGAATACCGCGTTACGGTTACCGTATAGAGGAAGTGTTGCCACATAATATCAGTTCTTATACACAGGGATTCTTTTACCATAACGGGTTTTTCTACGAAAGTACAGGACAGTACGGCCGGTCCATGATTGCCCAGGTAGAAGTCAACACCGGTCGTGTTTTGAAATCGCATGCCCTGGACCGCAACTATTTTGGGGAAGGGGCCTGTCTGCTGGACGGACTTATTTACCAGCTTACCTGGACCGAACGGACCTGTTTCATTTACGATGCCCAAACCTTCAATTTGTTGGGCACACGCCGCTATAATCGCCAGGGATGGGGGCTGACTACGGACGGAACGGATTTGATCATGAGCGACGGAAGTTCCACACTCTATTACCTGGATCCGAATTCTCTGATAGATAAACGTACCGTAGAAGTGACCCTGGAAGGCAGAGAAGTTGAAAATCTGAATGAATTAGAGTATATTGACGGAGAAATCTGGGCAAACATCTACCTGAGTGATGATATTGTGCGGATAAACCCGGAAACAGGAAAAGTGACAGGTGTTATAAACCTCAAAGGCATATTACCTGCCTCGCTGCGCAAACCGTCCACCGACGTATTGAACGGAATTGCTTACGATGCCCAAACAGAAAGTATATGGATAACGGGGAAATACTGGCCCCGGGTATATAAAATTTCATTGAAATAACAAAGTTTCAGGGGTGCCCCACAACGGGCTGAGAAAATACCCTTTGAACCTGATCCGGGTAATACCGGCGGAGGAAAAACTATGAAAAAAATCATTATTGCGGGTTTGCTGCTGGCCCCTGTCTTTACAACAGCACAAGAAGTAAGAAATCTGGATTCTATTGTCATTGTGGCTACCCAGGCTGCCAAAGATTCACCTGTAGCACACCGGGAAGTTACGAAAGAAGATCTGGTGCGTACCGCGCCTGCACAAAACCTTCCCTTTGCTTTGGCCATGACGCCGGGTGCCGTAGTGGTGGGTGAAAACGGGACGGGAAGCGGCTACGCTTATTTACGAATTCGCGGATCCGAAGGCTCGCGTATCCAGGTAAATTTGAACGGGATCACACTGAACAATTCCGAATCCCAGGAAGTTTTCTGGGTCAATCTGCCTTCCTTGAGCGGATTTCTGGAAAACGTACAAGTGCAACGCGGGATAGGGACTTCCGTAAACGGTAGCGGGGCTTTTGGAGCCACCGTAAATATGCGCACCTTGTATTCACGTCCAAATCCCTATGCCGGTGCGGAACTGGCATACGGTTCGTTCAATACTTGGAATATGTCTATTGGTGCAGGGACCGGGATAGGGACCAAAGAATCTTTTCTGCCTAACGGGATGGGTCTGGACATACGCTATTCGCATAATTTGACGGACGGCTACATCCGTAACGGGAAAGGTAACCTGCAGTCACTCTTTACAAGGTTGTCATTCATTCGTCCTGAGTATTCCATAAAAGCCTATTACATTTACGGTGATCAGCACACCGGTATCACCTGGGAAGGCATATCACGTGAAATGCTGGAAACCGACAGGACCTACAACCCGGCCGGCGAATATACCGACCAACAGGGAAACACAAAATATTATCCTAACGAAACCGACAATTACACGGAACACCACGTTCAGTTGAATTATTCCCACAACATCACGCAGCGCCTTTCCGTCAGCAATACGTTTCATATGACAAAAGGAGACGGGTATTACGAAAATTACAAAGAAAAAAGTGCAGGGGATTACATCGTGCGCCGTTCCATGGACAACATTTATGCAGCTCTAAGTTCGGTAGCCCGCTTGGAAATTCCGGAAGTTCCACGCAATGTATCGAACCGAAAATCCGAGATCCTCCTGGGTCTTAATTATGCATACTACAGCGGGTATCACTACGGATTGATGACTTATAAGCTGGAACAGCCGGATTTTGCCGATGCTCAGGAATATTACAGGAATCTGGGCAATAAAAATGATTTCAGTACATTCTTGAAGGGGACTTTTGATGTACCGCTGGGTCCGAATCCCGATAATGTGCTAAAATTTTTCGGGGATATGCAATACCGGTACGTAAACATGATGATGGAAGGGCCGGATAACGACGGGGCACTCCTGGATCACAAATCATCTTATCATTTTTTCAATCCCAAAGCAGGAGTAACTGCCGTGATACTAAAAGACCACCAGTTGTATGTGTCTGTTTATACCGGAAGCCGGGAACCTTCCAGAAGCGATATAAAGGAATCCATAAAAGCCGGGAAAACAACAGACGTTAAGTCCGAGCGCCTCTATGATATGGAAGGGGGTTACCGCCTCATAAGACAATCTTTCATGCTGGGTGTGAATTTCTATGCTATGGAATATCGCAACCAACTGGTCCCGACAGGTAAGAAAAGCGATACCGGTTACGAGATCAAGGAAAATGTTCCCGTATCTTACCGCCGGGGGGTGGAACTGGAAGCCGGCTGGAACCCTTTCCCGCAATTGCGTATGGAAGGGAATGCCTGTCTTAGCCGTAACAAGATCAGGGACCTGACCATCTATTTGGACACGTACGACAACCCGGACAACTGGAATCCGGTTACGCCCCAACTGACCGAACATTACGAATTGACAGATCTGGTATATTCACCTTCCGTTACGGCAGCAGCGTTGGTTGCCGTTAAACCGTTTGTCGCCGGACATTCCCTGTTCCAGCATCTGGAAGCGGCCTTTACGGCTCGTTTTGTGGGTAAGCAATATTTTGACAATACATCCAATCCCGACCGCATATTGCCGGCTTACCAACACCTGGGGTTAACCATATCTCAACCCTTTACAACAAGAAAAGCAGGTACGTTT
This sequence comes from Bacteroidales bacterium, assembly GCA_041654355.1. Lineage (GTDB taxonomy): Bacteria > Bacteroidota > Bacteroidia > Bacteroidales > UBA932 > DMER64. The sequence continues at coordinate 65,543 of JBAZDQ010000007.1, forward strand.
ACCGTCAGTCTTTTTGCTGACAACCTATTGAACCAAAAATATTGTGCCAGTGCCTGGGCTTACAGGGCTGCCTTTCGCGAGACCGGAACTATTGAAGTGATGGAAGGCTTCTATCCCCAGGCCGGGATCAATGCCATGATCAAAATTGCCTGGGAATGGGGGAACTAATCCTGGAAATATTCGGGACCGTTACAGGTCTGCTTTATGTCTGGCTGGAGATCAAACACCGCCGCTCCATGTGGATCGTGGGCATTGTCATGTCTGTGTGCTACATTGCAGTGTTTGGGGTAGAAGCGTTGTATGCATCCATGGGATTGTATGTGTATTACTTGGGAATGAGCCTGTACGGCTGGTTCAAATGGGGCAAAAAAACGCAGCAACCGGTACCCGGGCAGGAACTAAAACCTGGACCCAACCCGGCACTCAAACCGGTACATATAAACACTTCCACGGCCTGGCTGACTGCGGGACTTACAATAATGGTCTTTGGAGGAGTCTGGGCCGTTCTCCGTTTCCTGACAGATCATCCGGCCCCTGCCATGGATGCCGCCATAACCACACTCAATATGGTAGCCACCTGGTTGCTGACAAGAAGCATTGTGGAACAATGGCTGCTGCTTATAGTGGCTAACATACTGGCAATCATACTTTACGCGCATACCGGCCTGTGGTTTACGACCGGATTGTATACGGTCTATCTGGTTGCATCTGTCATTGGGTATATAAGCTGGCGAAGAAAAATTTAGTATCTTTACCGAAATATACTTAAATGAAAACAATTCTTATTTCAAACGTCCTTTTGTACAAGGAACGGATAGACGTCCTGATAGAAGGGAATAAGATAAAAAGTGTAGAACCGGCAGGAACCTTTCCCAAACAGGGCTTTGACCGCATGATTGACGGTTCGCAGAAAGCGATTATTCCCGGTTTCGTGAATGCACACGCACACTCAGCCATGACATTGTTTCGCGGAGTAGGTGAAGACGTACCCCTGGACCAATGGCTCAGGGAACGTATCTGGCCTTACGAGGCGAAACTTGACGAGGAAATGATCTATTGGGGTGCCAAACTGGCCTGTGTGGAAATGATCCGTACCGGCACCACCACGTTCAACGATATGTACTGGCATCTGAACGGAACAAAACGCGCTGCCGAGGAAATGGGCATGCGCTCCGTTCAATCGTTTACCTGGCTGGACAATTTTGACAATGACACCATAGAGCAGAACAAGAAAATGATGCGGGAAGCCCACCGGGCAAGTGCCCAATGGAGCCCGCTGACCACCTTTGCCATAAGCCCCCACGCCATCTACACCGTGGCCGAAAGATCTTTCCGTTATATTAACAGTTATGCAAAAGACAACGGTATTCTGGTGCATACGCACCTTGCCGAGACAAGGTCAGAAATGGACCAGGCCGAGCGCGATTTTGGCATGAGTCCCACCGAATACCTGAATAAATTGGGCATGCTCAATCCTTTGCTCATCGCCGCACATTCCCTCTGGCTGAGCAGCGACGATATCAAACTGCTGGGCGACAATGGGGTCAATACCGTCCACAATCCCAATTCCAATTTAAAACTCGCCTCGGGTTACAAATTCAAATACAACGAATTACGGGATGCCGGTGCCAATGTGTGCCTGGGAACGGACGGTTGTGCATCTTCGAACAACCTGGACATGATAGACAGCATGAAAGCTGCCGCATTGCTCCAAAAGGTATGGAGAAACGATCCGGGCGCCATCCCCTTGAAGGAACTGATGAACGTTGCCTCTTTCAACGGGGCCAAAGCATTACGCATAAACGCCGGGAAGATTGCCCCCGGGTACCTTGCAGACATAGCTTTGGTAGATATGGCCAAACCCTCGTTCGTTCCCAATCACTATTTCCTGGCAAACCTGGTCTACGCAGCCAACGGAGAATGTATTGATACCGTTATCTGCGACGGGAAAATCATAATGGAAAACCAACAAATACCCGGTCAGGAGGAAATCTACCGTAAAGTACAGGAAGTCGCCGACAGGGTTGTAGATTATAAAAAGAAGAAAAAGAAATGAAGACATCCGTGTACCAACAATCCGCCGATTTCATCCTGGAAAGGATCCCTGAAAAACCACGCGTAGGGATCATCCTGGGCAGCGGCCTGGGAAAACTGGCCGACGCCATTACCGACAGGGTAGTGATACCTTATAAAGACATCCCCAATTTTCTCATGTCAACCGCTCCCGGACATCAAGGCAACCTGATCTGGGGACGCCTGGGGGGCAAAAACGTAATCTGCATGCAGGGCCGTTTCCATTATTACGAAGGATATGGTATGGAACAGGTCACCTTTCCCATACGGGTGTTCAAACTACTGGGAGTAGAAGCCTTATTCGTCTCAAACGCCGCAGGCGGAATCAATCCCCGTTATAAAGTAGGGGACTTGATGGTCATTAAGGACCACATCAATTTACTGCCCAATCCGCTGATAGGGAAAAACAATCCGGATTTCGGAGTCCGTTTCCCCGACATGACCCGCACATACGACAAAGATTTGCGCAGGATTTGCGACGACATGGCCGAGATTCACGGAATTCCCCTGCGTCACGGAACGTACATTGGGAGCACCGGCCCCACTTTTGAAACACCTGCCGAGTATAGCTTCTTCAAAACCATAGGTGCCGATGCCACCGGCATGTCCACCGTTCCCGAGGTGATCGTTGCCCGTCATTGCGGAATGCGGGTGTTTGGTATGTCCGTGATTACCAACGAAGCCCACGATTTTGGTGAAGATTTTGAAAATGACGGAGACGATGTTATTGTTGCAGCGGATAAGGCTGCCGAAAAAATGGCGCTTTTATTTGCAGATATTATTGCCAACATGTAGGAATTTTAATAATTATTCTTATATTTGCATCGTGGGTTTTTAGTTTAAAAAACCATTTATTATTTATCCTTATTTATGCGATCATTATTTATCCTGATCGGATTGTTTACATTGTGGCAATGTACATCCGGTATTTCAGAACAAACCATTGATCCCATTCAACCTACCGTTCCTGTAACCGGTTTGAAATATCCGGTGAATTTTCAGGTATTGCGGGCACCTGATCATGCAACTAATTCGGAATTTTCTTCTCATAATGCCCCGGATTTCATGGGTGTTGTTGCACCTGAGGGAGACCGCATCACTGCAGGCCAATTGCAATTTTACCATAAAGACGGTTTTCCGGCGCGTTTTCTCTGTTACTACCCAAAAGCAGATAAGCTTCATGAGGGATCTGCGTATTTTACACCCGACGGAAAGACAGATATCATTTACGCTCCTGCCGCTTATGCCGGAACCATAGACAAACCCAATCCTGATTTTGGATTTCATTTTCAGCATAAACTGGCTGAACTCCGGTTATCAGTCAGGACGGGGAAGATCTATGATCATACAGAAGAGATTCAAATCCTTTCTGTAGGGGCGGTAACCTACGGGAAACTGAAATTGCGCCTGGATGGTCCTCATGCAGGATCACTGAACCCCGATCTTACTGTAGAAAAAATTCTGTTGCCTGCCGTTTATGAAAACGGGAAGGAAGTCAGAAAGGTGTTGGTTTATCCCCAGGAAAATCTAGCGGTAAAGGTGGAAATTGAAGAAAAGGGAGTTATCTTTACACAGGAAGTCCGGGTGGATGTTCCGCAACCGGGAAAGACCTACAGTGTGGAATTGGTTTATGAAGGACCGGAAGCAGGTTTTTCAGCCACCCTGGCCGATTGGCAGGTCGGAGCCGATTTTGAAGGCTCGCTCTAAGATCAAAGTACCTTAAATATTTGTTGATGAAATCGACCTTTTCGTTTAAGAATTAGGTGGTTATATTGAAATTTAGGATAACGGTGCAATATCCTGTGCACTTTTCATGGAATTAAATTTTATTCTATGAAAAAAATTATCCTTGCAGCCTTTGCGTTGATAGTCATCGCCGGTTGCGTCAAGGACCTCCCCTATGAAAGCCTTCCCGTTCCCATACAGTTCAATGCCGGTCTTTCAGGTGTCAATACGCGTGCACCTATAAATGACCTCTCTTCAGGTATAACAGGTATTCAGATCCTCAGGGCACCTGATGCCTCTTCTGCGGTCTGGACAAGTGTTGCTACAGTCGCTACTACCGCTAATGTGGCATCAGGTGGTGGTGTTACTGTTAATACTCCGCAGTATTACAATGCCAACTCCGGATTGAATGCCTGGTTTATGGCGTTTTATCCGGTAGCCACATCTATGTCGGCAAATACAGTGAACTGGACCATAACCGGTCAGGAGGACATCATCGTGGCACCATCTATTGATGCCGGGAATAAAGCCTCTCCGGCGGAATCGAATATACTGGCTTTTGACCACAAACTGAGCCAGATACAGTTTGAAGTGATAGCTAACGATGTTGATGCACAGACATACTGGGGAACGTTATCCTCTATTACTGTTAATTCTTATGTTGATTTAACATTGACTCTTTCAACACCAGATAATCTGGCATCCTCCGGTGACCCTGGTGACTTAAGCACCGGAATTGCTTCTATGACCATACCCACTGGAACAGCAGGTAGCGCAGGTAATGTTATGGTATTCCCCGGTACTCTTGGAACAGTTCAGGTTCTCACATCTACAATGGGTGAAACTCCACAAACTGTTACTAATATATCACTTGAAACTATCACAGCTGGTCATGCTCATTTAATCACTTTAACATTTTATAAATCAGGGGCAATAGGATTCTCTGCAACTCTGACCGACTGGGTTGACGGATTCGACGGAACCGGATCTTTGTAAACGATTAGACGTTAACCGGTTTATTTTAGTGTGAAGAAGGTATTCCTCATATTGTCTCTTATAGTATTCGGTTGTACCAAAGAAGCTCCCGAAAAAATTCCTCTTCCCCCGGATGAGGTTCAGGTGCCCATTGGCTTTGGTGCCGGGATCATCAATACCAAAGCGCCGATAGAATCGGTATCGGGAGTACCCACTACAAATATTAACGGGATACAGATCCTAAGACAGGATGTCCATAAGAATACTCCCAATCCCTCATGGAATACAGTGTCTTCTGTTACAGCAACTGCTACGTTTTTCACAAGCGGAAATTTCGTGGTTAATCCATTTCAGTATCATAATGCTGGCCAAAATATATATTCACACTTTACAGCCTATTATCCCGGACAAAATGAAGCTGCTGTTCCTGTTTCCACCACATTGTCCAACGGAATCGCTACTTTTACTATTACCGGGCAGGAAGATATCATTTCTGCTCCCTCTGCAACGGCACAAGGCAGCACTAGTTCTATTCCGGTTGCCCTTACTTTTTCACACAAACTATCTCAGCTCCAGATTTATATAAAAGCCGCCAACGACGGTGCCATTGATGCATGGGGGAATATAACGGCTGTAAAAGCCACTTCGCCTACAGTGCTCACACTGAATGTTTCTACCCAGGCATTGGCACAACACGGTACTCCGGTAGTGTCCGATCTTTCTACCGGGGAGTCACCCCAGGCGCTTACCACCAGTTCTGCTTCCTTCGGGACCATTTTGGTATACCCGGGAACATTGACCATTAAAGTAACTTCGGCCAATGTGCCGGAACAGACGGTGACCATATCCGGCCTTTCCAGTACCACTGCAGGTCATGCCCACCGCATAGACCTGACTTTCACCGCCACTGCCATTAACTTCAGTGCCACACTTACCGACTGGGTTAACGGAGCAACGGGTTCCGGAACGGTTGAATAAACAGTATATTAACATAGTTATTGCTGAATGCAAAAAACCTTTCCTGCCGCTTTATTATTTATCCTCTTAGCGGGATGTTCCCAAACAGATACGGAACAGGTCCCGGTTCCCATATCTTTTTATGCCGGCTACAATCTTGGGGTAGCTGTCACTACCCGGGCGCCCATTTACGATATTGACCAAATGGAGCCCATACAGATCCTGCGTTCAGACGGTACAGCCGATTATTCAAGCCATACGGCTCCCGATCTAACCGGTACCGTTGCAGCAGATGGCACAGTTACTCCATCAATTCCTCAATATTATGATGAAAGCGGGGCTCAGGCCAATTTCCTGGCTTTTTACCCGGCAGCACGCACGATCCAGGGAGGAACTGCCAATTTCAAAATAACCGGGCAGGAAGACGTGACTGCCGCACAAAATGTATACGGAGGCAGTTTCAGCAGCCCGGCAACAGTAACCCTTGCCTTTAGGCACCTTTTGGCACAAATTCGCGTTGAAGTAAGCGCCCAAAATACCAGTGCTGCTTCTTCCTGGGGGCCCGTTACGTACATCAAGATACAGGCTGCCACATCTATGGATATGAACCTGAACGCCTGGCCTGTCCTGAATCCTGCGTCAAACCCGGAAAACGAATACCTTCCCACAAGTATCGGGGATAATGCATCCCAGAACATTACAACCACATATGCTTCTGCCGGGAGCCTGATGATCCTGTCAACGCCTTACCCTGTCCAATTGAAAGTAAAAACAGCCAACAAGGAAGAGCAAACAGTAACCACCAGCCTCTGGTATGTGAATAACGCCAACGTGTATACAATACGTCTCTACTTTAAAAACAATTCCATAGAAGTGCAATGAGAAAATTTCCCGGAATACTGGCAATAATGCTTCTGACGGCTGGATGTTCAGGAAACCGAATCAAGCCGGAAGAGTATCCCATAGCATTTGAGGCAAGTTTTTCCATGGGAACGCAACTGGATGCAAGGTCCAAAGCACCCGTTACCGGATTGGACAACCTGGGAACCGTTTACATTTGCCGCGCAGACGGCACGGTAGTGGATTATTCCGTACTCAATCAACCTACTTTATACGGAACAGTGCAATCCGACGGAACTATAGCGCCTTCTTTATTGCAATATTACCAATCAGACGGAACACCCGCCAATTTTATATCCTATCGTCCGCAGGCTTATTCCATGAGCAACGGGATCGTCAATTTTCGCATAACCGGGCAGGAAGATATCATGTCGGGGGTATGCTGGTATTCCGGTAATGCACAAAGCCCGGTAACTGTTACCTTCAATTTCAGCCATTTGCTCACTCAACTGGATTTTGAAGTTATTGCAGAAAGCCAGGCAGCTGCCGATGCCTGGGGATCCATCACGTATATAAAAGTATCTACACCCACTTCCCTGGATTTGGACTTGAATTCCAACCTGCTGGCGGCCAATGCTACTCCATTGGAACAATACCTGCCTTCCAGTATCGGTCAAAACGCATCCATCCCGATCACCACTACAATGTCTACCGCCGGCCAGGTGATGATCCTTCCACGCAGTGCCCAGCTGATGGTGAAGATCAAAACATCCAACAGTGATGAGCTTACTGTTCCTACCAGTTTATGGTACCTGGCTCCCGGCAATATTCACAAAATCACCCTGACCTTCAAGAGGAATGCTACCGGCATTCCCATCACAGCCACTTTGTCTGGCTGGCCCGAATAACATACAATCGTATTTTTCATTGGATTTTTCCGGATCATATATGTAAATGTGCCGGAAATAAACTAAATTTGCAGGTTTAACAACATAAAGAAAAAGATATGTCAAAGAATAAGGAAATCAAGTTTTGTCTCCTGTACAGGGATATGTGGCAGTCATCGGGCAAATACGTTCCCATGGTTCATCAATTGAAGCAATTTGCCCCGCTGTTAATAGAAATGGGATGTTTTGACCGGGTAGAGACCAATGGGGGAGCCTTTGAACAGGTAAACCTGCTTTTTGGAGAGAATCCCAATGTGGCTGTAAGAGAGTGGACAAAACCGTTACGTGCTGCCGGAATACAAACTCAGATGTTGGAAAGAGGGTTGAACGGGATTCGTATGTTCCCGGTTCCTGCAGATGTGCGACAACTGATGTTTAAAGTAAAAAAAGCCCAGGGTGTTGACATAGCCCGTTCTTTCTGCGGACTAAACGATCCCAGGAATCTGGAGCTTTCCGTGAAATACGCAAAGGAAGTCGGGATGATATCACAGGCCGCCTTAAGCATAACGCACTCCCCGGTACATACAGCAGAGTACTATTTGAAAATAGTGGACGAACTGGTCAAATTCGGAAC
>JBAZDQ010000008.1:0-70763 GCA_041654355.1 Bacteroidales bacterium
TACAAAGGAGTGGTTCCTAAAGCTAATTTATCACTTGGTGTAGCGTTTTAATTATGCGAAAATTATTGCTTAGTTTTCTGGGGATACTGTTGTCTTCAGTGCTATCCTATTCACAGTTTATAGAGCAGCCTGCTTCCTGGAATTACCAGGTAAATCTGTTGGAGGAGAACCTGTTTGAAATACGGTTCACAGCAACACTGGAAGATCCTTGGCACATGTATGACCTGGGCCCTTACGAGAACGGGCCCCAGCCTACCAGGTTTTCCTTTGATTTGCCTCAGGGTGTTACCCCGGCAGGGGAAATGTTTATGGAAGCACCTCCTGCCAAAGAGTACGATCCTCTGTTCAATATGGATATCGGATCTTTTGGGGGAGCCGGAACGTTTATTCAGAAAGTCCGCCTGGAAGCGCCATCTGCTACACTCGGAGTCACTGTAGAGTGGCAGGTCTGTGACGGGACTTCCTGTTTGCCACCGGAAGAAGAATCTTTTGAAATTTTTCTGGGAGATCCGGGTGTTCCCACTGTTGCCGGAATCCCGGAGGGTCCCACAAAAGATCCGTCTGCTTCTCTTTGGAAGATCATTTTACAGGCCATCGTCTTTGGCTTGGTGGCACTCGTGACGCCGTGTGTTTTCCCTATGGTGCCTATGACTGTATCTTTTTTTCTCAGGGGCAGTTCTGACAAACGCAAAAACCGTTTGAATGCAGCTTTGTACGGTATTTTTATTGTGCTGCTTTATACCCTGCCTATAGCCATTATTATAGGGATTACATATTTTACCGGGGGAGCCTCTGTTACTGCCAACATTTTCAATTGGCTGGCAACTCACTGGATCCCGAATATTATTTTCTTTATTCTGTTCCTGGTTTTTGCGGCTTCGTTTTTCGGGGCCTTTGAATTGGTTCTTCCCGCAAAATGGACTACCAAAACAGATGCAAAAGCGGATAAAGGAGGTATCCTGGGTATATTTTTCCTGGCCCTTACGCTGGTACTGGTTTCCTTTTCCTGTACAGGACCTATTGTGGGAACTGTTTTAATTGAATCTACTCAGGGAGCAGTATGGGAACCTATCGTGACTATGTTTGCTTTTTCCGCAGCTTTTGCTTTACCATTTACCATCCTGGCTTTTGTGCCATCTTTGTTGCAACGTTTGCCGAAATCCGGCGGGTGGCTCAATTCCGTGAAAGTGGTTCTGGGATTTATAGTATTGGCACTTTCCCTTAAATTTCTCAGTACCGTAGACCAGATCTACCAATGGAGCCTGTTAGACAGGGAAGTGTACCTGGCTTTATGGATCGTGATCTTTTCTTTGCTTGGATTTTACCTGTTGGGCAAGATACGTTTTCGCCATGACTCTCCGTCAGAACATGTAGGTGTGCTCCGTTTTGGGCTTGCCATAGCAGTTTTTTCTTTTGTGGTATACATGATACCCGGAATGTGGGGAGCTCCGTTGAAAGCCATATCGGGCTATCTGCCGCCCCTTAAAACACAGGATTTTGTGACGGGTGCCACTTCTTCAACCCCGACCAAAAATGTAAGGGAAACAACCGGCAGGTCATACAGCACTATTTTTGAATTGCCTTACGGGCTGGACGGTTTTTTTCATTACAGGGAAGCTATGGAATTCGCTAAAGAGAATGACAAACCGGTTTTTCTTGATTTTACGGGACTGGGATGCGTTAATTGCAAAGAAATGGAGGCACGGGTATGGAGCGATCCGCGTGTACAGGAGTTGTTACGGAACGAATACGTGATACTGGCGTTGCATTCGGATGCCAAAAATACAGCCAACGAAAACGATTGGATTACCGATGAAAGAGGCCGGGAACTCAGGACCCTGGGACGAATCAATTCCTGGTTCGTGCGTACCCGGTATCAGATCAATGCACAACCCACCTATATTATTTTGGATCATGAGGGAAAACCTTTGCTGGCTCCCCGCAGTTATGATCTGGACGTAGAAGGATACGTGAGGTTTCTCCGGGAAGGACTGGAGGCCTTTAATAAATAAAGCTTTATGCAGGACATACAACTTTTCTTTAACAAGCTGAGTGGTTTGTTATGGGGTTGGCCTATGATCATATTGCTCCTGGGAACCCACCTTTTTTTGACGATCCGGCTGAAGTTTCCTCAACGTAAGATATTCAAAGGGATAGCCCTCTCGGTAAAAAGCGACGGGGATTCCAAAGGAGATGTCAGCCAGTTTGGGGCACTGGCCACTGCCCTGGCTGCCACTATAGGGACGGGCAATATCATTGGTGTTGCCACTGCAGTATCTCTGGGAGGTCCGGGTGCCGTGTTGTGGTGCTGGTTGAGCGGCGTGTTCGGGATCGCCACAAAATACTCCGAAGGTTTATTGGCTGTTAAGTACCGCGTAAAAACATCCGACGGGACGATGCTGGGCGGTCCCATGTATGCCCTGGAACGCGGTTTGGGCATGAAATGGCTTGCTGTCCTGTTTTGTATCTTTACCATCATCGCTGCTCTGGGTATCGGCTGTTCCGTACAATCCAATTCCATATCGACCATGTTGAGGGAGACTTTCAACTTATCCCCTTATATTTCAGGTGGTATACTGGCTTTTATGGTGGCACTTGTTATTTTTTTTGGTATAAAGGGTATTGCCAAAGTCTGCGGGTTCCTGGTTCCTTTCATGGCTTTTTTCTATGTTATGGGATGTGTTGTCATTATACTCATGAATGCTTCGTATATAGGAAAGGCTGTTTCCCTGATTTTTGAATCGGCTTTTTCCATAAAGGCAGTTGGCGGAGGGATGGCCGGCGGCGGTCTGATGGTTGCCATGCGTTACGGAATTGCACGGGGACTCTTTTCCAACGAATCGGGGATGGGCTCGGCGCCCATCGTGGCAGCTGCCGCAAGAACTAAAAATCCGGTCAGGCAGGCACTCGTCTCGGCAACGGGAACTTTCTGGGATACGGTGGTCGTTTGTGCACTTACGGGGCTTGTCCTGGTGACAAGCATTCTCAGGTACCCCGGGATCGATTATTCCGACGGTGCGTTGCTAACAAAAATGGCGTTCAGCAAAATTTCCTTTTTTGGTCCCTTCATTTTAAATGTGGGGCTTATCACGTTTGCTTTTTCCACTATACTGGGCTGGTCCTACTATGCGGAAAAAGCTATAGAATACCTGGGAGGCAAACGTGTCATTGTGTATTACAGAATAATTTGGATTGTAGCTGTTTTCCTGGGATCGGTGGCAAAATTGTCCATGATATGGGACCTGGCCGATTCCATGAATGCCCTGATGGCTATACCCAACCTGGTTTCCCTTATATTGCTGAGCGGAGTCCTGGCAAGTGAAACAAAAAAATACCTCTGGAGCGGCAGACTGGATGATCATGAATGACAAACTACGGCATTTGCATATTCCCCGTATTCTTTACCCGGCAGTATTCTTTATTGCGGTAGCACTTTACTTTGGGGTTTTTCACCGGTTCCATTTGTTGTATACCGAGGGCATGCAGCTTTTTCTGTTCAGCCGCGACTATTTTACGGAAACGGTACTTCACCCCGGAGGGTTGGCAGATTATGCATCCCGTTTCCTGATCCAGTTTTACAGGGCTCCCGCAGTGGGCGGGATGATCATTGCCTTGCTGCTGGTCCTGTTGCAGGAAGGGGTATACAAGATCGCCAGTAACCTGGTAAAAGGGAATGTCTCTGTACCGCTTTCTTTTGTGCCGTCTGTGTTTTATTGGATCCTGCTTTGCAATCCCAATTATACATTGGCCGGACTTTTGGCCCTTGTGGCAATGGTCTGGATCGCATATATTTATACATGCATACGTGAAGAGCCCTTGTGTGCTGTCTACGTATTTTTCTCACTTCCTGCGGCCTGGCTGTTGTTCGGGGGAGCTTTCCCGGCCGCTTTCCTTATTATACTCCTTGCCGAGTTGAAGATGCCCCGGAAAAAGATACGGCATACCTTCCCGGCGATAGCAGGTGGCCTGGTCCTGACCGTAGGATTGCTTTTGTTCACAGACCTTCAACGAACGCCGTCGGCTGTTTTTTACGGAGCAGATTATTACAGATTCAGCGATTATCCGCATTGGGTATTTATTTCGCTATGGGCAGCCTTTCCACTGATCTTGCTTGCTATGATGTCTTTGAAAAAGGGGACCCGGATCTGGAATGTCCTCTTGACAGTCCTGCTTACCGGAGCAACCGCCTGGGGCCTTATGACACAATGGCGGGGAGATAAGGAAAAGGAGCTTGCATACCTCTTTGCCGCCCGCAGGATGAACTGGCAAAGAGTTTTATCAATGTCGCAAAAGAACTTGCCCAATTCTTTACTGGCACTCAATATGTTTAACCTGGCCCTGGCCGTTACGGACCAGGCCGGAGATTTGATGTTTTCCGTTCCTCAGACTACATCGGGAGCTCTCGTGCTACCCGAAGACATGGACATGATCTTTAGTAGTGAGATCTGGTTCAATCTGGGCATGATCAACGAATCCAAACGGTATGCCTATGAATCCATGATGGCTGTCCCCGATAAACAGAAAAGCAGTCTTTTCCTTATGCGCCTGGCCGAAAGCGAACTGATCGCCGGGAATTACAAGGTTGCCCGCAAATACCTGAACGTGTTAATGAAAGCCCCTTTCTACAGAAAGTGGGCCGGACGCAGACTAGCTTTGTGCGGAAATGAAAAAGCTATTGAAGCACATCCGGTATACGGCCTTTTGAGATCCCGTCAGCCTAATTGCAACATTAAGATATCGGCAGCTGCTTTTTCTGAATCGCTGCAAAACATTTTTGCAGACAAACCGAACAATCCGGTAGCTGTCAATTACTGTTTGATGGACAGGATGTTGCAGAAGGACATTCCCGGTTTTTGTGACATATACGCACTCCGGTCACTTCCGGTTCCGCGTCATTACCAGGAAGTGTTATTGCTGGCCTGTCACATGGGGGGCACCGATCCTGCAACATTATCCATACCTTTGGATCAAAACCTGCAGAAAAACCTGGAACGTTTTGTCTCTGAAACCAATATCAGTAATCCTGACAGGATAGAAGCACTTTTTGGACAAACATTTTGGTACTATGCCTATTTTATTCAATAAATACAATTCAAGGACGGTTTTTTATGTGTTGGTGATTTGTTTTATCACTAGTTGCGCGGGGACAGAAGCGGACGTTATAAAAGATGAATATCCGCCAATATTTCCGGATTATACTGAAATCACCTTTCCCGCTCTCCTGGCGCCTCCCCGGTTCAGGGTGACTGTCCCCTGTGAAAAATACCGGGTGGTGTTTCGGGCCGGACAGGAGCAATGGGTTGTTAAGGGTTCCAAAGAAGTCCGGATCCCCCGCAGGGGCTGGGACAAACTGGTGCAAGCCGATGCTCCTGTCATTGAAGTACATGTTACTGTAAAACAGGCCGACAGTTGGATCGCTTACGAACCTTTCCATATTTATATATCAGGGGTACCTATTGACCGGTACCTTACTTACCGGAGGATCTCTCCCGGATATTCCGTTTACGGGGCCATGGGGATTTACCAGCGGGATCTGTATACTTATAAAGAAAAACCTGTTATTGAAAATTCTTTTGCAGAAGGAAGCTGTGTAAACTGTCATTCGTATGCCGCGGGAGATCCCCAAAACATGATGTTTCACATCCGTGGGAAACAAGGCGGTACGGTGATCATTTCGGACGGGATGACCGGGTTCGTGGACCTGAAAACTCCGGAGAGCCTGAGTGCCGGGGTATATCCCTACTGGCATCCTTCCGGGGATTACATTGCCTACTCGGTCAATATTACCCGGCAGCTTTTTCACAGCAGACCGGATAAAGTGCTGGATGTTTATGATCTGGCCTCGGACCTGGTCATTTACGACGTAAAAAATGATTGTCTGATCGCACCCCCGCAATTGCAGGACAGCACGCTGTTTGAGACATTCCCCGCATTCTCGGCCGACGGAAAGATACTCTATTTCTGTGCAGCCGTATCCGGCGGGGAAGAGTCGGATCCACTGGAACTCAGGTATTCTCTATACAGAACAACATTCAATCCTGATGACGGCAGTGTGGGTGATGTTATCACAAAAGTTCTTGAAATGGACGGAAAGAGTATCGCTTTTCCCAGGCCTTCTCCCGATGGTAAAAACTTAATGTTTACATTGTCATCTTACGGAACCTTTCCCATATGGCATCCGGAAGCAGATTTGTATATGATGGATCCGGTTTCCGGTCAGGTTCGCAATGTGGAAGAGTTGAACAGCAGTAATACAGACAGTTACCATTCCTGGAGCAGCAATTCACGTTGGATCGTATTCAGTTCCAGACGTATTGACGGCTTACATACCCGGCCTTATATGGCGTTGCTAAAAGAAGACGGCACTTTTACGAAACCTTTTTTATTGCCGCCATCTTCAGTCGGTTATTACGATGATTTATTGCAGTCCTTCAATATTCCCGAGTTTTCCAGGGGACCGGTTGATTTTTCACCTCGTGAACTTGAAAAGCATTCCCGGCCTGTTTCTTATTAATTAAAACCTGGATATGTGGTTTTTCTCTCGTTTTATTATCGATTGAACAATCTATGTTTGACTTGATTAATAATGGAATGTACTGATTGCAGTTTCAAAAATAATTATTACCTTCGTAGACTGTAAATTGTCAATATTACTAGACAAATACATATTAACCTAACCTTAATACCAATCCTATGAAAAAAATCCTTTTGTTGACTTTATCAATGTTGGTGGGCATTTCTGCACTGTTCGCTCAACAAAGAGTAACCGGGACGGTTATTTTCGCAGAGGATGGATCACCTCTGCCTTATGTAACGGTAGTGGTTGCCGGAACAACCATTACTTCCCAAACCGACCTGGACGGGGTATATTCCATCAATGTCCCCGCAGGTAGGGAAGAACTCACATTTACTTATGTAGGTATGCAAACCGTTACGGTACAGATTGCAGGAAGAACCGTCGTGGACGTCGAGATGGTGTCCGATGCGGTTGCCCTGGAAGACGTAATCGTAGTAGCATACGGTACGGCCAAGAAAGAGGCCTTTACCGGTTCTGCTGCCGTAGTAACGAGCGAAGACATTCAGCGCCGGCAGGTGTCCAACGTAACCAATGCTCTTGCAGGTGTTGCTGCCGGGGTACAGGCAATTTCCACAACCGGCCAGCCCGGTTCTTCGGCCACTATTCGTATTCGTGGTTTCGGATCCATGAGTGCCAGCAATTCACCTTTGTATGTCGTGGACGGTGTCCCGTTTGACGGATCACTCAATACCCTGAACCCGAACGATATTGAATCCATGACCGTTCTGAAAGATGCTTCTGCCTCGGCCATTTATGGTCACCGTGGAGCCAACGGGGTAATTATTATCACTACCCGCCGCGGAACTTCGGCTGATGCCCAGGTTACTTTCGAAGGCAGATGGGGTAACAATACCCGTGCCGTTCCCAATTACAATGTCATGACAGATCCTGATATGTACTATGAAACTTTGTACAAAGCTTTATACAACAGCAGGACCGTTCTGGGACAATCCGGAGCCCAGGCACATACATACGCCAATAACACAATGTTTGGCAGAACAGGTTACCAGATTTACACCATTCCTGATGGCCAGTACCTTGTAGGGACCAACGGAAAACTCAACCCGAATGCCACCCTGGGATGGAGTGACGGTGAATACTATTATACCCCGGATAATTTTTACAATGAATTGTTTATGAAGGGCAACCTTCGCCAGGAATACAACTTCACCGTATCCGGACGTTCAGACAAGATCAATTATTTTATGTCTGCCGGTTACCTGGATGATACCGGAATTGTTTCCGGATCCAGCTTCTCCCGTTTTACAACACGTATAAAAGCTGAATACCAGGCCAAAGAATGGTTGAAAGTAGGAGCCAATATGGCTTATGCCAATTCCAACAACAAGGCTCCCGGAAGCCAGACATCCTGGGGATCTTCAGGGAACCTTTTCTACTTATCCAGTATGATCGCTCCCATTTATCCCATGTATGTAAGAAATGCAGACGGGACAGTAAAGGTTGACAACAACGGGTATACCGTATACGACTTCGGCACACTGGACAGTTCCAACCAGATACGTTCTTTCCTGTCTATGTCCAACCCGGCCATTACTTTGTTACTGGATGATTTTAATTCATATACTGACAACCTGGATAGTAAGTATTATGCCATAGTGGAACCTATTAAGGGTTTGACCTTAACAGCCAATGTTGGTGTGATTGCCCGGAATATCCGCTCTAACAATTTGTATAATCCTTTCTACGGAGCTTCTGTATCTGCAGGCGGTGAGGTTACCGTATCTCATTCACGGCTGCTTACCACCAACCAGCAATACCTGGCCGCTTTCAAACGCACCTTTAGCGGTCATACCATTGACCTGTTAGCCGGTTATGAATCATACGCTTACAAATACCAATATCTTTATGGATGGAATAAGAAAATATACAATCCGACTGTAGGAGAAATTGATAACTGTATCTACGGATTAAATCCTTCACCGGTTGTTAGTTCATATACAGACACATATGCAACTCAGGGAATCTTGGCCCGTGTCCAGTATGATTTTCAGGAAAAATACTTCTTCTCGGCTTCTTACCGTCGCGATGCTTCCTCACGTTTTGCTCCCGAAAATCGTTGGGGTAACTTTTATAGTGTAGGTGGTGCCTGGCTGATCAACAAGGAAGGATTTATGAAAAACCTTACCTGGCTGAGTACCTTGAAACTAAAAGCCAGTTACGGTATGCAGGGTAACGACGGCTTAGGAAACTATTATCCTTACCTGGACCAGTATTCCGTTGGAAACAACAACGGTGAATTTGCCGTTTCCATGTCTTACAAAGGAAACCGCGACATTACCTGGGAAAAATCACAGAATATAAATGCAGGCCTTGAATTCGGTCTTTTCAATGAAAGAATTACGGCAAACGTAGAATACTTCAACCGTGTATCAACTGACTTATTGTACAATTTACCGGTAGCTCCGTCAAACGGATATACCTCTTTCCCCATGAACGTGGGTGCTATCCGCAACAGTGGTATAGAAGTTGAATTGGGTGCTGCTATTATCAATACCAGGAATATCCAGTGGAGTGTCTCGTTGAATGCAACTCACTTCAAAAATACGATCCTGGATTTGCATGAATCAGTAAGGGAAACAGGGATTAAAGGGTCCCGCTTCATTTATGAAATTGGCGGATCTCTTTACGATTCCTACTACAGGGAGTATGCCGGTGTGGATCCCGAAACCGGGAAAGCACAATATTATAAAGATGTTGTTGACGAGCAGGGTAATGTTACCGGAAAGGAACTTACTACCGATTACAGTTCTGCCACCCAGTACAACAACGGGACTACACTGCCTTCTCTGTCAGGAGGTTTTGCTACCTCTCTGACTGCCTACGGCTTTGACGTGTCTGCCCAGTTTGGGTACCAGCTTGGTGGTAAGATCTACGACTTTGGTTATGAAGAGTTGATGCATAACGGACAATCCAGCATGGGCGGTACCAACTGGCATTTTGACATTCTGAATGCCTGGACGCCGGAAAATCCCAACAGCGACATACCCCGTTTGAATGCAACCGATGACACCCGTCAACAAAACTCCACTCGTTACCTGGTTAGCTCAAATTATTTGAGTATAAACAACGTAACACTGGGATACACACTTCCTAAGAAATGGACAGAGAAAATCAAGGTTGCCAAACTGCGCTTCTATGCTACAGGCGACAACCTTTGGGTATTCGCTGTAAGACAAGGTTTGGATCCCCGTCAGGACTTTGGTGGTACAGATTGGGCCGGATCTTTCCGTTACAGTGCGTTACGCACCATTTCCGGTGGTATTTCCATTACATTCTAATGATGTGTAATATTAGTACTTATGTTAAACAAGTTTAAAAACACAACGAATATGAATCGTATTAAACAAATATTTAGTCTTGCCATCGGACTGTCATTACTTGTTTCCTGCGTGGATCTGGATACGGCTCCCCAGGGAGGGACTGTAACTTCCGAACAGAAGCAAATGGTGGCCGAAATGAACCCGGCAGCAATTGAAGCTGAACTGGCCGGCCTTTCTACCTCTATGTTCGGATCCAACAACGTATTTTCTGGTAGCGGCAGGGCAGATGACTTCGGTTTTCCCGCATGCGCACTCTCCTGGGATTGCCAGAGCGCCGATATGGCGTCACCCGATGACGGTTACAACTGGTTCTCTGTAGCCTGCAGTTATGAGAACAGGACATATACCTATGCTAATACCCGTTTGCAATGGGATCCGTTCTATAAGAACATTTACATTGCCAACAATATCATTAAGACAATTCCTGCCGATGTGGAGGGTGAAACCACTAAAGCATACCGCGGAATTGCTTTGGCCTTCAGGGCTTGGGATTATATGAACCTGGTTCAGAACTTCCAGTTCAAATACAAAGGACATGAAAGCGATCCTTCCGTTCCCCTCGTTACGGAAGAAACCACTGCTGAACAAGCCGCTGCCAATCCCCGTGCTGCAGTTAGTGATGTTTATGATTTGATTATGAGCGACTTGAATGAGTCAGTAGCTTTGCTTGAAACATACGATCGTGGTAGTGACAAAACCATGCCGGATAAGAGCGTAGTATTGGGTCTCAGAGCCCGTGCCAATCTTCTGATGGAGAACTGGTCAGCTGCTGCTGCCGATGCAGCTGCCGCCCGTCAGGGATATGGATTATTGAGCAAGGACGGAGCCAGCAAACCGGGTTTCAATGACGCAGATGATTCCAACTGGATGTGGGCTTTAATAATAGGTCCGGACCAGACCAACGGTGATTTGGCTTCCTGGCCTTCCCAGCTTTCTTCACTGACCGGTTACGGTTACACAACGGCCGTAGCTGTATGGAGAACCATCAATGTATTGTTATACAGTAAAATTCCTGCAGCGGATGTCAGAAAAACCTGGTGGGTGGATGAAAACCTGCATTCTGATATGCCTTCCTATCCGGCAGGATACGGAAATGACTGGGGATTCAATCCTTACACCAACATCAAATTCGCCAACTATTCCAATGACTGGGGTATTGATGACACTAATGGTGGTGACTGGTGCATTATGCGTGCCGAGGAAATGTTGCTCATAGAAGCAGAAGCCAAAGCCATGAGCGGAGATCTGGCCGGTGCCAAATCCCTGCTACAGGATTGGGTGACTACATACAGGAACCCTGAATACCAATCTTATGCTTCTACAGCCGCTGAATTCCAGAATGAAGTATGGTTCCAGCGCCGCGTGGAATTGTGGGGTGAAGGTTTCGGTTTCTTTGACCTGCAGCGCCTTAACAAACACATGGTTCGTTTCAACACCCGTATTCCCGACACCAACCATGACGACAACTTCCGTTTCAACCTGGCCAATGACCATATGGTTCGTTTGTTGACTATCCCGCAGAGGGAGATCAATGCCAACAACGGAATTGATGAATCGGACAACAACCCCGGGCAATCCCTGATACCTATTGGAATGGGTGCAGGCGCCGGGTTATTGGACGGAGTAACTGACTAAACATTTAAGAAATTTTGAAATTTAATGAAACGAATATGAAAAAAATAAGCAAAATATTAATGTTTGTGGGACTCTCTGTTTTGTTGGTTTCGGCATGTACCGAAGATCCGATCGTCAGAGAACCTTCTCCCAATGAAAATCCGTACGGCGTATATTTTTTGCCTTCCAATACGCTTGACATCACGGTTCAATCCGATGCCACCAGCGTTACCTATACGGTTGGACGTCTGAATACTTCCGGATCCATTTCAGTTCCGCTGACTTCGGAAAGCGATGCTGTATTCACCGTAGAACCCACAGTGTCGTTCTCGGACGGAGAACAGTTTGCTCAGTTCCAGGTTACTTTCAATCCGCTCCCCTCTGATCCTTCAACAGTAAAGATCAGGATTGATGATGAATATGCCGCCTTATACGGCCCGGGACACAACGAGTTCGTTGGCAAAATAAAAGCCATTAACTGGGTTTCCCTGGGTATTGGACAATTCTTTGATTCATTCTTATACCTTGACGTAGTTGATGTAGAGGTTCTGAAGGCTGAAGGATTCAACCAATACCGTATCATAGATCCTTATCCTGTTGCTCTGGTTAGCCAGGACAGCTGGTATGGAGGTCCCAGGGCCGAAGAAATTGAATTCTGGGTAACTTCCGGCGGCACAGTTGCCTGGGATGCTTTCTGGTACATTGGACTGAACTACGCAGCTACTGAAGGTCAGCCTATTAAAGCTTACCTGCCTTCTGCATTGGCTGCTTCACAGGCTCCAAACGATGCGAACAGCAAGTTCCTGACCGACAAGATCGTCTTCTTCAATCCGTATTATTACATAGACGGTTTGGGTGGTTACGGCCTCCAAGATGTTTACTTATCGTTACCGGGAGGTCCGGACTTGTACGAATATCTGGAACTATAGAAGTTCTTAACTTAAAAAGAAGGAGGATGGCGTTAACGTCATCCTCCTTTTTTTGGTTACCTTTGCAGCCATTAGTAATTGAAGATCCCATGCGTTATTCTTTTTTGATTTTATGCATTTTGTCGCTCATTGCAGGATGTGCCCGGGTGTCCGCACCTGTAGATAATGATGATCACAATCCCATTGAACAGGTTTCCGAAACAATCTATTCCCGGACAGTCAGAATCAGGGTAACCGAGGAACTTGCGGCCGGCCGGGCCGTTTTGGATTCTTACGGGGCTGCTAGAACGTTTCCGTGCAGCGGAAGATTTGAAGAACGTACACGGCTTGCAGGATTGCACCTTTGGTATGATATTGAAGTGGATGAAAATGTACCCCTTACAAAGGCAACAAGGGATATTGCTCAATTGGACGGGGTTCAGGTTGTAGAGAACGTCCCAAAAACAAAAAGGATGGATCTGCCGTTTGATGATCCCATGTTGGCTGATCAATGGCATTATAAAAATGAGGGATCCGTTAAAGGACAGGTTGCCGGATCGGATATCAATGTATATGATGCCTGGAGTATTACCACGGGAGATCCCGGTGTAATAGTGGCCGTGATAGACGGTGGGGTAGATTTTGACCATGAAGATCTGAAAGACAATATGTGGGTGAATATCCCTGAGTTCAATGGAGAACCCACTGTGGACGACGATAATAACGGGTACGTGGATGATATTTACGGGTATAATTTTGTGTCGCAAAGCCAGTATGTACGGGCCGAGAATCACGGAACGCACGTGGCCGGAACCATTGCGGCCAAAAACAACAACGGAATAGGGGTCTCCGGTATTGCCGGAGGCGACGGTACAACAGATAGCGGTGTAAGGTTGATGACATGCCAGATATTTGACGATTATACCCAGAAAAATCCTGATGGAGCACAGGCAATAAAATATGCGGCTGATAATGGGGCTGTCATTTGCCAGAATAGCTGGGGGTTTTCGGATATTGATTATTTACCGCAATCTTCCAAAGAAGCCATAGACTATTTTGTGGCCAACGCAGGTATAGATGAATACGGCAATCAGTCAGGTCCCATGAAAGGCGGGATCGTGATCTTTGCCGCCGGGAACGATTATTCCACTGTGGCTTTTCCGGCTTCATACGACGCAGTTTTTTCCGTAGCTGCCATAGGCGCCGATTACAAACGGGCCTATTATTCCAACTACGGGGAATGGGTTGATGTTTCTGCTACCGGGGGAGACGCCAAGAAAGGATGGCTCATCCGCAGTACTTTGATAGATGATACATACGGTGATTTACAAGGAACATCCATGGCGTGTCCGCATGTTTCAGGTGTTGCTGCTTTGGTGGTTTCGCATTTTGGAGGAGAAGGCTTTACCAACGAAATGTTGTGGGATATTTTACTTGCAGGAGCACGTGATATCACCTCTTATAATCCGGATTTTGAGGGATTGCTGGGAAAAGGACTTATAGATGCTGCCGCTTCTTTAAACCAAAGCAGCAAACACGCTCCGGACAAAGTAGAAGAACTATGGACAACCGTACAATCCAATAACATAATATTACACTGGGTAGTACCTGCCGATCCGGACAGCGACAAGGCGTACGGGTACCATATATATTACGGGACCGTGTCACTTGAGGGACTGGACGTTACGGATCTTCCCGCGGGAGTGACAGAAACAACCACCAAAACAGGGTTGCTCAATGTAGGCGATACTTTGCATCTAACCCTAACAGGATTTGATTTTGGGACTGCCTACAATTTCAGGGTGGATGCGTATGATTTTTCCGGGAACCGTTCCGATTTGTCTGACCAGGTTACGGCGGTAACCGAACAAAACTCGGATCCTGTTATTACGGCCATGGATGGCAACTCGGTTATTCTTAAAATGTACGAGCAAAAAACGCTCCGGTTCTCGGTATCGGACCCCGACGGCCACCCGTGGACCTATGCTTTTGAAGGCGGTTCTCAGGCCGCCAAAGCAGCACGGAGCAATGATGTGATTACCGTTACATTTACAGGGAATAAAGCTTCTGAAGGCCGGTATAATGCCTTCCTGGAAGTGGAGGACACATTTGGCGGATTGTCATCACAGAGTATAGAATATGAAATATTATCCAATACGCCGCCACATGTTACGGGAACTCCTGCTGATGTTTATTTTGGCAGTATAGGGACGGTAAATACGATGGATCTGGATAAGTATTTTACAGATGATGACGGCGAAACATTACATTATTCAATTTCTTTTCAGAACAATGCCGTTGCTTCCGGTACGGTGGATAACAACAATCTAAATCTAAAAGCTAAAGGCTACGGATTAACACGTGCTACCGTGACAGCCTCTGATATTATGGGAGAAAAATGCAGCGTGACATTCCTTGTGCTGACACGCGACGGCAGCCAGGAAGTGGATCTTTTCCCTGTCCCCGTTACCGATATACTCAATGTAAGACTGGGAATTGATACTACGGCACAACTTACCTTAAGCGGGGCTGCCGGTGCAGTGGTATATCAAGCAGAACATGTTATTACTCCTTTTCAGCCTGCACAACTTGACTTGGGAACGCTGAGCGGCGGTGTTTATACCCTGGTCATTACATACAATAATACACAGATAACCCGTTCCATAGTGAAATTGTAACCATGAAAAAAAGCATCATCATCTTTACGGCCCTTTTCTTTTCAAGCCTTACCATACATACTTCTGCACAGACGTTATCACTGCTTAATATATTGCCGGATGCCAGGATGCTTGCCATGGGCAATACAGGGGTTGCACAGCCGGCTTCTTCGTTTTCGCTCTATGCCAACTCAGCAGCTGCAGCTTTAACGAAGGACAGGATGTCTTTTGCCGCTTCATACGGAATGTGGCAGCCGGGTGTTCAAAACAACCGCCTGATGGGAGGGGCCGGGTTTGTCCGCCTGGGAGAACGTATTGCGGTTACTGCCGGGACCCGTTTTTTTACCTATCCAAAGGTTACGTTTTACGATAACAACGGGTATGCTAAGGGGACATATAAACCCCTGGAATATTCAGCTGATTTGGGAATCGCATTCAGGATAGTCCCCGGACTTGCTGTCTCAGCAAACGTTCATTACCTGTCATCCGATATGGGAACGGGACAAAAAGGCAGTGCATATTCGGCGGATATCGGCCTTATGTATACTTTTTCCGGACTCAGGGCAGGTCTTACGGCCACACATCTGGGGTCAAAGATGGACTACGGATACGGTGCCTATGAATTGCCTGCTTCCATAAATGCCGGTTTGGGTTACCAGCTTGAATTTGGAAATAATCATTCCCTTTCACCTATAGTAGAAGTCTCATACCGCTTGCCTGAGAACCGCAGCGGAATTGTAGCAGGTGCCGGGATCGAATATGCTTTTATGAAAATGATATATGTAAGAGCGGGTTACCATTTGGGCAACCAAACGATTTCAGAACCCTCGTATTTTAGTGCTGGTTGCGGCGTTTCTTTTGCCGGGGTGGCTTTGGACTTTGTTTATCTCCTGGCAGATGAAAATTCGCCTTTAAAGAACACCATGCAGCTTTCGTTGGGATGGACTTTACGGTAAAAAAGATTTCAGGATATTTTCCAGTTTATCAAACGGTATTTTTCGTTTTACGATCTTTCCCTGTTGATCTATAAGAACACATAGGGGCAACGTGTTGATTTCATAATAAGGGATTATGGGTGTAAACGTGCCTTTAAGGTCCGATATCTGGATCCAGGGGAGGCGGTCTTCCTTAATGGCGTGAATCCATTCGCCGCGGATGTCATCCAGGGACACACCTATTATTTCCAGGCCTTTTTGATGGTACACCGTATACAGGTCTTTGATCAGGGGATTCAGTTCACGGCTCTTGTCGTTGCATCCTGCCCAAAAGTAAAGCAACGTTATTTTATTTTTTGAAAAAACCGAGTCTATTGTTACCCTGTTTCCTTCTGGATCTTCCATTTGAAATATGTGGGCGGGATTCCCGGGATCCAGAAATTTCTTCTGATGGATCAGGTCTTCAATTATTTTCAGATTGACGTTATTTCTAAATGAGGGATCTGCCCGGAATCTGTCCAGTTTCTCCTTCACATGGGATGTTTCTGTCATCGTTTTTGCTTCTTCCGTAAGCAAATCCAGAGCAAAAGCTGACAAGGGTTTCTCCATAGCCAGGGAGCTTTTCACACTATCAATATAAACTTGCGAGACTCCCGATCTTTTGAGGGAATCCAAATAGAAAATAATCTGCCTGGTTTCCCCTCCTTTTATAACGGAGTTTTTAAGGTCATCGCCCTGTGCCGTAATTTTATATGTGTCGTTTTCCAGGTAAAAAAGTATGAAATCATCAAGCCCCTTAATACGTATAGTAGCGTTTCCCGGAGTATTGATCGCTCCCCGGAAAATGAATTTTCCGTTGCGTACAGGGACAGTATCAGCAAATGTTTCGTAACGTGATAAGGTATGCAGCCAGGCTTCCCCCTTATTCAAAGCCGGATGATCCCCGGTGATCTTAACTGAAATGATGAACTGTTCCTGCTCAGGAACACATCCCGGGACCATCAGAAATAGTAAAATAATCAGGATCTGTTTCATGGAACAAAGATAATAAATTTAAAAAACCTTGTCAGCATTGGCTTTCAATATGTAAGTGAAACCCGTTTATCGCTGCAATATTTTATAAATTGGGTGTCCTTACATTTTTAAAATCAACTTATTATAAAAAATTGTTCTTTATGATAAATTTCTATAAATTTGAAGTATAATCCACATAACCTAATTCATTTAACCTAAATTTACTAAAGATGAAAAAAACCAAAACAATCCTGACCTGCTTGTTTCTGGGTTTCTGTTCCATTGCCCTGGCACAGAATATCCAGGTAACTGGTAAGGTTACGGATGCGGTTGACGGTCAGCCGCTCCCCGGTGCTACTATCCTTGTACAAGGAGAACGCACCGCATTTATTACCGACAATGACGGTAATTATACCCTCACATGTACTCCCGATGCTGTTTTAATATTCAGTTATGTGGGATATGTGAGTGTGGAAGTATCCGTAAACAATCGTTCATTAATCAATGTAGAGATGCGTGCTGCTAATGTGCTGGATGAAGTCATCGTTACTGCACTTGGTATTACACGGGAAAGAAAGTCCATAGGGGCAGCTATTCAGGACGTCAAGGCAGAAGAGATCACAAAGTCAGGTCACCTGAACGTTTCTTCCGCACTTTCCGGACGTGTTGCCGGTATGCAGGTGACACAGGCAGGTGGTGCCATTGGCGCTTCCTCCCGTATTGTGGTCAGGGGGAACTCTTCATTGAGCGGAAACGAACCCTTGATTGTGGTGGATGGTATTCCCATTGCCAACGATAATTATATGACAGGTGCCGTTGACTACGGTTCCGGATTATATGACATCAATCCGGAAGACATAGAAAACATTTCAGTTCTAAAAGGAGGTTCAGCTGCTTTGTACGGAATGCGCGCCGGTAAC
Organism: Bacteroidales bacterium; assembly: GCA_041654355.1. Lineage (GTDB taxonomy): Bacteria > Bacteroidota > Bacteroidia > Bacteroidales > UBA932 > DMER64. The sequence goes on from JBAZDQ010000008.1 coordinate 17,967, forward strand.
GGTGTAGTCCTGATCACGACAAAATCCGGAAAGGCAGCCAGGGAAGGGTTGACCGTTACTTACAACGGCAGTATTACCATGGACAATGTATATAACCTGCCTCCCCTTCAAAACCTGTACGGGCAAGGGTACGAAGGAGCTGAATATGAATTTGACAGAAGCGGGTACAACGGCACATATTCCGACTGGGTTTACAATGAGCTGGGCTATAATGATTTGTCAGGCTACTTTGGAGCCGATGAAAGCTGGGGACCCCGTCTGGATATTGGTCTGAATATTCCCCAATGGGACAGTCCCTATAATAATGGTGTTCACCAGGCAACGCCCTGGGTTTCTCATCCTGATAACATCAAAAGTTTCTTTGATACCGGATATTCCCAAAGCCACAATATTTCAGTGGTAACCAAAACCAACAGAACTTCAACTCGTGCCTCCCTGGGAATCAGGGATCAAAAAGGAACATTACCCAATACAGATCAGAAAAGGGTTTCTGCTCAAATGAGTACGAATGTAGATATAAACAAATATCTGGCGTTTGACCTGAGTATGAATTATACCAGAACTCAAAGCAATAACCTTCCGCAAGGGTCTTATAATGCAGGTAACCCTCTTCAGTCACTGCTGCAATGGTTCGGTCGCCAGGTAAATATGGAATCTTTAAAGAATTTGTACGATAAGGGCAATGATCCTTATACCGGTATGCCTTACAGCTGGTGTCCGGATTACCATCAGAATCCTTATTATTCCATGTATTACAATACGAACAGTTTTGAACGCAACCGATTCTTCGGAAAAACTTCTTTGTGGATTAAGCCTACCAGCTGGCTGAAGTTTGAAGGTCGCGTAGGTTACGATTATTATGACACGTATACCAAACAAGTAGTACTGTACCATACGGATTATCCGGATGGCGGTTTTTGGTCACATAACCGGAAAAACGCAGAACTTAACGCAGACTTTCTGGCTTATTTTGACAAAACTTTCGGGGATAATGTATTAAGTGTCAATGCTGTTTTGGGGGCTAATTACAGGGATCTGAATTATCAGACTTCTTCTCTTACAGCCGAGGCTTTGATAGTGCCGGGCCTGTTTACCATATCCAATGTCGCCGGTAGTCCGGGCACAAGTATGGGCGGATCTCACATACGTGAAAATTCGGTTTATGCCAACTTGTCTCTGGGTTTCAAAGGGATGTTGTACATAGATGCCTCGGCACGTAACGACTGGAGTTCCACCATCGCCGATCCTTTCTTCTACCCGTCTGTTTCCGGCAGCTGGATCGTTACCGAGACTTTCCCTGTTCTCAAAGGATCCGTGCTGGAATTTCTGAAGTTGCGAGGAGGCTGGGCAAAAATTGGAGCAGCAACTTCCGCATATCAAACAGACAGGTATTATTCTTCGGCAGGATACAATATTCATGGTGCCGGACAGTTCTACAATCCCACAACGTATCCGCCGGCAGGATTAAGGCCTGAATCTGTTGTAACGGCTGAAGTAGGTTTGGAAGCCCGGTTTTTTGACAACCGTCTGGGATTTGATGTGGCATTGTACAACAAAAATACCACAGACCAAATTCTTTCTGCTGATGTTTCACGATCTACGGGCTACAGCTCAATGAAAATTAACGCAGGTGAGATCAACAACAAGGGTCTTGAGATCCAGTTGATGGCTACTCCTGTCAGAACAGGTGATTTCCAATGGAACATCACTCTTAACTGGGCAAAGGACCAAAGCAAGATCATTTCCCTATATGAAGATGAAGCCACTCAGCAGCTTATTGAAACTTACAATATCGGTTCATCGTGGTCAGTTTACACACAGGCACGCAAAGGGGAACCCTGGGGCGCCATCTACGGAACGGGATCCGTTACCGATGATGACGGCAATATTATAGTTGGAGCTAACGGAAGGGCCAAACGTGAAGCCAAAGTGCTTGGTAATGTCAATCCCGACTGGACGGCCGGTCTGCATATGGACTTCCGTTGGAAAAACCTTTCTGCTGGCGTCATGTTTGATTTCCGTAAAGGCGGGGATGTGTTCTCGGTATCGCAGATGTTTGGTACCTACACGGGTATTTACGAATATACAGCAGCCAACGGTGTACGTGAAAATGGTGTAATTTTCGGTAAAGACATTTTGACTGACCGGAATTTTGTGAAAGAAGATGGTTCGGTCAATGACATAGTGGTTGCTCCGACTTCTGCTTTCTCCGATTTCTACAGCAACCGTTCTTACTCTGTATTTGATGGTTCTTACTTTAAGCTGAAAGACTTTTATATTACCTATACCATTCCTGCTTCAAAATTTACCAGGAGCAGTCTGATCAAGGCTTTCAATGTATCCCTGGTAGGAAGCAATGTGGCCATTCTTTGGTTGCATAAATCCAATATTGCCAGAGTAGATCCGGAATCCAGTGTGAACTCCGCTAACAGCGGGGTGGGTATTGAATCCAATTCATTCATGCCTACCCGCAGCATTGGTCTTAAAGTAGGTATTACTTTTTAACCCCAAATAATTGAAGATATGAAAACAAAAATTATAAAATTTTCTGTAATCGCCGTTTTTGGTGTTTTATTGATGGGGTGTACTAAAGATTTTGATAAAATCAACACGAACCCCAACGCTTCTGCCGATGCTCCTATCACCAATGTATTGGCATACTGTATCAGGTACACTTGCAGCACTTATTTTGATGCCTGGGCAGATATGAACGAACCCAGTACTTATGGCGGACATCTGGCCAAGAAACAGTATATTGACGAAGCCCGTTACGTAACACGTTCTACAGTCGTTGCCAACAACTGGCATTACCTGTACATTACCATGAATAATCTAAGGGATGTAAGGAACAGGGCGGCTGAAGACGGACTTACAAATATGGAAAACGTTGCCAAGATCTGGGAAGCAGTTATTATGCAACTGGGTACGGACAGATGGCGTGATCTTCCTTATTCAGAAGCCGTTAGTCTGGATCAGGGTATTGTCGCGCCTAAATACGATACTCAAGAGCAGATATATCCGGCTCTTATGGATCTGTTGAAAGAAGCTGCAGACGGCTTGAGTGCAGGCGGTACCGATGACCTGGGTCTTGGAGACATCCTGTTCTTTGGAGACACCGATGCCTGGTTGCGTCTTGCCAATTCGTTGCGGTTGCGTATGGCCATGCGGATAGCCAATGTCAATCCCACCATGGCCAAACAGGTAGCCGAAGAGATAACCGGAAATCCCTCCAAGTATCCGCTCATTACGGAAAACAGCCAGAATGCATTTTTCTGGTGGCCCGGAACTTCTCCTTATTACGAACCGTGGGCAGATGATTTCCGGACCCGTGACGACCATTGTGTTTCGGATATCCTGGTCAATGTGTTAAAAGACCTGAATGACCCGCGTCTTCCCGTTTATGCCCAACCTAACGGATACGGTGAATACGAAGGTTGTGAAATTGGAGGTCCCGATGCCATCACTACAGGTCATGCTATGAAGTATTCACTTATCGGACCTCGTTTCCGTGAAGATCTGGCCGGGTTCTCTCCCATTTTCCGTGCTGCTGAAACACATTTCCACCTTGCAGAAGCTGCTGCCAGGGGATGGAATGTACGTGTAAGTGCCCAAGATGCTTATGAAGCAGGGGTTACTGTTTCTTTGGATGAAAACGGAGTTGCCGGAGAAGCAGCCGCTTACCTGGCCGGAGATGCCGCATTTGACGGTACTCTGGATCAGATCTACCTTCAGGAATGGATATGCCTGTTCAAACAAGGGATGGAAACATGGTCCTTATACAGGAAAACCGGCATTCCCACAACACATCACATGGCCAGTTCCATGGAAGAATGCGGATATACCGGACACAACATGCCTCCTTTGCGTTATCCCTATCCGTTGGTCGAAGGTACCCTAAACGGAGCCAATTCTGCCGGCCCCATGAGTGACGTGAAAGACGAGCTCTGGGGCAAACAAATGTGGTTTGATAAACGTACAGGAGTGAATTAAAGGTTGTTACAACTCATCTCAAGAGCACCTCAGCGGGTGCTCTTTTTTATTTCATGCATCTGTAAAATTTCGTATATATTTGTAATCATGAAATATGCTATGAATTTTTTCCCCTTGCGGGAAGTAAAACGATTTGATCTTGCCAGAATGCCCAGACCGGTTAGCTGGTACCTGAGGCCGATCGCCTGGCTGCTGAGTTATCCGTCATTGTGGCGTCACCGTACAAAGATCAATAAAATAAATATGGACGGCGTTAAACCGCCTTATTTGCTGTTGTGTAACCACAATGCGTTTTACGATTTTATGGTAGCCACCGTGGCGACCTTCCCGCATCAGGCATTTTACGTAGTGGCAGTGGACGGCTTTATTGGAAAGGAGTGGCTTATGCGAAGGATAGGGTGTATAGGAAAACGGAAATTTACCAACGACATAGCCCTGATCCGTCATTTGAAAACGGTGGTGGAAAGAGGCAAGATAGCTGCAGTTTATCCCGAGGCACGTTATTCGCTTTGCGGGACGAACGCTGTATTGCCCCCGTCCCTGGGAAAGCTTGTCAAACATCTGAACGTCCCGGTAGTTACCCTGATCACATACGGACACCACATAAACGCTCCTTTCTGGAATACTAAAACCCGCGGGGTCAGGACAAAAGCAACCATGACACGGATCATTACCCGGGAAGAAGCCACACAGCTCAGTTCGGATCAGCTGAATGAGATCATCAACAAGTCTTTTGAATACGACGATTTTGCCTGGCAACGGGCCAATCTGATACCTGTTCACTATAAAGACCGCGCCAGCGGATTGCACAAAGTTTTATACCAATGCCCGGATTGCCTGACCGAATACAGGATGCAGTCAGGAGGGGCAGAGATCTGGTGCAGTCATTGCGGGAAACGCTGGACCATGTCTGAATATGGAGAATTGAAGGCACAGGAAGGGGACACCCGCTTCTCACATATTCCGGACTGGTACGAATGGGAGCGGGAACAGGTTAGGAAGGAAGTGGAAGAAGGAAGGTATTGTTTCCATAGTAACGTTTACGTTCGCATGCTCCCGAATTCAAAAGGTCTTATTGATATTGGGGAAGCGGTCCTGACCCACGACATGAAAGGTTTCAAACTGCAAGGTGTTCACGACGGAGCCACTTACACCCTTGATATCCCGGCACAATCCGTATATTCCTGTCATATTGAATACGACTACGGAAAATACAAACAGGATTGTGTAGATCTCAATACCCTGAACGATTCTTTCTGGGTGTTTCCCGAAGGGGAAAATTTCTCGGTGACCAAGATCTCCCTGGCCACCGAGGAATTGTTCAATTACAAGAATCCATAAGCCCTGCCGTAGGAAAGGTGTTGTTCCAGGAAACCTCCGGCATATTCCAGCTTCAGGTCTTTAAGTCTGCCTTTTTTATCGTAGACAGGTATGATGTTGGGATTCAAAAATCCTCCGTAAGGTCTTAGATTCAGGGCTGCATAACGTTCCAGAACTTCTTTATGCAGATCCCTGTCCACCTGAATGGCATATTGTTCCACCAATGCTTTTCCGGCTGCATGATCGCCTTCCGATTTGATGCGCTGGATCTCTGCCAGTAACGTAGCAAAGAGTTGACGTAGCCCCTGGTAATCGTTGACAACAAAATACGATTTTCCGTCTTTTACCTTTCTTTCTATGGCATTGCCGTTTTTCAGGCACCAGGAAGAGATCAGTTGTCGGCATTGCATGTGAGCCTGGGTTATGTTCTTACCGGGTTCTATCCGGACCAGCTGTGTGAATAATCCGTTACGAATATAATTGATGTATTCTGCTTTGTAGGCGGTAGTGTCCGGTAGGATACCCAGTTCCACCAACTTGGGATCGCCCAGGTAATACAGGGCAAAAAGATCCGCACGCGCTTCTTCCAGAGGCGAACTGTATTCCTGCAGGGCATTGGGAGATACTCCGGGCAATAACTGGCCCGATCCGTGACCCAGGCACTCATGCAAGTCGGTATGCAGGTTCCCGGTAAGTGTCCCGTATTTTTTTAATAACGCAATTTCCTCCTCGTCCCAGGAAAATTCATCCAGCATGTTTTTGGGCGATTCCTCGGCCGCTTTGTCGTAAGCGTTGGTAATATTGGCAATGGTCACCGATTTGGAGCCGTATTCCTTGCGGATCCAGTCCGAGTTGGGTAGGTTGATCCCAATGGGAGTGGAAGGGAAGGCATCGCCTCCCAGCATGGCCACGTTGATGACTTTTGCCGAGACGCCGGTCACGTTTTCTTTCTTAAAACGCGGATCGATGGGAGAGTGATCTTCAAACCATTGGGCATTCCCGCTGATGATGGCCGTTCTGCGGGAAGCCTCCTTATCTATGTAATTGACGTTCCCTTCCCAGGACCCTTTTCTTCCCAGGGGATCTCCGTACACTTCCACGAACCCGTTCACAAAATCCAGTTCTGTGTCTGTATCCTGTACCCAGGCAACGTTAAATGCATCCCACAGTGCCAGGTCCCCGGTTTGATAATAATTGATCAGGGTCTTGAGGTAAGAAGTCTGTTCGGGGCTTTCGGCCACGTCTGCCGCTTTTTCAAGCCAGTGGCAGATCTGTTGAAGGGCAGGTCCGTAAAGACCTTCTGTAGAATAAGTTTCCTCCAGGATCTCTCCGTCTTTCTTGACGAGTCTGCTGTTCAGTCCGTATTCCACAGGACGCTGATCCGCGGGATCTTCCATGGACCGGTAAAATGCCTCGGCCTGGGCACGTGTAATACCACTGTAAAAATTCGTGGCAGATGCCAGGAGGAGGTCCCTGTCTGTTCCGGAACTTTTCCGCATTTTGTACAACGCGGGATCACACATGATAGCAACCAAACTGTCAATATCATCAGTGTCCTGTGAATTTTCAAGTAAATGCCTCATGTATTCGGCAGTGCAGCCGGGAAGGATTTTTTCCTCTGCGTAGTGATGGTGAATGCCGTTGCTGAAAAAGACACGCTTGGCATAGATCAGGAATTCCTTAAATTCAGGGGTCTCCCTGTCTCCGGTGTATGATTCCAGGATATTTTCCAGGGCTTTTCTGACTTCCAGGTTGTGTTTGAAATTCTGGTCCCAGAAAATGTCCCTTCCGCATTTGGCGGCTTCTCCCATATAATAGATAAAGGATTTCTGCTGTAAGGTCAGACCGTCCCAGCCCGGCACTTTATACCGGATGACTTTCAGATCTGCAAATTCATCTACCAGGTATTTGAATTCCTGTTCCTGTGTTTTTGATTCTTTTGGATTCTGGGTACAGGAAAACCCTGCAATGCCTACCAGGCAGGCAAAGGCAATTCTCATTGTTTTCATTGTTATACTAATGGTTACGGATTTTTTGTACGCACCGGTTCAGATGTTTCACCAGGGTAAAGGTGGTAATGGCAACGGGAATGACCAAAGGGAGCCATGAGAGCAGGCCGCTGCCTTCATCGGGGAAAAAACTGCCTTTTGCGAAACTACCCGAGAACGTGTCTTTTGCACGGTCTTCAACGCCTTTAATATGCCAATCCAACGAATTGCGTTCCGCTCTGAGTTGTTCTATGGTCGTTATCCGTGAATATATGGCTCTTCTGCTTTTCATAGGCTAGTCCTCCCTGGCGTTTGGATCCTTTTCTTCAAAAAACATTTTGGCAAACAAACGGACAAAGGTGTTAACAAACAGTTTTTTTCGGAGAAGGAACAATACAAGAAATACCAGCAGAAAGAAGCCTCCTGTTATGAAAGAAGCCGCAATGGGATTGTCCAGTACCAAACCCAGCCATTTGTTAGCTCCCGTTGCCAGGAACACAAATGCAGTGAGCAGTACCAGGATCAGCAGGAAGGTTCCTAAAAACTGGTTAATGACCAAGCTGAAATTTTCAACCAATCCCAATTTGAACGCATCCGATTTCAGACCCAGGTATTCCCTGATCGATTCTTTAATGTTCATTGCGTTGTCATTTAAACCTCAAGCCCTTCTTCCTGGTTTTTTGGAAAATGCTTCTGGTATTCTTTCTTGACCTCACCAACACCTTTGTCTATGGTGTCTTTGATCTTTTCCCTTGTTTCAGTCCCTTTGGCGGGAGCAAACAGCAAGGCCAGTGTTGCCCCTATGGCAGCACCGCCCAATAAAGCGAGTATATGCGAACTTTTCATAATACGATATGTTTTATGATGAATATTGTCTTCTTACAAAGATAAAAAAAAGGATTATCTTTACACTATGATCAGGATGAATCTTCTGTGGTTATTTCTGGCCGGCCTTTTACTGACAGCCTGTGACAAATGTCATTTACCATGCGGCAAATACGAACACAACCTGTTGATATACATGGCTGCCGATAACAGTCTTTCAGACCTTGCCCGGGGCAACATGACCGAGATCGTTTCCGGTTCTGCCATTCCACAGGATCAGGCCCTGTTTGTCTTCATTGACAGAAAAGATCAGGGGGCTTTCCTGATCCGTACCGAAACGCGCAACAATAATATGTTCCTGGATACATTGTTCAGCTACGGAGTGGTCAATTCGGCACACCCGGATCTGTTAAAACAGGTGATAGGACAAGTCAGGGAAGAATGCCCGGCACGATCTTACGGACTGATCCTCTGGTCGCACGGTACGGGCTGGCTCCCCAAAGGATTATACGGGGAAACCCCGCAGTATGGCATTCAACGGCTTGCAGCCCCTTCTTCGTTCCTTTACGATATATATGATCCTGCCTATCCGCGAACAAAAACTTTCGCACAGGACAATGATACTGAAATGGAAATACCTTCGCTGGCGGCAGCTCTGGAGGATTACCATCACGATTATATTTGTTTTGATGCCTGCCTGATGGCAGATATTCAAACGTATTACCAAATGCGGGATGCTTGCGATTATATCATGGGATCCCCGGCAGAAGTTATAGATACTGGATTCCCGTACGATAAATTGTCATCTGTGATGTTTCCCTACAGGGGGCTGAGCAATCTGACTGCGTTGTGTGATGCCTATTATAATAAGTACAATGCCAAAACGGGGTACAATCGTTCCGGGACCATTTCTCTGGTAAAGACAGAATGTATTGCGGAACTTGCCTTGTCCTTTAAGAATCTGATAGCCGACGGGGGGACGGATCCCTCTGAAATTGACAGATCGGGACTGCAAACATACGACCGTTTATCAGAACATGTTTTCTGGGACATTGAACAGATGGCGGGACTTATAGGTAACAGTGTCCGTTACGGTGAATTCAAAACCGCATTAAGCAAAACCGTTATATACAAAAAAGCAACGGAAAAATTCATAACCATACCTATTGATCATTTTTCCGGATTGGCAGCTTATTTGCCAACGACGGCACTGCCCCGCACACAATCGGCTTTTCTTCTTACATCCTGGAACCAACATATTGGTTGGTTGGCTGATTAATTTTGCATACTCACGGATTTTCACTACTTTTGCGCGCCCTTAGCGGACCTTTAGTCAGGTGCGATGGGATTCGGGTTTATACCTGAATTGAGTAACACTAATTACTAAAAACAAAAACGATGAAACAATTTGAAATCAATGCCCGGGAACGCAGCACCTTTTCGAAAGCTGCAGTAAAACAATTACGTAAAGAAGGTTTGGTGCCCTGTGTTATTTACGGCAACAACAAAGAAAACGTACATTTTTCGGTATCACAAAAAGATCTTAAGGATCTAATCTACACACCAAATTCTTATATTATTTCTCTTAACATTAATGGAGAAAAACAATTGTGCATATTGCATGAGGCACAATTTCATCCGGTAACGGACAGCATCCTTCACCTGGACTTTCTGACTATTGATCCCAAACAACCTGTTTCTATTCATGTTCCCATAGCCATCTCCGGGAACTCAGAAGGTGTCCGCCAGGGAGGTAAACTCCAGATATTGAACAGGAAACTGCTTGTACGCGCTAAGATGAAAGATCTTCCGGATACCCTGGATATTGATATCACAAATCTTACATTAGGTAAAGCCATAACGGCAGGTGAGCTCAAATATGACAACGTACAGATCCTGTCCCCAAAAAGCACGATCATCTGTATGGTAAAAATGACAAGGGCTTCAACCTCCGCCTCGGCTGCAGCTGAAACCGCCGAAGCTACTGAAGAAGCAAAGGAAGAATAGAGTTTTCATATACATGTCTTATCTGATAACAGGACTGGGAAATGTCGGAACGGATTATGCCGGTACCCGTCATAATATTGGGTTTACTGTTTTGGACGCCTGGGCCGCACTGCATAAAACCACTTTTTCCGCATTGCGGTACGGTTCCCTGGCACAGATAAGGTATGCCGGCAAAGAGATCTGGCTTCTGAAACCTTCCACTTATGTGAATATGAGCGGTAAAGCGGTGCGTTACTGGATGAACCAGGAACATATTCCTATAGAAAACATACTCGTCGTTCTGGATGATGTGGCCCTGCCTTTCGGAAAATTAAGATTGCGTGCCAGGGGAAGTGACGGGGGGCATAACGGGCTGAGGCATATAACCTATACATTGGGTAATGAAGAATATGCCCGTTTACGGATAGGCATTGGAGATGATTTTCCCAGGGGATACCAGGCGGATTACGTACTCAGTCGTTGGAGCGGACAGGAAGAAAAAGAATTGCCGTTTATTTGTAACAATGCCATAGAAGCCATGAACCTTTTTGTCCGTCAAGGCATTGAACGGGCGATGAACCTGGTGAATACAGAAAAACCGGAAAACTAGGCCATGCGACTTGATAAATACCTCTGGGCCATCAGGGTGTTCAAAACCAGATCGGAAGCGGCTGATGCATGTCGCGGATCAGCCATTAAAGTGAACGGACAGGATGTCAAACCGTCCCGTGAAATACATGAAGGAGATATTTTGGTAGTCAGAAAAGGACCGGTTTATTATTCTTACCGGGTGCTTCAACAGCTGGATAAACGTCAGCCTGCTAAAAACGTTCCGTTGTATGTCCTGGATATTACTCCTCTTGAGGAATTGGAAAAGCTGCAACAGCCCAGGGAGACGATAGTAATATACAGGCAGAAAGGAACCGGCCGTCCTACCAAGAAAGAAAGACGAAAACTGGACGAAATAATGGACCTTAACGAGTAATTTCCAAAAAAACGGATTTCTCCCCGGGTATGATTCTCCAGTAATCCAATGAAGCCGGCATCAGTATGCAACCACCGGCAGACCGGTAACGTGTATTTTCGGTTTCCACTTCCAAAGAACCTTCCAGTTCCAGGTAGGCAATAAAATGATCGCGGGAAGATCCATCTATTTCCATAGGATGTTCCAGGGACCTGAGCCTTACCGTAAAATACGGAGAATCTGCCAAAACACCGGAAGTAGTTGGCTTCAGAATGTGCTTTTTATAGTCAATACAGTCAACGGCCAGTTCCAGGTGCATTTCCCTTGCCGTTTCCGGGTTGTGTTCCCTTCCCCAGTCATAAACCCTATAGGTGATGTCTGAAACCTGTTGTACTTCAGCAATGGTTACTCCGCCCCCACAGGCATGGATCAATCCGGCCGGAATGTAGTAACATTCACCCCTTATGGGATGGATACAATTCATAACTTCGGGTAAAGTCTCATTTTCACATCGTGTGAAAAATTCTTCCGGTGTCATATCTTTATTAAAGCCCAGGTATAACCGGGCATCGGGTTGCGCATCCAGAATGTACCACATTTCCGTTTTGCCGTAAGCATGATGCAGCTCGGCGGCTTTTTTGTCATCAGGATGTACTTGTACGGAAAGGAATTCATTGACAGTAAGATACTTGATCAGTAAAGGGAATTCATCCCCGCAGAAATCGTAAATACGTGTGCCCACAAGGTCCGTCAGGTATACTTCCAGTATTTCGTTTATTGTATTGCCTTTCAGAAACCCGTTGCTGATCATCGATGCATCCCTGTCCAGGCCGCTCAGGACCCAGGTTTCCGATCCCCATACACGTTGTTTAATGATGGGTTCAAAGGTCAGCGGGTACAGATTCGTGTCGTTCATAAGACGGATTTAATTCAGGAGCAGGAGCCAGTTTTTTATTCAGATAAAATATTACCAAAGCCAGAATGATCACTGAACAGGCAAGGGCTAAGAAATAAGGAGTATTACCCATTAAGGATCTCAGAGAAGCATCGGCGGACATTTCCGGAAATAATCCAGCCAGGAGAAAAGAGAGTCCGTTGTTAATGGCATGCAGGGCAACGCACGTCCAGTAGGATCTTGTTCTGTAATAGATCCACCCGAAAAGACATCCCATTAAAAAAGCCGGGATGGCCTGCCACGGATTAAAATGGATCACGCCAAACATAAGTGCTGACCAGGCGATTGCTTTCCATGCATCCATATGTTGCAACATACCCTTAAGTGCAACGGCACGCAGGAGCCATTCTTCCAGCAACGGGGCAGCAATAACAACTGCCAGGAAAGTTGGCAGATTGCTTTCTGTCATTTTTTCAAATAATTCTTTGATAAACTCTGGCATTTCCAGCCATTCTGTTAGAGGATCCATGATAAATGACATGGCAACTATGATGACAGGAAGCATGAGAATATATAATAGAACAGGAACTTTTCCCAGCTTTGCCGGAGGGTCCGGATACGGTGCTTTATCTGCACGGACAGCTGCTAAAAAAGACTGCCGGGAGCGCAGGTATACGTAAAGGAATACTACCAGGAAAGGCAATACATAAATGACGGGGGTACTCCATCCGCTGCCTGAAAGAGACAACAGATCGGGGCGGATAAGATTCGTGATAAATACAATGGATCCCGCAAAAATGGATCCGCCTACCAGCAATATAGCCAGCATAATAAGCCATGATTCTCCAAGTTTAGGCCGGTAATACTTCAGGTAATCTTTCATATGTGTAATTATTGATCAGGTAAACAAAGGGCTCGGGTAAAGGCTTTCCCGGTGTAAGGCTTCTAGGCGTTTGACTACGCCCGGGCGATCTTCCCGATACGTTACACCAAACCATTTGGCATCGGTTGGGAGTACCCGGCAGGTTCCTTCCCCGGATTTGATAATATCGTTGACCAGGGTAGGAAGGTGGTATTCAGAGGCAGGTTCCGTGGCATATTTTTCCAAAAAACGGGTAACGAGGGTCGCTGCCTTTGGGTATACATCGGGGAGAAAGCCCCAGCAATTCATGGAACAGAGATCATCGGCCCGCAATTCAAGATCACCTTGTGATTCCGGTTGGTCAGGTAAGGTACAGTAAATTTTGCCGTTGTTTTCTTTACGTATCTTGAATCTTTCATTAACATTGGTAAGCAGGTCATTTGCATTGTGTTGGCATATGCCCCTTGATACAGGGCCGGAGGGTGACAGGGTGTTTTCCAGCCGGTAGCCAACCATCGCGTAAGAACCAGGTATCAAATCATTACGGGAAAGGAAGCGGCCCAGCACCCGGAATGCATCGCGCCCGTAAAAATCATCGGCATTTATGATACCAAAAGGTTCATTGACGCATTTGGCTGTCGTGAGCAATGCATGGCCGGTTCCCCAGGGTTTATGCCGTTCTGCCGGAGGAACGAAAGGGACCGGAATATCATCCAGCTCCTGGGTGATAAATTCAAACGGAAAATGGTTGCCGTATCGGGAAACACAAACACGGTTGAAATCTTCCCTGAAAGATTCCCGGATGACAAAAATAATTTTACCGAATCCAGACTTCAAAGCATCATAAATGGAATAATCCATTATTGTTTCACCGTTGGGACCCAGTCCGTCAAGTTGTTTCAATCCGCCGTAACGGCTGCCCATACCCGCAGCCATGATAATCAAAGTTGGTTGCATAAAGAAAAACCTGTTATATTTGTGGAAATACAAACCCTATGCGTAAGCGTTTTAAATATGACCGTTTCCTTGCCATAATAAGGAACAGGTTTTTTATTGTAACGTTCATTTTCATTGTCTGGATCCTGTTTTTTGACAATAACAGCCTAACAGGCTGGTTTAGCGCATTGGGTGAATATTCCGAAAACAAATCCCAACAAAGATACTATAAAGAAAAGATTCATCAAACAGAAAGCAATTTGCGTGAATTACAATCCAACAAAGATTCCCTGGAGAAATTTGCACGTGAAAAATATTATTTTCACAGACCCAATGAAGATGTTTTCATTATTACACCAGGTCCATCAGATCACGCAGGTCTTTTCCCATATAAGTAGGTGATCCGTTACAAGGGTTCCCGGACGGGTTGTAATAATACTGGTCGATGCCAAAAATCCGAGCCCCTTCAATATCGGTTTCATAATTATCTCCCACCATCAAGGTTTCCTTTTTCTTCCCATTTATAGAAGTGATAGCAGCTGTGAACATTTTTGGATGGGGTTTGTGATAACCCACTTCTTCCGATATGAACACCCTGTTTCTGAAAAACGTATCCAGTCCGCTATTGCGTATCTTGTCGTATTGGACCTGTTTGAAACCGTTGGTTAAAAGTGCCATTTTGCATCCTTTTGCACTTAGATATTCCAGAACGTTCAGTGCATTGGCGATAAGACGTGTCATAGAAGGCATCAGCTCCAGGTATTCTTGGCCAAAGACGGGTCCCCATTGATCGGGATCCGGGACCCCCGCTTCTCGTAATGTAATCACAAATCTCACATAACGCAGTTTTTGCTGGGTGATTTCTCCTGCCTCGTACATAGTCCAGAGCTTTTGGTTGTTCGATTTGTACATTTTGTAAAAAGCAGCCGGATCGGGCAGGTATTGCGTAAGGGCATGTCTTTTGATGAGTACGGCTATACATTCCTTCGCATTGACATCAAAATCCCATAAAGTGTTGTCCAGGTCAAACAGAAAATAGCGGTATTTCATTTTGTATAATAATCGATCATTCGTGCAATGGCTCTTTGGCAGACAGGACAAAAAGCAGGGGCTGTGTTGGTATGCATGCGGCAATCCGGGGCAGGACGAAATATTCCTTTGGCCACATATGCAGCTCCTTCATGTAGACCGACACCTTCTGTTCCCATCATGTCTTTCCATTTGGATTCAAAATCTACCAGTGTGGTAATGTTGGGTTCCCAGGGCTCGACTCCGGAGGGGTACATATTGATGTATGCCACTTCCGAATTATAATATTCATCTGCCAGGCCTGCAAAGCTGTGACCGAATTCATGCACAAAAACTTCTTTACTCAATGCATGATCGGACATACTCAGCCCGTAATAGTTGTATATGCCTCCGCCTCCATATGTTTGTGTGTTCACAATCACATATATGGCATCGAAAGGTGATTCGGAGACAGCCTGTGCCAGTGGTCTGTAATCGGGAGTTGTCATGTAACGCTCCGTATAAAAAGTGTCGAATGAGCTGCCGAGTGCTGTTTTGTTCCAAACGTCAAACCGGGGTATATCGGGGCCGGAATCTTCAGAAACAAGCGGTAGTATCCATATATTAAAATAGTCCCGGCGTGAACGGAAGGGCTCGTATTCAAACAGGTATTCTGTAAAGCGGGTTGCATCCCTTTTAAATTTTTCCATTTCAGCCGGACGGTACCCTTCTGCAACAAATAACAGATCCACTTTGTTTTCAATAGGTCCTTTGTCCTGAATTAGTTCTGCATTGCAGCCTGGTTTTTCTTCAGAAATCAGGCAATCTGTTGGATCTATCAGGAATTTTTTCATGGCCAGATACGTTCCCTCCCCTGGATTCCTTTCATATAGTTCACAATATACAGTGTCTTTTGGGTACGGTATCCATAAAGACGTATTGTAAGCCATGTCTCTAAATGTCGCTTCCCGGGTAGTTCGCCATTCCATAAACAGTGAATTGAACCCTTTGGAAAAAATCAGATCACCTTTTTTTGTATAGATCTTATACTGGTATTCCCCGTATGTAAAAGGGGCGATCAGCTGCGTCTTGGGACCGGCCCAGACTGATTCTTTATGCATAGAAAGCAGAAACACATCCTGAGATGTCGCATTCCCGGCAAAGACCAGATCAATCCTAAGTCGCTCTCCGGTAAAATAGTTATCGTAAGAAACGGGTTGAGCCCGGGTTATTGCTGCAAAACCCAGGCAAATGATAAGCAGGGTACATTTTTTCATATAGGACGATTATTGACCCGTATAATTTGAAGGTGTGATCTGCAACAGTTCGTCTTTCACTTTCTGGCTTATATCCAGGGTGCGTATGAATGCATGCAGGTAGTCTTTGTCAATATGCATATTGGTACGGGTAAGTTCTTTCAGTGTTTCGTAAGGTTGGGGATAGTTTTCCCTCCTGAGGATGGTCTGGATGGCTTCGGAAATGATAGCCCAGTTCTCTTCTATATCCTTTTCTATGGCGGAACGGTTCAGCAGCAATTTGCCGAATCCCCTTTGTAATGATTTCATAGCCAAAAGTGTATGTGCCAGGGGTACACCCAGGTTCCGCATCACGGTAGAATCGGTAAGGTCCCTTTGCAGCCGTGAAATGGGCAATTTGGCAGCCAGGTGGGCAAAGATTGCATTGGCTACTCCAAAATTTCCTTCTGCATTTTCAAAGTCTATAGGATTGATCTTATGAGGCATGGCCGAAGAGCCAATCTCCTTATCCTTTATATGTTGTTTGAAATAATTCATGGATATGTATGACCACATATCCCGGCAAAGGTCTATACAGATCGTATTGATCCGGCTCAGGTTATGACAGAGGGCTGCTATATGGTCGTAATGTTCAATCTGTGTAGTCGGGTAAGAACGGTATAGACCCAGATTGACAGTTACGAATTTATTGGCGAATCTGTGCCAGTCTATCTGGGGATAAGCCACATTGTGAGCGTTAAAATTCCCTGTAGAACCGCCAAATTTTGCTGCATAAGGAACCTGTTCCAGACTTTTTAACTGTTCTTCCAGGCGAACCTGGAAAACACGCAATTCTTTTCCAAGCCTTGTAGGAGATGCCGGTTGTCCGTGTGTGTGTGCCAACATTACCACCGGGCCCCATTCATTCGCCTTTTCGTTCAACATTTCTAAGGTTTTGTTCAATACGGGAAGGTATTCTTTCTGTATCCCTTGTTTAAGGCTTAAAGGGACGGCCGTGTTGTTAATGTCCTGTGAAGTCAGTCCAAAATGAATGAATTCACAATATTTTTCAAGACCTAGTGCTCTCATTTTGTTTTTCAGGAAATATTCCACAGATTTCACATCATGATTGGTCACTTTTTCCTGTGCCTTGATCACCTTTGCGTCCGTAATCGAAAAATTTCTGTATACGTTCCGCAATATGGGGTACCAGCGTGAGTCAACGTCACGAAGCTGGGGCAGGGGAATTTTACAGAGGGCAATAAAATATTCGACTTCTACCTGCAGCCTGTAACGAATAAGTGCGAATTCCGAAAAATACTGGTTAAGGGGTGCAGTCTGAGCATAATACCTCCCGTCAATGGGAGATATGGCAAGCAAAGGATTGAATTCCATAAAGATGATATTTGATTAATTAACAAAGGTACTCATTTTTCTGTAGAGAGTGATCATTTGCAGGGCTTCGGCTACATCATGAACACGCAGTATGGAGACTCCTTTGAATAGCAGGTGAAGATGAAGGGCTTCCGTGCTCAGAAGGGCATTTTCCGGGGTTGTGCCGAGTGGCATGTAGGTTAATCTTTTCCTGGATATCCCTGCTAAAAGCGGGGCAACGGCCTTTCCCGAGTTGTCCTTTGGCACAAGGGAGGGCAGGGATGCCATAACTTCAAAATTCTGATCAACATCCTTGTTAAAACCAAAGCCCGGATCCAGAATTAATTCATTAATACCGTATTTATCTGCCTGTTCAGCCACTTTTTGGAAAAACCGGAAGATCCCCTCCGGACCCGTATACGGTTCCCTGTGCATGGCTATCCATGGAATATTCAAACCTGCGATCAGCGGTAACATGGCTTTGTCGTAACTGCCGGCAAATATGTCGTTAACCAGGAAATGTCCCAGCAGGGGAGCGGCTTTTTCTACTATTCCCGGTCTAAAAGTATCTAAAGAAAAAACAGCTTTCGGAAATTGCGTCCGGATCTGTTTCAGAACCGGTTCAAGCCTTTTCCATTCTTCTTCTTCGCTTGGCCAATCTGCTCCGGGCCTGGTGGAGCAGGCTCCAATATCTACAATATTTGCACCTTCCTGCAAATGCTGTGCTGTCATGTTGAGGGCTTCCACAGGCCCTCTTGCCCGGGATTCAGAAAAATAAGAATCGGGAGTACAATTGACGACTCCCATTATGGCAGGAAAAGTAATATTCATAAAACAAAAATAATAAAAAATGAGAGACGGGAATTTTGTGTAATTTTGCATTATGTTGATCGTCTTGGAAGGTTTGGACGGAGCCGGAAAATCCACCCAGTTAAAAGCCATGCAGGCGTACTTCAAAGAACGCAGACAGGCCGTGAATTACATGCATTTCCCCTGTTACGATACCCCGGTATACGGCACATTGATCGCCCGGTTTCTAAGAGGAGATTGTGGCTCCATTGACAAAGTGGATCCCTACCTGGTATCCTTGCTTTTTGCAGGCAATCGTTATGAGATGTCTTCAAGGATCCGGGAATGGCTGGCTGCCGGAAATGTTGTTTTACTGGACAGGTATGTTTATTCCAATATTGCCTTTCAATGTGCTAAATTGACCGACAGCGCGGAAAGGACATGCTTGAGAAACTGGATCCTTAAGATGGAATTCGAACATTTTGGAATACCGCGTCCGGATATCAATCTTTTTCTTGATGTTCCCCTGTCTTTTGTTAAGGAAAAACTGGAATCCCCCCGGCAGGGAGAAGACCGCTCCTACCTGGAAGGAAAAAGTGATATACATGAGGCTTCCGTGGTGTTTCAGCAAACGGTACGTGAAATATACCTGCAACAGACCGCCATGGACAAATCGTTCAGGATTATTCCGTGTGAGGATGAACACGGCAATATGGCGCACTGGAAAGTGATTTTTGGCAGAATCCAAACGTATCTTCCATGAGAAAATTAGCCCGACTGCTCCTGGGATTGCTTTTTGTCTTCTCGGGAATTGTAAAAGCCATTGATCCCGTTGGATCAGCTTTGGTGTTTTCCGAATATTTCAATGCCTTTGGTGTAGGCTTTATGGCTCCTCTGTCTTTACCGGCAGGGATTATGCTCTCTACCCTCGAATTCGTTCTGGGGGTTATGGTGTTGCTTGATTTCAGAAAACGGACGGCTGCGTGGGGCATGTTTTTGTTCATGTCCTTTTTTACTTTGCTGACACTATGGCTGGCTGTTTTTGATCCGGTACAGGATTGCGGGTGTTTTGGGGATGCAATCAAATTGTCCAACTGGCAGACCTTTTTCAAGAACCTGGTATTCTGGCCGTTTTCCTTGGCCCTTTTCCTGCAGAGGAACAGGACTGCTCCCGTTGCCAGGGGAGTGGCCGAATGGCCGGTATGTATATTTTTTGCCTTGATCATTACCGGATTATCAATATATAGTTACAGGCATTTGCCCCCTGTAGATTTTCGCGGATTCAGGATAGGAAATGACCTTGGGGCGTTACTGGAAGAAGCCCGGAAGAATCCTGAATTTTCATACAGTACGGAATTGATTTACAGCCGTCAGGGTAAAGAAAAAATTTTTACTGCCGATTCCCTGCCGGACAGAACATGGACATTTGTAGATAGCAGGACCCGGGAAATACGAACCGGGAAACGTCACAAAATTACAGATTTTTCGGTACGTGACCTTAACGGAAAATCGTTAACGGATTCCATCCTCAATCAAGACCGAACGGCTCTTGTACTGTTGATCACATCCGGCAACAATCTGGACAGAAAAACACTTCAAAAACTGGAACCGCTGGTTGCCGAAAGCAAGAAGAACAACCGGCCGTATTATGCAATAAGTGCATTGCCTACAGATACAATCCAAAACGTTTTGCAGAAAAACGGACTGGAAATGCCCGTTTACCTGGCCGATAAAAAAACACTGCTTACCATGATACGTTCCACACCCGGTTTGATTGTCATGAAAAAAGGCATCGTATTGGCAAAATTCGGATTCCGCGATTTTCCGATAACGGAAAAATGGCTCGAACTGGTAAATCAAGACCCGGAAATGATCATAGCAAAAACCCGTATTCACACACGATTGAGAACACAGGTTTTCGTTGCTTTGGTTTTATTGCTGATCTTTCTGCTCAGGAAAGGATTCTGGTTTTCCCGGGAACGCTATTGATCAAAGTTTTCTCTTAACTTCGGTAATGGTATAAGCTTCCACTATATCACCTACCTTGATGTCGTTGTAGCCGTCTATGTTCAAACCGCAATCATACCCGGATTGCACCTCTTTCACATCGTCTTTAAAACGCTTCAGGGATCCGAGGGTTCCTGCATAGATCACAATGCCGTCCCTGATTATACGAACTCTCGCATTTCGAGTGATCTTTCCTTCTTTGACCATGCAACCGGCAATTGTCCCCACTTTTGATATTTTAAAGGTTTCCCTAACTTCAACCGTTGCCGTGATCTCTTCTTTTTCTTCGGGAGCGAGCATCCCCTCTATTCCTTGTTTGACTTCATCAATGGCATCGTAAATCACTGAATACAGACGGATCTCGATCTCTTCTTTTTCAGCCAGTTTACGTGCCGAGGCAGAAGGCCGGACCTGGAACCCGATGATGATGGCATTGGAGGCAGTTGCCAGAAGAACATCCGATTCTGAGATGCCTCCGACGGCTTTGTGGATCACATTCACTTGTACTTCCTCTGTTGTAAGTTTGATCAGAGAATCTGACAGCGCTTCAATGGAGCCGTCCACATCGGCTTTGACAATAATATTCAATTCCTGGAAATTCCCCACAGCAATTCGTCTTCCGATCTCTTCCAGAGTTATGTGTTTCTGAGTTTTCAGACCCTGAATACGCATGAGTTGTTCTCTCTTTCCGGCGAGCTCACGTGCTTCTTTCTCGTCTTCCATAACCGTAAACAGCTCTCCGGCAGGAGGGGCTCCGTTCAGGCCCAGTACAGATGCAGGGGTAGCCGGCCCCGCCTGGGTGATCTTTTGTCCTCTTTCGTTATACATAGCGCGTACTTTTCCGGAACAGCAACCGCTCAGAAGGACATCACCCTGGTGTAACGTTCCATTCTGTACCAGAATGGTTGCCAGGTATCCCCGGCCTTTATCCAATGAAGATTCAATGATCGTTCCCGAAGCCCTTCTATTGGGATTTGCGCACAATTCCAACAAGTCAGCCTCCAGGAGCACTTTTTCAAGAAGCTTGTCCACATTGGTACCTTGTTTTGCCGAGATTTCCTGGCACTGGAATTTTCCTCCCCAGTCTTCGACCAATATATTCATATTAGCCAGCTGTTCCCTGATCTTTTCAGGATTGGCACCGGTTTTGTCAATTTTGTTGATGGCGAATATCATGGGAACTCCTGCCGCTGAAGCATGGTTGATTGCTTCTTTTGTCTGTGGCATTATGGCATCATCGGCAGCAATGATGATGATAGCCATATCGGTAACCTTTGCCCCGCGTGCTCTCATGGCCGTAAAAGCCTCGTGTCCCGGAGTGTCCAGGAAAGTGATCAGGCGTCCGTTGTCCAGGACGACACTGTAGGCCCCTATGTGTTGCGTTATTCCTCCTGCTTCTCCGGCAATAACGTTGGCATCGCGAATATAGTCCAGCAGCGAGGTTTTTCCATGGTCAACGTGCCCCATGACCGTAACGATAGGAGGTCTTTCACTCAAATCGGCGGGATCATCTGCTTCTTCCTGGATGGTTTCCTGCAGATCTGCGGTGACAAATTCAACTTTAAAACCGAATTCCTCGGCAACAAGTTCCATGGCTTCTGCATCTAAACGTTGGTTAATGGAAACCATCAGTCCCAGGTTCATACATGCATCAATGACCTTGACAACGGGAACGTTCATCAGTGTAGCCAGTTCGTTAACCGTAACAAACTCGGTTACTTTCAAAACAGTGCTTTCCTGTTCCATGCGTTCCTGTTCTTCAGCCATACGCTGGTTTACGATATCCCGTTTTTCCCTGCGGTGTTTGGACCCTTTGGTCTTTCCTTTGCCTTCGGTCATACGGGCGTATGTTTCCTTTATCTGTTTCTGGATTGCATCTTCATCAATTTCAACATGGATGGGTTTGAAATGTTCTTTGCCACGGCCCCTGCTGCGTCCCCCGTTATCACCCTTTTTGGGCGTTACTTTGTTGACATCCACACGTTCCCTGTGCGGTTTTTGAATTCTTTCGCGTTTTCCTTTATGCTTATCGGATGTCTTCGATTTGTCTTTATCTTCAGATGATTTCTTTCTGTCAAATTGCGAAAGGTCAATTTGTCCCGTAATCTTTGGCCCGGCCAGTTTTTCAAACTCGGTTTTAATATGTTCGGGTTTTACCGGTTTGGGTTGGGGTGCCGGAACCGGCTTTTTCCCCGGTTTCGGTTTGGATTTCGATTCTTTTTCAGGAGCGGGTTTCCGGGGACCATCTTCGGATTTTTTGACTTCAGCTTCCTTCTCTGTTTTGGGAGCTGGTCTTTCTTTTGTTTTCCGGAATTGATCCAGATCTATTTTTCCAAGTACCGTAGGCCCCTTTTCAGGGGGCGTTTCCGTTTTCTTAGGAGCGGGTTCCTTTTCAATTGATCCGGGTGCTTTTTCTTCAGCTGAAGGCTCCGGTTCAACAATCGGTTCGATTATTTCTTCATGTCGGATTTCATGGGAAGGAGCAGGTGCGGGAACAGGCGCCGGCGCGGGTTTGAGAGCCGGATCCGGTATGGCGGGCTTGGGGGTAGGTTCCGGTGCCGGTTTTGGGGCAGGCTTAGGAACAGGTTTAGGTTCCGGTTCGCGTACAGGTTCCTGAACGGGCGGTTCTTCAGAAGTAGCTTCTTTGACCTTCAGTATGATCTTTTTGGATTCTTCCTTAAGTTGTAACTCCTTGTCGAATTCCTTTTCTACAAGTGCATAAGCTTCTTCAGAGATCTTACTGTTTGGGGAAGCATCAACCTCAAGTCCTTTTTTCTTAAGGAAATCGGTTAGGGTACCTATCCCAATATTAAACTCCTTAACTACTTTGCTAATTCGAATACCTTGTTTTTCCGACATATACTCTCCTTATTCTTTTGTATCGTTTTCAAATTCTGCTCTGAGAATGCGAATTACTTCCGCTACAGTCTCTTCTTCAAGGTCTGCACGTCTGACCAGTTCGGGAATAGGGATGGCCAGGACGCTTTTTGCGGTATCGCAACCAATTTGTTTGAGCGAATCAATAATCCACTGTTCAATTTCATCGTTAAATTCATCCAGCATAACGTCCTCTTCATTTTCGTCAACTTCACGGAATACATCAATCTCATAACCGATGAGCATTCCGGCCAGTTTGATGTTTGAACCTCCTTTCCCAATGGCCAGTGAAACTTCATTAGGTTTGAGATATACGCCAACACGTTTGCCTTCTTCGTTGATTTTGATGGAAGATATCTTTGCAGGACTGAGGGCCCTTTGGATCAACAACTGGGGATTGGTTGTCCAGTTAATAATATCAATGTTTTCGTTTCTCAATTCCCTGACTATACCGTGTATCCTGGACCCTTTGACTCCTACACAGGCGCCTACGGGATCTATACGGTCATCGTAAGATTCAACAGCAACCTTGGCACGTTCTCCGGGTATCCGTACAATCTTCTTGATCGTGATCAGCCCGTCGTATATTTCAGGAACATCCTGTTCAAACAAACGTTCCAGAAATTTCGGCGATGTTCGTGACAAAATTATGACCGGAGTGTTATTTCTCATTTCGACGCTGGAAACCACAGCCCTTACAGTATCTCCTTTGCGAAAATAATCACTGGGAATTTGTTCGGATTTTGGCAATAACAGCTCGTTTCCTTCTTCATCCAAAACAAGGACTTCTTTTTTCCATACCTGGTACACTTCCCCAACAAGAATTTCTCCTACCCGGTCCAGGTATTTTGCATGTACATTGGCTTTTTCAATATCCATGATCCTGCCCGCCAGGTTTTGTCTGAGGGTAAGAATCCCTCTGCGGCCGAATTCAGAAAGTTTGACCTCTTCTGTATAGGATTCGCCTACTTCGTATGAATCGTCAATTTTGGAAACATCTTTCAGGGAAATCTGTGTGTTTGGGTCTTCAACCTCTTCTACAACTTCCCGGTTACGCCAGATCTCAAAATCTCCTTTATCAATATTAATAATAACATCGAAATTATCTGCACTTCCATACATTTTGATCAGCTGGGAACGGAATACATCTTCCAAAACGCTCATCATAGTGGGACGGTCAATATTCTTCAATTCCTTGAATTCGGCAAATGTACTTATCAGATTTAAGCCTTCCATATTGGATAATCAATTTTATTTGTAATAAAAAAGAGGACCAAGGTCCTCTTGCACGTGTTCCTAATCGGCTGCAAATGTAAATAATTTAGTGGTTTCCAACAAATTTATTTAGGAATTTGCATTATTTCATAAATGGAACGAAATTTGCTCGGAATTCCTAAATATTTAATGATATGGAACTGACAGCCGGAATGATTGCCGATCATTTAAAAGGAGAAGTGATTGGTGATCGCGATGTTATTGTTATCGGAGTGGCACGCATTGAACAGGGAAAAGCCGGGACGGCCTGTTTCCTGGCCAATTTGAAATATGAAAAATACCTCTATGAGACAAAAGCTTCTGTTGTTCTGATAAACAGGGGCTTTGTACCATCTGCGGAAGTAAAAGCAACTTTGATCAAAGTTGACGATGCCTATTCTGCCGTTGCCGCTTTACTGGCAATGTTTACCACACAAAAGAAGAAAAAAGGATGGGAATTCCCTCACAGTATTTCCCGGAAAGCTTCCATTGGGAGAAAAGTATATATAGGGGCGCACAGTTACATAGGGAAACGTGCACGAATAGGGAACGGAGCGCAGATATATCCCCAGGTATTTATAGGCGATAATGTTCGTATTGGAGCAGGGACCGTGCTTTATCCCGGAGTAAAAGTCTATGACGATTGCATAATAGGTGAGAATTGCATTCTACACGCCAATGCCGTTATCGGATCTGACGGGTTCGGTTTTGCTCCTTCTTCTGATGGAACCTATCGAAAAATTCCACAAACGGGGAATGTCATTATTGAAGACAATGTTGAGATAGGCGCAAATACGGTAGTAGACAGAGCTACCATGGGGTCCACCATTATTCGCAAAGGGGTCAAACTGGACAATTTGATCCAGATAGCGCATAATGTGGAGGTAGGCGAGAACACCGTCATGGCTGCCCAAAGCGGAATTGCCGGTTCTACACACCTTGGGCCCAATTGTATGATAGGCGGTCAGGCAGGGATCGTTGGACATTTGCAAATACCGGCCCGTACCCAATTGGGGGCACAAACCGGGGTTATTGGTCCTGTAAAAGAGGAGGGAAGTATTTTATTAGGAATGCCTGCTATCGATCACAAAATCTTTATGAGGGCGTATGCCCGCTTCAAAAGATCAGGAATAAAAAACTAAATGAAACAACATACGGTTCTCAATAATATTGAATTAAACGGTGTGGGATTACACACAGGAGAAAAGACAGCTATCAGGATATGTCCGGCTCCGGAATGGTCCGGAATCCGATTTCAGCGTATGGATATACCCCGGCAACCGGTCCTGGAAGCACTGGCAGATTATGTGGTTAATACCAACAGAAGCACGGTGTTGTCTAAGGATAATGTAACGGTTGGGACAACCGAACATCTGTTGTCTGCTTTTTTCGGTATGGGGATAGACAATGCCCTGGTACAAATATGGGGTGGAGAGATCCCTGTCTTGGACGGAAGTGCATTGCCTTTTGCCCACATGATAAAAGAAACGGGTCTTGCCATGCAGCACGCTGACAGAGAATACATAACGATTTCGGAACCCATTACATTCACTGATAATAATTCAGGTACTGTCATCGAGATCACTCCATCAGAGCAACTTAAGGTACATGTTATTATTGATTTTAACTCCCGGGTGCTTGGTAAACAGGAATTTATATATACAGAAGACACGGATTTTTTTCAAGAGATAGCTGCCAGCAGAACTTTTGTTTTTTTACACGAAGTATTGGCCCTTTTCCAAAAAGGGTTGGTTAAGGGCGGAGATCTTGAGAATGCGCTGGTTATTTCTGAAAAGGAAATTAGTCCTGAAGAACTGGAATCATTAAGGCAATTATACAACAAACCAAAGCTGGATATTAATGAAGGTTATTTGAACGAATCCGGATTACGCTTTCCCGATGAATGTGCGCGACATAAAACCATGGATCTTTTAGGAGATTTGATGTTGGCAGGAAAACGCATACGGGCAGTTGTCCGCGCTTATAAACCGGGTCATGCGGCCAATGCGGCCGTTGCCGGTTTGATAAGAAAACAAATGAAATAAAATACTATGTCACAAAAAATGAATTTAATACATCCTAAAGCCGTCTTAGGAAATAACGTAGAAGTAGGTCCCTTTACCACAATAGGGGAGCATGTCCGGATTGGCCAGGGGACCCACATAGGACCAAATGTTACCATAATGGATTACGTTACCATAGGTGACAATTGCAGGATATTTCCCGGGGCAGTCATAGGTGCCATTCCTCAGGATCTGAAATATGCCGGTGAAATATCTTATGTAGAAATTGGCAACAACGTCACCATAAGAGAATATGCCACCATTAACCGCGGAACGGCAGCCAGTCATGTCGGGACCACAAGAGTTGAGGATAATTGTTTAATAATGAGCTATGTACATATAGCCCATGATTGTCAGGTGAAGCGAAATGTGATTCTGACCTCTTATGTAGGTCTGGCGGGAGAAACACATGTGGACGAATACGCCATTATCGGGGGGGCATCTGCCGCTCATCAATTTTCACGTATTGGAATGCATACCATGATATCGGGAGGATCGATGATCGGAAAAGATGTGCCGCCTTATGTACTTGCCGGAAGACGTCCACTTTGTTACGGAGGTATAAACGTTATAGGTTTGCGCCGGAGGGGATTTACTTCCGAGCAGATAGAAAGGATCCACGACGTATACCGCATCATATACCAGATCGGGTTGAATATCAGTGATGCCTGCCGCAAAGTGGAAGAGGTGCTGGACCCTTCGGAAGAACGGGATTCCATTCTCTCTTTTATTAGGGCTTCAAACCGGGGGATCATTCCCAGCAAGACGAAGTATATGGAAGAGGAATAACGTGAAAGCCTTCTTTACAACCGCATACTGGCCACCGATCGCCTGTTTTTCAATTTTTAAAGGGAGTGGAGAATGGGTCCTGGAACAACACGAACACTATCAGAAACAAACGATCCGGAACCGTTGTTCCATATGTGGAGCCAACGGTCCCCAGTGGCTGATCATTCCCGTCATTCGCAAACACGGAATGAAAACGCCTGTTCGTGAAGTAATGCTGGATCTTTCAAAAGACTGGCAACGGACACACTGGCTGGCAATAGAATCTGCTTACGGATCTTCACCCTATTATGAATTTTTCCGGGAAGAGATCCGGCCTTTTTACCGGGTGGAAGAACCCTTGTCACTTTTTGATTACAACACGCAAATCTTGAAATGGTGCCTTGAAACGCTGGATTGTAACGTTAAGATCACTTTTACTGATTCTTACCTGTCCGGTTATGAAACATGTGATTTTCGAAAAAAGGGACCTGTATACGAATTGATACCGTATTACCAGGTTTTTGCCCGGAAACACCATTTTGTACCCGGGCAAAGCATACTGGATCTTTTGATGAACGAAGGTCCCGAATCCTGGAAAGTCTTAGAAACGGAGCCCGACAGTAAACATTAGTCTGAGGCGGGATAAAGTGTTTTGTCCGTGTATCTGATCATCTCCCGTGTCATATAGTGAAAAACCTTCTGTTTCTCCTAAACGGTAAGAGGCTCCCATGTCTGCAAAGAACTGGTTTGCCCGGAATCCAAATCCGCCCGATGCTATGTGAGTAGGCTCAAAACTGCGTTCGGGAGAACCGTAATAACTGTATCCGCCCCTGATGGCCATTTGAGCTATACGGATTTCCAGTCCGGCACGTATATTATTAGCAAAAAGGAAACGTGTGTTTTCAGATCCGTAACGGATGAGCTCATTTTCATCTTCAAAAGCCCAACGGTCGTTGCGTGTAGCCAGTTTCATGGTCCGGTAATCCACGCCTTCGTAATCTATGCTGATCAATCCGAATTTTCCGAAAGTATAGGCAAGACCTGCGTTAAAACGCCAGGGTGTACGCACTTTGTACGAAAAAACTCCGACAGGACTGCTTGACGATTGATTTCCCGTCAAAAACTCGGCAGTCATGAATTCCTGCCATTCGTCGGTCAGGGATGTCCAGGTGGGAGAGGTAACACTGGCTCCCAGGCGCATATTATTAAATGGAATGGCAATGATCCCGAATTTCATATTAAACCCTATACCTGTGGTGATTTGATCGTATGAATGAGAGAATGATGAAAAACCGGTTTCAAAATGTTCGGGGTTCTGTGATGTTTCTGTGAATTTCTCATAAGTCCGGTAATAGATATTCCGGAAATTGAGACTGTATGCGGCAAAGAAACGGTTCCCGATATTAGCTCCCATGTTCAGGAGGTATTCACCCATACTCCCCTTGGATTCTTTAATGAAACGCTGATCAAGAGGGCCTCCGACAACAATCATTTCTCCATCCAGGTTTTCCGTGGCACCTATGTATTGATCGGTGGTACCCGGCAGCGGATCCAGCAAATAGGTATCCCAGGAAAGAATGGACCGCCAGGCTGCATTGGAATCGTAGTAAGGATTGTAATTGTCACCTGATTCAAGATCGTTGTATGGGATTCCGTCGGTCATGGTAGCTACAGGTGACAGCCAGCTGGTTACTGCATCGTTCATACGGACAGAGGTGCGCATTGTAAAATCCTGTACTTTGTTGTAACCTGCTGCGAAGGAAAGTGAAATAAGTCCCCTGCTGTTGGAAAGGTCCAGGATGCCCACATATCCCATATTGGAGATACCTCCGCGGGTATAACGGTCATCGGTCTCCTGACCAAAATAACTGACCCGGGAAAACTGCGTGGAAAGGGAAGGAGTAAAGGTGATTTCAGAATAAGGATAAACGGCAGATGCGGCCGGATTGAGCATAATGGAGCCGAAATCTCCTCCCAAAGCAGTTACGGCGTTACCCAAAGCCATGGAACGGGCCGTGCCCTGGTAATTCAGTTGTGAATACCGTAGAGCATCCCAGGCATTTTGTCCGGAAAGGGCAATAGGAAACACTAAAGCGATCAAGATCAGATACTTTTTCATTTTTTCAAGGGATCAAATATGTAATTTACAAATGCGAATCATCTGCGGTATGAACCGCCGCTTGATCCTGAACGGGAAACACTTCCACCGCCTCCTGAACTCCCGCCGGAAGAACGCATGGAACCCGAGCTAACCGAACTCCCTGTGCTTCTGCTTCCGGAATAGGAAGAACTGCTCCTGCTAGAGGAACGTGTCTGTGTATTTACGTCGGAACGGCTGCCCGAACTGTTTCCGTAAGAACGTGTTACACGTGAACTTCCCGAATTGTTATTTATTCTGGTAGAACCCGATTGATCACCCCTGTAAAAACTGCGACTATTCCCCGGGTTTATAGTAGAGGAAGTTGTTGAGGAACGGTCGTTCTCCCTGTTGGTGGTTTTTGACAGGTTGGAAGATCTGCGGTAAAAGGTGTTTCCGGTAGTCTGTTCAGTACGGGACCTTGTGTTGGTTGAAGGATCTCTGTAAACAGCTTCCGAATTGGTTGTACCGGTAACTCTTCTGTAATTTGTCGTTCCACGTTCGGTAACAGGGTTCTTTACATCGTCCGTTACGGGTGTCCTGGTTGTACGGTCCCCGGAGATCTGATCAATCTGGGGATTTGCCCTTCTGTAAGAACCTCCTGATCGTGTGGAATTAGAGGCTACCATATTGTGGGGTTCTACCCGCCGGAGATTGTCCCTGCGGTTATCCCTGTAAGGAGAATTGTTGTCGTAACGGTTATCGTATCCCTGGCCGCCATGATGAAAGTAGGGATATCCGTAAAAATTGTTCATACCGGGCCCGTACCACATAGATGAATAAGTCCAGGCAGGATAATACCAGTCATTGTACCACCAGTCATAGTACCAGAAATCGTTGTACCAGGAATGTGGATACCAATACCAGCTGGAATGATAAGCATAAGGCCTGTACCAGTACCATGGCCTGTGCCAGGGACTGTACCAGGATGACATGTAGTAGGAGTCCGACCACATGTAATCGTACCCGAAATTCATGTTAATGGTCAGGGAGAAATCCTGATCCTCGTCATCGAACATTTTCAGTTTACGGGCGTATGTATCGTTGTTCTGGTTTGCGATAAGATATGTCGTCCCCGGTTCAACTTCAATGTTAACGACACCGTCCGGATTTGTGTAAACAGTTTCCACTCGTGTTCCTTCCTTTCCGGCCTGCTCAATGGTTTCGTTTATGAGTTCTTCGGCTTCTGCTGCCGTTGCAAGCATGTGTACCCGTGCGGTAACGTCCGGTCTGAAGTAGGTGGCATCATCATACCTGGAGGACGCTACTTGATGACCTGTGCCGCACGAAACAGCCAGTAGTCCGGCGACCGGTAATAATAGTATAAAAAACCTTTTCATTTTGCACCTCCTGTTTTTATTTAAAGCAAATTATGTACTTTTGCACCAAATATATTAAAAACAAAGGGAAAAAGCAAATTTTTCGTATTGTTTTTCAATAATAAAAGTTACAAATATTGTACCAGTAAAAAAAAACATATGGCAAAAGAAATAAGGAACAGGGAGGAAAATTATTCAGAATGGTATAACAATCTGGTTATTAAAGCAGATCTTGCCGAAAATTCGGCTGTCAGAGGCTGTATGGTAATCAAACCATACGGGTATGCCATATGGGAGAAAATGCAGGCAGAATTGGACCGGCGTTTTAAGGAAACAGGCCATGTTAACGCCTATTTTCCTTTATTCATTCCCAAATCTTTTTTAAGCAGGGAAGCCGAGCATGTGGAAGGTTTTGCCAAAGAATGTGCGGTAGTTACCCATCACCGGCTGATGGCCGACCCCGGAGGACAAGGCCTGATTGTGGATCCGGATGCCAAACTGGAAGAAGAACTGATTGTTCGTCCCACCAGCGAAACGATCATATGGAATACATACCGCAACTGGATCAAATCGTACCGCGATCTTCCTATACTTTGTAATCAATGGGCCAATGTAGTAAGGTGGGAAATGAGGACCCGGCTATTCCTCCGTACCACGGAATTTTTGTGGCAGGAAGGACATACAGCTCATGCTACCGCACAGGAAGCCATGGAAGAAACCCGCCGCATGGTGGAAGTTTACGCATCTTTTGCAAAAGAGGTCATGTCCCTGCCCGTATGGATCGGACCTAAAACGGAATCTGAACGTTTTGCCGGTGCTGTTGACACACTTTGTATAGAAGCGCTGATGCAGGACGGAAAAGCATTACAGACAGGTACTTCTCATTTCCTGGGACAAAATTTTGCAAAAGCTTTTGATGTTCAATTTGCTAACAGGGAAGGGAGACTGGATTACGTATGGGCTACTTCCTGGGGTGTTTCCACACGATTGATGGGTGCCCTGATAATGGCTCATTCAGACAATAACGGGTTGGTATTGCCTCCGAAACTGGCCCCCATAGAGGTCGTTCTTGTCCCCATATACAAGGGCGAAGAGGAAATGGAGGCTATTTGTTCACACCTGGAAGCCCTGAAAGTTCGTCTGCAGGAGAGGGGCCTGAGCGTTAAACTGGACAACAGGGACAATGTCCGCTCAGGTTATAAATTTTCCGAGTGGGAGTTAAAAGGGGTTCCCGTCAGAATTGCTGTAGGTCCCCGGGATATGCAAAACGGGACCGTAGAAGTGGCCCGCAGAGACACTATGGAAAAACAGGTCCTGTCATTGGAAGCTATAGAACACACCGTTGTTGCATTACTAAAGGAAATCCAGGACAATATTTACCGGAAAGCCCTTGATTTCCGTAACAGGAACACCTTTGAGATAAACAATTATGATGAGTTCCGGGAACGCATAGAAGACGGTGGATTTTTCCTGTGCCACTGGGACGGAACGGCGGAAACGGAAGCGAAGATCAAAGAAGAAACAAAAGCTACCATACGACTGATACCCGAAAGGGAAGATCCCAAACCGGGGAAATGTATGTACAGTGGAAAACCCTCGGCACAGAGAGTTGTCTTTGCCAGGGCCTATTAAATAATTAATCATGACAAATTCAGAAACGCGTCCTGAAAGACAGCAGATCATTAAAGGATTGAATGAAAAATCCCAGTTGAAGAACAAAGTTTATCTTCAAACGCTTGAGGTATTTAACCTGGCCAAGGAAGTGTTGCACGAAATGAGCAACGACATAAACGAACTTTTGGAAGACGGGGAAAACCGTCGGGTGCGTTTTGAGTACAGGGACCGCGGCAAATTTGAAGCCGAACTGAAATTTGCAGATGACATTCTGCTGTTCAGTATGCATACCGATGTTTTTCAATTTGACAGGGATCATCCCATATGGAAGAACGAATACGCAAAAAAGGAACCTTTTTCCACTTATTGCGGGGTCATTTCCGTATACAATTTTTTAACCGATTCATTTAAATACAACCGGAAAGAAGACCTGGGCTACCTGGTGGCCAGGATCTTTATAAACAAAGACAAGAGCTTTTTTACGGAAGGGAAGCGTCAGCAAACACGCAATCTGGCTGCTTTTGGAAAACGGACGATAGATAAGAACGCCATAGTAAATGTGGTAGAAACAGCTGTATTATATAGTCTTTCATTCGACCTGCTGGCCCCTCCCTATGAGAATGTTGCAGTTGCCACTGTAGAACAAATGAATGCAAAAATTGACAGCTCAAAAATGCAAACAGGCAAACGCCTGGGCTTTGCGTTTTGTGCAGACGATGTAAAAGCGGATCAGGAATAATTGTAATTTTATGAAGCGAATTTTATTGATCGCCGTGTCATTGTGTATGACATTGACGGTTTCCTTTGCACAGGAAACAATCCGGGTAGATTCTCTGAGTAAAGACAGTACAAAAATACCCACCTATGAGGAATTAACCAGGATGTATATCAGGCTGGCTGCTAAAGTGGATTCCGCCAGACAGCGGGCAGTTGAAGATTCAATACTTATTGCACAATTTATTGAGCAAAGCCGTAAGGAAGCCCTGGCCAATATGCCTGCCCCCAAAAAGCCGACTTTCTGGACAAACTCAGTGTTGTCCCAACTGAACTTTTCCCAGACTTCACTGACTAACTGGGCGGCAGGGGGTAACAGCTCCATTGCCCTGGGTGGGTATGTTGATGCAAAAGCCAATTACGACAAGAATAACATTAAGTTTCAGAACCGGTTCCAGATAGGTTACGGATTTGTAAAAATGTTCGGGGATATTCTTAAAAAAACAGACGACCGGGTAACGCTGGATTCTAAATTCGGTTACAAAGCAACGGAAAAACTTTATTTTTCGGCTGCGTTAGGAGTAAAGACACAAATGGCGAAGGGCTACAAATACACTTCAAGTGACACCACATTGGTATCCCAGTTTGCAGCTCCCCTGTATACGACTTTGGCCCTGGGTATGGATTACCAGCCTTTTCCATGGTTATCAATGACATTTGCCCCTTTGACAGGAGGTATTGTTGTAGTCCGTGTGCCCCAATTACGCGAAAATTACGGAAACAAGCCCGATGAAAGTGTTCGTAAAGAATTCGGGGCCCAGTTGAAAGTGAAGGTAGATAAGGAAGTCTTTAAAAATGTCAAGGTAGACTCTGAATTGACATTGTTCTCCGATTATCTGAACAAACCCCAGAATATTCAGGTTAACTGGGATCTTTCGGTATCCATGCAGGTAAACAAATTCATGAATGCCAACATCCGCACCAACCTGATCTATGATGACAATATAAAAATTGCCGATAAATTCGGAAACAAAGCACCCAGGGTACAATTCAGGGAAGTGCTTTCCATAGGGCTTTCCTATACCATATCCAATAAATAGGAAATACAATATGGTTGAACGTGCATTTTATGCAGCGGTTAAAAGATTACTGACGGATCCTGTTGGGGGGGTGCTGTTGGCTGTAAGCGGGGGTGTGGATTCCATGGTTATGGCGCATCTTTTTATACGCTGGATTAAAACTCCGGAAGGAAGCCGGATCTGTCCCCGGCTAGCGATCGCTCATATGAATTTTTTGCTCAGGGGAGAAGAAAGTGACCGGGATTGTGATTTTGTGGAAAACTGGGCAAAAGAAAATCATATTCCATTTTACCGGAAAACAGTACTCACACAGGATTATGCCGCTAAAAAAGGAATTTCCCTGGAAATGGCCGCCAGGGAGCTTCGTTATGAATGGTTTGAAGCTATATCCCAAAAAGAAAGATTTTCATACACAGCCATAGCACATAACGCTAATGACAAGGCTGAAACCCTGCTGCTTAACCTTGTAAGGGGAACTGGCGTCAGAGGATTGTGCAGTATGAGAGAAAAGACCGGGAACATCATCAGGCCGCTCCTGGATTTGCCCCGTTCCCTGATAGAAGGCTATGCAAGAGTACACGACGTCCCTTTCCGGACGGATTCCACTAACCTGGAAACGGATTTTGCACGAAATAAAATCAGGCACCTGGTGATGCCTGTTCTGGAAGAAATAAGTCCCAATGTAGCTGTACGCTTTGCCAAAAATTCCGGACTTTTTCTGCAAGCACAGCAGGTTCTGGATTCCTATGTAAAAGAAAAATATAAGGATTGCAGCTCTGAAAGGGGCTTTTCAATCCCGGCTCTTATGAATCAGGAACATGGGTCTTTTTTGCTTCATGAATTTCTTGCTCCGTACGGGTTCAATCCCTCTCAGACAGAAGCCATATCTGCGGCTATGGAAGGGCAGAGTGGAAAGCGTTTTTTTTCAGGATCACACACACTCTGGATAGACCGGGGTGAATTGGTGCTCCGGGACCTGGTCGATCCCGGGATGTCTGTAGGTGTAACCGTACAACAAACGGATCGCACGCCCGGCTTTGTTATACCCGAGGATCCCAAAACTGCAGCACTCGATGGTGATACACTGGGTTATCCCCTGAAAATAAGAAAATGGAAACCCGGGGATAAGTTTATGCCCCTGGGAATGAACGGATTTAAAAAAGTCTGTGATTTTTTGACCGACCTGAAAATTCCTCTATACCAGAAAAAGGATGTCCACCTGCTATGTTCCGGGGATGATGTTGTATGGGTGATTGGCTACCGGATAGATAACCGTTACAGAATCACCACCGGGACTACCACGATAATGCTTTTTCATCAAAAGGCAGACGGGCCTGAATCCCTCCGTTTCCCAACAGGTTCTGTATTTGATTGCGAATGATCGTTTGCGGGTCTGCCATTACATTTCGTCCGGATAGGTTAATCAGGTCCATGATCCTGAAGGGTTTAGGGTAAACGACCAACCGGTATTCCGTAACACCTGCTTTCAAAGCTGCATTTCTGATGGCATCGGCAAGGCCTCCTTTTTGATCGGCCAGGCCATTGGTTATGGCATCCGTTCCGGACCAGATCCTCCCGTCAGCCAATCCTTCCACAGTCTGCCTGTCCATAGTTCTGTTTAGGGACACGACATCCAGAAAACGGTTATAAGTGGCTTCTACCTGTTCACCTATGATATCCAACTCCCGTTGGCTTTTACTGTGATAATAGGAATCAAAGTGGCTGAAGGGATGTGTATCTACCGTTTCATTACGGATGTTCAACAAATCGTTCAGTGTCTTTTCACCGTTGAAAGATATATTGTACACGCCTATAGAGCCGGTCAATGTTGAGGGATTGACATAGATCTCATCTGCTGCGCTGGCTATCCAGTACCCCCCGGAAGCTCCCATATCTCCTATGGAAACGATAACCGGTTTCACGTTCCGGGTCAATTGAAGTTCCCGTGCAATGATTGCAGAGGCCAGGGGATCTCCCCCGGGACTTTCTACCCGGACCACAACGGCTTTGACAGTAGAATCGTTGCGGTATTTTCGCAGTTGTTCCGCATACGTTTCAGCGAAAACCTGCCCCGATCCTTTCCCAAGGGTGATATCTCCCGTGGCGTATAGAAGAGCGATCTTCTCCACGGGGATTTTTTTCGTATTAAGCTGTAAGTGTTGTATATAATCCTGAAGACCGGTCTTTGGGATCCTCTTTTCAGGTATGCCGTTGTAAACAGAACTCAAGTATGATATAAGCTCATCCTGCGCCCAGAGCTCATCTGCCAACCCGGCTTCCAGGGCCTGTGAAGCATCGGTCAAAAAAGACCGGTTACAAAGACGATCGATCGAACCTTCTTCCAGATGACGTGCCCGGTCCATTTCCAATGCCCAGTGTCCCCAGACAGACTGCAGGTATGCTTCCAGCTGCGTTCTTTCGGGATCGCTCATACGGGAAGCAACGAAAGGTTCTCCTCCGCTTTTGTAATTACCGTGTCTGATCACCTGTGCCTCCAGCCCCAGACGGTCAAACAGGTTTTTGTAATAATTGACATTGACGCTAAAGCCCTGCAGGGTAATTCCGCCTTCCGGGTTCAAAACGATCTTATCGGCAGCTGTAGCCAGGTAATAGGCCTGCTGAGAATAGAAATCCGCGTAACTGATGACCGGCTTTCCGCTTTGACGGAATACAAGCAATGCGTTTCTGATCTCTTCAATATGAGACATTTGTGCATCCAGGTATTGAGGCTTCAGACAGATCATCCTGATGGCCGGGTCCTGTGCTGCTGTTTCAATGGCATGAACGATATCCAGAAAACCCGTTCCTCCCTGTACCGCATTCCATTGAAATGGTAAAAAACCAAATGAAGGAAGTTGTGAGTCCTGCGTTGCCACACCTTTCTCAAAATTGATAACCAATACCGACCTGTCCGGAACGCGGGGCGTTGTGCCGCCCAAACCTGCCTGCAGCATACTGGTGACGGATCCCAGAAAAAGAAACAACCCTCCTATAAGAACCAGCGCCGTTCCCAACACGACTGCCGCAAAAGTCTTAAAAAAATCTTTCATACCTGTAGGATTATTAATTTTACAAAAGTAACGATTATATTTGCACCCGGTTATGTTAAAAACGGTACATACTTTTTTCTGCATCCTGATGATAAGCACTTTTCTGACAGGATCCGCGGGATTATCCGTACATAGCTGTCTGCATGACGGATCCGTCAATCTGCAAATATTTTCTGGAGCGTCTTCTTGCGAAAACCACGATGAAAATTGTTGCAGTACCCGGGTTTATATGATTGATGATCCGGTGGTGTCTGCCCAGGATCTTCTGAGCGAAGGGTTCCCGGATATTCCGGAACAGGTGCTTTTCTTTACAGAAGGCGTGACCGGTGATCTGCTTGCAGCAAGTGATCCCTTAGCTGCACGTTCGTTACTTAAGCCGCCTTTGGATATTTCTGTATATCCCGGGGATCAACTTGTTCCGTTGCGTTTGTAATGGTCTGTTTTACAATACGTAAAACAATCTGATCATTATTTACATAAACGCAACTTACCATGAAATATATCTACATTCTTTATCTTTTTATGCTGCCTTTGTGCCTGAATGCACAAACTTATCAGGGAAAAGTTATAATTGCCGGGGAAAACGGCAGCCGGGAACCTGCTGCGGGAGCCGCTGTATACTGGATTCCGTCCGCCCAGGGAGATCCTGTGGAAAGCGTGGTCTATACCAACGAAGAAGGGATTTTCAGGATCCGTGCATACAAAGGTTCTTCCGGAATGCTTGCCGCTTCCTACATGGGATACATCCCCGATACTTTACAGGCCGGGGTGCCGGATCGTGATCTGGAATTCTTTTTGGCCGAGTCGGCCGGCACACTCAACGAACTGCAGGTGACCGGCCGGCGGCGGGGAAATTATATTTCCAGCCTTTCTTCCGTAAAAACCGAGGTGATCACCGCGGCAGGCCTTTGCAAAATGGCTTGTTGCAACCTTGCCGAGAGCTTTGAAAACTCGGCAAGTGTTTCGGTGGGATATTCCGATGCAGTCACCGGGGCGCGGCAGATCCGGCTTTTGGGGCTCAGCGGGAATTACACCCAGATGCTGGAAGAAAACCGTCCTGCCATGAGGGGGATCCAGGTGCCTTTCGGTCTTTCTTTTGTTCCCGGTCAGTGGCTGGAAAGTATCCAGATAGCCAAGGGAACCGGTTCTGTAGTAAACGGTTATGAGGCGATCACCGGACAGATTAATATGGAATACCGGAAACCGACCGCACAAATTCCGCTGTTTATTAATCTTTTCCTGAACAGCGCGTTGAGGACAGAAGCCAACATTGTTTCTTCGCTGCAGCTGAACGATCAATGGAGTACGGTAATCCTGGCGCACGGTTCGGCTGATCTGATGCAACACGATGATAACGGGGACGGTTTTCTGGACGAACCGCTTACCCGTCGCTATTCACTGGCCAACCGCTGGTTGTATGCTCCTGCTTCCGGGATGCAGCTCCGTTTTGGATTCCGCGGGGTGTACGAAGACAGGAAGGGAGGACAGAAAGACAACGTATGGGTCCTTCCCGGGGAAAGCCGGAAAAATGTTCTGTGGGGATCCCGCATCCTGAACAAAGGGATCAATGCGTATGCGAAACTGGGGATCCCTCTGGTGAAGCATGATCACAACCATGGACACGAAGAGGAACACGCACATGAAGAAGAACACGCCATGGATGGTTTGCTTGATACCGGGCATGCTTATGAGGATGAGGTCACGCAT
The DNA here is from genome assembly GCA_041654355.1 of Bacteroidales bacterium. GTDB lineage: Bacteria > Bacteroidota > Bacteroidia > Bacteroidales > UBA932 > DMER64. Next base: position 56,728 of record JBAZDQ010000008.1, read on the forward strand.
GAAACCGACATCATGCAGGAAAACCACGTGGATCCGAACATCGCACTGGTGCTGGATTACAACCTGCACAGGCAGGACGCCTATTTTGGTCTGAAGGATTTCAATGCATTGCAACAAGATGTATTCGCCAATGCGGTCTTTATGTCCAGCCTGGGTGAATATCATAAAATTACTGCGGGTGTGAGTGCTTTGTGGGAAAGTATTGACCAGGTTCTGGTGGACAGATGGCCTGCCGGCGGGGAGGAATCGTTTGATCTGGGTCGCCGGGAAGGTATTTATGGCGCATACGGCGAATACACGTTGCATTTGGATGAAAAACTGGTTTTCATTGCCGGAGCCCGGGCAGATTACAATACGCTGTATGGCTGGTTGTTTACCCCGGGTGTCAATCTGCGGTACAATTTCACGGAAGATCTTGTATTCAGGGCCACGGCAGGCAGGGGTTTTCGTTCTCCTAACTCCATTACCGACAACATAGGTGTACTGTCAACAGGACGCAGGATCCTGTTTGAGGGGACTCCCGGAATGGAACAAGCCTGGACATACGGGTTAAACCTGACCCTGGGTCTTCCGTTTGGCCGGGAAGGATCTTCTACATTGAGCCTGGAATATTTTCGTACCGATTTTGTCAACCAACTGGTAGCCGACCAGGAATTTCTTTCTAATGCCCCGGTGCCGTCTATCCTTTTTTACAACCTGGAAGGACGGTCTTTTACCAATACCTGGCAGGCGGATCTTACTACGGAACCATTTGAAGGTTTTTCTGTTCTGGCTACTTTCCGCTACAACGATTCCAAAGTAAACCTGAAGGGTCAGGGACTGACAGACCGCCCTTTGACCAGCAGGTTTAAAGGCGTACTTAATCTACAGTATACAACACCGGCGAACACCTGGGTGTTTGATGTTACGGCACAATTGAACGGTCCGGCAAGAATCCCTGCATTTGCCGCCGGACAGGAAGACCGCTATTCTCCTGTGTTCCCCATGTTCTATGCCCAGATCACCCGGAAATTCAATAAAGTGGAAGTCTATGCAGGCGGGGAAAACCTGTTGAATTACCGGCAGCCCGATCCCATAATATCAGCCGATGATCCCTTTTCCGAACGTTTCAATGCGAGTATTATATGGGGGCCTCTTATGGGAATACGCGTCTATGCAGGAATGCGTCTGACGTTGTTCAGGTGAGTCTTATTTTGGATATATTTGCAGTAATTGCAAAAAAAAGGCTTATGTTACGTTCATTCATATGTGTGCTGGTATGCTCACTTGCACTGCAAACTGTAACGGCACAGGAAACCGGTGCCTGGATACGCATCAATCAATTGGGTTATTTGCCCGGGGATATCAAGGTAGCTGTCATGATCTCTAAGGAAGAAGCTGATCCGCACGGTTTCCGGGTATTGGATGTCAGAACCGGTGACTGTGTTTTTTCCGGAGTTCGGAACGACGGATCCCTGAAAAAAGTGCCTTCACAAAAATGGGGGATGGCATCTGCGTTCCGTTTGTATTTTACGGACCTGAGTCAGGAAGGCGGATACCGGATAGAAATGGACATTCCCGGAAAAGGTACTGTGAAATCTCCGGATTTTCGCATAGGTACGGAAGTTTATGACAGGTCGGCTGATTTTTTATTGAATTATATGAGGCAACAACGGTGCGGATACAACCCGTTTTTAGATGCTCAGTGCCATCAGAACGACGGGTATATTGTTTTGCATCCCGAACGTTCGGGAGAGAAAATTGATGTTACCGGGGGCTGGCACGATGCCACCGATTACCTGCAATACCTGACGACAAGTGCCAATGCCACTTTCCAGATGATGTTCGCATATAGCCAGGCGGAAGACAAAACCGTCTTTGGAGATCGTTACAATGACAGAGGCAGGCCCGGGGCTAACGGTATTCCCGATATCCTGGACGAGATCCGTTGGGGCCTGGAATGGCTTTTGAAAATGAATCCGAAAGACAAAGTGATGTTCAACCAGATAGCCGATGACAGGGATCATGTGGGATTCAGGCTCCCTGTAGGTGATAAGGCCGATTACGGGTGGGGCCCCGACGGGGGACGTCCGGTTTATTTCATTACCGGGGAACGGCAGGGTTTGGCAGAGCACATCAACCGGACCACCGGCGTAGCCTCCTCGGCAGGGAAATTTGCCTCGGCTTTTGCCATGGGAGCAGAATTGTTTAAAGACCTGGATCCCGGGTTTGCTGCAAAAATGAAAGTTAAAGCATTGCCGGCTTATGAATTTGCGGAAGAAAAACCCGGCAACACCCAGACGTGTTGTGTGGTTTCACCGTATTTTTACGAAGAAGACAATTACGTAGATGACATTCAATTGGCAGCGGCCGTTTTCCATCACCTGGGAGAAGGGGAGGAATGGCTGGAAAAAGCCGATTACTGGGGACAACTGGAAGAGGTAACCCCATGGATGGAGCTGGGCAGGGCGCGGCATTACCAATTTTACCCTTTCGTGAATTTGGGGCATTATTACCTGGCAGCTTCGGATTCGCCTATGGCCGAAAAATATGCGGAATTTATGCGTATGGGACTGGAGTACATCAGGCAAAGAACTACGGATTGTGCTTTTATGAACGGAATCCCTTATATGTGGTGTTCCAATAATTTGCTGGCAGCTGCTATAACTCAGGCGGACCTTTATTACAAGATTACCGGGGACAGCACATACCGTGAAATGGAAGCTTCCCTGCGCGACTGGCTTTTTGGATGCAATCCATGGGGCACTTCCATGATCGTGGAATATCCCAAAGGTACGGATTACCCGGAACGGCCTCATTCTTCCTACTTGGTGACTATTGGAAAAAGCACTCCCGGAGGGCTCGTAGACGGTCCGTTATTGAGAGAACGGCATACAGCGCACGGAGAATACCTTTCCATGGACGATGGGAAAGATCCCTATGCTCCCTTTAATAATGGTGTTGCTCTGTACCACGATGAAATATGGGACTATGCCACCAACGAGCCCACCATGGACGGGACGGCTTCTTTGAGTTATTACTTGTCCCAAAGAGAGATCCGGGGCCGGAAAGAAGCAGCCCTGTTGCATGCGGAAAATAATAAACACGTTCCGGAACGTGATGAAAGGGGGGGGATCATAAGGATCAATCCCGGGTCTCACAATGTTTACCTGATTTTCACGGCGGACGAGCGTTTTGAGGGCGGGAAAACCGTTTTGGAAACTTTGCAAAAGCACGGGATAAAGGCGTCTTTCTTTCTTACGGGCAATTGCCTGCGGAACCCGCAATGGGAAGACCTGGTCCGTGACATCATACATCAGGGACATTACGTGGGACCCCACGGTGACAGGCACCTGCTTTATGCTCCGTGGGACGGAGATACCGAAACATCGCTGGTGTCGGCCGACAGTCTCAGAAATGATATTGCGACTAATATGACCGAACTGGAACGTGCCGGAGTGGATCTGTCTGATGTCAGGTGGTTTATGCCGTCCTATGAGCATTTCAATACGGAAACCGTTCGTGTGGCAGCTTCCATGGGTATGGAATTGCTCCATCTGACTCCCGGCATTATGACCAGGGCGGATTATACTACGCCGGATATGCCTTCTTACAAAAGTTCCCGTGATCTTTTGGAACAACTTTATGGTTTTGAAAAAGAGAACGGGTTGCAGGGAGCTGTTTTGCTGGTCCATCCCGGAACTGAACCTTCCAGGACCGATAAGCTGTACGACAGCCTGGACGGTATGATAAGACGCCTGGAGAGGAAAGGCTATGTTTTTGAACGCCTGCCCTGACACTGCCAAACGGGCTTTTTTATATATCTTTGCCGCGTCAAAAAAAGATCCGGTTTATGTACAAAATTCTTAAAAAACGTATCCTGGCACCCGATATCTGTCTGATGGAAGTGTCAGCACCCCGTGTGGCATCCAGTGCTCAGCCGGGACAATTCATTATAGTCCGTGTTGGTGAAAAAGGGGAAAGGGTTCCATTGACCATATGTGATTACGATCCCCTGGCGGGCTCTGTGACCATTGTTACCCAGCGCGTTGGTGCTTCATCCAGGAAGATTTATGCCCTGGAAGAAGGAGAATCTTTTTCCGATTTTGTAGGACCTTTGGGATTGCCCTCCGAATTTATACATGAAAATGACGAAAGTCTGCGCAATAAAAAATATTTGTTTGTTGCCGGAGGCCTGGGAACGGCTCCCGTATACCCGCAGGTGAAGTATTTGCATCAAAAAGGAGCGCACGTGGAAGTGATCATCGGGGCCAAAACCCGGGATCTGGTGATCATGGAAGAAGAAATGAAAAAGGTTGCGGCAAAAGTTTATGTATGTACGGATGACGGTTCTTATGGTTTTAAAGGCCTGGTTACGGCTAAGCTGAAGGAATTGATGGAGAGCGGTAATTCGTACGACCAGGCAGTGGCCATAGGGCCTATGATCATGATGAAATTCGTGACATTGACGGCAAAAGAATACAAACTTCCATTGATAGTCAGTTTGAATACCCTGATGGTTGACGGCACGGGAATGTGCGGGGCTTGCCGCGTCACGGTAGACGGAAAAACCAAATTTGCCTGTGTGGACGGGCCGGAATTTGATGCTTACCAGGTAGATTTTGACGAAGCCATGAGAAGACAAACCATGTATAAACCCCAGGAAGCGGAAGCGGATCACAAATGCAAAATCGGATTGAAGAATGGATAAAAAGACAAGAATTCCGGTACGAGAACAGGACCCCATAGTTAGAAGCAGAAATTTTGACGAGGTAAGTTACGGATATGATAACAAAGAAGCGTTACTGGAAGCTTCACGCTGTATCCAGTGCAAGAATCCCCGTTGTGTGGCTGCCTGTCCCGTAAATATTCAGATTCCACAATTCATAAAAGCCGTTCTGGACGGAGATATGCCCGGGGCAACATCCATTATTGGAAAAGATTCTTCCCTGCCGGCCGTATGCGGGCGGGTATGCCCCCAGGAATCCCAATGTGAAGGAGCTTGCATCATGGGTATTAAAAACGAACCCATTGCCATCGGGAAACTGGAGCGCTATGTGGCCGACTGGGCACGAAAGAACAAGTATACACCGGAAGAAGAAATAAAACCCAACGGGAAAAAAGTGGCCGTAATAGGGTCCGGGCCCGCTGGTCTTGCCTGTGCCACCGACCTGGCAAAAGCCGGTTGTGATGTGACCGTTTTTGAGGCATTGCACAAACCCGGAGGCGTATTGGTTTACGGGATCCCTGAATTCCGCCTGCCCAAGGAAGAAGTGGTGGACTACGAAATCGGGCAGGTCCGCAAACTCGGCGTAAAGATTGAGTGCAATGTGGTCGTGGGACGTACCGTTACAATCGATCAGCTGATGGACAACGAAGGGTTTCATGCGGTTTTTGTGGGTTCGGGAGCCGGACTTCCCAAATTTCTGGGCATTCCGGGCGAGAACCTGAACGGGGTCGTCTCGGCAAATGAATTCCTGACGCGCAGCAACCTGATGGGAGCCTATTCCCCGGATTCGGATACGCCCATTTACGTGGGTCATCGCGTAGCGGTTGTCGGAGGAGGAAATGTGGCTATGGATGCCGCTCGTACGGCGTTGCGTCTGGGGGCGGAAGTCACGGTTGTTTACAGAAGGACCGAGAAAGAAATGCCTGCCCGCGTGGAAGAAGTCCATCATGCCCGGGAAGAAGGGGTGGCCTTTCAAATGTTGACCAATCCGGTGGCGGTGTTGGGAAATGAAAAGGGATGGGTGACCGGGCTCAAATGCATCCGCATGGAACTGGGCGAACCCGATGAAAGCGGGCGTCGCCGGCCAGTGGAAATACCCGGATCCGAGTTTGATATTCCGTGTGATGTGGCCGTCATTGCCCTTGGGACATCCCCGAATCCCCTGATTGCCCGGACTACTCCGGGACTGGAGATTAACCGTCACAACGGGATCGTTGCCGATGAAAAAGGGGTAACATCCCGACCCGGAGTATTTGCCGGAGGAGATGTCGTTACCGGGGCAGCAACCGTGATTCTGGCCATGGGAGCGGGGCGTGAAGCGGCACAATCCATTCTGGAATACCTGGGAGTCTGATTTCCTGACGGATATCCCTGGAAGAAGATCCTATGCGGAAGGTGTATTCCCCGGAATCCACAACCCATCCTGTTTCGGGAACAAAAGAAGCCAGGTTTTCCAGGGGGATGATCACCTTTATTTCCTGTGATTCTCCGGGTTCCAGCAGCGAAGTTGTAACAAATCCTCTAAGTTCCTGCACAGGCTTTTCCACTTCACCATCCGGGGCGGAAACGTATACCTGTACCACTTCCCGGCCTGCTCTTTCTCCGCTGTTGATAATTTGACAGGTTACTACTACTTTTTCGTTTTCCGGGTAAGCCACGGCATTTGAATACCGGAACTCTGTATAGGAAAGTCCGTATCCAAAAGGATAGGCAACGTCTTTTTCGTTTTTATCGAAATCCCGGTATCCCACGTAGATTCCTTCGTCGTATCGGGTGAAATCTATGTTGGGTCTGATAGTATCAGGTTTTGTTTGTTTTTTTCCAATGAAAGACAACCAGTTAACCGGGACTTCTTCCAAGGGAAAATGCTGATGGGAAAGGCAATCTTCCAGGCGTAACGGGATGGTTACAGGTAACTTGCCGGAAGGATTCACTTTCCCGGAGAGGATATCGGCCAAGGCCCTGCCGCCTTCCTGTCCCGGCATCCAGGCCAGGATAACGGCATCGGGCTGGCCGGACCACGAGGCGGTTTCCACAATGCCTCCCACGTTCAAAACAACTATGACTGGTTTGCCCGCATCCCTGAAGGCCTTGGAAACGTTTTTTATCAATTCCTTTTCCGTTGCTGTCAACAGGTAATCTCCTTCTATTTTCCGGTCCGAGAATTCACCCGTCTTTCGTCCCAGCGTGATCAGGGCAGCCTGGTTTTCTGTGGCGGCACGGGCAATGGCTACGGCTCCGGGATCCATTTCTGCAGGCAGACCCTTTCCCAGAATCCGTTGGGTGATGGATTTCCATTTTCTTTTGTAAGCGCGGTCCACACTGTCAATGTAACTTTGGTACCGTTCCCTGAGTGGCGGATCGGGCAGGTAACCGGCCTCTTCCAGTCCTTCTGCCGGGGAAACAGTGTGAGCGGCATACACTTCTCCGGAGCCCACTCCGCCGGCTACCAATTGATAGGCAGCAACCCCAAACAGGGCGATCCTTTGGATGGAGTCATTTAGAGGTAGGGCATTGCGGTTTTCCAGGAGCACCATACCCCGGGAAGCGGCCTTGCGGGCTATGGTTGCGTTTTCTCTCACCGTTGGAATATCGTTTTGTACCTGTTTTGTGAAAGACGGGGAATCCACCACAAGATTGAGGATCCGTCTGACAGATGTGTTGACAGTTTCTTCCCGCAATTCACCGTTTTTTACGGCTTTCATGATGGCACGCCGTTGCCAGCGTCTTCCGGGTTCCAGCAGATCGTTCCCTGCCCGGATCTGACCCGGGGCATTTTGACCTCCAAACCAGTCTGTCATGACCAGTCCGTCAAATTTCCATTGATAACGTAAAATTTCTGTCAGAAGGTTCTTGTCTTCAGATGTGTATATTCCATTGATCCGGTTGTAGGAAGTCATAATGGTTTTGGGTGAAGACTCCTTAACTGCGATCTCAAAGCTCCTGTAATATATTTCCCGCAACGTTCTCTCTCCGGCTATCACGTTGTTGTTATCCCGGTTGGTTTCCTGGTTGTTGGCCACAAAGTGTTTCAGACAGGCACCTACCCCGGTTTCCTGGATGCCCAGAACCATTGCCGAGGCCATTTTCCCGCTCAGCAGCGGGTCTTCCGAGTAGTATTCGAAATTCCTGCCGCAAAGGGGATGCCGGTGTATGTTCATAGCGGGTCCCAGGATCACATCCGCCCCGTGGGCCAAAGCCTCGGCCCCCATAGCCTTTCCCACTTCCGTAACCAGTGATGTGTCCCAGGTGGAGGCCAGCAGGGATGCCGAAGGAAACCATGTGTTTTCTGACGATTTCAACCGGAGACCTGCGGGACCGTCGGACAGTTCCAGGGCTGGGATCCCCAGACGGGGTACAGACCGGGTGATGCCGGCCGCTCCTATGGAAGATCCGGTCATTCCGCCTCCCACAACCAGGGACACTTTCTCCATAAAGGTCATGGCTTCAATTATCTGAGCCACGTTGTTTTTCTGTAATTTAACCGTATCGTACTGACCGTTGGCCTTTGGGGAGCATCCTCCCATGAAAAGACCGATTAAGAAAAGTATGGCTATCTGTTTCATAACCATAAATATCGGGGATTTTTTTTATAGTACACAGTTTTGATGTATTTTTGCATATATCGACGAAAAGTTATATGGCACAAAAACCTTCCATACCAAAAGGGACGCGTGATTTTAACCCGGTTGAAGCTTCCCGCCGGAATTATATATTTGATACCATACGCCGTGTGTTCAAGGAATTCGGTTATGCCCCCATAGAAACCCCGGCTATGGAAAACTTATCCACTTTGCTGGGTAAATACGGGGAGGAAGGAGACAGGCTGCTCTTTAAGATCCTCAACTCAGGGGACAGTTTTGCCCCCTTGGCCGGGAAATTCCCTGCAGATGCTGCCGGCATTGATTCAAATGCGTTATCACTGAAGGTTTGTGAGAAAGGGTTGCGTTACGATTTGACAGTCCCGTTTGCCCGTTTTGTGGTACAGCATCAAAATGAACTGACTTTTCCCTTCAAGCGTTACCAGATACAACCCGTTTGGCGGGCCGACAGACCCCAGAAAGGACGTTACAGGGAATTTTACCAATGCGATGCCGATGTGATCGGATCGGATTCCCAATACAACGAATTTGAAATGGTACAGCTGGTGGATTCTGTATTCAGCCGCTTTGGAATAAATGTTATCCTGAAGATCAACAACAGGAAGGTGTTGGCCGGAATCGCAGAACTCATGGGTTATCCGGACAGGCTGGTTGATATAACCGTAGCCATTGATAAATTTGAAAAGACCGGACTGGAAGGAGTAAAAGAAGAACTTCTGGCTAAGGGTATCTCTTCCCAAGGCTTGTCCCACCTGGAACCCCTGCTGCTTTTCAAAGGGATCAACACTTCCAAAATTGCTTTTCTGAACCGGTTGTTTGAAGATGCAGGATCGGATATTGGTCTGAAGGGAGTGGAAGAGCTGAAATGGCTGTTTTCCATGATTGAAAGCGTAGGTGTTGGGTTGTCAGTGGAATTGGATTTGAGCCTGGCACGTGGTCTGAATTATTATACAGGAGCCATTTTTGAAGTTAAAGCTAAAGATTATTCCATTGGCAGTATCTGCGGGGGCGGCAGATACGATGATCTGACCGGAATATTTGGCCTGAAAAACATGTCCGGTGTGGGCATATCATTCGGAGCCGACAGGATATACGATGTTTTACTGGCTCTGGACAAATTCCCGGAAACGGTCATGGATGCTCCCGGCATTGTCTTTTTCAATATGGGTAAAGAAGAATCCGTTCAGGCCCTGCGTTACATTAATATATTACGTGCAGCCGATGTTGCCTGTGAATTGTATCCGGATGAAGTGAAGCTGAAAAAGCAATTTGATTATGCCACCCGTCGCGGAGTGCATCATATTGCTATCATTGGCAGCCAGGAATTGAAAGACGGCCATGTAACCGTTAAAGACATCATTGCGGGAGAACAACAAACGGTTGATAATAAGGAGTTTATGAAAATGTTTGGAGTTTCCGTATAAAACCCTTACCTTTGCATTTCTATACCGCGGAGTGGAGCAGTTGGTAGCTCGTTGGGCTCATAACCCAAAGGTCGGAGGTTCGAGTCCTCCCTCCGCTACAAAGCAAAACAAGACATCTGATGATGTCTTGTTTTTTTTTGCACCGTTATGGTTTTGTTAATTGTTATGGCCTATCAGTTTCCAAGATATTTCAAATGAAAATATCCATTGCCTTCGGCTTCTTTGAATTCAACTGTATTTCCGGGACGGATTTGATTGTCAGGCATGGTGCCGACCCAATCTTTGCCATACATATCGTGAATCCTTATAACATTGCCTGAATCTGTGTACATGAATGTATCTGTATCTGTACTTGTATAAAGATATTCTTTAGAAAGGACAAAGGTGCCATCGTTAAAAAAGTCTGCATACTGCCAGATCTGAAGTCCGATAGGTACTACTTCCGGCTTCTCCAATATAAGCTGCCAACTGTAAGAAGATTCTGTTTCGGGAGGCGTTTCGGTGCAGGATGCTGCCGTGAACAACAATAATGTAAGTGAAACCAGGAGGAGTCTGTTTTTCATGATAAGGTATTTTTGAAGTTAGAAATGTCATTACAAAGATAATTCATGTGATCTTAGAAAGAAAAAAAAACTCCCTTCGACCACGGACCTTAAAAAGGGGGTTTCTCAAACAGACTAAATTCATGTTGAACTATATTTAGTTTATTGAATTATGTTTATCTGCAATAAGTTTGGTAATGGTCCCGATGTCTCCGGAATAACGTGCCGTATCACATCCGAATTTAGGTCCGTCGGACACATTGTTCATTTGATTGATTAACAATCAATTAACAAAATGGTACCCCCGGGGGTACCATTTTGTTAATGCGCTGAAAGACAGCTAAATGGACAATGTGTCCGACGGACTCTTTTTTTTCATATATTTGAGTATGATAAAAAGAGAAAAACGTAACCGCATACTTGGCATAGCCGGTCTGGCGGTAATAATAGGAATTGCAGCACTTACTACGGGTTGTGTCCGTAAAACCATGCAGAAGGAAATGGAGCGGATCGTGGCCGAAGTACTGGATTACAGTACCCGTACCATGGAACCTGAACTGAAGCTGCAACGAGTTAAGTTTGATAAGATACTACATGAAAGGGAGAAACAACAGATTGACCAATACCGTGCCCTGGCACAGGTCATGGCAGACAGTATTATGAATTTTCAAATGAAGCTGATCCAAATGAAAGAAGATACGGTCTATCAGCTTAGTGACAGTGAAATTGATTATTACAACCGGTCTCAGAAAGTGATGCGGGATATCATTACCGGATGCTGGACAATTCTGGACAACCACCAGGATGAATTTACAGATCTTCAAAAGGACATGTATCCAAAAATGGCACTCTGGCAAAAAGAACTGATGGATATTGTCAGTAAAAATTTGCCAAACAGTTTCAGAAATGAATTCGGTCAGGGTGGAATGCAAATTCTGGGAATGGAGCAACTGGGACCCAACAATATGAGCCCGGTCTTCTTTCTGCTGTATGAGCCAAAAACCAATTTTCCCCTGGAAACGTTAAAAGAAGCGCTGCTGCGCACCAATCTTTCAAATACCGGAAAATAATTTCAACAGGCGACTGTTAATGCTGTTGCTCCTGTTGTCAATACAAGTGGGATATTCCCCGCAAATATCCACTCCCAGGACCTGGTGACGTGCCATAATTTCTTTGAAAATCCGCTGCAACTGATCACAGGTCATCGTTCCCTGGTCCCAGTTGGTGGGTACCACTTCAGGACTGAGAACATCTTTATCAATGGAGATATATACCGGTAATTTGGGAGAAGGTTTTTCAGGATATCTGAAGATTCTGTATTTGTCAAAGGGCAATTCATATTCATTAGCAACTCCTATGAATAAGACCGCTTTTAAAAAAGGATTTGTATCCAGAACCGTTCGCACCCATCCGCCGCAGGAAAGGATATCATCAAATAAAGCCGGCTGCATATCCGGATGATGATCTGCTACTGCCAGTATGAATTCTTCATGAATCCTGTCTGTCCAGAATTTGGTTATATAATGGTGGTTTCCAGAGTCAATAAAATGAACGGCCTTGACGGGCAGATCCGCAATCCTGTTACGGATCGTTTCAGTTGCATCATGATCACAGTAGCAATCCGAACCTTGAATATCTGTGCAATCGATCAGGTGGTAAGAGGATTTTAAATAAAACCCCTGGTTCCGGTATACTTTCGTAAAGTCCATGATTATGACGGAAGTGCCCATTCTTTTTTCATTGGCCATAACACGCTAATTTAACCAAATTACTCATATATTGTAAATATCTATATATTTGCTATAACCAACCACTCGTTTTCATGATATTGATACAAGATGAATATTCCGTCAGACAGCCTCTGAAGGCCGTATTTCCAGGTAAATATATCCAGGGTAAGAAAGCTTTGACCGAATTAAAATACCTGACGGAATCGTTTGGCAACAGGGGGCTTCTGCTGGCTTCTCCGTCCGTTATTACCCATGTATTGCCTAAGTATCAATTTGAGAACGGATGGGACTGGATCCACGTTGATACATTTCAGGGCGAATGTTGCAGGGAGGAACTTGAAAGGCTGGATGCAATAATACGTCATGACAAGACGGATGTGATCGTAGGCATGGGCGGGGGAAAGGTAATTGACACGGCTAAGATCGTTGCCGATACAACCGGGATCCCTGTTATTATAGTACCTACCATTGCGTCCTCGGACGCTCCTTGTAGCGGGTGCGCCGTGATCTATTCCCGGGACGGTATCTTTGAAGGGGTATATTACCTTAAGATGAACCCCCAGGCGGTGCTGGTTGATGAAAGCGTTATTGCACAGGCTCCAACGCGTTTTCTTGTCTCGGGTATGGGAGATGCTCTGGCCACATGGTTTGAAGCCCGGTCCTGCAAAAGTTCCGGATCCGCAAATGAATGCGGAGGTTACGCCACGCATACTGCAATGGCTATTGCACATCTTTGCTACAAGACATTGTTGAAATACGGGGTACAGGCCAAAAAGGACTGTGATCTGTTTGTTACCTCTGAAGCACTTTCCGCTGTCATAGAAGCCAATATATTAATGAGCGGGCTGGGATTTGAAAGCTGCGGGCTGGCCTCGGCCCATTCCATACACAACGGACTGACAGTACTTGAAGAAACACATTCGTTCTACCACGGGGAAAAAGTCGCGTTCGGGGTGCTTGCCGGTTTGCATCTTACAGGAGCTCCGCTAAGCGAAAAAGAAAAGGTTTACGATTTTTGCGAAGCTGTGGGTTTGCCTACAACATTTGATGATCTGGACCTGGGAGGGGTAAGCAGGGAACGTCTTATGGAAGCTGCCGTAAAAACATGCCATCCGACCGAAGCCGTACATCACGAAGTTAAATCCGTGGATCCGGAAAAAATACTCATTGCCATGAAAGCAGCGGATGCCTACGGGAGGAGAAGAAAAGCATAGCGGGCAATAATAATCAAACGTATATATTTTTATGAAAAAAATTCTGATACTGACGGGAGCTTTGTTCCTGTTCCTGCAAAGTAATGCCCAGCCTTATCTGCAAAGCCGGGCCGTTGATGTAAGCAAAGATTTTGAGGATTTCAGCAATACATACTTCTTCGCCGATTCGCTGGCATCTTTTGATCCCGCCACGGCAAGCGGGACTATCAGCTGGAGACGTTACAGCCTGTACGCCAGGCAGGCTTTCAACACAACCACTGTATTGCCTCAGCCGCTTGATATGCTGGATTTCCCGGAAACACAATACGAAAACGATCCGCAGTTGCATTTCAGCATCGATTTTATTTCTCCCGTTACGGTTCGTTTAAGGGTATATACTTCTCCCGTGATCTTCCCGGAAGAAGAATCCCTGATGCTTTACGGGATACCTCCTTCTGACCGGTCGTGGAAATACAGCTATGAGAAAGGATCTCATGTTTATACAGGACAGGCAGGCCGTCTTGTAATAAAGGAATATCCATTTACTATTATGATGTGTGACCTGAACGGGAAAGAACTCACCCGTACCAGGCACTGGGCCGACAACGATTCCACCCAGATCAAAGTATTGCCTTTCCAGTTTATAAAAAGAGCTTCAGATAACATCAGGAGTATCAATCCCGTTTTTTCCCTGCATCCCGGTGAAAAGATCGTAGGTTGCGGCGAATCTCCGACTGCACTGAATAAAGTGGGACAGAAAGTACATTTGTTTGTGACCGATCCGCAAAGTCCCGAAAGCGATCAGATGTACAAACCCATTCCATTCTTTTTAAGCAG
>JBAZDQ010000009.1:0-64913 GCA_041654355.1 Bacteroidales bacterium
CGCGCATCTGATCCATGGCCAGTTTGTGGGAGGTACGGTTTTCGGAGGCAATCAGATCGGCCACGGCCTCGGCCTGAGCCAAATCCATTTTGCCGTTCATAAAGGCACGTTGCGAAAATTCCCCGGGGCCGGCCATCACCGCGCCTTTTTCCACCAGGGTGCGAAGCAGTGTGTCCCGGATGTACAGCGATCCGTGGCACGAGATTTCCACGCTGTCCTCGCCGGTGAAGGAGTGGGGAGCACGGAAAACGCTCAGCAGCACCTGGTCCAGCAATTCACCTGCCGAGTCGGTCACGCGCCCAAAGTATGTGCGGTAGCCTTCGCTTTGCGTCAGGTACGGGCAGGCTGCCGAACGGAACACTTTTCCGGCGATCTGCAACGCCTGAGGCCCGCTCATGCGGATCAGGGCCAGTGCCCCGACGGCGTGCGGAGTGGCGGGTGCGCAAATGGTGGTGGTGATGGGGTCCTCTGCGTTCATATTATATTTTTTCAGCTACTAAAATATTTTCTACGTGGTGCGTGTGCGGGAACATATCTATAGGTTGCACGCGGGTGATGCGGTATGCGGGCTGCAGCAGTGCCAGATCGCGTGCCTGGGTGGCGGGGTTGCAACTCACGTAAATGATCTTTTCCGGGGCCGTTTCCAGAAGCACTTTCAGCACGTTTTCGTGTACCCCGGCGCGCGGCGGATCCAGCACCACCACTTGCGGCCGGCCTTCCGCTGCAATGAAAGCCGCCGTCAGCACATCCTTCATGTCTCCCGCATAAAAACGTACGTTTTCTATGCCATTTGCCGAGGCGTTTTCACGCGCGTCTACAATCGCCTCGGGGACGTATTCAATACCCGTCATTCGGCGGCAATGCCGGGCCAGGAACAGGGCGATGGTGCCGGTGCCCGTGTAGAGGTCGTAAACGGTTTCATCTCCCCGAAGATCTGCGTACTCCCTGATCTTTTGGTACATGCGCAGAGCCTGCCGGCTGTTTGTCTGGTAAAACGATTTGGGGCCGATGCGGAATTCCAGGTCTTCCATCGTTTCCACAATATAAGGTTTTCCCGAGTAGTGGATCGGTTCCTGGTCTGCCAGGCTGTCGTTGCGTTTGGTGTTGATGATGTAATGTAGCGAGGTGATCTGAGGGAAGGTTCGCTGCAAGTGGTCCAGTAAAGCAAAACGAGCCGTATCGTCTTCTCCGGCTTCGGGGTTGTCGTGGGCAAATACCACCACTACCATGACTTCACCGGTCAGAGCAATGCGTATCATCAGGGTACGCAGGAACCCGGTTTGTTGCCGCAGGTCAAAGAAGGACAACCCTTTTTCAATGGCGTAATCCCTGACGGCCCGGCGGATGGCATTGGACGGTTCTTCCTGCAGATGGCAGGTTTCTATGTCCAGCACCTTGTCAAAGCGGCCCCGGACGTGAAATCCGAGCGCCGGAAGCTGTTGTGCTGCAGCCGGGAACTGTTGTGCAGCTGCAGGAGGCGAGAGTGGCAGGGTAGAGGTACCCGGTTCTGCTTCCGGAGCAGATTCGTTCCCCGAGAGGGAAGCCGCACCGGGTGCCGTTGCCTGAGCAGACCCGGAAACCGGCAGGGGAGCGCCTTCTTCCCGGCGGAGCTCATCAAAAGTCACCCAGCGGCTGTTGGAGAAGGTGAATTCCAGCTTGTTGCGATAGCGGACGGTTTTTTCTGAAGCCATTATAGGAGAAATCACCGGCAAATCCAGTTTGCCTATGCGAGTCAACTGATCAATGACCTGTTGTTGCTTGAATTCCATCTGTTTATCATACGGTATGGGCTGCCAGCGGCATCCTCCGCAATCTCCAAAATGGCTGCAGAACGGTTCCATGCGCATGGGAGAAGGGACCACCAGGTTCAGTATGTATCCTTCCATATAATTCTTTTTCTTGTGTGTGACCTGCACATTCACAATATCTCCCGGCACGGCCATCGGTACAAACAGCGCTTTGCCGTTGATACGGGCCAGCGCGTTGCCTTCTGCGGCTACCGTTTCAATAAGCACATTTTCCAAAATTTCCCTGTCTCGTTTTCCCATAACTTTCCTTTACAAAGGGCAAAAATGCGAAAAAAAAAGCGTATTTTAGAGGAATGTATAAAACAGCCAGACTATGAAAACGAACATTATCACAAAAAATACAGTCAAAGTGCTGATAATGAGCATTTTGTTTGTATCCGGGGCTGTATTTTCAATGAGAGCCCAGGAGAATACGCTCAGCATCTCCGGAACGGTCACAGATGCCGGAACTAAACGTCCGATGGTTTTTGCATCGGTAAGTATACAAGATATAGGTATAAGCATAGTAACCAACGGGGAAGGGTATTTTACCCTGAAATTTCCCCGCGAATATGCAGATAAAACCTTGGTTATAAGTTATTTGGGTTATCACACAGCGGCAATTCCCATTAGCAGTTTCCTGGATTCAGGCAGACCTTTGAACATTAACCTGATACAGGCGGCGCTTCCCATACCAATGGCCACTGTTAAGCCACTGGATCCGCTGGAGCTGGTACAAGAAGCCTTTAGAAATATAAAACACAATTACCCTCAGGAGCGTATGCAAATGACGGGATTTTACCGGGAAATGATTCGCAAAGGAAACACGTATGTAACACTTTCCGAGGCGGTCGTAGATGTCCATAAAGCCCCGTATTCAACCGGTTTTGCCATAGACCAGGTGGGTATTTACAAAGGACGCGGCAGCATTGACTGGCGACGTATTGATACGGTATTTGTTAAATTCCAGGGAGGGATCCGTTCCGCTTTGGAAATAGATGTGGTAAACAATTTGTTCCTGGGTGTGAATGCGACAGAGATCGTAAGGTATTACGATTTTACCATGGAGCATCCGGTTCAAATGAATGACAGGATTAATTACGTGATTTCTTTTGATCAGAAACCGTTCCGGGAAGAGATCCTGTTCCGGGGTAAAATTTATATTGACAGGGAGTCCATGGCCATCACACGTGTGGAATTCAATATGAATGTTGAAGATAAAGATTACGCCACATCCATATTCATTCGCAGGAAACCCTTCGGGTTGAAAGCCCGTGTGGAATACGCTGCCTATTTGGTACAATTCAGACAAATTCCGGGAGATCAGTGGGTATTTGATTATTCCAGGACTGACATTAAGTTCAACGCCAAATGGGACCGGAAACTGTTCAGTCAGAATTATACCATCAGTTCTGAAATGGCCATGACCGAGTACAGCCGGGAAACATATAAGATCCCAAGGGAGAGTCGTGTGAAAACGACGGACATCACCCTGGATCGCGTTGCGGATTTTGCAGACCCGGGTTTCTGGGAAGATTACAACGTGATAGAACCCGAATCTTCCATAGAAAGTGTCATATCCCGTATAATACGCCAGTTAAGACGCCGTGAGCGGTAAATACGACAAAATGCACACAATTTATATTATGTTAAATAGCCCCATCTAATGTTGAACAGCAGTATCCCTTTGGCCGAAAGATTGCGCCCTACTTCATTTACCGATTTTGTGGGACAGGAACACCTGGTAGCTCCCGATGCCGTGTTGCGCAAAATGATCGAAAGCCGTAACCTTTCTTCTTTTATTTTATGGGGACCTCCGGGTGTCGGAAAAACCACCCTGGCCCGTATTATTGCACAGGATTTGGAACGTACTTTCTACAACCTGTCTGCGGTCAGTTCCGGTGTTAAAGACGTTCGTGAAGTCATAGAGCGTTCCCGCTCTAACAAAATGTTCCAGAAAAACAGGCCAATTCTCTTTATTGACGAGATCCACCGTTTTAGCAAATCCCAACAGGATGCATTGCTGGGTGCCGTGGAAGACGGCACCATTGTTCTCATTGGCGCCACAACAGAGAACCCTTCTTTTGAAGTGATCGCTCCCCTGCTTTCACGGTGCCAGGTTTATGTGCTTAAATCGTTATCAGTCAATGATCTGAATACTTTATTTGAACGTGCACTCAAAACCGATGAATACATCAGTTCCCTGGATATCCGCGTGGAAGAAACCGAAGCCCTGTTCCGTCTTTCAGGTGGAGACGCCCGTAAATTATTGAATATTATAGAGATAGTTATCTCAAGTTACAGCGAAGGTGAGACCATCCTTTTCAATAATGAAGAAGTACAAAAAAGACTGCAAAAAAACATCGTCCTGTACGACAAAAACGGGGAACAGCACTACGATATCATCTCGGCCTTTATCAAAAGTATCCGCGGAAGCGATCCTAACGGGGCGGTTTACTGGCTGGCAAGGATGATCGCGGCCGGAGAGGATCCTCTGTTCATTGCCCGCAGGATGGTAATCCTGGCCTCGGAAGACATCGGGCTGGCCAATCCCAATGCTTTTTTAATGGCCAATGCCTGTTTTGATGCCGTTCACAAGATCGGGATGCCGGAGGGAAGGATCCCGCTGTCGCAGACAGCTATATACCTGGCCACAAGCCCCAAAAGCAACTCGGCATATATGGCCATAGATACCGCGCTGGAAATGGTGCGGGATAAAGGAGATTTGAGCGTACCGCTTCATTTGCGCAACGCCCCTACCCAACTGATGAAAGAGCTGGGATACGCCAAAGACTACAAGTATGCCCACCAATACGAACAAAATTTTGTGGAACAGGAATTTTTGCCTCCTCAGATCAGTGGCACACGCTTTTATAATCCCGGAGACAATCCGCGGGAAAATGAGATATCCAAATTTCTGGCTCGCTGGAAAGGTAAGTATTGACTGCAGACAAGAAAAATCATATCTTTGAAAATTAAATATTCGCATTATGGATCTCCAAGGTTTTTTCCTTATTTCCGGTCCCTGTGTTGTTGAATCTGAAAAGATCTGCATGGAAACGGCCGAAAAACTGGTACAGATTACCCGAAAATACAGTATTCCACTCATCTTTAAAGCTTCCTACCGGAAAGAAAACCGGACCCGGATAGATTCCTTTACAGGGATTGGCGACCGGAACGGGTTGGAAGTATTGCAAAACATCCGCCAATACTTTGGCATAGAGATCACTACAGATGTGCATACTCCTGACGAAGCGGTGATGGCTGCCCAATATGATGTGGACATCATCCAGATTCCGGCTTTTCTCTGCCGGCAGACATCCTTGTTAAAAGCCGCTGCCCAGACGGGGAAAAAAGTGAATGTAAAAAAAGGACAATTCCTGGCTCCCGAACAAATGCGTTTTGTAGTTGAAAAATTGCTCCAGTTTGGGGCATTGCGCGATAACATAATCCTGACTGAAAGAGGTGCCCAGTTTGGTTACACGGACCTGATATTTGACGTACGCAGTATTCCTAAAATGCAAAAACTGCATGTCCCGGTTGTTCTGGATGTTACCCATTCCCTGCAAAAGCCCAACCAGTCAAGAGGTGTTGCCGGCGGAGATCCCCAGATGATATCTACCATGGCCGCTGCCGGGGTGGCAGCCGGAGCAGACGGCCTGTTTCTTGAAACGCATCCCAATCCCGCGGAAGCGCTGTCCGACGGAAGCAACATGTTGCCCCTGGACCAAATGGAAACCCTTGTTCGTAAGATAATCGCATTCCGGCAAACTTACCTGATGACTCAACAAGACATACTTGAATAACTATGACAGTGAATTATGATTTCAGCAGAAGGTACGAAAACCTGCCTGTATTTATATACGATGACCAGGTGGAAGCCTCTACGTACCTGGTGGAAAACATCCTGACATTACTCACACAAAAAGAATCGCAGGGAAAGAAACTGGTACTTGGACTCTCTTCCAGACCTGCCATGATCCCGGTTTACGAACTTTTTGCAAAAGCATACGAAAACGGAAGAAGCTTCAAAAATGTGGTGGTATTCGGTATCAATGAATATTACCCGTTGCATAAGGACGAAATTCAGTCCCATTACCTTTTTTTGAAAGAATACGTATTTGATGTCCTGGACATCCCCCCTACCCAGATCCATTGCCTGGACGGGGACATCCCCCGCTCACAGGTAAGCCGTCATTGCCAGGATTTCGAAAACAAGATAGCCTCGTACGGAGGCATTGACGTATTGATCACTTCCGGCATGGGCACCAACGAACCCGGTTCGCATTACAGCTCAAGGACCCGTCTGATCACACTCAATACAAATACAAGGATATCGGCTGCCAGTGAGTTCTTTGGAGTGGATTACGTACCCAATTATTCCCTTACAATGGGCATCCAGACTATCCTGGAGAGCCGGTCCATATATTACCTGGCATGGGGAGAAGGAGAAGCCAAAGCCGTAAAAACAATGGTGCAAGGCAAGGTAGATGAAACCAATCCTTCCAGCTACCTGCAAAACCATACCCAGACAGAGGTTATCATTGACCGGGCTGCTTCTGCCGAATTAACACGTATAGCAACACCCTGGCTCACAGGGCCTTGCTTGTGGACAGAAGAACTTACACGCAAAGCCGTATTCTGGTTGTGCCGTCACCTGGATAAGCCCATCCTGAAGCTTACCGCCAGGGATTACAACGATAACGGGATGAGTGATCTGATCACCGAACGCGGACCATTCAGCAAGATCAACATAGATACGTTCAACTTCCTGCAGCATTCCATAACCGGGTGGCCCGGGGGAAAACCCAATGCAGACGATTCCACCCGTCCGGAAAGAGCCCTTCCCTATCCCAAACGCGTAATCGTATTCAGCCCCCACCCCGATGACGACGTGATCTCCATGGGAGGGACAGTGGCACGGCTTTCAGACCAGGGACACATATTACATATTGCATATCATACTTCAGGCAATATTGCCGTATTTGATCACGAAGTCACCCGTTTCCTGGATTTTCTGCAGGAAATATCTCCTGTATACGGATTGGACCGGGAAAAAACCAAAGCCATATTCAAACAGGCCCGTAAAGATATGGCCGGCAAGAAACCCGGTGAACCCGACACACCCGCCATTCGCCAGGTTAAGACAATGATCCGCCGCGGTGAAGCCAAATCTGCCAGTGATTACCTGGGAATTGAACCCGAAAACGTTCATTTTCTTGAAATGCCTTTCTATGAAACAGGCGGTGTTAAGAAAAAAGCATTATCCGGGGATGATATTACCATTATCTGTAATCTTCTGGAAAGCGTTAAACCGCACCAGATATTTGCCGCAGGCGATTTGAGCGACCCCCACGGCACGCACCGTGTTTGCTACATGGCCATACTGGAAGCCCTCGAACAGCTCAAAGACAGGCCCTGGATGAAAGATTGCCGCCTTTGGCTCTACCGGGGTGCCTGGCAAGAATGGGATGTGGCAGATGTTGACATGGCCGTTCCTTTAAGCCCGGAGGAGGTAGTTATTAAAAGAAATGCCATATTTCGCCATCAGAGCCAGAAAGACCCGGCCATGTTCCCGGGGAACGACCCGCGTGAATTCTGGAGAAGGGCCGAGGAGCGCAACCACAACACGGCAGTGCTGTATGACAAACTGGGCATGGCCGAGTACCAGGCTATAGAACTTTTCCGGCTGTACCGCAAGGGTATGAAACTTTAGAACGGGTATCCCACACCAAACTGGATCGAGTAATTTTCCCGCTTTAGCCATCGGGAAACGGGCACCCATGCCTGTTTTACAGGATTTCTTACGATCATGCCCATATCAAGGCGCAGGATGACAAAATCCAGGTTTACCCGAATCCCCAGGCCCGTATCCATGGCAATGCTCTTATAAAAATTATTAAACCGGAAAACCCCCGCTTCGGCCGCCTCTTCCCGGGGCAGGGTCCAGATGTTCCCGGCATCGGCAAAGATTGCACCTTCCAGTTTCCAGAACAAGGGAAAACGGTATTCCAGGTTGACTTCCAGGCGGATGTCCCCTGCCTGGTTCGGAATGGCAAATGTGGAATCTACCGGCATGGAACCGGGACCGACCGTTCGTGCCTGCCATCCGCGTAAACTGTTTGCCCCTCCGGCAAAAAACATTTGCTCCAGGGGAAGTGTCGATGCGTTTCCGTAGGGCACCCCAATTCCGGCATAAAAACGTCCTGCCAGCTGATGCGTATTGCGAATAAAAGTATATCCCGTGCTCAAATCTGTTTTTATGTATTGGGAATAAGCGATCCCTCCTATAGTATGACTACCGGTGGTATCGGTCTGCATCAGGGGATTGAAAGCACTTAGCAGGTTGCCGGCCGATTCCAGCCCCACCCTTATGTAATGCCAGCTGTTGCGGTGAACAGTAGCGTTATCGCTGGTGTAATAAAAAATTGTAGAAAACCCCAGGTCAAAGTGGTCCCTGTACGTATCAATTAAAAACGGATCGTTCAGGGAAGCCAGGAATCCGGGACTCATATTGTTGAGTTTAACCAGTTTCAGTCGCAGCGGATTTACCGTATAGTGGTAATTTTCGCCCATACTCCACACATACCCGAAAGTGGTGGAAACAATATTCCGTGTATATTCCGGACGCGATTGAAAATTGTAACTTGCCGAGATATCCGTGCGGGGAACACGTCCGCGGAAGATCCGCTGGCTGATGGGAAAGAGCATCTTGGGAAAAGAAAGGGACAACGAGGCACCCAATTCCGTGGCACGGGTGGGATCTTTCAGCTTAAACTGGAAATTCCCCATAAATCCCAATGTCAGCCACTCCCCTCCCCTGAATATGTTTTTGTGGTAATAGGACAAAGCCGGGGAAATACCTATCAGCCCGTTCGAATTACTGGACGCTTCCAGGTTCAGTTTGTAACCCTGTGAATTGCCCGGGCTCAGACGAATGGTACAATCCACCAGCGCCGTATCCAGTTGCCCGGATCCGGGGACTTCGTCAAAAAACAGCGTTACACCATTAAAAAGACTTATAGTGGAAAACCGGTCGTAGGTCGTTTTGACTTTGGATTCGTCGTATAGTTCTCCGGGGCGAATGTAACTCATGTTCCTTATCACACGCGGCCGGACAGTAGGTTTGCCCGTGAAATGAAATACCATATCCCCGTATTTTAGTGTGTCCATTTGGGAATAATAGGAAGAATCCATAACGGCCTGCATGGGGTCAAAACCGGGGTATACATTTATATCTCTGATGCGATAGGGTTTTTGGGTGGAATCTGCAGGTAACAGGACTTCCAGGCTTGCCGTCCCGTCCTGTTCCAGCGTGTCGGCCCTGAAAGATACCAGGCTTCTGTTAAAATTGTAATACCCGTTGTTTCGCATTACGGAGCTTATACGGGCAGCTTCTTTTTCCAATGTCAGGGAAGCCAGCCTGTCTCCCGTCCGGACCAGGGATTGGTCCAGATGCCGTTCATATAATCCGGCCAGGTTGGTATCGGCCCTGCTGAGTGAAATGGAATCCACTGCATAGGTCTTACCGGGCATAACGGTATAGTGAACGGTAGCTTTTTGCTTATGGTACGTAACAGAATCGGCAACCGTATTGAAATAATACCCCATGGATGTCAGGTAATTGTCTATATTCCGTTTGCTGTAATCTATCAGTACCGGATCAAATACAACGGGCGGTTCTCCCAGTTTGCGCAAAAACCGGCTCCAGCCGTTGTCTTTATCCGGACTGAAGCTGTAGATATTCAGAAAAGCTTTCCAGCCAAAAACAATACTGGTATTGGGCTTTTGCCGGATATACGTTGTCAGGGCAGATACGGGTACAATTTTTTCTGGAATTACTTCAACCGTATTTTTTTTTAAAAGATATTCTCCTTTAGGAACGTAACGTGTTGCAGCACAACCCGTTAACATGATATTCAGTAATAAAACAATGACTGAAATGAAGAGAAATCCCTGGCTTTTACGCATAATACAAAAATAGAAAAAAAGGACAAATACTATACTACCTCTAAATATTCCTTTATATTTGCAATCCGATCCGGTTACATTGGATAATATTGTTAAAAGTAACTCACTTACATTGCAAAGATGAAAAACAAGTACATCGATCTGATCCAGCAAAGTTTTGATTTTCCGCAGGAAGAATTCAGGGTTGAAAACGGGGAACTTCTGTTCCACGACATCCCAGTGATGAATCTGATCCAGCAATACGGAACTCCTTTAAAGTTTTATTACCTGCCACAGATAAGCAAACAGATCCAGAAAGCAAAAAGGCTGTTTAATGTAGCTATGGCCAAGGTAGATTACGACGCGGAATACCATTACTGTTACTGTACCAAATCGTCGCATTTTTCATTTGTACTGGAGGAAGCGCTTAAAAACGATATCCATATAGAAACTTCGTCCGCCTTTGACATTAACCTTATAGAATCGCTTTACGAACAAAAAGTAGTGGACAAGGATCTTTATGTAATATGCAACGGGTATAAGAAACAGCAATACATAGAAAATATTGCCAATCTTATGAATTCCGGCTGGGAGAATACCATTTCCATACTGGACAACATGCCCGAAATTGAAGCCCTGGACAAGACCGTGAATAACGAATGCAAGATCGGAATCCGCATAGCAGCGGAAGAAGAACCGAAATTTGAATTTTACACCAGCCGGCTGGGGATCCGTTACAGCGATGTTGTGCCTTTTTATCACAAATACATCAAGCGAAATCCCAAGTTCAAACTCAAAATGCTCCATTTTTTCATTAATACCGGGATACAGGACAACGCTTACTATTGGAACGAGCTGGCTAAATGCGTAAACGTATATTGCGATTTGAAGAATTTTTGTGAAGATCTAAACTCCCTGAACCTGGGAGGAGGCTTTCCCGTAAGGAATTCTCTTTCTTTTGATTATGATTACGAATACATGACAGAAGAGATCATTGCCCAGATAAAAAGTATATGTGCCAGCCGTAATGTTAAGGAACCGGACATATTTACAGAGTTTGGATCGTTCACTGTAGGGGAAAGCGGCGCGAATATATACCAGGTTCTGGGTGATAAACAGCAAAATGACAGGGAAAGGTGGTATATGATCGACTCTTCTTTTATGACTACCCTGCCCGACACCTGGGGAATCAAACGGCGTTTTATACTCCTTCCCATAAACAAATGGAACGAACCCTACCAACGCGTATTCCTGGGAGGTCTTACCTGTGATTCCCAGGATTACTACAACGCAGAGGCCCATGCAAATGCCGTTTTTCTTCCCAAAAACGAAAACGGGGAACCGCTTTATATAGGATTCTTCAATACCGGGGCCTATCAGGAATCCATCTCAGGGTTTGGCGGTGTACAGCATTGCCTGATGCCTGCCCCAAAAATGGTAATCATAGGCGAAGAAGACGGCGAATATTATACCAAATTATTTTCCAAAGAACAGACCTATAAATCCATGTTAAAGGTGCTGGGATACTGATGCCATGTTGAGCAAAGCAGACATAAAGTTTATCAAATCCCTGAATCAGAAGAAATTCCGTCAGGAAAGACAGGAATTTATCATAGAAGGGAAAAAGATGATTGCCGAGTTGCTGGCAGCGCCGGGACCCTTTGTCATCAAAAGACTGTTCCTGCAGGAAGGTGTTTTGGATGCCTCAAAGACTCCCGTAGCAGAGTTCGTAACGGCCTCGGAAATGGAACGGATCTCGGCACAATCCACTCCCTCAGGAGCATTGGCCGTAGTTGGCATTCCGGATATCAAACCTGCATTTCCTCAAAAAGAGAACCTGTACCTGGCACTTGACGGGGTCCAGGATCCCGGGAATTTCGGTACCATACTGCGACTGGCAGACTGGTTCAACATTTCTGCTGTCTATGCTTCTGCGGATTGTGTGGAACTTTACAATCCCAAGACCGTGCAATCGACAATGGGCGCGATCCTCAGGGTCCCCGTATTTTATACCTCCCTTGAAACCCTCCTGAATGAGACACAGCTTCCGGTACTTGGAACCGTTCTGCAGGGAGGCTCAGACATAAACACCCTTGCCTTACCCGCTGAAGGCATCATAGTAATGGGAAATGAATCCAGGGGAATCAGTCCGGAAATCCTGGAATACATTCAGACACGGTTGTATATCCCCGCTTATCGCGAAGGTTCCGAATCCCTGAACGTGGCTATCGCCGCTGCCATAGTCTGCGCAGCTTTCCGTAGAAACCTTCCGCCCCAGCCCAGATAGCCAGGTAAACCAGAATTATGCCGGTATTGATAACCAGTTTGGGCACAAGATCCATATGGCTGAACAATTGTGAGAAGAAATACAATCCCACTCCCACTCCTACATAAAATAAATTCTTCACCCAGTTATAAGGTATGGGATAGCGTTTGCGGCCCATCAGGGCACATATGACGGTCATGGTCAGGTAGCTGGCCAGGTGTCCCCAAGCGGCTGCCATATACCCGTAACGCGGCAAAAACAATACATTAACCACTAATGTCACGGCCAGACCGGCCGATGTAATGAGCACTGCATAACCGGTCTTCCCGGATAATTTAAACCAGATGCTGATGTTAAAGTAAATACCCAGCATTACGTATGCCAGTGCCATAACAGGCACTACAACTATTCCCTCCCGGTAATTTACGCCCAGTATAAGTCCAAAAAGATCTATGTAAAGCAGGATTCCCAGGTAGACAAGCATGGTAAATCCTGTAAAATAATCCAGAACCCGGGCATAGGTCGCCGGGGCATTCTTGTCTGCAGACTGTCCAAAGAAAAACGGTTCTGCCGCATACCGGAACATCTGAATAAACAAGTTTATCAGAACGGCCAGTTTGATTCCGGCCTGGTATATTCCCATCTGGGCCCTCCAGGAAATACCTTCCGGTATCAGGAAACGGAACAACAACCGGTCACTGAAATCGTTCAGGATGCCCGGTAATCCGGCTATCATCAGGGGTAATGAATAGATCATCAGGCGGGACCACAGTTTCCGGTCAAACAGGAAGGCATTTTTCTTTATCAGATCGGGAATGAAGAGCAACAAGGCCACTATGCAGGACAGGAATATGGCAAACAGCACGTAATTGTAATCCGGGACGGCAGGGATAAAACGTTCCAGAAAAGATCCCGGGTTGGCCTTCATAAATCCCGAAGCCCACAGGAAGAAAAGCAAATTGAATCCCAGCTCGCAAAAGATCTTAATAGTTTTAAAGACAGCAAATTTTAAGGCTTTGTGTTCGTAACGAAGGCGGGCAAAGAGTATGGCCGTAATGCTGTCCAACAGGAGGATGCCTGCCACGTAAAAAATGCATAGCGGGTTGTTCCCGTAGCCTAAAGCATCGGCAATGGGCTGTCTCCACAGAACAACAGCAGCAAAAAACAGGCCGGCCACCAGGGTTACCATGGTAAGCGAAGTGGAGAAAACCCGGGATGCCCCGTCCCTGTCGTTCTTCTGCCCCGCCAGCGATGCGTACCGGAAACATCCGGTTTCCAGGCCCATGACCAGCACTACCTGTAACACGGCAATGTAAGCCATAAACTCGGCAACCACCCCGTAAGCCGCCTGATCCGTAAGCACGCGGGTATACAAGGGAACCAGCAAAAAGTTCAAAACCCTGGCCAGGATGGTACTCATCCCGTACACTGCGGTTTCTCCGGCCAGGCGTTTTAAGGCATTATTACGGAAAAGCATCCTGTTATTTATTTATACGTTGCCTGACAGCTTCAAACAATACTACTGCAGTAGCTGCAGATACGTTCAGGGAGCCTATTTCTCCCAATTGCGGGATGGAAACCAGCTGGTCGCACAATTGCAGAACACTGTCGGAAATACCTTTCCCTTCAGCCCCCATAACAATGGCTGTGGGCTGGCAAAAATCGGCATCGTATATGGAACGATCCAACCCGGCAACCGTTCCTGTAATGGTATAGTCCATTTCTTTCAGGAAATACAAGGCTGTTTTCAGATTAGGAACCTTACAGGCGGGAATGCGAAGCAAAGCTCCTGCAGATGTTTTTATGGCATCCTGGTTAACGGCGGCACCTCCTTTGGCCGGCAAGATCAGGGCCCCTACCCCGGCACATTCGCAGGTCCGTGCAATAGCCCCGAAATTGCGCACATCGCTGACACCGTCCAGAAGCAGGACCGTGGGATATTTGCTTTTTGCCGAGGCAGCTTGCGCTGCTTCTTCCAGCGATATGTAATCCAATTGTGCCAGGACGGCCACTATGCCCTGGTGGTTCCTGTTTCCGCTCAGGTGGTTGAGTTTTTCCTGAGGTACGTACTGGACCGGAACGTTACGGGTTCTGGCCAGTTCTGTTATCTCTACAGCGGCCGGACTTTCCATCCCTTTACGAACCATGATTTTTTCCAGCTTTTTGTTTCCTGTCAGGGCTTCCCGGACAGGATGTATTCCGTATATGCGGTCTTCAGTCATCCTCTTCTGTATTAATAAATGTATCTAAATCATTATGAGCCTGTTCCCATGATTTCATGGCTTCGTCCAATGCTCTTTTTTCTTTTTCGTATAACTGGTAAAAAGCCGTACTGAATCCTTCGGCCGGAGGTGACAACAGTTTTTCATCCATAATGGCCAGCCCTTTTTCATGTTGTTCAATCCGGTTCTCCCATCGTGTAACATTCTGCTGCAATTTTCGCAACGTTTTATCACGCTCTTTTTTTAACCGGTAAAGTGTTTGGGCATCTTTTTCCGTATTTTCCTTTCCGGTCCGGTTATTGTTTTCTGTTGCTGTATTTTCTTCCAGTTCACGGAGGGTTTCCAGCTTTCTTCTTTCCATGAAATCCCTGATCCCTCCCAAATGTTCTTTCACTTTCCCGTCCCGGAATTCGTAAATTTTGTCTACCAATCCATCCAGAAAGGTCCGGTCGTGGGAAACGACTATCAGCGTTCCGCTGTATTGCCGCAAGGCTTCTTTCATTACTTCCCGGGAGCGGATATCCATGTGGTTGGTAGGCTCGTCAAGGGCCAGTACGTTGTAAGGCTGTAGCATCAGTTTGGCCATGGCCAGGCGGGACCGTTCCCCACCGCTCAACACACCGGTTTTTTTATCTACATCTTCACCTCTAAACAGAAAAGAAGCCAGAATATCGCGCAATCGTGTACGCACATCTCCTACCGCAATTTCATCCAATATCTGGAAAACAGTAAGGCTGTCATCCAGTAATTCGTCCTGATTCTGAGCATAGTAACCCAACTTCACGTTGTAACCGGTTTCAAACTTGCCTTCCATGGTTGTTTTTTGGCCGGTCAGCAGCTTCATCATGGTTGTCTTCCCTTCTCCGTTCCTGCCTACGAAAGCTACTTTTTCACCGCGTTCCACTACCATCTCTGCTCCCGTAAAGATAGGACCTTTATCGTAACCCACTGCCACATTATGGCACTTGAATACAATTTTCCCGCTACGGTAAACATCGGGAAAAGAGATACTGATCCGCGCGTTATCTACCGGATCTATTTCTATACGTTCCATCTTTTCCAACTGTTTGATGCGGCTTTGCACCTGGTTGGATTTGGTTGGCTTGTAGCGGAAACGAGCAATAAATTCTTCCGTCTTTTCAATGGTGCGCTGCTGGTTTTCCCAGGCTGCCTTTTGTTGTTCCAGTCGTTCTTTACGCAGCTCCAGGTATTGTGAATAAGGCGCTTTGTAATCGTTTATTTTACCCAGGGATATCTCAATGGTCCTTTGGGTGACGTTATCCAGAAACGTACGGTCGTGCGAAATAACCAGTAAAGATCCGGAAAATGATTCCAGGTATTGTTCCAGCCACCTGAGACTTTCAATATCCAGATGATTGGTGGGTTCGTCAAGCAAAAGTACATCAGGCCGTGAAAGCAGTAGTTTTGCCAATTCAATGCGCATGTTCCATCCTTCGGAAAAAGTGCGGGTGGATCTGTCCAGTTCACCGGCTTTAAATCCCAGGCCTATAAGTGTTTTCTCGGCATTTCCCCGGGGATTGTCAGAAGACAGGATATGCAAGCGGTCGGCAGCTTCGGTCAGATCTTCCATCAGTTTTTTATACGCAGCTGAATCGTAATCTTCCCTTAAAGCAAGTTCTTTTGTGATCCTTTCGGTTTCCCTGCGAAGATTATCAATGGCCGCAAAAACAGTGAGGGCTTCCTCCAGCACCGATTTGTCCCGGGCGTGTGCCATTTGCTGGGGCAGGTAACCGATCTTCAGATCTTCGGAACGTACCACAGTACCTGCAGTGGGGTCCTGGATCCCGGCCATGATCTTTAGCAAAGTGGATTTCCCGGCCCCGTTTTTTCCTACCAAAGCCACCCTGTCCCGGCGATTCAAAGAAAAAGATACGCCCGACATCAGGTCCAGGTGTGCAAACGAAACGGTTATATTGGAAAGAGATATCATTCTAAGGTTCTCCCCTGTGTGTCAATTGAGTGGATCAAACCGTGGTAAACTGCCTGTGCCCGGCCGTTTGAAAACAGGGTAACGGTATCGTACAGGAAGGGAATGACAGTTTCGCCTTTCGGGTTAATAAAACCCCAGGCACCGTTCAGGCGCATTCCCGCCAGCCCGTTGGAAAAAACTTTGTGCCCGTCTTCATAGATGAAAGGGATCACGGTGTTGCCGTTTTTGTTTATAAATCCGTATTGTTTCCTGATGCGCGGGGTCATCAGATTCAATTGTGCAGCCAGAGCAATGCCATCGTGAAAATCATAAAGCTCCACCAGTTTCAGTGAAAATGGGATGGTAAAAACGCCTGTTTTATCAATGACTCCGTATTGACGCTTATCAAAAACCACCGCCAGTCCGCTGCTGTAATGGCTTATGGAATCGTATTGCGGGATTACCTTAACAGTGCCGTCTTCAGATAAAACTCCGTACCCGTCTTCATCACGTACAACCGTCATACCTTCCCGGCAGGGACCAATCATTTCATAAAACCCGGAAGGATACGACAAATCATTGGTGTTGCGCATAGCAAACCGTTTGTGATCTCCTGTTACAATCCATTCTTCACCATGATGGGCATAGATGGTGTCGTACACCGGTTCAATAAGTGTCGCGGCTTCACGGTCCAGCAATCCGTAATGATTATCCAGGAATACACGGAATGTTTCCGGAGTGCATACATCCACTTTGTCATATTCAGGAGGAATTAATGGTGTGGGTTCTCCGGGAAGGTGAAATCCCTGCAAACCGTTTAGTATTACAGTGTATAATCCGGACTCATAGACATCTATGCTATCATAAATCAGAGGGATAATTTCCGAACCTGTATTGTCCAGAACGCCCCACAGATTTTTCCTGCGGACAAAGAGGGTATTTTTCCGGATGTCAAGACTGTCATATGGGGCTTCTTCCGATTTTTCCCCTTTTGGATGTATCACTGAAAAAGAACTGTCCGTATGGAATGACAACATAAAAGGCAACGTATGTGTGACATATTGATTGGATATTTTTTTTTCCTGCAAAGGTATCAGAAAACGACCCTTACGGCTTGTTATTCCGTACCGGTTGTCCTGTTTAACTATCAGTACCTGTTCCTGTGTCAGGACAGCATCGTAATGAGGAGGAATGACCCATTTCCCTTTTGTGTTCAGCATGCCGTACCCCGTAACTAATTTTACGCGGGCCAGTCCTTTGCGGAAAGGTTCTGCCAGCCGGTAAAAATCCCGTGTAAGTAACAGGCCCAGCGAATCCATATAATTGTATCCTTTTCCCGGGATTTGTACAGGACCTGCCCGGAAAGTATCCGGTTTAAATCCGCCGTTGTACAAATAAACGTTTTGGCGAATGATATCCGGGGGAGCCGGATTGTAAAAGGAAATAAGCCGGGCCTTCCCGTACCCGTTCAGCCAATTGCTTTTCAACAACCAAAAAACAGGCTGTTTCCAGAAATAGGGCATTATAAGCAGGATAAGGAACAAAAGAATGATCCCGCCTGAAATCAGGAAAAATGATCTATGCTTTAGAGGTTTCATCTTCTTCTGCCGACTTGCTGTAACATACAAGTATACTTATTTCGTAGAGAAGATACAAGGGCAATGCTACAACGAACAATGTGAATGCATCCCCGCTTGGTGTGATGATGGCGGCCAATACCAACAGAATAACGGCCGCATATTTCCTGTATTTTTTCAGCAATTCCTTGGATATAATGCCCATTCGGGATAAAACACGCAACAAAACGGGCATTTCAAACACAATTCCCATGATGATCACCAGCCAGGTGAACATGTGTACATAGGATTGCAGGGTGATCTGGTTTTCCACCATCTCACTTACCTGGTAACTACCCAGGAAGTTAATGGTCAGGGGAAAGACAAAAAGATACCCGACTACCACGCCCAGGAAAAAAAGCAGGGAACACCAGGCAAAGGCTCCCACTACAGATTTTTTCTCGTTTGGATAAAGAGCGGGCCTGACAAAAAGCCACAACTGGTATAATAAAAAAGGAGTGGCCAGTACAAAGGCAATGCTGAAAGAAACGCTTATATGGGTAAAAAATTGAGCGGCCAGCTCTATGTTTTGCAATTGTAATTCAAAGGGTTCCGGTGCAAAAGAGGAAAATCCCGTTAAAGCGGCCAGCGATTCCATCCACCTGTAGAGTATAAAATCGGAAGTTCTGGGAGCAAATATCACGGTTTCAAATACAAAGTTCTTATTCACAAAGACAATTACCATTAATAAAATTAATGCAATTGCCGAGCGAAATATAACTTTGCGGAACTCATCCAGATGTTCCCAAAAGGTCATTTCAATCGTATCCCGGGAAGAATCGGCCACTTCTGCTACTTCAGATCTTTGTTAATATCGTTTTCTTCTTCTTTCAGATCGTCTTCAATGCCCTTCACACCGTCTTTAAAGCTTTTAACGCCTTTGCCTATGCCTTTCATCAATTCGGGTATTTTGCGGCCTCCAAAAAGAAGCAGAACGATCAAAGCTATGATGATGATCTCGGTGGCACCCAGAGTGCCGAACAATAATAATTTATTCATATCCCTTTAGTCTTGTTTTACAAATTTATGTATTTTTCCAATACTTCCGTCAGAAAACGGGGAGCTCTTACCGGTGTTCCCCGGGAAACATCCACAAAAGCGAGTGTTACGTAACCTTTGGCAAGAAGTACCCGGTCATGATTAAATATATCGTAACGGAATGTAATTCGTGATCGCGGTATTTCTTCCAGGCGTGTCTCTACAGACAATACTTCCCCATAGCGTGCCGGATGTTTGTAATCGCAGTGAACGGCATGCACCGGCATGATGATTCCGCGCGATTCGGTTTCTGAATAAGGAACGCCGTAATGCGCCATCATCTCTTCCCGGGCCGTTTCAAAATAACGGATGTAATTGGAGTGGTGTACTACCCCCATTTGGTCTGTTTCGTAGTACCTGACGGTGATTTTTGTGGTATATTTCATCATAATCATTCCAATATTACAGCTGTATCTCCGGGAAGGTAATAGATCAATTTGAAATTATCTACTGTCAGCTTGCTCCCGTCGGCTCCTTTGAATTCGTCTCCCTGGTAAGAAGAAGACATTCGCACAACCAGGTGTGTCATTTTCAGATTCTCTTTTCCGGGAACCTTATCAAACACTATGCGGGCGCGAGTCCATCCGGGAGTTCCTTCCGTCAGGATCTCACTTTCGGCAATCAGGGTTGGCCTGTTTTTTAAATCGTAAACCCATTCACCGCCTTGATTGTAATGTAATTCGGTAGCTATCACTGCTTTATCAGGGCCGGCCACATTTACGGGATCCTTAAAGGCAGGCATACCGAACGCTCCTTTATAGGCTTGGGTATATACCCGTTGACCGCCGGATTGGTATTTGTAATCAATTTCAAAACCTATGGGATTTGTGTCTGTCATAAACGGGATTCCGAAGTCTGACATGCTGGTAGGATTCATCACGGCCTCCACATCCATACTGAAATTGAATTGACCCAACATGACCGCTCCTGCAGCAAGGCTTGTCACCTTGATCACTACCAAATTCACGGATTTTAATTGTGTCAGCATTTCTGCGGCATAAGGACTGTCTTTCCCGGACACTTTTGTTGTCCCTATAACCTGGGCATTATTGCCTGTGGTCCATCCGTTCCCGTTTGAAGGCAAAATATTCTGGATGCCTTCTACCGTTCCCCAATCTTCATAGCCGCTGTTATAAACCTGCGGAGCATAAATAAGTTGTACCTGCCACTCTTTCACGGTTTCATCCTGGGCCATCACCCGGAAAACATAAGGCTCTGCAAAGGATAGGGCAAGCGGGGCTCCCGATGTAATTCCCTGCAGACGCGCTCCCGGGGAAACCGAGATCTGCGGTTTGATAGCCAACAGTGCATCCGGAGACGGCCTTTCTCTGACCAGCAATGTTATGATTCCGGGCCCGGATTCCAGATATTTTTGATCAAATACGAACCCCGAGGAAGGATTCCCGGTAACAAACCCGGTAACATCCGCAACTGAACTCCTGACAGGAGAACGATCTTCCAGCATCAGAGTCCATACGGTAGTATTTGTCCGGCTTTCAGAGGTGACCGCAAATTCAAACGTTTCCTCTGCAGTATGGAAGACAACCTGGTGTTCACAGGTATTTACAACGGTGCCTTCCAGTATGGCATTTTTGGAAATGTTCATGACCCCGTTAACGGTTAACGGCATTTTTGAGGACCAATCGTTGATGATAAGTGATACCGTCCGGTTCAACGTATCCACCACACCCCACTCTTCCATGAGAATATTATTGGCAGTTTCGGTTGTTCCCCGGTAACCTGCTATGTGATAATCCAGAACAAGAGCTTCCAGGTTCTCTGTCCTTTCGTCGGCCAATACCAATGTCCATTGCATGGTATCTCCGCTTTCAGCCACTACGGTCAAAGGAACCGTCTGAGAGATCGTATTGAACACGATACCTTGTGAATAATCTTCCTGAATTACGGCGTTTTCGGATAATTCCAGGCCAAAACTGTCAATGACCAGGGGAAAATCATACCCGGCCCTGAGCACCAGCGTGAGAATCTTATTGTCATTATCTATATCGGCACGGCGTGATTCCAGCTGTACCATGTTTTGTTCCGAATGGTAACTTTCCGCCGTAAAAGACAACACATCCGTTCCCGTACTGAACCAGGGATCCATTTTCATCACCCATTCTTTTTCAATGCCGGACTGGGAGGTTACGATAAAAGGAATTTCGCTTTTGTAAGATTCAAAAAGTAGCTGTCCGGGGATCCGGTATGAGGCACTGTCAGAAACTGTAATATTATAAGAGGTGATCTCCAGCGGAAAATCATTTCCGGAGATCATGGGAATACTCACATACCCGATCAGTGTATCGATTACGGAATCGCCCAGTTCCATAAGGTTTTGTGCCGAGTTGTATTCCAGAACCGCAAACGACAATACTTTGTTATCCGGATTAAGCCACCTTTCCCAGATAAGATCCCAGGCACGGGCCTGAAGGGACAACATATCCATCAGGTAAAAAGTGCGGGTATCTTCCCATCCTGCTACAGGAAAAATATCTCCCGGTGCAATATGTATCGGTAAAATGTAGGGTTGCAAACCATAATTCAGGGACACGTTCCAGGGGAAAGCCGTTCCTTGTTCACGTACGCACACGATAATTTTACCCGCAGAAGCATCGGCACGTATACTTTCTATCACGGGTCCTTCGTTTTGAAAAGACACATCGTAAGGTCCAGCGGGGGCCATCCGTTCCCATACCTCAGGCTGTGTCTGTGAAAGGTCTTCTACAGGTGTTATACCGGTTAAGATCACGGACCATGTTTCTTTTTTCCCGCTTTCAGCAGTAACGGTAAACGGGATCGCGGTATCGTAGGTATTAATAGCAAACGTTTGAACCGGCTGCTGATCGTCCAGGTGAGCCCCCGGGCTTAGTTCCATCTGCATTGATACGTTTAAAGGCAATGTCTGTCCCTTAAGAGCGTAAATAACCACTTGGTTCTCAACCAGATCAATTACAACTTCACGGGCAAGCAGAAAGTCATCCGGCGTAAATCCCTGCAACATTGCAGCAGATACGGAAGCCAGGTCGCTGCGGGGAGCCACTTCAATATGTATTTCGTAGGTATGTACCACACCGCTCAGGGCTATCAGGTGGATCTTGCGCACGGTCCCTTCATTTTCAAATACGAGCGAATTGTCTGCGTCAATCCCCAGGATCTTATCAATCTTTTGTGCCGTTTTGATATCCAGGGTCACAGTCACAGGAAATTCGTATTTTCCGTAATCCATAGGAAGGATTATCTGATCCCCCTCCACCACGGGTATGTTAAAAACCACTGCTTGTGGAGAAACTGAAGCAATCCCGCAGGAAGAAATATCGGCACTATCATCCAATTCACTGACTTTCACACATTGGGCAAGCAATGTGAAAGAGATCAATGCCAGGATCAGATGTCTGAATTTCATTGTAATGATGATAATTGCTGCTCCAGGGCGGCAATTTTAGCCATGGCATCCGAACGTTTTTTCTGTTCGGTAGCTACTACCTGTTCCGGAGCTCGTTGAACAAAATCGGGGTTGTTGAGTTTCTTTTCAACAGCAGCCAGAAAATTATGGTAGTACTTCAATTCCCCTTTGAGTTTGTCACTTTCTTCTTTTGTATCCAACAGTTCTCCCAGGGGAATGAAAAATTCAGTCGTCCCTATCAGGAACGAATATATATTGCCTTCACGGGGAGTTTCCTTAACAGGAACGACCTCTTCCAATCCTCCCATACGTTTGGCAATCCCGTAGAGGTTTTCGGAAAATGATCCTTTAATATAAAGTTTTAAGGCCGTCTTACCGGGTATCTGTTTCTTTTGCCTCAAACCCCTTATTGAAACGATCAGTTCCTGTAAACGGGCAAATTGTTCCAGCTCATCCTGTTTGAAAGATCCGGAAGCAGGAACTGAAGATACCATTATACTCTCCCCTTCTTTGCGTTCATTAAGATTCTGCCACAATTCTTCCGTAATGAACGGCATAAAGGGATGCAACATATGCAAAAGAATATCAAGAAATTCCAATGTTGTGTCGTATGTGGCCGCATCTATTTTTTTCTTTCCGTTACCGGAAGGTTTAATGATCTCCAGATACCAGGAACAAAAGTCATCCCAGAAACGTTTGTAGAGCAACATCAGGGCTTCCGACAAGCGGAATTTTGAAAACAGGTCTTCTGCATCTTCCCTGGTAGAAGCCAGTAATTGGCGGAACCACTTGATGGCCTGTCCGGAAGTTTCTTCCAAAGGCAGGGATTTGTCCCTTTTCCAGGAGCAGATCAACCGGTAAGCATTCCATATTTTGTTGCAGAAATTCCGGCCCTGTTCCACCTGGCTTTCGTCAAATAAAATATCATTCCCGGCAGAAGTACACAACATCAAACCCATCCTGACCCCGTCAGCTCCGTACTTATTCATCAATTCTATGGGATCCGGTGAGTTGCCGAGAGATTTGGACATTTTCCTTCCCTGTTTGTCGCGTACCATACCGGTAAGGTATACATTGGAAAACGGTTTTTCTTTGCAGTATATATCTCCGGCCATGATCATACGGGCTACCCAGAAGAACAAGATGTCGGGAGCCGTTACCAGGTCATCCGTCGGATAATAATAGGCCAGTTCTTCATTGGGTGTTTTTTTGGGATGACCGGGTTTTCCCGGATCAAATACAGATATGGGCCACAACCAGGAAGAAAACCAGGTATCTACCACATCGGGGTCTTGCCGAAGGTCTTCCTGCTTTAGCGAAGAATCTTTTTTCAAGGCCAGTTTCAGGGCTTCTTCCCCTGTAGCAGCCACGACCACTTCCCCGTCGGGGAGGTACCAGGCAGGTATTTGCTGTCCCCACCATAATTGGCGGGATATGCACCAGTCCCTGGCTGTTTCCATCCAGTGGCGGTATGTGTTCCGGTATTTATCGGGGATCAGTTTAACCTGTCCGTCTTCTACGTACTCCAGTGCTTTTTTTGCAGGCATTTCCAGTTTTAAGAACCACTGCAGCGAAAGCCTCGGCTCAATAACGGCATCGGTTCGTTCAGAAAAGCCCACCTGGGTGACATACGGTTCTTCTTTCTCCAGGCAGCCGGATTCCTGCAGCATGGTCCGGATCTTTTTGCGAGCGGCAAAACGGTCTTCTCCTACCAGAATCTGTGCCTGTTCGTTCAGGGTTCCGTCCGGATCTATGATATCTATGACGGGCAATTTGTGACGCAATCCAATTTCGTAGTCATTGGGATCGTGTGCCGGTGTGATCTTCAGACATCCTGTCCCGAAATCCATGGTTACGTAATCATCGGCTATAATAGGTATCTCTTTGTTTATCAAAGGGATCAGCACTGTTTTTCCAATCAGCCCGGAATACCTTTCATCCAGCGGATTGACGCATACGGCCACATCAGCCATGATAGTTTCGGGTCTTGTGGTGGCTACAGAAAGGTATTGATCGCCGCGTTTCCCGTTGTTGCTGAAAAAATACCGCAGGTAAAACAATTTTTCGTTGACTTCCCTGTGAATGACTTCTTCGTCACTTACGGCGGTTTTTCCCTGGGGGTCCCAGTTAACCATCCGTACTCCCCGGTAAATCAGTCCTTCGTTGTAAAGATGAACAAAAGTGTCCGTTACGGCATGGCTCATATCCGGGTTCATAGTAAAATTGGTACGGTCCCAGTCACAGGAAGCTCCCAGTTTTTTTAATTGTTCCAGTATGATGTTGCCGTGTTTTTCTTTCCAGGCCCAGGCATGTTCCAGAAATTCTTCACGTGTAATATCAGCTTTATCAATGCCTTTTTCTTTAAGGAGGGCCACTACTTTAGCCTCTGTAGCTATGGAAGCGTGATCGGTACCCGGTACCCAGCAGGTGTTTTTACCCTGCATGCGGGCCCGTCTTACAAGAACGTCCTGGATGGTATTGTTGAGCATATGCCCCATATGAAGCACGCCCGTTACATTGGGAGGCGGGATCACCACGCTGTATTTGGGCCGTTCATCGGGTTCCGAATGGAAAAAACGGTGCTTTAACCAGTAACTGTACCATTTGTCTTCTGTAAGCGAGGGATCGTATATTGCAGGTAGTTCCATATACTTTTTGGGAATAAGACGCAAATATATAAAAAATACTACTTTTGTAATCAAAAGATAAGGCTATGGAACAAAAACCCAAGAAAGAAATCAATATTGAATTGCCGGAAGACGTTGCCCAGGGATGTTATTCTAACCTGGCAATTATCACCCATTCCAGCAGCGAATTCGTATTCGATTTTATTCGTATGATGCCGGGCATTGCCAAGGCAAAGGTCCAGAACAGGATTGTCATGACTCCTGAACACGCCAAAAGATTCTTCAACGCTCTCCAGGATAACCTTAGTAAATACGAAGATCATTTTGGTAAGATCAACCTGTCCGGAAAAGGAATGCCCAACATCCCTTTACATTTTGGTGATGGAACCCCGGAAGCTTAAACTGGAACTGATCTTCTTCTATTCACCTTTACAGGAGTTTCATGCATTGGTGGAATCCAGAAGGTCTTTGCTGGAATCGCTGGAGGAACGTTTTCGGATATCTGTTATTCCTTACACAAAAATTTCAACGGATCACTTTGCCGATCCGGATAAAATTTACGTTCCTTTCATTGCTTCAGGCGGATGTGAAGAGATTTTTCAAAGTTATGCTTATTCCCTTCCGCTTCCCCTGATCTTTCTGTATGACCACATGAACAATTCACTGCCTGCCGCACTGGAGCTGACTACTTATTTTTCAAAGGGTAAGTTGAATGTACCCATGATTTTCTCAGAGAATGAGCTGAAAGAGGCAACAATGGATGTGTTTTACCGTATGCAACATACAGTACGCAAGCTCAAAAAAACACATATTGCACTCGTTGGTGGCGGATCACCGTGGCTCTTGTCAAATGATGTGGATTTGGATGCACTTACACGTATGTTCGGTATGCATTTTCAATATATTGGCATAGAATCTCTTGTGGAGAATTTTAAGCAACACACCAAACTCAGCAGGGATAATGTAGCCGTTTACCAGAAGATACTCAAGAACGCCACCCGGTTAACCAATTGCACTAAGGAGGATGTATATGACTCGGTGAGGATGTACCAGGCTTTGGATGATATGATGGTATATCATTCATGCAACGCACTTACGGTGAAATGTTTTGATCTAATAAAAGAGTGTAAAGCAACGGCATGCACGGCACTCGCTTTGTTCAACCAGGCAGGTATCCCGGCTGCCTGCGAAGGAGATGTTCCGTCCCTGTTGTCCATGATGTTTGCCGGAGAATTAACCGGGGAACCCGTTTTTATGGCCAATCCCATATATTTTAACCGTGAACTAAACACCATTGATATAGCCCATTGCAGCGTGCCGTTTTCCATGACCAGTACCTATGCTTTTAATTCCCATTTTGAATCCGGGATCAGCGTAGGAGTAGAAGGGTACTTTGCTCCGGGTGAACCTTATACCTTGGTTAAATGGATGGGGAACAAACTGGAACGATTTTTTGTTTCTCAAGGAGTGACCGTTGAATCTGAAAAAGCAGATTACAAGTGCCGTACACAGATGAGACTCCAAATGGAAAATCCATTGGATGATTTTCATTTTAACGGTATGGGAAATCACGTTTTACTGGTCAGGGGAAGGCACAAAAAAGCATTCCATGAATGGAACCAATACATGATCTATAGAAGTTAAGTTACTGACCGGCATTAAAAATCACAGCAATTTCCGAATCACTCAGTACCCTGTCGTAAAAGCGCAGACACGCCATATCAGCAGGAAGGAATGTGTTCAGGGTAGTACCGTTCAGGGCATTGGCCCCTATCACAAAATCATCCTGTACACCAAAAGACATTTCCATAGGTTCGGTATAGAGATTTATACCGTCAAGGTAAACAGTCATAGAGGTCCCGTTTGAAACGATAGACATCATGTGCCAGCTAACCCCCAGAAAATCAGTAATATCCATCCCGGCATAAGAAGGCAACGGAACAACGTATGTTTCTTTTCCCGGCCCCATACATAAGGTCAGCACCCAATTGGTGCCGTCGTGCCGGATTTCTACGAAAAATCCTCCTTCAGATATGGAACCAAAGAATGGATATACCAGGGATTTGTTCATTTTGGTCCGGAACCGCATCCAGAAATTAAAAGTACCCCGGTCGGCTCCGGATAACGGGTTGTAGTAACGACTGAGCAAATAGCCGCTGCTGCCGTTGAAAGATATGGCTGCACGTGTGCCTGATGGTTTGTTTGAGGTGTTGTAAGTTATTCCGTTAGAGACTGTTAGGCCCGGAACATTCCCGGTCCACTCGTAAGCTTCGGGAGTGTTGTCGGTTGTAATATACATCTTCAAACCGTCCTGTGCAACAACAGAATCATCTCTAAGTGTATTAAATTCATGTACTTCACCATAATATACATCCAGGGCAGTTTGAATATATGCCCGGTAATAGTACCTGGTGTTTATGAGCAACCCGGCAGCCTGTGATGTGTAATTACCTGTATATTGCGTTGTTCCAAGTTTCGTACGATTATGACTGATATCAGGAGTAGGAGTAATGCTCCAGCAATGTCCGTAGTCCAGGATACTCTCGGAACCGATAGTTTGTATATTTCCTTCTAAAACAGCTTCGTAATAAGATATATTACTGACATTTTCACCCGTTGTAATTTCCGGCGGTTTAACAGCTATATATAATGATACGGTATCTGAATAAGATATTCCGTAGTCATTGACGGCAAAACCGCGCATGGTGTACCTAGTCCCTCTGTCGGGATCATTCATTTGGTGGATAATATAGCTTCCTTCTTCCTTGGTCCCCAGGTAGATCACATTATCGGAATCCATTTCCGGAACGGTTCCGTTGTTATTCCAGATGAAACCATGCTCTGAATAAGGAGTTCCCCCAACATTGTTTAACCGAAAGATGAGTTTGTCCTGTAAAAAATCATTAAATTGTAATACGGGATTACCCATGATCGGAGGTCTGTAATCAAGCATTTGAGTTTCCCCGTAAGCAGTCCCCATTTCATTGGTTGCATACGCCCTGTAATACCACGTCGTACCGTTTTCCGGCAAGGTTTCCGGATATGAAACAAACGTTTGCCCATCTCCAATGGAGCCCAGTTGTGAGTAATAACCGTTGTCAGGATCCGGAGCCGGATCCGTTCCCCAGCAATGTCCGTGCTGAACTACCGATCCTCCCCCGTTGCTTACCAGAGTCCCCCGGAAATGCAACCGGTATGCCTGATCCAGTCCAAATCCGTCGGTGGTCACATCCGGCTGCACAGCCGCAGTAGAATACGTTACCTGTACTGTAAATTGTTGTTCCGGAGCATTGACGTAAATAATGCTTTCCGAAATCCCTGCCGGGATGTTTTCCCTGTCCAGAGCAATACCGATCTCTGCCAAGTTGACCTCACGGGTAATGCTTCCCTGTTCCACAGACAAACTAAGAAGCGGATCTTCACACGTTACGGTAAATGGAACGTCATGAATTCCCGAGAGCCTGGATACGGTCAACGACCTTTCCGTATCCTGTGTTCCAAAATCAAGCGATTGAGGCGCAACCTGTATTAAATCCTGTGTCTTTGTGATGGAAAAGACATATGAAGTATCTCCCCCGTTGGATAGCAGTTTGGTGCTGAAGCTGCAGCTGCCGTAATCCAGTGTGGAACGGTCTGCCTGAATGGAAATCTGTCTTTGTTCCCCGGCCGGAACGCTGCCGCTTACATCCGGATCCCAGGAAAGCCAGGCAGGCAATGCATCCTCTAACTGCCATTCAAGGGGGATATTTCCCGAATTTGAAAGCGTTGTCTGCAGCTGTGTTTCTTCTTCCCCAAAATCAAATTCCGTGTTCTTTGCCGTCAGAACGGCTCCTTCAACAAGCACCAGGACCTCCACAGTCAGCGGAGTTTGTCCGCCGACCAGCTGAATTTCCGTGCTCTGCTCCCCAATAGGCAGACCGGTCCGGTCACATTTAAAAGTGATGGTTTGTGACTCGCCCATGACCAGAACCCCGTCTAAAGGATCTACGGTAAGCCATGCAGGGAAATAAAGTTCCAGGAAATTCCACCGCAGCGTGTCACTTCCGGGATTCGTCAGGATTCGTTCCACGGACAAAGCATCGGCTCCAAAATCAACGGAATTGGAAGAAAGTACTGCTTTTGCTATACGGGGCTCCAGGGAAATATCAATGGTATAGAGATTTTTTCTTTTGGGTGAAAGGGGCATGGATTCTGTTTGCCAGCTGTCATAGCCGGGAATGCTGAACACCAGATACACGTTTTCAGTAGTCCGGGGCAGTTCAATGGAATAAGTACCGTCATCACTTGTTTCTTCTCCCAGGCTGAAAGGCATAACGGTGACCGATACACCTTTTATTGGATCTCCGGTTTGCGCATCTGTAACCGTTCCGGTAAAAGTAGTGGTGGTTCCTGTATTATCGCAGGCAATTAACAAAGAAGCAGCCAGAAGCAAGATGGCAAAACCCGGGAAACGAAAATTACGCATATACCAGTATGTTTGTGATGCAAATATAATAACTTTGCAACATTATGAGTAATTACAAAAGCCAGCTCCATAAGATAAAAGCGTTTGCTTTTGACGTTGACGGAGTACTTACAGACGGAGGTGTAATGTCCATGCCGGACGGAGATCTTTTCAGAACCCATTATGCACGTGATGCATATGCCATCAGGATTGCGGTGGAACACGGGTATCCTGTTGCAATTATTACAGGAGGAGTATCGCCATCGGTAGAAAAACGTTACCGCAACATAGGAGTCAAAGACATCTATTCGGGAGCACGGGACAAGATTCCCCCGTTCCTGGATTTTTGCAAAAAATACAACCTGAATCCGGCCGAAGTGGCTTACGCCGGGGATGACATTCCGGATATTCCGCCCATGAAAGCATGCGGCCTTCCCTTCTGTCCTGCCGATGCAGCGCCCGAAGTACGTCACATATCCAGTTATATATCTCCTTTCGCGGGAGGAAGAGGTTGTGTTCGGGACTTTGTAGAACAGACACTCAAGCTTCACGGCAAATGGTACAAGGAAAAGGAAAACGTCCCGGAAGATATGCTGGAAGCTCCCTCGGAATGACTTATGCATACAAACTACAAGATAATACTCGGCTCGGCTTCCCCGCGTAGAAAACACCTTCTGGAAGGCACGGACCTGCCTTTTACCGTTGAACCGGTTCACGGAGTGGATGAAGATCATTTTCCCGCTGACCTGGATTCCTGCGAGATTCCTTTGTTTCTGGCACGCTCCAAATCCCTGGCTTTCCCACGGCCGCTGCTACAGGATGAATTGCTGATCACGGCAGATACTCTTGTTTTTACCCGCGAAGCCTCCGATCTCTGGACGGTGTTGGGAAAACCGGACTCGGCAAAAGATGCACAAAACATGCTGCAACACCTTTCCGGGCGGTGCCACAAGGTAATTACCGGCGTTTACCTTCGTTCCGGGGAAGATCCACCTATCTCTGAGGGTTTTGAGGATCAGACGCTGGTTTGGTTTTCCGAATTAAACAATCACGAGACAGACTATTATATAAAAAGGTATCAGCCGTACGACAAAGCAGGATCCTACGGGGTGCAGGAATGGATCGGATATATTGCTATTGACCGTATTGAGGGCAGTTATTTCAACGTCATGGGATTCCCTGTTCAAAAAATCTGGGACCGGTTGAAGCAAGTTAACGCCGTATCATTTCCGTAAACAAAGCTTTTTCCCTAAATTTGTCGCTTCTTAAAAATATCAGATATGGAAAAACAACCTTCAATAGCCATACTATGCGGTGGCGGCCCGGCTCCCGGGATCAACACAGTAGTATGTACGATCACAAAAACATTTATTACTAAGGGATACCGCATAATTGGCCTGCACGGCGGGTATACCGGATTGTTTTGCAAAGAGAAATGCCGCCAGGAAGATATGGATTTTGACAAGGCTGACATGCTCTTCAACCGCGGCGGATCCTACCTGCGCATGAGCC
This sequence comes from Bacteroidales bacterium, assembly GCA_041654355.1. Lineage (GTDB taxonomy): Bacteria > Bacteroidota > Bacteroidia > Bacteroidales > UBA932 > DMER64. Next base: position 30,796 of record JBAZDQ010000009.1, read on the forward strand.
GTTTCAAACCAACGGACAAGGATTTTGAAGAACGTTTCAACCTGGATTTTTTCAAGGAAAACAACGTAAAACTTTTGGTGACAGTAGGTGGTGACGATACAGCTTCCACGGCCAACCGTATTTCCAAGTTCCTGGTCAAGAAAGAATACAACATAGCCAACATTCACGTACCCAAAACCATTGACAACGACCTGCCCCTGCCCGAAGGCATTCCCACGTTCGGCTACCAGAGCGCCAAGGCACAAGGCACAGATCTGGGACGAACCGTATACGAAGATGCACGCACCAGCGAAAACTGGTTCATTGTTACGGCCATGGGACGTTCAGCCGGCCACCTGGCATTCGGGATCGGATCTTCCTGCCATTTCCCCATGATCATCATTTCGGAAATGTTTTACAAAACCCAGATGACCATAGAAAAGATCGTAAACCTGATCATATCCTCCGTTATCAAACGCCAGATCCGCAACATCCCTTACGGTTGCATCATGATATCCGAAGGCGTTTTCCAATCCCTTTCAGAAAAAGACGTCAAGGATGCAGGCATTGCCTTTTCTTACGATGCACACGGGCATCCGGAACTGGGCAAGATCTCCAAATCCCACATCATTGATAATTTGGTAGAGAAAAAAATGACGGAACTGGGTATCAAAGTAAAAACCCGCCCGGTGGAAGTCGGTTACGAAGTACGCTGTATCACTCCCAAATCTTTTGACCTGGAATATTGCTCCATGCTGGGAATGGGTGTTTACGAACTCTTCATCAAAGGCGTGAGCGGCTGCATGGTTTGCCGCGACGGGAACGGAAAGATCATCCCCTTGTTTTTACAGGACCTGCAGGATCCCGTTACCGGAAAAATCCCTGCACGTCAGGTAAATATGAAATCACACGAAGTCCAGTTCTATATGAAACACATCATGGACTACATCACAGAAGCGGATTACGAAGCCGCCAAAGCCATTGTACCCAACCCGGAAGAATTTGATTTTCATAAGATCCTGATGTTCTAGTACGGAGAGGCAGCCAGCCCCCAGAGGAACTCCGTTCCGCTTCGCTCCACTCCGGCCCCTCCCAAAATCTACTTCGTTCTTGCTATGCAAGAACTCGTATATTGCGGGCCCCTCCCCCTGCCCGTGTCCGGGGGTGGACACGTCCTCTGGGGGCTGCTGCCTCATCCGCTGGAAGTATTGACCCGATCCACAATAAAAAAGGTGACTAGCAGTCAATTTGACTTTCTAGTCACCTTCATTTTTAGTCCTACGCAATACTACGGCAACTGCGGACCGGAAGGAATCAGATCCCGGGCAGCCTGGGTGTCACAGTATTTATCAAAATTCTTGATGTATTTGGTCGCCAGTGAAACGGCTTTATTTTCCCATTCTTTTGCATCCCGGTAAGTGTCACGGGGATCCAGAATGTCTGACGAAACACCGGGCAATTGTGTGGGAATGGTCAGATTCATTACAGGAATATGCTTGGTGGGTGCTTTATCAATGCTGCCGTCAATAATCGCATCAATAATGGCACGTGTTTCTTTCAGGGAAATACGTTTGCCGGTCCCGTTCCATCCGGTATTCACCAGGTAAGCTTTGGCATCGTGTTCATTCATTTTCTTTACCAGGTTTTTGGCATAGATAGTCGGGTGAACGGTCAGGAAGGCTTCCCCGAAAGCAGCCGAGAAAGAAGGTACGGGTTCGGTAATCCCCAGTTCCGTCCCGGCCAGTTTGGAAGTATATCCGCACAAGAAGTGGTACTGTGCCTGTTTGTCATCCAGGATAGAAACCGGAGGCAATACCCCGTAGGCATCTGCAGAAAGGTAGATTACTTTCTTGGCATGTCCGGCTTTGGTAGGCAGTACGATCTTATTGATAAAGTATATGGGATAGGAAACACGGGTGTTTTCCGTAATGGATCCATCGTTGAAATCAGGTGTCCCGTCAGGCAATACTTTTACGTTTTCCAACAATGCATCCCGGCGGATGGCTCTCCAGATATCCGGTTCCTTTTCCTTGCTCAGGTCTATACATTTAGCGTAGCAGCCGCCTTCAAAGTTGAAAACGCCGTGGTCGTCCCATCCGTGCTCGTCGTCTCCAATCAGGTAGCGTTTGGGATCGGCAGATAAGGTAGTTTTGCCGGTTCCCGAGAGACCAAAGAAAATGGCCACATCTCCTTCTTCGCCCACATTAGCCGAACAGTGCATGGCAGCAATCCCTTTCAAAGGCAGGTAATAGTTCATCATAGAGAAAATACCTTTCTTCATTTCACCGCCGTACCAGCTGCCTCCCACTACAGAAAGACGTTCGGTGAGGTTGAATACCACAAACACCTCTGAATGCATCCCCTGCTCTTTCCAATTGGGATTGGTCGCCTTGGAAGCATTGATCATCACGAAATCGGGTTCTCCGTAATTCTCCAGTTCATATTCCGAAGGACGTATGAACATGTTGGTCACAAAATGAGCCTGCCAGGCCACTTCCATGATGAAACGCACTTTCATGCGCGTATCTGCATTGGTACCGCAGAAAGCATCTACCACATACAATTTCTTTGCATCCGAAAGCTGATCCTGTGCAATGGTCTTTAGCGAATTCCACACTTCAGTAGTAACGGGTTTGTTTACAACACCGTCCCACCATATTGTATTCTCAGTAGTTGCATCTTTAACAATAAATTTGTCTTTTGGTGAACGGCCTGTAAAACGGCCAGTTAGCACGTTGACAGCTCCCATATTGGTCAGAACACCTTTTTCAAACCCTTCATTGACAGTGTCCATTTCTGCCTGAAACAATTCTTCGTAAGAAGGGTTGTATACAATCTCCCCTACATTCGTAATTCCATACTTAGATAGATCTAATTTGCTCATAATCAATAAATAAATAATTAATAAAACGGAGTTGATTTCTTTTTAAACCAAGTTGCTAAGATACTCATTTTATTTATCTTTGCAATAATGGGATTATGAACAAAAATCATTCCGAAATATTCCATCAGACCCTGCTCCGTTACTGGGGTTACACTTCGTTCCGTGAAAACCAGGAAGATATAATTGCTTCAATTTACGATGGGACGGATACCCTGGCTCTTTTACCCACCGGGGGAGGGAAATCCATGTGTTTCCAGGTCCCTGCCCTGCTCAAAGATGGCATTTGCATTGTGGTCACCCCGTTGATCGCACTTATGAATGACCAGGTTGAAAAGCTGAAAACGCTGGGTATAAAGGCACTGTGTGTTCACTCCGGAATGAGTTCCTATGAAATTGACATTGCCCTGGACAATGCCGCATACGGATCCTACAAATTTCTCTACTTGTCTCCCGAGCGCCTTGGAACGGAATTGTTCCGGGTCCGGGTACGCAAAATGGAACCTTCCATGTTGGTAGTGGATGAAGCTCATTGCATCTCGCAATGGGGGTACGATTTCCGTCCCTCCTACCTGCGTATTGAAGAATTCAGGGAAATTTTTCCCAATGTGCCCGTTCTGGCTCTCACGGCAACAGCAACACCCCGGGTAGTTGAAGACATCACGGAGAAACTGCGTTTCAAGAGAAGCCACAAAGTATACCAAAGTTCTTTCGAGCGCAGGAACCTGGCATATGTTGTCCGTAAAGCCGAGGATAAAATGGGACAGCTTCTGCGTATTGTGCAGGGAGTAGAAGGCAGCGGCCTGGTTTACGTCCGGGAAAGAAAAAAGGCCGAGGATGTCGCCGAGTTCCTCATTTTTAACGGAGTCAAAGCCGATGCATACCACGCCGGGATGAATTCCCGGCAGAGAGCTGCCAAACAGGATGCCTGGAAGAAGGGCGGGATCCGCGTAATGGTAGCCACAAACGCCTTCGGAATGGGGATAGACAAACCCGATGTCCGCTTTGTCTGTCACTTTGACGTTCCCGATGCGCCCGAGGCGTATTTCCAGGAAGCAGGCCGTGCGGGAAGGGACGGGGAAAAAGCGTATGCCGTGCTGCTTTACAACCCTTCCGATGCCAAACGTCTGAAGCAGATTTATTCGGTATCATTTCCCGATCCGGAACTCATACGGGAAACTTACCAGGATCTGTACTCCTTCCTGGGCCTGGGTTACGGGGAAGGTGCAGAAAAACAATTCGATTTCAAACTGGAAGAATTTGCCCGGCGCAGGAAAAAACATCCCTCTACACTCTGGTATGCCCTTCAAAGCCTGGAACAGGAAGGATACATTTCGCTGACCGATGAAGTGGACAATCCTTCACGCATCATGTTCCGGGTATCCCGGGATGAATTGTACCGTGTACAAATTGCCAACCCGCGCCTGGATACCTTTATTAAATTACTGTTGCGTACTTATACGGGACTATTCAACGGATTCATTTCCATAGACGAGCAATACCTGGCAAATGTCAGCCGTAATGCACCGCGTGTGATAAGCGAATACCTGATCCACTTATCCCGTCTGGGTGTCATTTCCTACATACCCCGGAAAAAATCTCCCCAGATCTTTTTGCACATGCATCGCCTGGAACCCGGGAATGTTTCCCTGAACCCGGTCCGTTTTCTGCAACGTAAAGATGCTTATGCACGGAGGATGGAAGCCATGTTGCAATACGCCGGTTCCGATACTCCCTGCCGCAGCAAGCAGCTGCTGGCCTACTTTGGAGAAGGAACTACCGGTGATTGCGGTATCTGCGACGTCTGCCTGGCACGCAAAGGCCGCGAAAATCCCCGGGAAACCTTCCAAAGGATTTCCGGAAAAATTAGCCAGGCCCTCCGAAAAGGCCCCGTTCAGGTGCAACAACTGGACCTTCTTTTTTCCGAGTCAAAGGAACAGGTTATGGAGGTGCTCCGGGCCATGGCCGAAAGCGGGGAAATACGTATACAGGACGATACCCTCCACTGGAACGGTCATACTACATAATTCAGATATACTTCTTATCTTTACCACATGAACCGAAGTCAGGCCGCAATCCGGGTCAGGGAATTGAAAAATGCTATCAATGAGCATAATAAGAAGTATTACGTACTGAATGCACCCTCCATTTCCGATTTCGAATACGATATGCTTCTGCAGGAACTGACCGCCCTGGAGAAAAAATTTCCGGAACTGATTACGGAAGATTCTCCCACTCAAAACGTTGGCAGTGACATAGCCGCGGAAAGCAGGGCATTCCTCCAGTACCCGCACAAATACCCCATGCTTTCCCTGAGCAACACCTACAGCCGGGAAGCCCTGGCCGAGTTCCACAACCGTATAACCAAAACAACAGACCGGGAAATTGAATACGTCTGCGAACTCAAATTTGACGGAACGGCAATCTGCCTGACCTATAAAAACGGGAAACTATTCAGGGCCCTGACACGCGGGGACGGTACCGTGGGAGATGACGTAACTCGTAACGTGGAACGGATCAAATCCATTCCTGTATTCCTGCCACCGGCTGCTTCCTGTAAAGTTCCCTGGCCCTCAGCATTTGAAATACGCGGGGAAATACTCATGCCTTTCAACAGTTTCAGGGAATTGAACGCTTTGAAAGAAGAACAGCAGGAAACCCCGTTTGCCAATCCGCGCAATGCCGCCGCCGGTACGCTTAAATTACTTTCGGCAGACGAAGTGGAACGTCGCGGCCTGGATTGCTTTCTATACCACCTGATAGCCGATATTCCCGGTGTCGGTACCCATTGGCAGGCTATGGAAGTTGCACTTGAATGGGGTTTCCCCGTATCCAAACACCGTAAATTGTGCCGGGACCTGAACCAGATAAATGAATTCCTTGATCATTGGGATACTGCACGTACCGGTTTAAAAGTAGCAACAGACGGTGTTGTGGTCAAAGTCAATGATTTTTCCCTGCAACGTGCCCTGGGTATGACAGCCAAGAGTCCCCGCTGGGCTACTGCTTATAAATTTAAGGCCCAACAGGCAGCCACAAAGCTGTTGTCTGTAGATTTCCAGGTGGGACGTACGGGTGCTGTTACTCCTGTTGCAAACCTGGAGCCTGTATTGCTTTCAGGAACTACCGTCAAACGAGCCTCCCTGCATAACGCAGACCAGATTGCTTTGCACGATATCCGGTTGGGCGATACGGTATTTGTGGAAAAAGGCGGTGAGATCATCCCCAAAGTGGTAGGTGTAGATTTGGAAGCCAGACCGGAAGGTACTGTTCCTTTCCTCTATATTACACATTGTCCCGAATGCGGAACCCTATTGGAAAGAGATCCGGAAGAAGCAAAGCATTTTTGTCCAAACCGTCTGAACTGTCCACCGCAAATCAAGGGCAGGATAGAACATTTCATGAGCCGTAAAGCCATGAACATACTAGGGGGAGAGGCACTGGTGGAACAATTGTACAACAAAGAGCTGGTCAAAGATCCTTCGGATCTGTACGACCTTACCCCGGATGCCTTAAGATCCCTGGAAAACTGGGGAGACAGATCCACCGATAACTTGTTAAAAAGCATAGACGCTTCGTGCAACGTGCCTTTCCACAGGTTTCTCTACGCCATAGGGATCCCTTATGTGGGAGAGACCACGGCCAAATACCTTGCATCCCATTTCCAATCACTGGACAACCTGCGCAACTCACCGGAAGAAGAACTGACTCAGGCTCCCGAGATCGGGGATAAAATAGCATCATCCATCATCCTATATTTCAATGATCCACAGGTCATCAGCATGCTGGAGAAACTCCGCGCGGCAGGACTGCCATTCAGTCAGGGCACGGACGAAGGGGCGCGTCTGTCAGACAAGCTGCAGGAAAAGCAGCTTGTCATCTCGGGCAATTTTTCCCGTTCACGCGAAGAGATGAAAAAGCTGATCGAATCCCACGGAGGGAAAGTCATCTCGGCAATCTCGGGCCAGACGGATTACCTGCTGGCCGGGGAAAAACCCGGACCGGCCAAATGGCAAAAAGCTACAAAACTCAATATTCCGATCATTAACGAAACCGACTTTCTGCGTCTTATAGGGGAATTGCCGGGAGAAGGCACAGTTTTTGAGGCGGAACAAAAAACAACCTTATTCTGATCATGACAGCAAAAATTCTGGAAACCCTTCATTTCATCGGGACAAACGACAGGCACAAAACGTTATTTGAAAGCAACTGGCCCCTCCCCTTTGGGATCTCATACAATTCCTATCTGATCAAAGACACCAAAACAGCTCTTTTGGATACTATTGAATATGGCAGCGATCGTTCCTATATGGAAGAAGTGGCGGCCATTCTTGACGGAAGAGACCTGGATTACCTGGTGATCCTTCATATGGAGCCGGACCATGCCGGCATGATAGGTGAAATAATGCAGCGTTACCCTTCTGCCACAGTAGTTACCAACGCCAAAGCCATTAAATTGCTGGAGATCTATTTCCCGGAACTTGACAAAAACAGGATGCGGGAAGTCAAAGAAGGCGATAACCTGGAGCTGGGGCATCACCACCTGCAATTTGTCATGACACCCATGGTACACTGGCCGGAATCCATGATGGCATACTGTACTGCAGAAAACATACTGTTCTCACAGGATGCCTTCGGTACATTCGGTACACTGGACGGCGGGATCTTTGATGACGAGATCAACCTGGATTATTACAAAGATGAAATGCTGCGGTATTATACAAATATTATTGGACGTTTTTCAACGCAGGTAGAAAAAGCCCTGCAGAAAGCCGCCGCACTGCCTATCAGGATCATATGCCCTGTACACGGACCGGTTTGGCGCACTAAACCTTCTGTAGTGTTTGACTGGTACAGCCAATGGGCTGCCAGCAAAGGAGATACCGGCGTGGTGCTTGCCTATGCCTCTATGTACGGTCATACAGAAAAAACAGCCGATTACATTGCCCGGCAGCTGGCCGTGAACGGTATCCGGGACATACGCGTGTTCAATGTATCCAATACACATCCTTCATTTATTTTAAAAGAAATATGGAAATACAACGGGATCGTTTTGGGATCCTGTTCCTACAATACGGGCATGCATCCCAATATGCACCATCTCTGCCACGAAATTGAGATCATGCAACCCGGAAACAAAAAAGCATTCCTGTTCGGAGGGTATTCCTGGAGCGGCGGAGGATTGAAAAATTTACGTCTTTTTGCCCAGAATATGTCCGAAAAGCTTAAATGGGAAGTGCAATCTCCCGGAATGGAAATTCCCGGGAATCCCACTGCAAAGGCTCTGGAAAGCCTGAACGAGCCTATCACAGCATTTGCCGCAACCTTATAAATTGTATTGTTTTTGGAAACACCTGACCTTATAGATCAGCATTTTGAACCGCTCAGGCAATCAACCCTGAAGCGTTGTGCCGGCCCGGAAGAATGCGAGCTGGTCTTCAAAGCGTACCAGTTTGCCAAGGAAGCTCACAAGAACCAGAAACGGATCTCGGGCGATCCCATCATCATGCACAGCATTGATGTGGCAAAGATTGTGGTTGATGAGATAGGCCTGGGATACAAGTCCATAGTTACAGCATTGCTCCATCACATATTTACTGACACTGACTATAGCCGGGAAGAGATTTCCGGGATGTTTGGGGAAAAGATCGGGGAGCTGGTAGAAGGACTCGGCAAAATGGAACGGGTTTTTGCCGCGCAGGACAAGACGCAGGAAGAAACGTTCAAGCAAATGCTCCTGACCGTCAACCAGGACATCCGTGTGCTTCTGATCAAATTGGCCGACCGTTTGCATAACCTGAGGAACCTGGAAGAACTGCCTGTTGAGAAACGGGCCCGCAACCTGGGGGAATCCATGTACGTGTTTGCTCCTCTGGCCCACCAGATGGGATTGTATTCCATCAAATCAGAGATCGAGAACATCTGGATGAAGTACGTCATGCCCGCGGAATACAGGGAAATCGAAGAAAAAGTCAGGGCCGAGACGGGTCGCCAGGGAACCGAAATCACTCAAACGTTTCTAGAACCCATCCGTGAAATGCTTAGTGGAGAAGGCTTGGATTTCACCATATCTACCCGTATTAAAACACCGTACTCTATTTGGTCAAAGATGAGAAAGAGGAACGTTCCTTTTGAAGAGGTATTTGACCTGTTTGCACTTCGCATTGTCTTTCGGCCCGAAGAAATAAATATTGAGGAAGAACGCAGGATCTGTTATTATATAGAAAACCTGCTGAACCGCCGTTGGGAACCTTACCCTGAACGCCGGCGTGACTGGCTTTCGCGACCTAAAGAAACCGGGTATGAGGCATTGCACTCTACGTTTTTAACGCCTTCCGGGAAATGGCTGGAAGTCCAGATACGCAGTAAACGGATGGACGATATTGCCGAACAGGGAGTGGCTGCCCACTGGAAATATAAAGGCATCACACCCGAGATCAGCGGTATGGAAAAATGGCTTTCAAGGGTACGCGAAACGTTAGAGAAAAAAGACAGCGAAAGCCTGGAGTTCTTTGACAATTTTCAGCCCGGGAACCTGATCTCGGTCTTGTATGTCTTCACACCCAAAGGAGAAATGCGGATGTTGCCCAAAGGAGCTACCGCCCTGGATTTTGCCTACTACATCCATTCCCAGGTGGGAAATCATGCACTGGCTGCCAAGATCAACGAAAAGCTAATGCTTCTTTCAACACCGCTGCGGGGTGGAGACCAGGTTGAGATCATTACTACACAAGAATCCCGGGTAATGATAGAATGGTTGGGAAACGTCACCACATCCAAAGCCCGCAATATGATCCTGGAGACTCTGAAAAAACAAGGAATTGACCATATCCAGGAAGGCAGAAACCTTTTGAACAAACGTCTTGCGGAATTCGGCATCAAGCCCCATACACGTCTGATGACCAAACTGCTGACATCATACCAGATAGGATCCCCGGAAGAATTGTATGGCAGGATAGGTGCGGGAATGCTGGATCTTTCCGGATTACGTGACGTGTTGTTAAAAGGCACCCCATCACGTAAATTTGTAACCTGGATACCTTCTCCCGATTGGAAACGAAGAAAAGATTATTATGCGTTCCATTTTGCCCCCTGTTGCCGTCCAACAACAGACGACAAACTCATTGGTTTTATTGACAGGAAATCACATGATCTCTACATTCATTCTTTAGGCTGTAAGCGCATAGAAGCTCTTAAAAGATTGCACCGGAACGACAATGCGACAGTTAGTGTTGTCTGGAAAAAACAACGTCTTTCTTCCACATTGGTAAAACTCAACATCAGGGGACAGGACCGGATGGGTATTATCCACGAGATTACGCATACCGTATCGTTGACATTATGTGTCAATATCCGCAGCTTTCAGCTTGTAGCTCATGATAATATATTTGACGGAGAACTGGAAGTATACGTTCAGAAAGACACTGATCTGAATAACCTTATTGAACAACTAAGAAAGGTAAAAGGCATTGAAACGGTAAAACCGGAATAATACATGAAGAAGATTATCAGAAATACTATTTTGTACGGGGCTGTTATTTTGTTCGTGGCATCTTTAGTGCTTCCCCAGAGCTGCGCCAATACAACGGCTGCACCTGCCGGAGGCCCCGTAGATTCCATCCCTCCCCTGTTGACAGCCACCATTCCCGATGTCAATCAAAGCCGTATCAGTACTACATTAAAACGGGTGGAACTGCAATTCAATGAGTACGTAAAACTGGTCGATCCCAACAAAAATATCATGCTTTCGCCTCCCCCTGAAAAAAATCCCACACTCAGGACAAAAGGGAAAGGTGTTGTGGTAGATCTGAAAAATGAACTTCTTCCAAATACCACGTACAGCCTTTACTTTGGGAATGCCATACAGGACAATAACGAAGGCAACCCTTTCCCCGTATTTGCGCTCAGTTTTTCTACTGGGGAAAAGGTTGATTCATTGATGTACTCCGGTATGGTGGTGGATGCTTCTACCCTCTTACCCATAGAAAACGCTACCGTGCTGCTACATATCAACCCGGCAGACACTTCTTTGACAAAATCCTTGCCTGTAGCTGTTACACGAACGGACCCTTACGGATATTTTGTCTTACGGAATCTTAAGGATACGCTGTATTCATTATTTGCCATAACCGACCAAAACAACAACTACAGGTACGATCCTGTCAGCGGTGAACAGGTAGGATTTATTGGAAATGAGATCATACCTCAAAAAAAGATGTTTACTTATGCCCCCGAAATCCAGCCCTATTTTGCCAAAGATACGGCGGGTTTGTTACGTCGCCCGGTGGAAGGGAACGTATTTCTGTTCAAAGAGGCGAGTTCGCGGCAGTACCTGCGCAGTTATGACAGGATTCGTCCCCGGGCACTGGAACTGAAATTCGGAGCTCCCAATCCCCAAATTTTGAAAGCCGTCATTCCGGGAATGGACTCCACACAGATTATTCGTCAACACAATTATTACAGGGACAGTCTTATCTGGTGGCTTGCCGCTCCTTCCGTTCCGGATACGGTATATTTGCACCTGACCTACATGGCTACAGATGATTCTTTGAATACGCTTATGCCTCGTACAGATACCCTGCGTTTTACCCCCTTTCAGGAAAAAGAGGAGGAAGGACAACAGGATGCGAACAACCTGAACAACCTGGGAAGACGCGGTGAACGACAACAGGCACCTCCTTCTGTCAAACCGAAAAGGGAAACTATGAATATGAAAGTGGACGTTGTCCCTGATGTGCTTATGAGTAAAGGCTTTACGGTAAATTTTGGCGATCTGCCCGTAGATCCGGATTTCACGCTTACACATATGACACGGATCACCCCTCAGGAAGACACGGTCCCGGTCACTTTCTCAGTCAGCAGGGATTCACTTGACCTGTGCCTGTATTATATATTTCCAAATACATACATGGAAGGAACCCCGTACAGGTTCCTGATCCCCACCGATGTCTTTACCGATATCAACGGATTTAAGAACGATTCCGTGATTACTAATTTTGAAACGCTTTTGTCCGATGATTTCGGGTCCCTGACACTGAATATACAAAACGTATTCACACCGGTGATCATTGATTTGATGAATGAAGGACGTACTCAGGTGCTAAGAACTCATCACGTTCTTGCAGATTCAACCGTAATGATCCCTTACCTGAAAGCCGGAAAGTACGCGCTACGTATTACCGGGGACACCAACGGAAACGGCCTTTGGGATACCGGCAACGTCATTCAAAAAAGGCAGGCCGAGAAAGTTCGAATATTCCGTTTTCCCGGCGGCGGCAGTTTGCTGGAATTGGCAGAAAAAATGGAACTAACACAAACACTGGATATAGAACAAGTACTAAATCAGCATGTTACACTTACTCCACCGGCTCGAAAACGTTAAATACCTGGTCCTAATGATCATGTTGCTCTCAGGTTCTGTCCTGGCGGGGCAGACCCTACCCGATAAACAGCACATGATAGGGATACGGGGCGGGTACGCTTTCAATGGAGTGCACTTCAATCCCGACAGAAAACAAAGCACAGTACCTTCCTATATAAACGCTTCCCTGCTCTACACGTATTACCATGATCTCTGGGGCACTATGCCTTATTTTGGATTGCAGACAGGACTGACCTATACGCAGCAGGGATATAAAACGCCTGATCTTAGACGGATCTACGAAGTGATCCGTGTGCCCCTGACGTCCCAATTCCACTTTGATTTCTGGAAGATGCGGATATTGATCAACCTGGGCTGTTTTGGCAGCTACCGGATGAGTGCCGTGGATTTCACACCGGAGCATCCGGATGGACTTCCAGTGGAGTTTGACTGCAACCATATTTATATAGATTACGGCATACAAGCCGGAGCCGGCCTGGCCCTGGTATTGCACCCTTTTGAATTCCACATAGAGGCAAATTACCTTTATTCCCTGTCTATGATAGAAAATCCCGCATTGTACAGCAATGAATATTACACCTACGGGTATCCTAACCAATTGCTATTTACGCTGGGCATCTTTATACATCTGTGATAATGAAAACACATACCGTTTTTGCCGGAAAGTTGGCCATTGGAGGCGGAAATCCCGTTTCCGTTCAGACCATGTGCAATACTGACACCCTGGATATTGAAGCCTCTGTAGCTCAATGTGAACGGGTGGCCCGTGAAGGAGCGCAATTGATACGTCTTACCACCCAGGGCCTTCCACAGGTAAAAGCACTGGCTGTCATAAAAGAGCGTCTTATTTCTAAAGGTATAGATGTCCCACTGGTGGCCGATGTACATTTTTCGGCTGCCACTGCCATGGAAGCCGCGCGGGTGGCGGAAAAAGTACGTATCAATCCGGGAAATTTTTCACGCGACCTTTCCCGGGTTAAGGAATTGCTGATCCAATTGTTTGATATATGTCGGGAAAACAATACGTGTTTGCGCATAGGCGTGAATCACGGGTCCCTGCCACCTCACATATTGGAAACGTACGGCAATTCTCCCGAAGGCATGTGCCAGGCCGCCATGGAATACCTGGAATTGTGCCGGGAACTGCAGTTTGACAATGTAGTGGTCTCACTGAAATCAAGCAATACCCGGGTTATGGTACAGGCTAACCGAATGCTGGCTGCACGCATGAAAGAAGCCCTCATGAGTTATCCGGTCCACCTGGGCGTTACCGAATCCGGAAGCGGCCGGCAGGGTCGTTTAAAATCCGCTGCAGGAATCATTACATTGTTGAAAGAAGGTATAGGAGATACGTTTCGTGTTTCCCTGACCGAATCTCCGGAAGAAGAGATCCGTTTTGGTAAATTATTTCTTTCCGTAAAAAAAGAAGACATCCATGTCTCAACCTGGGATGAACTGGTAGTCAGTGCCTGTCATAAATGGGCTCCCGGTCTTCTGGACGGGACAACAGACTGGAAAACACTGCCCATGCCCTTTGTACAAGCTTCATTCGCCACAGAAGAAGAACTCAAAGATTTCTGCATGGACCTGTTACAGGCTACCCGTTGTGTGTTTACCAAACCCGAGTACATATCCTGTCCCGGTTGCGGACGCACTAAATTCAACCTGGAAGAAACAGTCCGTGCCGTAAAAGAAGCCACAGCCCACCTGAAGGGTTGTACCATTGCCGTTATGGGATGTATAGTCAACGGTCCGGGTGAAATGGCTGATGCCCAATATGGTTACGTGGGAGAAGGCAAAGGAAAGATAACCCTATATAAAGGAAAAACCCCCGTTATGCGGGGGATTCCTCAGGAAGAAGCCGTACAGCGGTTGCTGGAACTCATAGAGTCTCAACAAAAATAACGCCGCCTTCAATACGTACTACCTTCACTTCAGTATTTTTTGTAATGTATCCGACAACTGCCCGGGCTTCTATCCATTTGCCGTTTATGGTTACTTTGCCTGCCGGTCTTAGATCGGTAAAGGCAACACCCTCCTGCCCGATTTTTATACCTTCCAGTACCGGGACACCCACAAACCCTTCATCGGTTTTCAGGTTTTGTCTCAAGGCAATGTGATTGAACGCCCTGGTAGGGAAAAGCATATGAATGGAATATAACAGCGTAGACACAGCCGCCAATCCGGACAAAGAAACTACGGCTACGGGAGTTAACATACTTTTCCAGGGAAAAGGACCTTCAAATTCAAAGACCCAGTTATCTATCATGGAAAACGTGAGTCCCACCCCCACGGCAACTATACCCAGGATACCCAGTACTCCGAACCCCGGGGTGATAAATATCTCTAAAAACAACAAAATCACACCCAGTATCAACACAATGGCTTCCCAGTATTGAACCATACCTTCCAGGAACAAAGGGGAAAAATATAAGATGGCACACAACACAGCCAAACCCAGGGGGAATCCTACACCGGGTGTTTTCAGTTCAAAGAAGACTCCGCCGATGATCCCCATAAGCAACAAGGCCTGCACCAGGGGGAGCAGGAAGAACCCAATCACCTTGTCCAGCCAGGTTTCTTTGTACTGATGGATTTCACAATGGGCGTATCCCAACTGCTCTATAACCTCCGTTACGTTTTCCGCCTGTCCCTGGCTGAAACCTATTTCCTGTGCTTCCTTTGTAGTAAGGCTGACTATTTTTTCTCCGTTCACCATTTGTTCTGCAAGCGCCGGATCCCTGCCCGTTTCCTCGGCCGTTGCCCGCATCAGGGAACGCATGTAGGACTGGTATTTCTCGGGCATGGGTTCTCCGTTCTGATTCACAACGGTTGCCGAGCCCACAGTGGACCCCGGGGACATATAAATTGAATCACACGCCAGAGAGATCAAAGCCCCTGCCGAGGCAGCCTGGTGGTCAATAAAAGAAACGGTGGTAAACGGCGCCTCCAGCAATGCTGTCCGCATCCTGTCCGCCGCATCCAGGGCCCCACCGAATGTATTCAGACGCATCAGGAACACATCTGCCTTTAGCGTTTCGGCCTCTTCAATTGCCTTCTCAAGTGTTCTGGCCGATTTGGCATGGATCTCGCTGTCAATGGTCAATACGTACACCCGGCACGTATCGGCACCGTGTACCTGCAAAGGTAAAAGGCACAGCAACAGGAGAAATAATCGTTTCATTTTTGTTTTATTTGTTTTCCAGGATACTGCCGTTATCCTTCACAACGGCTTCTTTCCATTTCTGCGTATAGCCTTCGTTTTTGGGCGAGGCCGGTATACGCGGATCATGGCCGTTATTGGAGAAGGAACCGTCTGCTTCCTGCCGTTTAGTATTTCCGTCTATATATTTGACCATCAGATACTTATCAAGTTCAACCCATTTTTTGAATAAGGTTTGTGCCGCGTTTACGGAAAAGTCGGTCAAAAACTCCCGTGCCAATTCAGGATCGCGCCGGTACATTTCTATGGCAACCTGGTCTAACTGACGCGTTTTATCCATCATTTCGTATTCCCATTTGTCAACAACGGAGCGAACTTCGGCCCCAACCTGGTTGTAACGCAGGTATGCAAATTGTGTTACACGGTTCATAATCCAGAATAGAGAAGTATCCGAATATTCCAGCATGCTGCCGTTCCCTTTTTCAATACATTCGGCAACACGTCCCGATACACTGTAGATAGGTATTAGGGCAGAGGTACCCGCATCGTCCACTCCAAACCAAAACAAACCGCCCAGGTCACGGGGCATGTCGCTGCGGCATTGTCCCACATACCACCATCCTGTTTGCTGAGTGGCAATGGCTCGTTCGTTCAGGTAAGTTTTCCCGTCCACTTCAAAACTCATGGGTCTCCAGCGGTAAGGAACGACATTCCCGCCGGCCCCTATGTCGCAAGTCATGTCCATAGGAGTGCCTTCGTAATGATCACGCATCATATCGGCAACATCTTTTACAGACAATTTGGTGTTGGGTTTCACATACAAAGGCATTCTATTGTCAAGGTCATATCCCATGGCATAGTCCAGGTATTTGTCCATTCCGTCTGCAAACCTGTTGAAATAAGCCCATACGCGGGCATCACAAAAACGGGCTGCCCCAAAATCCACCGGAGCATAAACGTCAGAAAAACTAAATTCCTTATCTGTTCCGGAAAAGATCCCCATTTCCCTGGCATGCGATATTACATCCGGGCTGTAAAGGCAATTATCCGGGTCGTTAAAATCTATAGTGGTTATGCGTGCCTGGTTGGCATGAGCGCTAATGTACCCGTCGGGTATGCGTTTTGCCACCCAGACCGCTCCTTTGTTTACATTCTCCCCTTCAACCATGCGGGGTGCTTTGGCCATGATTTCCATGATCCAGGCTTCGTTGGGGTCGGCTATGGTAAAAGACTCTCCGCTGGAAGCATATCCGTATGTTTGCATCAGATTATCTATCAAAGCAATAGCTTCACGAGCAGTCTTGCAACGTTGCAGGGCTATATAAATCAAGGAACCGTAATCCATGATCCCGTTTTTGTCCCTGAACTCCCTGCGGCCGCCATAGGTGGTTTCCCCTATGATCAACTGGTACTCGTTCATATTTCCGGTAACTGAATAGGTTTCCCTGGCCTGGGGTATTTCACCCATGAACCTTCCGGTATCCCATTCGTATACTTTCAACACACTTCCTTCTTCCCACTTAGCAGCAGGCCAGAAGTATAGTTCGCCGTATAACTGGTGTGAATCAGCTGAATAACTAACCATTACGGATCCGTCTTTTGACGCACCTTTGGTGACTATCAGGTTTGTACACGGCAAAACCGTACCGGCACTCAGGAAAAGAGCAGCAAGGCTCATCACGATTTTTCTGGATTTCATTGGCATTAATTTATTTTTTCAAGTTTGTAAAAATACAAAAAAGACAGACACCGCAACGTTTTTTTGTTATCTTTGTCGATCTTGATTCTTACACAACATTTGAAACTATGAAGAAATTATTTACCAGTCTGCTTGTCCTATTGATGGCAGGCACGGCCAGTTTCGCACAGATGGCCAATCCAAACGAACCACTGAAGAATGACCCGGCGGTACGGATTGGAAAATTGGATAACGGGCTTACGTACTACATCCGGCACAACACCAAACCGGAAAAACGTGCCGAGTTTTACCTTTTCACTAACGTAGGAGCCATTCAGGAAAACGAACAGCAGGCAGGCCTTGCCCACTTTCTGGAGCATATGTGCCTGAACGGCACCAAGAACCTTCCCGGAAAAATGCTTATCAGCTACCTGGAAAGCATAGGCTGCAGTTTCGGTCGTAACATCAATGCCGGTACCGGTGTGGAGCAAACCATGTATATGTTGAACAACGTTCCCATGTTGCGGGAAGGTGTTCTGGACACCTGTTTGCTGATCATGCACGATTATGCCGCCTTTGTTACTAACGATTTTGAAGAAATTGAAAAAGAACGCGGCGTGATCATCGAAGAATTGCGTACGCGCAGAACAGGACAATGGCGTCTTTTTGAAGCATCTCTTCCTTATTTATATAAAGGATCCAAGTATGCCGAATGCAATCTTATAGGAACTGTTGAAGGCCTTTCCACATTTGAGCCTCAAGAACTTGTGAATTTTTATGAAACATGGTACCGTCCGGATCATCAGGCAGTTATTGTTGTAGGTGACATAGATGTGGACCAGGTGGAAAACAAGCTCATCGCTTTATTTGAGGACGTGCCTGCCCCTGCTACTCCCAGTCCCAAGAAAGTGATCCCAATCCCCGAAAACGATGAACCTATTATAGGTATAGTCACCGATCCCGAGGCACAGAGCACTTCCATTGATTTCTTGATCAAATCGGAACCCGTTCCCAACGAAATGCGTCCCCTGGGTATGATCTACATGGTTGACATGTTCAAATACTTCGTTTCCCGGATGATGAACGACCGGTTTGAAGAAATTGCCCAACAACCGGATGCTCCGTTCCTGGGTGCCAGTATGTCTTTCTCCCCGATTACCACATCTGCGGACGCGACTTATTTTTCTGTTGGCAGCAAGGACGGAGAAAGTGCCAAAGCTTTTGAGGCCCTGATGATGGAAGTTGAGAAAATGCGTCGTTTTGGATTTACAGATGCAGAACTTGAACGCGCAAAAACCAATTTTATGCGCCGCCTGGAACGTGCCGCAGAAAATACCGGTGACCGGATGAACAGCGAATTTATCAATGAGATGATCAATAACTACGCTTTAAATGAACCCATCCTGGATCCCGCCTATGAACTGGAAGTTGCCAAAGGATACCTGCCTTTCATTCAGCTTGAACAGATCAACCAGATAGGACAACAGGTAATTACTCCCGAAAACAGGGTCGTGGTGCTTTCAAGTCCGAAACGTGAAGGTTTGGTCATTCCGACTACAGAAGATCTCAAAGGCATTATGGATAAAGTGGAAGGCATGGAACTTCAGGCTTACGAGGAAGAAGTATCCGATGAGCCTCTTGTTGATGTAGCTGCCATTGTTCCCGGTAAAGTGGTTAAGGAAGAAGCCGGAGCTTTTGAAAGTACCGTATGGACTTTGTCCAACGGGATAAAAGTAGTGGTCAAACCGACCGATTACAAAAAAGACGAAGTGTTGTTCAACATGAAGAATGACGGAGGATTCTCCATTCTTTCAGAAGAACTGCTTCCATCAGTTGAAAGCAACGTGTTTGCATTGTGGACACAAAGCAACGGGGTTGGCAACTTCAGTGCTACGGCACTCAAGAAAAAAACAACCGGTAAGATTGCCAGTGTCACTCCTTATATCAGCGATTACAGCCAGGGCATTCGCGGCAGTGCTTCTCCTCAGGATCTGCAAACATTGTTTGAATTGGTTTACGCCAATATTGTGACCCCCCGTTTTGAAGCCGGCGAGTTTGAAGCTTCCATGGCACAGTTGAACGCAATTGTACCCAACCTGGAGAAAACACCCAATTTCATGCTGCAAAAAGAATTGTACAAATCTTTGTATAACGACAATCCCCGCAGCCAGCTCATTTCTTCTGAACTTCTTGCAAAAGTGAATATGGAAAACCTGGAAAAAGCATACCGTGACTGCTTCAAAAACAGCAACGGAGCTGTAGTGACCATTGTAGGAAATGTAGACCTTCAGGCACTCAAACCTATGGTAGAACTGTACCTGGGATCTTTGCCTGCAGCAACAGAACCTGCCGGCTGGGTGAAAAACGATAACCGCATTCAGAAAGGAAAGGTAGAAAATCACTTCACAGTAGTCATGGAAACCTCAAAGACAAGCATCGTAAATGTCTACTCTGCCGATCAGGATTACACACTGGAAAACCAGGTGTACCTGGATGCTGTAAAATCGAGCCTGGATATGGCTTACATAAAAAGTCTGCGTGAAGACGAAGGCGGCACATACGGAGCAACCGTACAGGTGATCACTGCTGATCAGCCGGAAGCACACGCTGCCATAATCATATTATTCGATACCGATCCCGAAAGACAGGAGCGTATGCGCCAAATCGTAGAAGCCGATGTAACCAACCTGGTTGATAACGGCCCATCGGAAGAATATGTAAACAAAACAAAAGAAAACTTCCTGAAAAACCGTCAGGAAAACCTTATCAGGAACAATTTCTGGAACCAGGTGCTTGTGAACTACTATACAGATGATATTGATATCATGACCGATTATGAGCAGATTGTAAAAGACATCACTCCCGGTTCTGTACAAAAATTCCTGAAGAAATTCCTCAAACAAGGCAATTTCATAGACATTTCTATGAATCCCGCCGAGTAGTATCCCATAAAATATGGATCCAGACAGGGCTCTTACAGGGCCCTGTTTTGTTTTGCAGGAATTCCAGTCCCTTTGCAAAAAGACATACAATACGAGCCAGGAAATTCAGGTGCGGTTTTATTAAAGGCAAACCGCAATGAATGCATGGTTCTTCCTGTTCATAGGATCCATAGGGAAATCCAAACCGTTTGTAAATTGCATATGATAAGCGGTTGGTTTTGTACACTTCGGTACCCGGGTATTCAACCGTCCCGAAAGGCATGTCGTTTAAAAGGGTTTTCAGAAGGTCTTCATCAAAAGTGTTTACATGTCCCGTTGTCGGATTCATGGTGCCGCAATGGATGCATTTCATGGCATGCACGCGCAGATCCTGTTTGTAAGGCACCCCAATCAACAAATAACGGCGGGACACCCGCATCAGTTCCCGGCAGGCGGTTCCCAGTTTTTCAGGCGGGATGTGTTCCAGTACTTCCGTACAAACCACCAGATCGAATGCACCTTCTTTAAAAGGTAAGGCGGTAATATCTCCCTGCACACAGGTTACCTTGGCGTGGTCAATATGCGGTAGTTTCAGATCCAGGGCTGTAACGGAAGAATATTTTTCTGCCAGTTTAAGAGTTATAAAACCATCCCGGCATCCTGCTTCCAAAACATCCACAGCATCTGCGGGAAGCATTCGCATAAGAGATCCTACCCGCTGTACTTCTGCTTCTTTACGGCGGTATTGTTTTATGTCAAACATCTTTGTAATTAATGGAGAGACGCTGGAATAACTGGAAATATGGGAAAAAACACCATTTCATGCGCCAGTGCAGGGTGATCATCAGTCGCAATGTTCTGAAGAATCCCAGTGAATTGTCATAACAATATTTCAAAAAACGCAAGAGGATTTCATTGGCAAAGAGGTATTGTCTGAAAACCGTTTTTTCCAGGTTCCTGTGATAGAGTTTTTCACACCAGTCCAGTACACTTTTACATTTTGTCTTTTCCTCCTCGCGCTCCATATGCGCCCCTTTGTCCGTATCAACTCCCGGCACCGTGTCAACACCTATCTCTATATCCATTCCCGGCGCTGAGTCAATCCCACTGCCTGTATCCATTCCCGGTGCTGTGTCAACACCCCGGTCTGTATTAATACCGGCTAGCCGCAGGTGACAATCCAATTCTTGTTGAGTAGGTTCAAAACCCATTATTTGCAACAGGTTACGGTATACTTTAATGGCGTGTGCTTTTTGGGTACCGGAAACATCCTCAGAGATCTGTCCGGGGTTTCTGCGGTAATACGTAAGGTACCTTGGAATATGATGAAAATCTCCGGCAAAAACGGCACGGCTCCACAATTCAAAATCGTGCGATCCGGGAAATGTTTCATTATATTGAAGGTCGTTGTCTGACATAAATGAACGTCGCAGCATAACCGAAGAATGTACAATAGTACAACGAAAAAATGTAGAACACCGGATTTGACCCGGGTACACCGGAAAACGAACGGCTCGTATACGTTTCCCTGTTTGATCGGTTTCATAAACATAACTTCCCACCCCTGCAGCATTTGGATGTTCATGCATGAATTCTACCTGCGCTTCCAGTTTTTCGGGTGCCCAAAAATCATCGGCATCAAGCACGGCCAGGTATTCACCCGTAGCTTCTTCCATAGCCCTGTTACGCGAAAAGGCAGCTCCCCGGCGGGTTTCGTTACGCAGAACAATCAGACGCGGGTCGTTGTAAGATTTAAGGATCTCCGCTGTTCCGTCTGTAGAAGCGTCATCTGTCACAATAATCTGGAAATCAGGATAGGTCTGTGCAAAAACACTGTCCAGTGCAGTGGAAACAAAACCCTGCGTGTTATACGCTGCCATGATCACAGAAACCATGCACAAATATATAAAAAAAAGGATGACCTACCGGCCATCCTTTTCTATATCTGTTCAAGCATTTATTTTACTGTATTCATATAGTTGATCATTTCCAGAACCTTGTTGGAATAACCCCATTCGTTATCATACCAGGTGACCACTTTAACAAAGTTGGGACTAAGTGATATACCTGCATTGGCATCGAAGATGGATGTGCGGGCATCACCAATGAAATCGGAAGAAACTACGGAATCTTCCGTATATCCCAGAACACCTTTCATTTCTCCTTCAGAAGCTTCTTTCATGGCTGCTTTGATATCATCGTAAGAAGCCGCTTTTTCAAGACGGCATGTCAGGTCTACAACAGAGACATTGACGGTAGGAACACGGAATGCCATACCGGTTAATTTGCCGTTCAGCTGAGGAATCACTTTCCCAACAGCTTTGGCAGCTCCGGTAGAAGAAGGAATAATATTGGCAGATGCAGCGCGTCCTCCTCTCCAGTCTTTTGCAGAAGGTCCGTCAACAGTCTTTTGTGTGGCTGTTGTTGAGTGAACGGTGGTCATAAGGCCTTCCACAATACCAAATTTATCATTCAGGACCTTGGCAACGGGCGCCAGGCAGTTGGTGGTACAGGAAGCGTTGGAGATCATGTTTTCTCCTTTATATGATTTGTGGTTGACACCGTATACGAACATGGGGGTATCGTCTTTGGAAGGAGCAGACATAACTACGCGTTTGGCACCGGCGTCAATGTGAGCCTGGGCTTTTTCCTTGGTCAGGAAAAGACCTGTGGATTCAACTACGTATTCGGCATTCACTTCGTTCCATTTCAGATTGGCAGGATCTTTTTCAGAGGTAACACGAATAGCGTTTCCGTTAACGACAAGCTTCCCGTCCTTTACTTCTACTGAACCTTTGAATTGTCCGTGAACGGAGTCGTAACGAAGCATGTATGCCATATAATCCACGCTGATCAAATCATTGATCCCAACTATTTCTATGTTTTCCCTTTCTTGGGCAGCCCGAAAAACCAAACGGCCGATACGGCCGAAGCCGTTAATTCCCACTTTAATCTTGTTCATATTTGTGTTTTTTTTAAAATCAATTGCAAAGTTAACATATGTAGCGAAATGCTCAAAAAAAATCATTAAATTCGCATGATATGCATATATTGATCACGAACGACGACGGGTATACTTCCAAAGGTCTTCAGGCCCTGATAGAAATGGCCCGTGGTCTTGGAGAAATTACCGTAGTGGCACCCCAATACCACCAAAGCGCCATGTCCAATGCCGTAAGCATAGGGAAATTGCTTCGGATGGTTCCTGTCGAGAATCCTGACGGGGCTCCCGATAAGGAAATACGGCGTTTTTATTGTTCAGGCACTCCGGTAGATTGTGTAAAAATGGCCCTTAACCTTCTTTTTGACCAGCGAAAACCCGACCTGCTTCTTTCAGGCATCAATCACGGTTTCAACGGCTCTTCTGCCGTAATCTATTCCGGGACGCTGGCGGCAACATGTGAAGGAGCTCTTTACAAAATTCCTTCTATTGCTTTCAGCCTGAACGATCATCATGCAGATGCGGATTTCAGTGCCAGTATATATTACGGGAAGATTATCCTGGAAGAGTTTCTGAAAAACCCGCCCCAGCCCTATACGTATATTAACGTGAACATACCCCAGGGAGGAATCAAAGAGATCAAAGGAATTCGTTTGTGCCGTTTTGGAATGGGAGCCTGGATCAAAGAGATAGAATCCCGAACGGATCCTTACGGGCATCCCTATTATTGGATGGTAGGCGAATACGAAAACCTGGAGCCCGACGACCCCGAATGTGACCACAACCTTCTTGCTGAAAATTATGTGACCATAGTACCTCATAAGATTGACAATACAAACTATCCCGAACTGGAACGTTTGAAAGAAGAGTGGAAAGACCTGACAAGGGAGCGAAAAAACTAAAGGAAAATGCGATACTTCATTATTGCCGGAGAAGTGTCCGGTGATCATTACGCCAAGCAGCTCAGGCAATCGCTGGTACAGGCGGACCCGCTGGCTGAGTTTATGTACAGGGGCCCGGACACCAGGACGGCCGTTATGGGTTTTGTAGAAGTAGCTGCCCGCCTGGGATCAATATTTAAAGACCTATCCCGTTGCAAAAAAGAACTGCTGGAATACAATCCGGATGTACTAATCCTGATTGATTATCCCGGTTTTAACCTGCGTATGGCCCGGTTTGCTTCAAAACAGGGCATAAAAGTGTTTTATTATATTGCACCCAAAGTATGGGCTTCCAGGGAATGCCGGGTTAAAAAGATCAGGAAATATGTATCACAGCTGTACGTAATATTTCCATTTGAAACGGATTATTTTCGTTCCAAAAGGATCAATGCCGTTTACCTGGGGAATCCTGTTCTGGACAATCTGGCCAATGCCATGGAAACAGTGGATACACCGGATGTGTTTAGGAAAAAATACAAGATCGGACCTGAACCGGTGTTGGCCATTCTTCCGGGCAGCCGTCTGAACGAGATCAACTTTATCCTGCCCCGCGCGGCTGAAATAATCCGTGATTTTCCAGATTACCAATGGATTGTAGCGGCAACTCCGTCCATCCCGACTACGGTTTACGACAATATTTTGAAGGATCTTCCGGTACGTGTTATGTACGGGCATACTTACGAGATACTACAGCAGGCAGAAGCCGCTATTGTTACAAGCGGTACAGCCACACTGGAGGCTGCACTTTTACAATGTCCCCAGGTAGTGTGTTACGGCGGAAATTCATTGTCAGTTGCTATTGCACGGTGCATCATCAAGGTTAAGTACATATCGCTTCCCAACCTGATCCTGGAGAAAAACTCGGTCCGGGAACTCATTCAAAAGGACTATAACCCGGAAAACCTCCACCAAGAACTCCGGTTACTGCTCAAAGGCCGTCAGAAAAGGCGGAGTATGTTGGCCGACTATAAGCGCCTGCACAGGATTCTGGGCACGGACGGAGGTTCTGGGCGAGTGGCTCAGCACATGTACCAAATGCTCACCGGAGGACCGCAAGTGCCTCGGTATAAAGTATACACACAGACACCGCTGGGAAACTTTTCCTTCTCGGCAAATGAATTCGAAGAACTGACCGCCTCGGCATTTGAAGACGATTATAATTTGAAAGGATTTTACAAGAGCGGAGAGCCCATGGACGCAGAAGAAGCGCGGCCGCCGGTTCTGCTTATGGCCATTGAACAGCTGGATGAGTATTTTAAAGGCACCCGGCGCAGTTTTGATCTGCTTTTTCATATAGAAGGAACTGATTTTCAGAAACATGTGTGGTCTGCGCTGCAGCGGATCCCTTACGGAACTACCACAACCTATGCCGAGTTGGCGGAAATGATTGAAAATCCGAAAGCTACGCGTGCTGTTGGCCAGGCAAATTTTTCCAATCCTTTTGCAGTTCTTATCCCTTGTCACAGGGTGATCGGATCCGACGGATCGCTTGTGGGATATGCTGCCGGGCTGGAAAAGAAGCAAAAATTACTGGCCATGGAAAAATCCTATGCGCCTGAATCTTCCAACGCACTTTTTTAGTATATTTGTACGGTAAAATAAAGACTTATGAAATTTGTTGTATCTAGCTCAGAACTGTTGGGAAGACTTCAATCCGTCAGCAGGGTTATCGCTTCCAAAAATACGTTGCCCATTCTGGACAATTTTTTGTTCAATCTGACCGGGGACTCGCTTACAATAACAGCATCGGACCTGGAAACTACATTGCGCACTACCATGCCGCTGGATTCTGTGACAGAAGAAGGCAGTGTAGCCATTCCCGCCCGTATCCTGACGGATTCACTAAAGGAATTTCCCGAGCAGCCGCTGACTTTTGCTTTCAACAAAGAACAGAATATCATTGAATTCACCTGGTCTACGGGAAAATTCCAGGTTCCCGGCTTCCCGGCTGAAGATTATCCCCAGATTAAAGAACCGGCCGAAAGCCTGTCCATTTCGTTTTCACCGGATGTGTTGCTGGAAGGTATAAACCGTACACTTTTTGCAGCAGGTGATGAAGAGTTGCGTCCTGTAATGAACGGCATTTTCTTTGATTTGAAGAAAGAAGCTGCTAACCTGGTTGCATCTGATTCCCACAAATTGGTTTGCTACACGCGTTCGGATATAACATCTCCCGAGGATTCCTCCTTTATTTTGCCCAAAAAGCCGGCCAATATACTTAAGATTCTGCTTGTAAAAATTGAAGACGACATTGTCATATCCTACGATAAAACAAATGCCTTCTTTACTTTTGGTTCTTACCGCATGATATGCCGCCTGGTGGAAGGGAACTACCCTGCTTACCGCAGCGTTATTCCTCAAAACAATCCCAACAACATCATAGCTGACCGCGTAGAACTGATGAATGCCGTACGCCGCGTGAGCGTATGCTCCAACCAGGCCACAAACCTCATAAAACTGCTCTTCTCTTCCAACCAGATATTTGTATCCGCACAGGACATTGAATTCCGTATAGCCGCACAGGAACGTATCACCTGCCAATACGAAGGCCCCGCCATAGAAATGGGCTTCAAATCCGTATTTCTGGCAGAAATACTCGCTAACCTCCCCGGCACCGAAGTCAACATCGCCCTGAGCGATCCCTCCCGTGTGGGTTTAGTAACCCCCATCAACCCCGACTCGGAAAACGAAGAAATCTGTGCCCTCATCATGCCCATGATGATCACACAGTAAAAATCAACACATAACTACAAAAACCGGCACATAACTACTACATTGTTGCAACGCTTGAAGAACTTGCGTTACCTGCAGCGCTTGAGGTACCTGCGTTGATTGCAGCGCTTGAGGAACTTGCGTTACCTGCAGAGCTTGAGGTACCTGCGTTGATTGCAGCGCTTAAAGAACTTGCGTTACCTGCAGAGCTTGAGGTACCTGCGTTGATTGCAGCGCTTAAAGAACTTGCGTTACCTGCAGCGCTTGAGGTACCTGCGTTGATTGCAGCGCTTAAAGAGCACTCCGGCAGGCCCGGAACAACACGTGGAATGCATTTGTCAAATGGAGTTTGACTACGCCAAATTTTTGTCTGTATACGTAATTGGCGCAGTCAAACTCCATTTGCCTCCATACCCCAACATAAATTTTTGTAAGTTTGCAGTCTGATCAACTTTAATACCTATACCATGCAATTAAATCTCAAAAAACCTATACTTTTCCTGGACCTTGAAACTACAGGACTAAATGTTGCTACCGATCGCATTGTGGAGATCTCTGTGCTCAAAATAAGCCCGGACGGTTCACGTGAAATAAAGACCAGGCGTATTAATCCTACTATTCCAATTTCACCTGAGGCCCAGGCAATTCATGGTATATCCAACGAAGACGTAGCTAATGAACCCACATTTAAAGAGATAGCCAAATCACTAGCTAAATGGATGGAAGGCTGTGATATAGCAGGTTATAATTCCACCCGGTTTGACGTTCCCATGTTATCTGAAGAATTCTTACGTGCCGGTATAGACTTTAATTTTCGTAAACATAAATTAATAGATGTCCAAAATATCTTTCATAAGCTGGAACAGCGCACACTAAAAGCTGCCTATAGGTTTTATTGTGATAAAGACCTTGAAAATGCACACAGTGCAGAAGCTGACACCGTGGCTACTTTTGAAATTTTGGAAGCACAGCTGGACCGTTATCCGCAAGACTTACAAAACGACATCACTTTTTTATCCGAATTCTCAACAAAATCACGCAATCTGGATTATGCCGGCCGCGTAATTCTAGATGACCAAGATCAACCCGTCTTTAATTTTGGTAAACACAAAGGTCGCCGGGTCAAAGAAGTATTCCAAAAAGAACCCTCCTACTATGATTGGATGATGAAAGGAGATTTCACCCTGGATACCAAAAAGGTACTTACTGAGATAAAGTTGTCAAATGGAGTTTGACAGTGCCACAAACTGCCAGTGGGTGCGCCACAGATTCCACATAACTGCGCACCAAATGAAGTTTGACAGTGCCACAAACTGCCAGTGGGGACACCCCAGACCCGCAGCATTGCGCCAAACAATAAACCTCACAAATAATATCAAAAGTAGCTTCACCTGATCTATGAAACTCTTTGCCTATCCTTTTGGTGCGGATGATTTCTACATGAAACCGGACACGGCTCTGGCAAAACCGACGGATAACTTTTTTATTCCCCCGGTATGTGAAAGTATCACTTATGCAGTCTGTTATGTTTTGAAATTCAATCGCTTAGGCAGAAGTATTAAAGAACAATTTGCTCACCGGTATTATTCTGAAGTGAATTATGGGGTTTGTATTTACGGGCATCCTAAAGAATTCTCCGGAGCTACGTCAGAGCGAAAAATTGACACAAGTCATGACGGCTCTCTGTGTGACAGATCTCTGTGGATCCCCGGTCTCGCACTGGACTACTCTTTGTCCATGCCACGGACTTTCCTCGGCAAAGATCAACTCGAACAAATTTATTTGCTACAGAATGACAATACACGCCAACCAGATGATACTCAATTGCATACTTTTCCGATTCCATCTGTCCAAGTTGTTGCAAAGCGAATAGCCCATTTGTCAGGATTTGTATATTTGAAAATGGGTGATTTGCTGCTTCTGGAGCTTCATAAACCTTTACCTGTTGCTCCAGGCACCAGGATACAAGTGCGGCCAGAAGTGGATTTTAAGATAATCTAGGTGGAACCTTCCGCGCCATTTATTAGTCCTTATTTTCTCAACACCTTGCTAATCTGATATTTATAAAATATCTAGATGATTTTTGGCGCGGAAGGTTCCACCTCTTTATCTTTTTTGTCCCTTTTATTCTACAAATTGTACTTTTCTTTGATCATATGAAGATTTACCGCCACATATGTATCAGAGGAAATGCACATCAAAGCTTATTCCTGGAGAAAGAAGATATATATCATATGATTGATTTGCTGGCTGTATTTGCCTACAAATACGATGTGGAGGTTCTTGCGTATGATTTTCTATCAAACCATTTTCATATATTGGTAAGATGCACAGATCCTTCCGGTTTTATCAAAGCATTACGAGTTAGCTATGCCAATTATTACAATCATAAATACAAAACTGAAGGAAGTGTAGGCAGCAGGGGATATGTGTCGGTTTTGGCAAGAAATGAAGAAGAGTTGATAGAGAAACTGATTTATGTTTTACGCAATTCAACCAGACATGGAACAGTGAAACATCCCTATAGCGATCCGTTTTGTTCAGCCAGGTATTATTATCAAAAAGACCGTGGAATCGACTATGGCAAAGATTATCAACTAGTTGAAAAGAACACGAATCTACCCTATTCTTCAGAGCAAATACCTGACCATTACTGTGTAAACAATAAAAGACACATTTATCCTGGTAGCTTTTTGAAAATAAAAGAAGTAGAAAAATATCTTGGACCCTATGATAAGGCCATGATCAAATTATCCAATCCTACAGATAAAGAAAAGTCTGAGCAGGAATCTCTACAATATTCAATGAAGGTAAGGTATCCGGATATCTATATAAGCCAGCTGATTTTAAAACAAATTTCACCAAAAACCATTCCACAGCTTTCAGTCACCGAAAAAATCCGACTGGCTGGAAGTGTCAGACAAAAGTTTCCGGTATCAATTAAACAATTAAGCAGAGTGTTGAATATTGCTGAAACTAGTCTGAGGAGGTGGAACCTTAGCGCGCCAAAAAAGTAACGTACTTTCTATATATCTAATAATTAGACATATAAGAAACAGCTTCGATTATTTGGCGCGGAAGGTTCCACCTACCGCGCCACCTCCCGCCACCCGACCGGTAGCAAAGGCTATCTGCAGGTTGTAGCCGCCGCTGTCAGCGTCCAGGTCCAGGACTTCACCTGCAATGGACAAATTTGCAACGAGTTTGGAGCGCATGGTATGTAAGTCGATCTCTTTCATAGAGATACCACCGGCTGTTACCACTGCTCGGGCCCAGTCTCCGTAAGAGGCAATGGGAAAGACCCATCGCAGCATACCATCTACGGGGTGTAACCCCGACTCGGCAAGGTATTTCAAAAAAGGAGCAATCAGATCTTCGGGCATGTAACGTTTCAAGCGCAGGGAAAGCTCCCCGGCCTTCGATTCCCGTTCCCACCGGGCCATCAGTTGCTCCCGCGTAAGTGCAGGTTTCAGATTCAGGTGCAGGGCAACGCGCTGGTTTTTGTTCAGAGCCACAACCGCCTGCCGGCTCACGCGAAAGCCGATCGGGCCTTCTATCCCCAGGTTGGTGAAATACAGTTCGCCTTCTTCCGAACGCCGGAGAACCTGCTCGGTGTAAAGCTCCAGACGCACGTTTCGAAGTTGAATTCCCTCCAGACTTCTGTCATAATCAACAGGCATCAAAGCAGTTAGTGTCGGAAATAGAGGCTCAACAGAATGTCCCAAAGCCGAGGCCAAAGAGTACCCGTCGCCGGTCGAACCTGTTCTGGGATAGGATCTTCCGCCCGTCGCCAGGATGAAATGATCTGCTTCCAGAAGCCTGATCTGACCGTCAGCGCCAGCCACCTTCACCGCCCTGATTCTCTGCAGATTAGAGGTTTTGGCATTTGCCGAGTCAACCGCGTTCGCGGCTAATCCATTGTCCGTGCCTTCATCACGGTTTGCCACAAATGCAGCAGTTGCCTTGCTATCCGCAGGGTGACCGGAAGCATTTCGCGACGTGCCTTCATCACTTCCTTCCGGAATGAATTCCAGCACCTGGCAATTGCAGACTATCTGAACACCAAGGCGTTCCAGCCACGATTTCATAGCATCGATCACATCAAAGGCCTGCTGGGAAGCAGGATATACACGGGTACCTCGTTCCAAAACAGTCGGTAACCCTATGTCATTGAAAAACTTAACCGTATCCTCACTGGTGAATTGATAAAATGCCGGCTTGAAATACCTTTTAAGCGGGTGTACATGTTGGCTGAACATCTCCCAATCCTTCAAATTGGTAATGTTACAACGGCCTTTACCCGTTATTGCCAGTTTACGCCCCGGCTTCTCCATCTTCTCCAGCAACATCACCCGGGCTCCCCGCTCAGCCGCCGTTCCTGCCGCCATCATACCTGCAGGTCCTGCTCCAATTACAATTATATCCATATATCAAAGGTACAAACGGAGTTTGAGTGTGCCAAAATTTTGGCGCAACAAAGGGGGATCTGTGGCGCAGTCAAACTCCGTTTGGTGCGCAGATTTTTTTGTTTATCTTTGCAGCCCCAAACCAAGCCTTCTTAGCTCAGTCGGTAGAGCAGCTCATTCGTAATGAGCAGGTCGCGGGTTCGAGTCCCGTGGAAGGCTCAAAATTAAATAGTTGTGAAAAAATCCAGAATGCTCAGGGGAGCTGTTATGGGCTCTTGTGTATTACTGTTCACACTGGCATTTCAATCTTGTCCCGGTCCCCGGAACCGTAGTTTTCGTATCCGAAAACTGGACGAACAATCATTCCTGGAGAACAATATTGAGTATATCTATAAGCCTTTGTATGCCAACAACTTTTTTATAGTCAGGGAAGACGGTGAAAAAGTATTGTACCTGAAGGATCCCGTGTCAAAGAAAGAAACCAGGCACGTCATACATAAGGTGAAACGGGTGGTTTGCCTGTCAACCACGCACATTGCCTATTTGGATGCCATCAACGAAACCCGTTCTATAGTAGGAGTTTCCGGCCGGCAGTACATATATAACGATAAACTCAGGAACGCCACAGATGTGGGTTATGAATCGGCTATAGATTATGAATCCCTGATGGCACTTGAACCGGACGTCGTTTTTGCGTATGCCGTACCGGGGCAACCTGCCGATTACATCCAGAAAATCAGGCAATTGGGAATGAACGTGATAGAAGTGCCCGAACACCTTGAAGATCACCCTCTTGGAAAAGCCGAATTCCTGGTAGCCTTTGCCGCTTTTTTTGACAAAGAGGTGATGGCCATGGAGCAATTTCATTGGATCTACGAGACTTACGAAGAATACCGCCTACTGGCCCGTCAAACCGTAACACTCAGGCAACGGCGTAAAGCGGTAGAAGACGGCAGCAGCAGCCTGGATTCGCTCAACACACCCTTCAAACCGGTTAAAATCTTGATCAACGCACCATTCAAAGACGTCTGGTACGTTCCCGGAACAGAAAGCCATTTGCACATCCTTATCAGGGATGCCGGAGGCATCATACTCGGCTCGGAAAATGGCAAAAAAACAGCAGTCATGAGCACGGAACAGGCTTACATACATGCACTTAAAGCCGATTACTGGTTGCATCCCAACCAATTTTCCAACCTGTCTTCGCTCGCCGCGCTGGACCCGCGATTTGCCGAGATAGAAGCCTTCCGCAAGGGCAACGTCTGGAACAACAACCTGCGTAGCACGCCCGAAGGCGGGAGCGATTATTTCGAGTCAGGGGCCGTCAGCCCACACCTTATCCTGGCGGATCTGATCGCCATTTTTTATCCGGACGCTCTGCCCAAACACAAATTCGTTTATTACCGGAAGCTGGATTAACCCTGTTTGAAAGATACCAGGTTTAATAGCCGCGTGATGGCCCAGATGATCACCATATAGATCAGGGCGACCATTACCAGCGGAAAGAAAGCATCAAAAGTACGGCTGCGAATGATATCTCCTGCCTTTGTAAGATCCTGAACCGCAATATATCCCACAATAGCCGTCATTTTTATCAGCGAGATCACTTCCCCTTTGTAAACAGGAAACGCCGTTCGCACCGCCTGAGGCAGTAAAATGTGCCAAAATGTCTGGAACTTATTAAAACCCAAAGCCAGACCCGCATGACGCTGCCCCGTGGGAATACTCTCCAGGGACGAACGGAATAACTCGGAAGAATACGCAGCAAAGATCATCGCAAAAGTGATCACAGAAACCACAATGCCACTTATGCGCAACGTAGCGAAAACCACGTAAAACATCAGCATCAGGATCACCACGTGCGGGATTGCCCGGAACAAGGCAATATATCCTTTTGCAAAATTGCGGCTAAAACCCCCGGCCGACATCCTCAGGGCACACACACCGGCTCCCAGGAACGTCCCGAAGATTACAGAAAGCACTGCAATGAGAAACGTCACCCATAACCCGTCCAAAATTAGCATATACCGTTTCTCATGCAACACGTTGCGTTGCAGCGCCTGCACAAACTGCTGCCAAAAGCCATCGGCTGCTTTGTCCCCGTTTTCCGACCACTCTATCAATACCTGCGGATTCACAAAATACACACTCGAAAAATCCACCTGCTTTTTGCGTTCCGCAGTCGCCGTCATATTGGAAGCGATCGCATCAATGCGTCCCGACTGCAAAGCCGCTATCAGAGCCGCATATTTCATATCCGCAAACTCCACCTCCCTGCCCAGCGCCTTGCCAATGCGCATCATCAATTCCCAATCCAGGCCTACGATCCTGTTGTTTTGTATAAAACACATCGGTTCCCTGTTGGCCGCCGTTCCTACCCGCAAAGGAGGTCGACCGGATCCCGCCACAGCAGATCCAGGTACATCAGTTTCTGCCACAGCCGTTTCTGCCGCACCGGTTGCGGAAAAATCCGTTATCACATAATCAGACCCGTCGTTACGGATCCAGTTCCCTATAATGGCATCCAACGTCCCATCTGCACGAAACACCGCCAGCACGGAATCTATCTGTGCCAGTAACCCTTTAGTATCATCCTGTGAAAGGGCAATTCCCGCACCTTCATTTGTAAGATTGTGTGGAAGAATTATATAAGAATTATCGGAACGGCCTACTACATAGGCAGTTGTATAAGCCGTCAGTACATAATGCACTTTTCCCGCCTTCAACGCCGCAAACCCGTCCATTATATCATCAAAACAATGCACCTTCACCAACGGATATTCCTCACTCAGGATCATCTCTCCCAAAGACCCCGTCATCACCGCCACTGTTTTACCATTGAGCAAACTGTCCGGAAAAGATTCCTTGCCGAGGCCGGGACTCAGCTCCGCAACACTGTCCTGCCCGCTGTGCAGCTCAGCAACACCTTCTACCGGCAATTCACTGCGGTAACCCGGGAGCTTATCCATAATATTGCCCGCTGCCGGGATCCCTTCAGAAACGACCGGCATTAAAAGCACACTTACCAGTAGCCACAAACATTTCATCGCTCAAAGATAATTATTAACTTTGTTCACATTCAAAAATCCTGAACATGAAAGGAATTATTCTTGC
>JBAZDQ010000010.1:0-56829 GCA_041654355.1 Bacteroidales bacterium
TGCAGCAGGATGGCTTTTTTTTACTTTTCGTCACAAGAATATTGTAATTGAAAACGGTGTTGTTTCTTATTTGTTGGTCCCGCACGGGGCGGATTTTGAACAACTGATGGACAGTTTAACCGGTAACGGTTATTTGAAAATTGAAAAAACTTTCCGTTGGGCTGCCGCGCATGAAAACCTCCCGGACAATGTCCACCCCGGAAGGTATGCCGTTAATCAGGATATGAATAACCAGCAACTGGCAAGAAAGCTGGCCATGGGCTGGCAGGATCCTTTGAATATAACCATTTCCGGGACCATAAGGACATTCGAACGGCTGGCTGCCGTATTGTCCCGGAACCTGGAAATTGATTCGGCAGGGGTGTTGTCTCATCTAAGGAATGATTCACTGATCGCATCTATGGGATTTGATTCGGTCAGTATACGGGCTATGTTTATCCCAAACACGTATGAAGTTTACTGGACGATATCGGAAGAAGAACTCCTCAAACGTATGTGCCGTGAATACAATCTGTTCTGGAACGACACCAGGAAGGAAAAAGCCCGCATATTGGGCATGACACCATTAAAAGTGAGTACGCTGGCCTCCATTGTATTTGAAGAAACAAAGAAAACAGATGAAATGCCTGCCGTTGCAGGTGTTTATATAAACCGTCTCCGGATCAATATGCCATTACAGGCAGATCCCACGTTAATTTTTGCAGCCGGGGACTATTCCATCCGGAGGGTTCTCAGGAAACATACACGCATTGATTCTCCTTACAATACGTACAAAAACCGCGGGCTTCCACCCGGTCCTATAAGTGTGCCGTCTATAGAAGCTATAGATGCCGTTTTGAATTATCAGGATCACGATTACCTGTATTTTTGTGCCAAAGAAGATTTTACCGGATACCACAACTTTGCTCCCACATTGCGTGAGCATATGAGAAATGCCCGAAAATTCCAGCGTGCCTTAACCGAGCGTCTGCGGCAGGAGGGCCAGGGACAATGAAAGGAGCGGCCTTATACCTGATACCGGCACCGCTGGGAGATACCGATCCCCGACTGGTCATTCCCGAAGGGACCATTCAGAAGGTATACCAATTGCATTATTTTGTGGTTGAAGAATTGAGATCGGCAAGGCGTTATTTGTCTTCCCTGGGATTACAGGTTCAAACCCTTGAATTGGAATTGTTAAACGAGCATACAACTTTGAGTGAGCTGAGTCCGTTGCTGGAGCCCATGCGTAAAGGTTTTTCCATGGGACTGATCTCGGAAGCGGGGTTACCCGCCGTGGCCGATCCCGGGGCTGCTCTTGTGGCCCTGGCGCATGAGAACGGATTTCAGGTGATCCCCCTTACCGGACCTTCATCCCTGATGCTTTCCCTGATGGGCTCGGGACTCAACGGGCAGCAATTTGCATTCCACGGTTACCTCCCGGTTAAGCCGCAAATGAGGGATAAAAAGATCAGGGAGCTGGAAAAAGACTCGGCAAGGAATCATCAGACGCAGATCTTCATTGAAACACCCTACAGGAACGCAGCATTGTTCCGGGCACTGGTGGCTGGCTGCCATCCCCGTACCAGGCTGACTGTTGCCATAGACCTTACCATGCCGGATGCTTTTATTGGAACTCGTTCCATAGGTGACTGGCGAAAAAATGAACCCGATTTTGAGGGACAATACAGAAAAAAACCATGTGTATTTTTAATAATGGCTGATTGATTATGGCTACCATTGCTTTGCATGATCTGATGTTTTATGCGCATCACGGATGTTTTGAAGAGGAACGTCTGATAGGGACCCGGTTTAAAGTGGATGTTGAAATGATCACGGACGGATGTAAAGCGGCTTGGACCGACTGTTTGGAAGACGCGATAGATTATTCACGTGTTTACGAATTAATATCCGCAGAAATGACAGTTTCCAGTTTGTTGCTGGAACATGTGGCAGGAAGGATCCTGCAAAGCCTTATGAATGCTTTTCACCTGGCAGAATGCCGGGTCACTGTTTCAAAACTGGCACCATCCCTGGGCGGAGAAGCGGGGAGGGCTTCCGTGACACTTACCCGGAAGGATTTACAAAATGAATGAAAAAAAGACTTTTGCCGTCATTACCCTTGGCTGTAAACTGAATTATGCGGAAAGCGCAACCATAGCCCGCGATTTTATGCAACAGGGTTATGAAAAAATCAGTTCCTCAAAAAAAGCGGATGTATACCTGATCAATACCTGTTCGGTAACCGAACACGCAGACAAAAAAAGCCGTCAGGCAATTCGCAAAGTACTGAGGATCAACCCGTCAGCGCATGTAGTAGTGACCGGCTGTTCTGCCCAGTTAAGATCTGAGAGCCTGGGAGCCATACAGGGGATCTCATCATTGATCGGCACCGGTTACAGAGACAGGATCGTTCGTGCAACAAGTGATTTGGAGGCAGGGAAAGTTTATATAAGCCCGAGTGAAACAGAGGAGGGTTTTTTCCGGGCCTATTCAGCCGGAGAAAACAACCGGGACAGAACGCGGTCTTTTCTAAAAGTTCAGGATGGATGTGATTACCGCTGTACTTATTGTACCGTTCCCCTGGCCAGGGGAAGAAGCCGGAACATCCCTATAGCCGATGTGGTTTGCCAGGCAAGGGAAATTGCATCCAAAGGCGTCAAAGAGATTGTTTTGACAGGAGTAAACACGGGCGATTTCGGGAAAACCACGGGAGAGTCCTTTTCCGATCTGCTGGATGCTCTGGCAACCGTTCCCGGGATAGACAGGTACCGGATATCTTCCATTGAACCGAATCTTTTAACCGATGGCATTATTGAAAAAATTGCCCGGGGAAAGCCATTTTTACCTCATTTTCATATACCATTGCAAAGTGGCAGTGATCCTGTCCTGAAAAGAATGGGAAGGCGTTACCACGTTGCCTTGTTTGCCGATAAGATGAAAACGATCCACTCCCTGATGCCATATGCTTTTACGGGAATAGATGTGATAACCGGATTTCCCGGCGAGAGCGAGGAAGATTTTATCAATACATACAATTTGTTAAGGGACCTGAAACCGTCTTATTTGCATGTCTTTCCTTTTTCCGTAAGGCCCGGCACACATGCCGCCTCCTTTCCGGCAAGCGAACGGATTCGGGATGGAATAATAACGGGAAGGGCACGTAAACTGGGTGAATTGTCAGATATGTTGCACCGTGATTTTATTCTTGCCAATAAGGGCAGACAGGAAGAAGTTTTGTTCGAGGGAAAGACACGGGACGGGAAAATGCACGGTTATACACGGAATTACATAAGGATTGAAAGACCTTACCAGCGATCCCTGATCAACAGGGTGGTGGATATAATACTGGAGTGAATATGTACCGGGACCTGTTTACAGTATTTTTCAGGATCGGCGCTTTTACCATAGGCGGCGGACTGGCCATGTTGCCTTTGATAGAGGCTGAAGTGGTAGACAGGAAAAAATGGATCACAAAAGAAGATTTCACTGACCTCTTAGCTGCTACTCAGACACTTCCCGGAGTGATAGCTGTCAATATTGCAGTGGGAGTAGGTTACCGGCTCAAAGGTTTGAAAGGGGCGTTGACTGCTGTAACAGGTGCCGTTATAGCCCCTTTCTTTGCGATTTTGGCCCTGGCCCTGTTTTTTAAAAGTTTTCGGGACAACCCTGTGGTAGAACGGATATTTTTGGGGATGCGGCCTGTTGTGGTAGCCCTTATTGCAGTTCCGGTTATCACGACTATGAGGGCCATAGGCCTGACTGTGGTAACCGGACTTATTGCGGCATCATCGGCCTTGCTGATATGGCTTTTTGGTGTTTCTCCCGTCTGGGTCATCCTGGCTGCAGGACTGGGCGGTTATTTGTGGTACCGTGTTGATAAATACAGAAAAAGGAGGGCAGGCAGATGATCTATTTACAGCTTTTCCTTACTTTCTTGAAAATAGGGCTATTTTGTTTTGGCGGTGGGTATGCTATGCTGTCCCTGATCCAGGATGAGGTGGTTGGACATCACGGCTGGCTTACCATGCAGGAATTCTCTGATATTGTGGCCGTATCGCAGATGACTCCCGGACCTATAGCTATCAATACAGCCACTTACGTGGGATATACCTCTTCCGGCGGTAATATCCTGGGATCCGTCATGGCAACCATGGCACTGATAATCCCTTCCGTCATACTGATGATCCTGGTGAGCCGTTTCATAATTAAATACAAGAACAATCAAACCGTTCAGGGGATCTTCCGGGCCATTCGTCCAGTAGTGGTAGGGTTGATCGCATCAGCCGTTCTGGTTATGGCTACCCCTGTAAATTTTGTGGATTACCGCAGTTACCTGTTGTTTTCTCTGGCTTTTCTGGCTGCCTATTTTTATAAGGTACATCCTATCCTGTTGATGTTCCTGGGTGGTGCGGCCGGTTTTTTGATGTACTGACAGCCCCTGTTACAGCCACTCGTAATTTTTTCCGTAAATTTGTCATCCTGTAAATTTATTTATGGAATTCAAGCTTAAAGCACCCTACAAGCCTACGGGGGATCAGCCGCAGGCAATAGAACAGTTGAGTACCCTCTTCAGGGATGGTACCGGAGCTGCCGTATTGCTGGGTGTTACGGGATCCGGCAAAACGTTTACTATGGCCAATGTGGTGGAAAAATTGCAAAGGCCCACACTGGTCATCAGCCATAACAAAACGTTGGCAGCACAGCTTTATTCCGAATTTAAGAGCTTTTTCCCGGATAATGCCGTGGAATATTTCGTGTCCTATTACGATTATTACCAGCCGGAAGCATACCTCCCCGTAACTGATGTGTATATTGAAAAAGATTTGAGTATAAACGATGAGATAGAGAAGCTCCGTTTAAGTACTTCATCCGCACTACTAAGCGGCAGACGTGACGTACTGGTCGTATCCAGTGTTTCCTGTCTTTACGGAATAGGGAATCCTGACGATTTTCATGCCAACACCATAACCCTTAAAACCGGACAGGCACATGACTTCAATCAATTGCTTTACAGATTGGTGGATGCTTTGTATTCACGTAATGAGAACGAGTTCAAAAGGGGCACTTTCAGGGTCAGGGGAGATGTCATAGATGTATATCTGGCTTACGATGACATTGCCTGCCGGATCGCTTTCTGGGGCGATCAAATTGAATCCATAGAACGTTTTGATCCGGTAACAGGCGGTGTACTGGAAAGGATCGAAGGAATTGCCATCTATCCGGCCAGTGCTTTTGTAACTACGAAAGAAAGAAAGGAAAAAGCCATCAGAAACATCCAGGATGATCTGACCGAACGTGTGGCATACCTCAAGAATGTGGGGAAACACCTGGAAGCAAACCGGTTGCTGCAACGTGTGGAATTTGATATTGAAATGATCCGGGAACTGGGTTATTGTTCAGGCATAGAAAACTACTCCCGGTATTTTGACGGAAGACCGCCCGGAACCAGGCCTTTCTGCCTGCTGGATTATTTTGCCGATGATTTCTTAACCATCATTGATGAAAGTCACGTCACCCTGCCCCAGGTCAGAGCTATGTACGGGGGCGACCGTTCAAGGAAAGAAGTGCTTATTGAGTACGGATTCCGTCTTCCGGCAGCCGGTGACAACCGACCCCTGACTTTTGAAGAATTTGACACTGTCATAGGACAGCGTATGTACGTTTCAGCCACTCCGGCAGATTATGAACTGGAAAAATCCGGCGGGTTGATAGTCGAACAGGTAGTACGGCCCACCGGCCTGCTGGATCCGCCTGTGGAAGTGAGGAAAACAGAAGGACAGATAGATGACCTGATAGAAGAGATCCGTATCTGTTCGTCCAAAGACCAGCGTGTACTGGTAACCACCCTTACCAAACGTATGGCTGAAGAATTGCATAAATTTTTGCAAAAGATTCAGATCCGTTGTACTTATATACACTCAGATGTGGAAACCCTGGAAAGAATAAGGATCCTGGAGGAGTTTCAGAAGGGGTATTACGATGTGCTCATAGGAGTCAATCTTTTACGTGAAGGGCTTGACCTCCCGCAAGTATCGCTGGTAGCCATACTGGATGCGGACAAGGAAGGATTCCTAAGGTCGGAAAGAGCTCTGACACAGACAGCCGGAAGGGCGGCACGTAATGTAGACGGAAAGGTAATTATGTATGCAGACCGCATTACAGACTCTATGGCGCGGACAATCCGTGAAACAGAAAGAAGACGTATAAAACAGATACAGTATAACAGGGAAAACGGAATAACTCCTACTCAGATAGCGATAAATGTAAGAGACACTTTGAGGCAGGGCAATATTTACAGGGACCAGCACGATACGATTTCCATGGTTGCCGAAGATCCCGTTACGCGCTCTATGACCCCGCAACAACTAGAGAAAGCTATAGTCACGGCCAGACAAAGAATGGAAGATGCCGCCTCTAAACTGGATTTTATTACGGCCGCCGGTTTTAGAGATGAGATGTACGCATTGGAAAAACTACTTAAATGAACACGCAGGGTAATGCTCATATGATAGCCCGTGCCAAAGACTATGCACGGGAAAAGCTGACCGATCTTGAAAGGGGTAACGGAAAGCCGTTCATGACCCATGTGGATGCCGTTGCGCACATTGTTGAAAACGAGATCGGCCTTACCCGGGAAGCGATAGCAACCGTATATCTTCATGAAGCCAGCCGCAAGAATCCGGGGCTTCTGGACGAGATCGGAAGGGATTTCGGGAGTGATATCGGGGTACTGGTTGCCGGACTGAACAAAATATCGACTATCAATCCAAAAGACACCCGGTTGCAGGCAGACAATTACCGGAAATTGATCATATCCTACTCGGCAGATCCCCGCGTAACTCTCATTAAACTGGCAGACAGACTGGAAGTAATGCGTTCACTGATCGAATGTTTTCCCCGCAGCGAACACATAAAAAAAGCAACGGAAACGTTGATGTTGTATGCTCCCCTGGCGCACCAGCTGGGATTGTACAGAATTAAGAGTGAATTGGAAGACCTTTCCTTCAAAATCATTCAGCCGGAAGATTATCGCCTGATAACCAATAATATAAGAGCTACAGAAATTGAACGTAAGGCACGGATAGCCGGTTTTGTCAGGCCTTTGGAGAAAGAATTGAGATCGGACGGTATTCAATACGAATTGAAAAGCCGTACAAAAGCCACATATTCCATATGGCGTAAAATGCAGGCACAACAGGTAGATGTGGATGAAGTATACGATATCTTGGCCATTCGTTTCATCATAGATACTCCTCCTGAAAAAGAAAAAGAAGTCTGTTGGCAGGTATATTCCCTGGTTACGCAAATCTACGAACCGATCCCTGAGCGAATGAGGGACTGGATCACCATTCCGAAAGCGAGTGGTTACGAATCGCTGCACATTACGGTCCGGACTCCTGATCAATGGGTGGTGGAGGTCCAGATCCGAAGCAGACGCATGGATATGGTTGCCGAGTATGGGGTGGCGGCACATTGGGCATACAAAGGGATGCGTAATGAAGAGGTTCTGAACGACTGGCTCGGGAATGTAAGAAAACGGTTGCAGAACCCCGCGGAAGAATTCAGGTCAGGGG
Source organism: Bacteroidales bacterium (assembly GCA_041654355.1). GTDB lineage: Bacteria > Bacteroidota > Bacteroidia > Bacteroidales > UBA932 > DMER64. The sequence continues at coordinate 7,557 of JBAZDQ010000010.1, forward strand.
AAGATGCTGACCTTTTCAAACCCAATGAAATATATGTATTTACTCCTTCAGGAGATCTGAAACGCCTGCCGGCAGAATCTACCGTTCTGGACTTTGCTTTTGAGGTACATACCAACGTGGGGCTCAAATGCACCGGAGGTCGTGTGAACGGTAAAATGTCCCAGGTACGGGATATTCTGAATACAGGCGATGTAGTAGAGATACTTACTTCCAAAAACCAGAAGCCCTCCAGGGACTGGTTGAACTTTGTTGTATCGGGAAAAGCAAAGAACAAGATCCGGCAAAAACTGCGTGAAGAAGCCGGGATCCAGGATGCTGCGGGCAGGGAGATTCTGGAAAGACGTCTGAAAAACTGGAAAACAGAGCTCACTCCGGACGACACGGCCCGTCTGCTTAAAAAGTTCAAAATCAAGCAAATAAGTGATTTTTATGCAGCCATTGCCCGGGAGGACATTCCCCTGCAGGAAATTAAATCTTTTTTGACGCAGGAAGAACCTGCAAAAGAAGAAAAAACCGCAAAGCCATCCCCTGAACCCCTGACGGCAGAAAAGGAGGAGGGTCATACACGCTACGGTGAAGGCGATTACCTGGTCATAGACGATTCTTTCGGTCGTATTAAATACAAACTGGCGAAATGCTGCAATCCCGTTATTGGAGATCCCGTCTTTGGATTTGTTACCATTAAGGAAGGTATCAAAATTCACAGGATGAGTTGTCCCAATGCCGCCCGTTTGATGGAACAATACCCTTACCGGATACAAAAGGTAAGATGGCGCAATACAGTGACATCCGCCGTTTTCCAGGTGGGAATACGGGTTACTGCTTATGAAGAGATCGGGCTGGCCGGTGAGATCGGGGAAGTGATGAGAAATCTTTCCCTCAACATGAGAAGTTATACCTTTTCCGGACACAGCGGAAAGATCGTGGGGCGTTTACAGGTCGCTGTGAACTCTAACAAACAGGTGGATCTGCTATTGTTCCATTTGAAAAAGATTAAAGGGATCATTAAGGCAGTAAGGGAATGATGTTATGAGTGAAGAAAAAATCGTTGTAAAAGGGGCACGGGTTCATAATTTAAAGAACCTTTCCATTGAAATTCCCCGGGATCAGTTCATAGTTATCACAGGTGTCTCGGGTTCGGGGAAATCTTCTCTGGCTTTTGACACACTGTTTGCCGAAGGGCAACGGCGCTACGTGGAAAGCCTCTCGGCATATGCCCGTCAGTTCCTGGGAAGGATCAAAAAACCCGATGTGGATCTGATAGACGGCATTCCTCCGGCTATTGCCATAGAACAAAAAGTAAATACGCGTAACCCCCGTTCTACACTTGGAACGTCAACGGAAATATATGATTATTTGCGCTTGCTGTACGCCAGGATTGGCAGAACCTATTCTCCTGTTTCGGGAGAAGAAGTTACCCGTCATACGGTGGGGGATGTACTGCAGTTTTTGTTTACCCTTCCCGAAAATTCCCATGCCATGCTCCTGGCTCCTTTCGGCTGGGATGACCGGCAACGCCGTATAGAAATACTCTTACAGCTGCAACAGGAAGGATTTGTGCGTTTCTGGGACGGAAAAGAAACGATCCGGATTGAGGATATTTTGCAGCAAAAAAACAAATACACAGACCGGGATGTCTATCTTATTGCCGGTCGTGTGAGCCCGGTGGACAATCCTGATAACAGGGCCCGTATTACCGAATCCATCAACACGGCGTTTTCTGTGGGTGAGGGAACGTTGTTTGTTCAGACTGAAGAAGGCATGGTCCCGTTTTCAACACGTTTTGAAGCTGACGGGATTACCTTCATGGAGCCCAATGAATACATGTTCAGTTTCAACAATCCCCTGGGAGCTTGTCCCGTCTGCGGCGGGTACGGAAAGATAACCGGAATAGATGAATCGCTGGTAATTCCGGATACCGGTCTGTCCCTGTACCAGGATGCCGTGGCGTGCTGGAGGGGTGATGTTATGAAAACGTTCAAGGAGGAAGTTATAAGGCATGCATCCGCAGCCGGTTTTTCCATACATAAGCCTTACAGGGACCTGACTGACCGGGAAAAAGACTGGTTGTGGAACGGAGACGATCACATAACTGGAATACACCGGTTCTTTAAGCAACTTGAATCGTCCAGGTATAAGATCCAGTACAGGATCATCATTAGTCGTTTTACCGGAAAGACATTGTGTCCGGAATGCGCCGGGACCCGGTTACGGAAAGAAGCTTCATACGTTCGTATCTCGGAGACGCGAATAGACAGGCTTCTGGATATGCCTGTCTCACAGTTGGCGGAATTCATGGATCATATCAGCCTTAGCGAAAGAGAAATGGAAATTGCCGGGAGAACTATGGAAGAGATCCGGTCCCGGTTGCATTTTCTGAACCAGGTAGGGCTGGGGTACCTGACACTGAACAGACGGTCTGCTACGTTGAGTGGTGGTGAAAGTCAGCGGGTTAACCTGGTCAGTTCGCTGGGAAGTTCGCTGGTCGGGAGCTTATACATTCTTGATGAGCCGAGTATTGGGCTTCACCCCCGGGATACTCAAAGACTTCTTGTTTCCCTGAAAGCACTCAAAGAGATGGGCAATACGGTAATGGTTGTGGAGCACGACGAGGAAATCATGCGGGCTGCCGATCAGATTATAGATATTGGACCTTTAGCCGGAAAAGACGGGGGCAACCTTATGTACCAGGGACCGCCTGTCCGGCCTGGCAAGAAGATCTATACAGGCGAAAGCCGCACCCTCCGTTTTTTAAACGATCCCAACGTCATCCCTGTCCCGGAACGTTCAAGAACGTGGAATTCCTATATCATGGTCCGCGGGGCTTCCCATAATAACCTGAAGGGCATTGACGTAAAGTTTCCCTTGCAGGTTTTTACAGCGGTTACGGGAGTCAGCGGTTCGGGCAAATCATCTCTGGTAAGGGATGTTCTGTTTTATGCCCTCAGCCGGCAATACAACCAGGCCAGGACACCGGCTCCCGGTAAATTTGATGGACTGGGAGGAGACCTGCACAGGCTTGCCGGGGTGGAACTGGTAGATCAGAATCCCATAGGAAAATCTTCCCGCTCCAATCCCGTCACGTATATAAAAGCCTATGACGATATCCGAAAACTATTTTCCGAGCAACCGTATGCCAGGATGAACGGTTACGGGCATTCTCATTTTTCGTTTAATATTGAAGGAGGCCGATGCCCTGAATGCCAGGGAGAAGGTGTTGTGAAAGTTGAAATGCAGTTTATGGCCGATGTGGTCCTGACATGTGAATCCTGCGGAGGCAGAAGGTTTAAACCGGATATACTGGAAGTCAGGTATAAAGACAAAAACATATATGATGTTCTGGAGATGACCGTAGAAGAAGCTATTGCTTTCTTTTCTTCACAAAAAGAACCGGCGGCCTTGCGGATAGCCGATAAACTCAGGCCTTTGGATGAAGTGGGTCTTTCATATATTAAACTGGGGCAAAGCAGCAGCAGTTTGAGCGGAGGTGAAAGCCAGAGAGTAAAACTGGCTTATTTCCTGTCCCGGCAGAATTCCGAGGCAAACAGGCTTTTTATATTTGACGAACCAACTACCGGATTGCACGTGTTTGATATTGAAAAATTGCTGAAATCATTCCAGGCACTTATTAAAAACGGACATTCGGTGCTTGTGGTGGAACACAATATGGATGTAGTAAAATGTGCCGACTGGGTCATAGACATGGGACCCGATGCGGGTCAAAACGGGGGGACTTGTTGCTTTTGCGGAACACCCCGGGCGCTGGCCGAAAGAACGGAGCTTCCTACCGGAAAGGCTTTGCGTTCAAAAATTATACTATTTTTGCCAAATGGTCCTGAAAAATAAATTTTCCGTATTGGTCTTAACACTCATCTGCCTGGGTGTGTTGTCGTGCAATTCGCTAAGAGCACAAGATCCTGCTTCATTTTGCATAGCTCCCCAGATAGGGACGGATATTGGAGGTGCCATGCCTGTGCCTTTGAATGCCGTAGGAGGCTCTTTCAATGCATACCCCAGGCTGAATGCGACACTGGGTGCCCGTTTTTTTATGAACGTACATAACCGCTGGACACTGGGGGCGAACCTCAATTACAAGACCATTGCCATGGAGGCGGATGCACGTGTTACCAATCAAAAGTTCAAAGGGGAAAATATGGTGCAGTATTTTACGGGAACTTCCCAGATGTCTATGGGATTCACTTTGCTGGAACTTCCCGTATATGTTGAATTTCTTGCCGGGAAAAAAAGACAACATGGTATCCAGTTGGGATTTTTTGGAACCTATGTTCTTAAATCACACTTTATTACAAATGCAACAAAAGGGTTTATCGGATCTGAGCCCGACCGAATTGATTCAGAAATAGCAACCCCGCAGGTAATGGATTTTTCCTCATTGCTTGATACCTGGGATACCGGACTCTTCCTGGGTTACGAGGCCCGGATATTTCCGCGTATCCGGATGGGACTTCATGTAATGATGGGAGTTAAAGATATTTTTCAACCCGGGAGTGATTTTTTCGATTATAAGATGAAACAAATGCGGGGCAGTGTTACCGTATCATATGACCTGATCCGGATCCATCAGCGCTGAATCAGATCCCATAGAGTGAAGAAAAGCCATCGTGTCCTGAGTTCCAGAACAGGCAGATCTATGATATCCGGCGTATCCCGGGGTTTGTAGGTGTGATCGTTCACCCCCGAGGTTATCAGCAGGGAGGGAATATTTTGCAGCGATAAAAAGTATTGCTCTGTCATGGTGAAAAATATTTCAGCAAATTCAGGGCTCTGATAAAAAGAATAATCCAGTTCCAGACCTGTATTGTAGTAAGCATTGTTGTTGTCCATGGACCGTATGATATGGTCAGGGACTTTTTCCGCCCCCAGTATAAGTATGTACTTACGTGAGTCTCCCGGGGGAGCCAGGGTAGTTCCCATCTGGTCCAGGTTAAGGTTCAACACTACCTGCTCGGCAGGAATTCCCAGTGATAAAGCAAAGATCCGGGCTCCGGTCATGGAAAATTCCTTAGCATCGTATGCCACAAATATGAGGTTGCATGTAAGCCCGTGCCCGTCTTTGGTTGCAGCTCCAAAGGTTTCAGCCAGAGATAATAACGCGGCGACTCCCGATGCATTGCTGTCTGCCCCGGGATAATGAATTCCTTCTATCACACCCAGGTGATCGTAATGCGCAGATATGATTATGTATTTGTGGCTTTCTTTCTCTGCTGCCGGTATCCATCCGATCACATTGCGACCTCTCTGGCCGGTAGGACATACAAATCCCTGAATGTACGAAACATTGTACCTGTAAGGATTTGCCGTACCCAGTGGACGTAACCCGTATTCTTTGAACTTATTGTTAATGTATAGAGTCGCTTCTGAACCACCCGGTGACCCGGTTTCTCTGCCCTGCAACAGACTGTCAGACAAGTAACGTATATGGTAATCCAAATCTTTTCGGGTAACCTTGCTGGCATAATCTTCCGGACGTGCTCTTTGTGCCTGCAACGAGACTGCCGGGAACAGAAGAACTATTGAAAGGCAAGACACAAAAAGGAAAAGGCGCGGCATATTTTTTGTTTTTCAATTGCAAAGGAACAAATTTTTCCTGTCAAATTTCATACCTTTGATAAATGGTAAATAAACGGCGCCTGTATATAGTTTTTCTTGTTTTCCTTTTTTTCTCTGCGGGAAAAGCGGAAGCCCAATACGATAAACAGCAGTTTTTTTACCGGGGGCAACATTTGTTGTTCGAAGGACGATACCAGCAGGCTATTGATAATTTCAACAAACTCATTCAGCTGGACCCGACTTTACACGAAGCTTATTTTTTCAGAGGTATAGGAAAGTACAACCTGGGAGATTTCATGGGAGCCCGAACAGATTTTGACCGGGCCATATCCATTCATCCCATATTTACCATGGCATACCATTACAGGGCAATAACTTATTCTCGTCTGGGAGAATACGAAAAGGCTCTGGAAGATCTGCAGGAAGCCATAGACCTGCGTCCCGGCTATAACGGACTCTATTTCAGCAGGGGGGTCACCTACCTGCTGTCCCAGCAATTTGAACTGGCAGAGCAAGATTTCAATCGTTTTATTCGTCACGAACCCCGGGTGAGCGAAGCATACCTGAACAGGGGTGCCTGTTACCTGTATCTGGAGGATACTGTAAAAGCACTGCATGATTACGATACCGCCGTATTGTTGAACAAATTCGATCCTGAAGGCTACATCCGCAGATCGCGTGTTTATGCTATGCAGGAGCAATACCCGGCTGCCCTTGAGGATCTGGACCAGGCAATATCTCTGGATCCGGAAAATTCATTCGCCTATTTCAACCGCGCCCTGATCCGTTACAATCAGACTGACCTTAACGGGGCACTGGCCGATCTTGAAAAAGTACTCCGGGAAGATCCGGGGAATGCCCTGACTTTATACAACAGGGCGTTGATACGTACCCAGATTGGAGACTACAACAATGCTCTGGAAGATTATGACCGGGTTATTTCCATCAATCCCAACAACGTATTGGCCTATTACAACCGGGCGGCTTTGTTCATTCAAATGGAACGTTACAGAGATGCCATGCGGGACTATGACAAGGCCATTGAATTGTATCCGGATTTTGCGAACGCATATATGAACCGTTCGTTCGTTAAGAACAGACTCGGTCTGTTTGCGGCAGCTGAACTGGATTACCAGGTGGCTCAGGACAAGGTTAACGATTACAAATCCCGGCTGGGAGATACCACATACTCGGCATTCGCAGATACAACACAACGTTTTGACCGTCTGTTGGCACTGGATGCCGACTTTGCCAAAAAAGACTTCAACAACGAACTGCTGCAATACAGGGATGTGGACATACGTTTGAAACCGCTTTACAAATTTTTGACCGGGCCTGCAGAAAATACCATTGCTCTTGAACAAAGGTATTATTATGAGGATCTTGAAAAATTTACCATGCGTCAATCAATACCTGTCAGTTTATTTAGTCAGGAACCGGAAACTGACCCGGAACGCATTGAATTTCAAAGAGAACAAATTGAAAAGCTGATCCTGGGGGAGGGAGATTCACCGGATCTTTATTTCATCCGGGGTATCCTGGATTTCCAGAGTAAATTGTTCAATGCATCCCTGGCATCCTATAACCGGGCTATAGAAAAAGATCCCGATAACGTTTTTTATTATATAAACCGGGCTGCATTACAGAGTGAAATGATAGATTTCATCTCTTCTATGGAAAATAACGTGCAGATCCTCACCCTGGACCAGGCAGGTACTACCCGTACACGCGTACAGGAACAGGGCCGTCGTCAATACGATTATTCAGGAGCCATAAACGATCTGGAAAAAGCAGCGTTGCTGGCTCCCGATTTTTCCCATATTTATTATAACCTGGGGAACCTTTACTGTTTGTCGGGGGATTTTCCACGATCCATAACCAATTACTCGAAAGCCCTTGAGTTGTATCCTTATCTTGCAGAAGCTTATTACAACCGGGGCCTAATACAGATCTATCTGAAAGAGAAGGAGAAGGGGTGTATGGACATTTCTACAGCCGGGGAATTGGGTATTCAGGATGCATACAGTGTCATAAAAAAATTCTGTGTCATGGATGAATGACACAGAATTTTTCCTGGTAATGCCCGTATAGAGGTTTATTCCGAATACGAATCGTTTACGTAGGCAGCATTGTTCAAATAATCATAAGAAGCTTTTATACTTTCAAAAGGAGCCATATCGAATGCTTCCTGTTCCACAATGGCGTATTTAAGGCCCGATATTTTTGCTTTTTCATATATGGCCTGGAAATCGATTTTTCCGGAAGCCCCAATTTCCTTGTCGTCTTTAACGTGCCACAGGTCAAACCTTCCCGGATACTTTTCCAGGTACTCGACGGCTGGTGCTCCGCCTTCCTGGCTCCAGTACACATCAATCTGGAAGAAAACTTTTTCGGGATCCGTATTTTGAAGCATATAATCATACAGGACCACATCATCGAAAACCGTGGTAAATTCATGGGAATGATTGTGGTATCCAAAGCGGATGCCTGCGTTGTTGCATTTTTCACCGACTGCGTTGAACAATTCACAATACTTTGAAAGTCCTTCTACAGATTCGTAAGCACTTTGCCACATGGAAGGTTGTACTATGTACAGAACGCCGGTTGACAGGTGATCAGCGATGGCTTTATCCCACCATGCCATACATTCTTCCCATGAAGTGACATTCGGATCCGGTCCGTTGATGTGGGAGGATATCACTGCCAGTCCTTTTGAATTACAAAGTTCTTTAAAAGCATCACCGGACATGCCGTAGAAAGCACCTTCAGGGGCATTGTAACCGGCCATTTCCACAAATGTGTAGCCGGCTTCGGCAACGGCATCCAGCGAAGTGTTAAGGTCTTCATTTATCTGTTCCCTTATGGAGTATAACTGAAGTCCGATCTCTTTTTGAACGGGTTCTGTAGCACAGGAAACCAGGCTAAAAGCAGAAACCGTTGCCATGATAATTGTTGTCAGAATGCTGCGTACCATTAGTCTAGAATTTTAACTTTGATGTTTCTGAACCATACATCATCACCGTGATCCTGTAAGCCAATGTATCCTGCTTTTTCTTCTCCTCCGCAATTCAGCAGGAGATCGTAGGCTACGGGCCATTTTTCTTTGCTGAATTTACTGTTGTCCAACATCTCCTGCCATTGGGGAGTCCACAAATGGTATTCCAGGACCGGCTCTCCGTTTTGGAAATGAGCCACTGTGCCTTTATAGACCAGGATCTTACCTGTGTTCCATTCGCCAAAAGGTTTTGAGTTCTGAGGTTTTGCAGGGATCATGTCATAAAGGGAAGCTGACTGGCGGTTGCCGTCTATACCCAGCATGGCGTCGGGATGATTGGCGTTGTCCAGAACTTGGTATTCGGGAGCCGAGATATAAATAGGTTCACCCGGGACCTCCTGTGCCAGATAAAAAATACCCGAGTTGGAGCCTTTGGCGACCTTCCATTCAAACGTCATTTCAAAGTTTCCGAATTTGCGGTCAAAAATAATGTCACCACCGTTTTCGGCACCGGCTTCACCACGGCCCGAACCGTTGATCTTGATGGCTCCGTCTTCAATGGTCCAGGCTCCGGGGATATCGGTCCCGTTATATGCACGCCAGCCTTCAAAAGTTTCTCCGTCAAAGAGAACTACAATGTTGGGGTCTTCTTCCTGAACTTGCTTCTTGTTGTTGTTGCATGAAGCACAGGAACTTGCGATCAACGCAGTCATAAGAAGGGGGATTATTAACAGTTTTTTCATAATATTTTATGTTTAAGTTTACGGCATTTCAGGCAATGAATAACCTGCCCTGTAAGTATGGCGGATCAATTCGTTTGAAAATTCCAGGGCATTGATGGGATCGGTGTACTCGTTGTTGAAGGTGGGGTGACCGTCCTTAATGGAAAAGCCGTCCTTAACCTTCATCCTGAGGGTATCATTCGGGGAAATATTGGTGAATTTCATAGCATCTCCGTCCCATAGGAGTTCACGATTCAGGCCTTGCAGACGAACAGCCAGAACGCCCATGACTACCATTTCGTTCAGAGGTCCGGCTTCTGAAAAATCAGAAGCAGTCTTAATACGGCTTTCAGGACTTTCCTTGCAGGCACGAATAAAGTCCGTATAGTGATTATTCTCAGGAACTTCTCTTGTCATGGAAGGGGCCGGAATCTCTTTGCCGGATATCAGCCAGGGGTTGACTCCGTAACATCCGCAAATAAGCGTGTCTTTTGTCCCGTGGAAAATAACGGCGCCACCGCTGTCATTCATATTGCGGCCGGCCGGCCATCCTTTGGGATACTCAGGAATGAGGCCTCCGTCATACCAGGTGACTTCCACACGGGGCATACCAACTTTGGGCATATTGTCACGAGCAGGAAAAACAAATTTGGCTATCTGTGCATTAGGAGCACAATCGGTCATCAGGGAAGTGGAGCTGCCCTGAACGGCAACGGGAGATTTCAGGTTCAATGCTTTTACCACAGGCTGCAGGATATGACATGCCATGTCTCCCAGGGCTCCTGTACCGAAATCCCACCATCCGCGCCAGTTCCAGGGATGGTAAATTTCGTTGTATGGACGGTAAGGGGCAGGTCCTATGAAAAGATCCCAATCCAGATCTGGATGAGGGGTATGGGCTTCAGTAGGAGTCTCAAGACCCTGAGGCCAGATTGGTCTGTCAGTAAAGGCTTCAACTTTGGTTACTTCTCCTATCATGCCGGACCATATTGCTTCGCATATTTGCCTTACACCTGCACCTGAAGCTCCCTGGTTCCCCATCTGAGTAGCCACTTTATATTTTGCGGCCAGACGAGTCAGCAGCCTGGTCTCATAAACTGTATGTGTAAGGGGCTTTTCGCAATAAACATGTTTCCCCATGGAAAGTGCCTGGGCGGCAATCACGGCATGGGTATGATCGGCTGTCCCAACTACAACCGCATCAATTTTGTTTCCCATTTCATCAAACAATTTGCGAAAATCTTTATACTTTTTCGCATTCGGATATGTTTGGAATTGTCCCGCAGCGTATTTCCAGTCAACATCGCACAAGGCAACAATGTTTTCGGAACTAAGTTCACGGATAACTCCGCCTCCTCTTCCTCCTATACCGATTCCTGCAATGTTGAGTTTGTCGGTAGCCGACGTTTTCTTTTTCTTCTGTGAATCCAGAGGAACTTTAGCCATCAGCGGAGAAGAAGCAACAATAGCACCGGCTGTGGCCAAGGCGCTTTTTTGTAAGAAATTTCTTCGAGAGATGTTCTTTTCCATAGATTTTATGTTTTATTGTTTAATGAAATGGATTACTTGAATTTACGAAGATAATAAAAAAATCATTTTTTTCCCTTCCCTGAACGAAGTCTGTTGTAAGATTGCACCAGGGCTTCATCACTGCCTATGGCGCGAAGGGCAAGTATCACCAATATGATACTGACAAGAGGGAAAACCGTAGTAACAGGAAAGCGCACATTGGCCATGTTTTTGAAGTAAACGGCGCCTATCCATACCTGGAGACCCAGCATGATCAGGGAGGTATAGATACAAAGACGGATCTGGATCTTTCTGGCTTTGAACAGGAATATGGTAACTGCCAACAATGTGCATACAGCACCGGTCAGGACTATGAAAGGGGTGTAGGTTGCGTACACTCCGAAGAACAAAGAAATCATAAGGCCTAAAGCCACGGTCAGGTATAATGTCTGAATGCGTTGTATCATGAGTCAATTGTTTTATTGGAACAAATTTAGAGGAAAATCCGTGATTTTCCTCTAAATTTGCAGAATGAAAGTTATAGAACCTTCTGAATTGGTAATCAACAGTGACGGGAGTGTGTTTCACCTGCATTTACATCCTGAACAGCTGGCAGAAAATATTTTGCTGGTAGGGGATCCTGATCGTGTGATCTTATTGCGTGATTTGTTAACGGATGTTGAATTCGTTTCACACAGCAGGGAATTTGTGGCAGTAACCGGATCTTTTGGCCGTAAAAGATTGACCATATTGTCCACCGGGATTGGGACAGACAATATTGATATTGTCATGAATGAACTTGATGCATTGGCCAACATAGATTTTGAAACCCGGACATTCAGAAAAAAGCACCGTTCACTTGACATATTACGATTAGGGACTTCAGGAGCCATACAATCTGACATTCCCACAGGAGCGCTCGTTTTTTCACGTTATTCTGCAGGTATTGACGGATTACTGAACTGGTACGAAGGACGGGATAAAGTGTGTGACAAAGAGATGGAAAAGGCTTTTATGAAACACATGCAATGGTCTTCATTGCTGGCCACCCCATATTTTGTAAAGAATTCTGAAGAAATAGGGACTCGTTTTAAAGATGCCATGCAGGGTATTACCCTTTCGGCACCAGGGTTCTACGGACCCCAGGGGCGTGTCATAAGGCTTCCCTTGTGGGATCCTGATTACTTGCAAAAATTGTCATCGTTTCGTTACAACGATCTGAGGATCACTAATTTCGAAATGGAGGGTTCGGCCATTGCCGGCCTTTCCCGACTTATGGGACACCGGGGCGCTACTGTTTGCATGATTATTGCACAACGAAGTAGTAAAGATATGAATGTGGATTATAAAGATTTGATGATACAAAAAGCCGGAGAGATCCTGGAAAAATTCTGTAATGACCATGGTTCGTAATACAGAAATATTGGATATTGTAACCCTTTTGGATGATCCCGACCAATATGTACGAGATGCCTTGTTTCGTCAACTAAAGAATATGGGACGTCCTGCCATTGAAGAACTGGAGGAAATTGTCAGGGATGAAAATGAAGATAAATATCCGGGTGTAGGGGATATGTTGTCGGCCTTAAGGGAAGAACTGAAATTCGATGCTCTGCGCGACTGGATCGGCAATACGAAGGACGATCTGATGACCGGTCTTTGTCTGATACAGGATCTGTTAAGTAATGACGTAGATCATGATGTTTTGCATGATATTATAATGGATCACGTAAATGAGATCGTTGTGGAGCTAAACGACGATCAGACATTTATGGAAAAAGTAAAATTATATAACCACGTATTTTTCAATAGGTTACATTATAAGACAGTAGATCCTATGTTTTCGGATCCCGGAAAAACATTTTTTCACAGGGCACTGAAAAACAAAGAAGGAAGTCCGGTGATTATAGGTATTATCTATTTACTGATCGCATACCATGCAGGAATATCTGTCAGGGGAAGGGTCTTTAAGGGCGGATTTCTGCCGGCTATTATCGATAATTCAGGAAACGTCTTGTTCTACGTTAATGTTTATAAGAACGGTCTATTATTTCCCCACTCGGAACTCCGATCGTTTTTAAGTGATATGAACCTGCAAATACCTTCTGAATCATTTCGCGAAGCCCGTTCGGATGATCTGGCACAGATTTATGCCGAAACATTATATTACAGTTTTTCTGCAGCAGAGGAAAACCCGGACAACCGAACTGTTTCAAAGCTGGAAAAGATCATGGAAATGTTTGGGAAGGACCATTCCCTGCTCATAGAAATAGACGAGGATGACGAATAAAAAGAGACTGCCTCATGAGAAACAGCCTCCCTTAATGGTCAGGTTTCAGGTTTGGTTATGAGCGGGAAACGAGGTTCGAACTCGCGACCCTCAGCTTGGGAAGCTGATGCTCTACCGACTGAGCTATTCCCGCATTTCCAAACAGGGGAACAAATATAGCGATTAATTTTTTATAAGCAACATGAATATCGCCGTTTACATAGCCGGGAAACTTAAAGGCGATGCTACCTCTACAGGCCGGGTAAGCCGCATGGGTAACCGGATAGCCATCGTAAGTGTAGCCATCAGCGTGTTTACAATGATACTTTCCGTAGCTATTGTAAGGGGTTTTAGAAGTGAGATCCAAAAACGTGCAGTGGGCTTTACCGGTGAGATCCTTATGGAAGCTCCGGGTGCCGGATTCGTTACTGAAGCCATTCCTGTATCAACGGATCTGTCATACATGGAAAGTTTAAAAAATCATCCGGCTGTCAATCATATTCAGGAGTTTGCTGTTTCATACGGGATTATTAATACAGGGGATGCCATCCAGGCCGTATCACTTAAAGGCGTGGGAGCCGGTTACCGTTGGGATTTTTTTGAAAGACATCTCAAGGAAGGCAGCATTCCTGTTTTCTCTCAGGATGCTTCTTCCAGTGAGATCATGATATCCCGTCGCCTGTCAGTGCTTCTGCAAATTGGGTTACAGGATGTGGTGACTATGTATTTCATAGGCGATAACGTCAGGATGCGACGTTTTATCATATCGGGTATATATGATGCCCAACTTGAAGACATTGACAATCATTTAATAATCGGTGATATAAGACACACTCAAAGATTGAACGGGTGGAGGGAAGACCAGGTAAGCGGGATGGAGCTCTTTTTAAATGATAAGCGCCGGATAGAAGCCCAACAAGAATCGATTGAAGATTTTATTATTGCCAACAGTTCCGATACTGATGACGGAGTTGTGTTGCGCAATGTTAAGAGGGTCTATTCACATCTCTACGACTGGCTGGATCTGATGGACATAAACGTGGTCATTTTGCTGACATTGATGGTTCTTGTTGCCGGGTTTAATATGATGTCCGGGTTGCTGATACTATTGTTTGAAAAAACGTCTTCCATAGGATTATTTAAAGCCATGGGAATGAAAGATCGCAGTATCAGGAACAGTTTTCTGTACAATGCGGCTGGTGTGGCTCTGAAAGGAATTACAACAGGTACGGTTCTGGCCGTTATCTTTCTTGTCATACAAAAGACTACGGGGCTGATCCCTCTGGATCCGTCCACATATTTTGTAGAAAGAGTCCCTGTTGATATGTCCTGGTATCATGTATTACTAATAGATATTGCTGCATTGGGACTACTTATGGGAGTTCTGATACTCCCCCTGAAAAGCATTATCAGGATCAGTCCCGATAAAGCTATTCGGATGAGGTAACCCAGTTCAGGTATCTTCTTTTTATTGTTTCTACATATTTTTGAGTCTGGGAGGGAGTATATGGAGCCACTGCTGACCAGATATCCGGATCCTTCCCTTCCATCGCAGCCTGTTCCCTGTCTTTTTGAATACGAGTCATGCCGGCGTTGTATGCAGCCAGAACAAAATGGATCTCTTCTTCTTCAGGCAAATGCGTCAAGTGCATATTTCTTATAAGATAAGCAAAATACCGGGCAGCTCCTTTTACATTATCTTCAGGATTATAAAGGTCATTTACTTTCATATCTCCGGCAGTAGATTCTTTCATTTGCATCAAACCGACAGCACCCATACCTGAGTGGGCATTCATCCTGTATTTTGATTCCTGGTACATGACCGATCTAAGTATCTGCCAGTCCCAACCCAACGGTCTGCTGACTGCTCTGAGCAGTGAATCATAAGGACATCTGTTGGGAGAGGAGGGGAGGAAACGGCTTCTAAATCTCGGATATTCAGGGCTTTGTCTGAATAAGGTGAGCCAGTGCACCAGATTCAAATGCCAGGGACACCTGTTTTTCATCATGACCCAGACTTCACCCAATGGTGTAATTTTTTGTGTCATGCATAATTTTCCTGACAGAGATTTGGGAATGGGATCATGAATTATGTTAATGGCCAGAATATCTGTTTTTTCTTCTGTAAGCATTTCCCATACAGAAACTGAATCGTTCACAGGAATGTATTTCAAAGAAAGATCATGGGATTCTGCAAAACGCCTCATGATCTCGTAATGATATCCTACCCGGGTCCCGGCATGTGAGGGAAGGTAAATAGTACATCTAAGCGTATCGCTTTGAGATTGTAATACTTCTCTTTCCGTCCTCATATTGGATGAAGAATGAGTCACCCGGGTATGGTATTCCATAAACAAATAAGATACGACAAAAGCTGCCAGCAGCGATATGAGAAATTTTCTTCTGGACATCAGCGGGCGGTGTTTCCTGCTGCTCTTACAGGAGGTCCTTCGGAAGAAGAAACCGAAGCAGCTGTCTTTCCGGGTTTAATGTAGAACGGCCACGTCATACCGATTTTAAATACGCGTTGCGGACGAATGTAATGTGGCGCTCCAAAATAATCGTTATCGGGCCATCCCTGCGCTGCATTAACATATTTGACAAAAATGGTTGCCCGTTTCCATTTCACATTTATAAACGCATCGATATACGGAGTGTTTCCGTATTTTTTTTCGTTTTGCATTTGGAATACACCCAGTGCGGGATTGTATGATTCCATATAGTAAGCTGTGTGAAAAGTAACATCTGCACCTATCTGTGCTGTCATCACATCCTTAACTACGGGTATCTCCAGGTAATACCTGAGGTTGGCACTGAATGTGGGTAAAGGAATGACGTCCTGCCGGGAAGATACCTGGAACATCAGTCTGTGATCAAGCCTGACATACCAGAAACTGAAGTTCTTGGTTAAGGTGGCGGTCATGACGTTTATAAGATCTTCTGTCTGTCTGACTGTTCCCAGGGTGTCGTAATAGATGCGGTTTCCCAGTAATCCGTAAGAAAATGTGGCTTCTGTTTTCCATCCGGGAATGGATAACCGGGCTTCAACCCTCGTTTCGTTTGTTTTTTGGAAATCATTATCCCAGGTATAATGGTTGGAATAAAAATGCTGTGTATACCAGTCCGGAGTCTGTCTCAGAAAAAGGAACCTGCCTGTAAGGTGGATTCCCGATTCCATTGGATAAAAAGAAAAACGTGCGTTGGCGTCCAGGGATACATCTCCTGCGTAATAACCCGCATAGTCCAGTTTTCCCAGGGCGTTCCACCGGAAATATTTTTTGAACATACCCGAAGCTCCGGCATATACGTACATATTATTCTGCCACCGGTTGGAAGTGCCTTCCGTATAGAAATCGGGATCAAAGCAATAATTTGATATGAGCTCATATCCCACTCCTCCTTCGATTTTGGAAACAATGGCAGTATTGGACCAGGGTTGTAAACGCAGGAAAAACCGGTTGTCCACGATCATGGTTCGTAAAGAATCTGCCGAGCGGGTAGGATGCATATAGAACCGGCCGTCATAAAAGGCGCGTCCGGTCTGATCGGTAAGACTTATTTCATCATTGTAATTGCGTGTCATGGTGGTCCACTCTCCCGAGTGTCCCAAGACCATCATGGTCCCTTCTCCGGTATTCAGCGAGTCCCTTTTAAACAGGTTTATGGGAATCCCGTAACTCTGGGTAATGAAAAGCTGACTGCTTTTGAGCAGGGAAGATGCATTGGTCAGATTAACCGGAATAGTGCGAGCTTCTATCAGCGTATCCAGTATAAAGCTGTCATCTTGAATACCTCCGTTCTCATCCTTTTGCAGGGAATTCCGGATATAGCCTCCGTGAATGATGTATTTTTTTCCAAGGTAATCAGCTGTTACGGCTAAAGTTCTTGTGTTAGTACTCTCATTTTCCAGTAAACCGGCTGTACCTTTCTTCTGGTATAAAAACTGGACATTGGTCGATGGTGAAAGATTCTGGGTATGAAGAAAACCTACATTCATTTCTTCGGTTTCCTTATTGGAGAACAATGTCCCGGTATAGGACATCACAGTAAAAGGCGATTTTGTGTTGTAGAACGGAAGTGTATTCCTGTCGTAGGCTTCATACATACCGGGGCTCCAGAAATCAAAACGTTCTTTAGTCTCTCTAACAAAGAAATTGAACGGAAGAACAGGAGATCCCGCCGTCCCCAGGGTAACAGCTCCCACGTCCTTTTCCAGATAGGCATAGTCGTGAAAGTTGCTATTGATATTTGTGTCTATTTGCTTAAATTTCAAATTATTAAAATACTCATCATTCGTCCAGGAGATAACCCTTCTGTATAACAGAGAATCCGGTATGACATATGTTTCAAGAGGATGAAACGTACTATTCCATATGGAATCTGCAATGGCTTTTTCCTCCCTTCTTTTTTGACGGGACATTTTTCGAAGTTCCTTAGTTGTGTAAGTTGCCAGGGAATCTATCAGGAAAGATCCCAGGCTATCCAGTTTGATCAAACCTGTACTATCTGTCTGGTAAATGTATCCCAGGCTGTCCCGAACCTGCCTGCCGGCTGTATCAATTGCCGGAATACGTATAGTATCGTTTAAAGGCAAACCCAGGCTATCCATAAACGACATCAGGGATAATGTTCTGGCAGAATAACTTTTCAGGGAATCTACCACAGGCAGTCCATGTTCATCCAGGATTAGAAGTCCCAGGCTGTCTAATTTATAAAACAACCCTTTTTCATCTGCTGTTATGCGGAGCAAGGAGTCCAGTGCCGGAACACGATGAGCCTCGGCATAGGGAATATGCAGACTGTCCAGGTAGATCATTGTCAATGAGTCAGGAAGTGCGGTTTCCAACGTGTCGCGTGAAATCTTACCCAGAGTGTCAGCCGTCTGGCCTGCAGCTTTTCCAAAAGGGAAAAACAGTATGGCAAGTATCAGTATGGTGACCCGTTGGTTCATGTTTGTCCGGAATAGATGAGGCGCAAAGCTACAAAAAATATGCCTGTTGCCTGATCGCATCTTCCAATTGCTTAACAGACAGGGCATCTTTTACCAGGACACGTTTGTTTTTATCCAGAAGATACAAAGTGGGAATGGCTTTCAGATCGTATATGGAGCCGTTCCTGATCTCACCTTCCGGGTTGTAACTGTGGATCCATTCAGCGGGGAGTTCCGGCAAATGTTCCTGCCAGCGTTCCAGATCTTTGTCCGGATATACTGTAAGAATGGTGATTTTTTTTTCTTCAACCATCTTGCTGATCAGTTCGGAATGAAGGATCTCTTCCTTAACCTGGTTGCAGGAAGGACACCCCAGGTTGATGAACATGATAAGTATGAAATCTGCTTTCAGATCGTGTAAATTTTCAATATTGGACGGATCATCGGTAAAAGGGAAATTCCTTACCGCACGGATAAAAGAAAAATCGCCGGCTATATCTCCCGGTCGGTTTTTACGAACAATGTCCAGCATATATGAAGGACGTTGTGTTTCCATGGAATCCAGTAAAGGGTGCGCAACTATCACCTCTAATGCCGGGATCAGGATGTCGTCGTTTCTGTAGGGGGAATTTGGATGATAGAAAAAATATTCCGTTAAACTAAAAAATTTCAAGAGTATCTTTTTTCTTACCACCGGATTTTCGGCTACCGTACCTGCCCGGATCATCAAGCATTTGATACTTTCCCGGGCGTCTTGAATGTCAGCCTGTTGCAGTATGTTTACATACCCGGTGAAAACCTGATCGACAAAACCTTCCTGTATGATACACAGGGAATCCTCAAAAGGAAAATGGTCCCAGTAATGAAATGTTTGGTAGTGAACGGCTTCTTCCTGCGATCCAATCATTACCGGGACGGAAGGCGGAAGGAAAGTCAGGGGCTTTCTCTCCTTCTCTTTGTTCCCCTGTATGCAGGACACCGTGATTAGCGCCCCGGATATCAATACAAGAGGGAGGGAAAGAAGCTTCATAAAACAAAAATACAAAATTTTATTACATTTGTGGATTATGAATATTTCCCTGCATACATTCCACCTCTTTTTAATGGTTATGGGGGCAATTGCGGTAGTGGTGTTTATTGCCCTCTATCATGTTAAAGCCGGTTACGGGATACTTATAGACAAAAGCTGGGGAATCACCTTGTCCAACAAATGGGCGTGGATGATCATGGAAGCGCCTGTTTTTATTGCCATGTGCTGGTTTTGGGTAATGTCACCCAGGAAATGGGAGCTTATACCTTTTATCTTTTTCCTGCTTTTCCAGACCCACTATCTGCAGCGTGCATTTATTTTTCCGTGGCTTATAAAAGGAAAAAGCCGGATGCCTGTTCTGATCATGCTCATGGGTATTATATTCAATCTGGCAAATGCTTTTATACAGGGGCAGTGGATTTTTTTCCTGGCGCCTCCTGAAATGTATACGGAATCATGGCTTGGAGATCCGCGTTTTCTGGCAGGGACTGCATTGTTCATAACGGGACTTGTGATTAATATTCGTTCAGACGGGATTATCCGGAATCTCAGGCAGGAGGGGGATACAAATCATTATTTACCGGATAAGGGATTGTTCCGGTATGTAACATGTGCGAATTATTTTGGAGAAATCATTGAATGGATGGGTTTTGCCGTATTAACCTGGTCATTGAGCGGATTTGTATTCTTCTTGTGGACTTTTGCCAACCTGGTTCCCAGGGCTCACGCCATATATAAAAGATATGAAAATGAGTTTTCAACAGAAATGACCAGGGACCCCAGAAAACGTATTTTCCCTTTTATATATTAAGATATGATCCCCGAATCTCTTTTATTCACACCATCGAACATAGGCCCTCTCACCTTGCGCAACCGTACCATTCGTGCGGCAGCTTTTGAAGGGATGTGTATAGATAACGGACCGTCAGATGCCCTTTACCGCTATCATACATCCGTTGCAGCGGGTGAGATCGGGATGACTACAGTAGCCTATGCAGCCGTTAACAGGAGCGGCCTTTCTTTCCCCACACAGCTGTGGATGCGTCCTGAAATCGTTCCGGGTTTAAAACATCTCACTGATGGTATTCATAAAGAAGGAGCCGCAGCATCAATACAGATGGGCCATTGCGGCAATATGAGCCACCGGAATATTTGCGGCTGCACACCTGTTTCAGCAAGCAGCGGGTTTAATATGTATTCCCCGACGTTCGTCAGGGCTATGAGAAAGTCCGAAATACTTGATATGGTAAAAGATTTTGGAAAGGCTACAGAACTGGCATACGAATCCGGATTTGATGCAGTAGAGATCCATGCCGGTCACGGTTACCTTTTGAGCCAATTCATGTCTACATGGCTGAACAAAAGAAAAGACGAATACGGGGGCAGTTTCAGCAACCGCTTGAGGTTTACTTCCCAGGTCATGGAAGAAGTAATGGAAGTGGCAGCCCGGCGAAAAATGGCTATACTGGTTAAGATGAATATGCGGGATGGATTCAGGGGCGGTATGGAATTGGATGAATCCCTGCAGGTGGCAGCACTATTGGAAAAAGCGGGAGCACATGCGCTGGTGCTTAGCGGCGGTTATGTAAGCCGGGCGCCCATGTATGTGATGCGCGGTGCCATGCCCATTAAGACGCTGACGTATTATATGCCATGGAATTATGTGAAGATCGGGGTCGGTATGATAGGAAAATGGATGATCCCCCCGGTACCTTTCAAGGAAGGTTACTTCCTGGAAGACGCCCGGATATTCAGGAAGCACATCCGTATACCCCTGGTGTGCCTGGGAGGCATGTTCTCACGTTCTGTAATTGGACAGGCACTGGACGAAGGCTTTGATTTTATTGGCATGGCTCGTCCCCTGATCAATGATCCTGCTTTTGTCAAACATATGAAAGAAGCGGAAGAGAAAGAGCCCGGATGCGCTTTCTCCAGTAATTGTAAGCATACCAATTATTGCATTGCCAGGATGTACAGTATAGATATGGCATGTCATCAAAATCTGGATGATATCCCACAAAAACTGCTGAATGAACTCAAATAACCCGAAGATAGCCCTTGTTACAGGGGCTAACGGAGGTTTAGGCAGGGTTATCAGCCATGAACTGATCAAATCCGGGTGTAAGGTCATTTTGTCCTGTCGCCCGGGAAGCGAAGGCATGGAATTTTGCCGTTCCCTGGTCAGTGAATACGGTCAGGAGACAGTCTCCGTTCTTGAAATGGATCTTTCATCCATGGATTCTATCCGTCAGGCTGCCCTTGTCCTTAAAGACAGGGTGGATCACCTGGACATTTTGATCAACAATGCAGGCATGTTGGGATGGAAACCGGAAATTACCCCGGAAGGATATGAAATGCATAATGTGGTAAACTGCCTGGGTCCTGTAACATTTACCTGGCTGATCAAGCCGTTGCTTAGGAAAGGCAGCCGTGTGATCAATACCGTATCTGTGATGCTCAGAAGGGGAAAGATCCCCGTTTATTTCCCTATGCCGCCTGACAAGTTCAACCGTTTTGAACGGTACGCCTGTTCCAAGCTGGCTTTTACGCTTTGTTCCATCCGCATGGCCTCTTTATGGAAAGAAGAAGGAATAAGCGTAAACATGGTTGACCCAGGGATTGTCAATACACCCATAATAAAGTTGCACAAATGGGTCGATCCCCTTGCCGACGTTTTTTTCAGACCCATTATCAGACAGGCTCCAAGAGGGGCTTCCACAACCATATTCCTGGCACTGGATCCTTCTGTGGAAGGAATATCGGGAAAATTATTCAAAGATAAGAGACCGGTAAGGTTCCCTTCGGACCTGTCTGCCATTAAGTCTCTGGACAGCGTATGGAGTTTTTTTATAACTTTGAACACTTATGGGAATAAGCAATAAGATCAACCTGGGTTTTCTGGTAGTAGGCTTTGTCCTCGTTCTGGCCAGCCTGGTCAGTATATTTGAAATTGGCAGGATCCGACGTTCCGTAGGAGACGTTATTTCCGTCAATGTGGAGAATATTAACATATCCAGCCAATTGCTTGAAGTTACCGATCAGAATATTTTTGCTTTGCTCAGCCAGATAGGCATTACTCCGGATTCATTGCTGGAACTGGAGTCCATATACGATGATGCGCGTTTTAATCGTTATCTGCAGGCCACCAGGACGACTTTGGCTACAAAAAAGGAAATGGCTCTTACCGATTCCATCATGTTTGCCTATGCCGCTTACATGCAAATATTGAATGAAGCCCGATCGGTATGGCAGGAGAACGAATATGTTCAGAGAAGGGAATGGTATACACAGAGACTGTATCCCACCTATTCCCGGCTGCGTAAATATGTTCAGGATCTGATATCCCTGGAACAGGAATTACTCCATCAGAACACGCAATTGATACAGGACGGGTTTTACAGGAGCCTGATGCCGGGTGTCATAGCAGTGGCAAGCAGCGTCCTTCTGTTGTTCCTGTTGTCTTATTTTATCCGCATATACCTGATCCTGCCGCTTAGGCAGATCCGGCTGGGAGTAAAGAATACGTTGCTGTTTAAAACAAAATACCAGGTTAAACTGCCTTCTGATGACGAACTGGTGGAATTGAACGAATCCATTACAAAACTTTGCGACGAACACAATAAGCTATGAGGATCCACGTGATTGCAAGGAATATGGGCCTGGTTCTCCTGGTCAACGCCCTGTTCATGTTCATTGCCGTCTTTGTCTCGGCAATAAATGGATTTGATACCGGGTTTTCTCCGTTGCTTCTTTCGGCCATCATTACGGCAACCATAGGGTCTTTTCCGTATATATTTGTACGGAGTGCCGGGGATGTAGCGACTCGTGAAGGATATATAATTGCGGTTCTTTCATGGGCTATATCGTGTCTTTTTGGTATGCTTCCATATTTGTTGTGGGGAGGGGAGTTTACACTCATTAACGCATGGTACGAAAGCGTAAGTGGTTATACTACTTCCGGGGGTACTATTTTAACCAACGTTGAAATTTTACCTAAATCATTGCTTTTTTGGCGGGCAGCCACTCATTGGGTAGGAGGTATGGGAGTGGTCATATTTATGTTGCTGATCCTGCCGGAAGTAAGTTCAATCCGGCTGAAATTATCAAAAATCGAAATTAGTGCTCTGTCACAGGATTATTTTCGTTTCAGGGCAAAAGAAACGGTTCGCGTAATAGCTATCATATATTTTGGTCTGACATTGCTGGAAGTTATATGCCTGACATTGGCAGGTATGAGTTTTTTTGATGCCGTATGTCACTCTTTTGCAACCATTGCAACCGGGGGATTCAGTACAAAAAATCTCAGTATTGCTGCATACGACAGCAAACTGATTGAAGGCATCATTATAGTTTTCATGTGTCTTTCGGCCTTGCATTTTGGAATGATATTTTTACTGGTTGCCAAAAAGTCTACCACATTGTTCAAATCACCGGTAACGCGTTATTTTATTACTGCGTTATTAATAGGTAGTTTGTTCGTTTCACTGGGTTTAAAATTTTCGGGAACATATGATTCTTTTGCGGAATCTTTCAGATACGGATTCTTTCAAACCATATCATTGGCTACTTCTACCGGTTTTGCTACAGCAGACTCTTCCGGTTGGCCCGGTTTTATTATTCTTTTGTTGGTTTTTTTTACTTTACAATGTGGTTGTTCCGGTTCCACATCGGGAGGTATTAAAGCGGACAGAATTCTGATTTCTGTTTTCTCTTTCAAAGCCCAGATCACAAAAAGGTTGCATCCAAAATCTGTAGTACCCACAAGAATCGGCGGTCATGCACTTGACTCGGAAATGGTATCGGGGGTGAATCTTTTTATTGTATTTTACTTATTTTGTGTATTAATATCGTCATTATTACTGACTTTAACAGGTATAGACATCATGGATGCTATAAGCGCTACTGCGGCACATATTGGGAATGTGGGTCCGGGGTTCGGAAGTGTGGGATCTATGAGCAATTACAGTTCCTTTAACGGTTTTGCGAAATTTGTTGTCTCTCTGGTGTCTATCATTGGCCGTATTGAATTGTTCGGATTCTTTATTCTTTTCAGTTCCCGTAAATAACGTATCCGTTTATGGGCATTGAACAGTACATCTATCAAAAAATTCAGGAACATTTACCCTTTGAACCTTCAGGTGACCAGGATAAGCTGTTCAGGGCCTTGTCTGCTTTTATGACATCTGGGGATCCGGTATTCATACTGAACGGTTATGCAGGAACCGGGAAAACCACAGCAATGGCGGCCCTGGTAGGGGCATTGAGAGAAATAAAAAAAAACACCGTATTACTTGCACCTACAGGCCGTTCGGCCAAAGTCCTGATGGGATATGCCGAGGTGCCTGCTCATACGATCCATAAAGTCATTTACCGGCAAAAGCCTCCTGCTGCCTCTGATGAAACAGGATTCGGGGTTTTTGAATTGCATCCCAACCAGAATAAAAACACACTTTTTATAGTGGACGAGGCTTCCCTGCTTTCGAACACACCGGGGGGAATGCTTTTCGGCAGCGGGAACTTGCTGGAAGATCTGTTGGCTTATGTGTTAAACGGGACAGGGAATCAACTGCTTCTGCTGGGCGACTCGGCACAGCTTCCGCCCATCGGGCTGGATATATCTCCGGCGCTGGATCCTGCACATATGGAAATCTATGGCAAGGTGTTTTATATGGAAATGAAGGAGGTGCTCAGGCAGTCCTTTGACTCCGGGATCTTGTATAACGCTACGCTGCTCAGGCAAAACATAGCCCGGGAGGTATACTCCATTCCCGAATGGAAGACTGAGGGATTCAATGATATTCACCGCATAGGTTCGGGAGAGCTGATGGATGCGCTGAACGATGCCATTTCCCGTTACGGATTGGAAGAAGTAGTCGTTCTGTGCCGTTCCAACAGGCGGGCCAACAGGTATAACAAAGGAATCCGCGGCAGTATACTGTACCGGGAAGAAGAGATCACCAAAGGGGATCGTGTCATGGTAGTGAAAAACTGTTACCAGTTCCTGGAAGATGTACCTGATATGGACTTTATTGCCAACGGCGATATTGCGGAGATCATGCGTATACACAAGTTCAGGGAACGTTACGGCTTTCGTTTTGCCGAGGCGGTCCTGCGTTTTCCCGATTACAAAGACGTGGAACTGGATGTGCGTCTGTTGCTGGATACGCTGGACAGTGAATCACCTGCCTTGTTACGGGAGCAGCAACAACAACTTTACGAGGGGGTTTCACTGGATTACGTCCATATCAAAGGCAAGCGAAAACGCTACAATGCCGTCAGGGAAGATCTGTATCTGAATGCTCTCCAGGTGAAGTATGCCAATGCAGTCACATGTCACAAGGCACAGGGCGGACAATGGAAAGCCGTTTTTGTTGATAAAGCCTTTTTTGGAGATATTTGCAATAAAGATGTATTGCGATGGTATTACACGGCTTTTACCCGGGCGCGCGAACAATTGTATCTTATAAATCTATAAATCCCATACTATGAAACGTTTTATTGTTCCGCTGATTCTTTCTTTGCTGCTAACCCTTACAGCCGCCGCACAAGAGCGTATTGTCCGTGAAACCCCGCCGGAAGGCCTTGTCAAAGCTTTTGACATGCCTGTATCCTGGGCAGATGCCCATACTTTGCTGCTGCGTTCAGGCGATCGGCAACAAAATAAATATTTTTCCGAGGATATTGTTACCGGAAAAAGAACTCCTTCGGAACCGCCTGCATTGCCTTACGGAAAGACTGCCGGTTACGGACTGGATGAAAAAGCGCAAAATCCCACTTTGTCCCCTGACGGGAAGCATGTTGCCTATACATTGGGGAACGATCTTTACGCGAAAGAATTGGAGACAGGAACAATAAGACGGTTCACTTTTGACGGCAGCCAAACGATTCTGAATGGTTATGCCTCCTGGGTTTATTACGAAGAAATCCTGGGAAGAAGTAGTAATTACCGTTCTTTCTGGTGGTCGCCGGACAGCCGTCGCCTGGCCTTTTTTCGCTGTGACGATTCCTGTGTTCCTATGTTTCCCATATATGTGGCTGATGGCAAGCACGGATACCTGGAAGAAACACGTTATCCGAAAGCAGGGGATGCAAATCCTCAGGTCAGGGTAGGTGTCGTGTCATTGGAGGAAAATTCAGAGATCGTCTGGGCGGATTTTGATCCGGCCGCGGATCAGTATTTTGGTCAGCCTTTCTGGACACCTGACGGAAGATCCCTTCTGGTCCAGTGGATGAACAGGGACCAAAACCGGTTAAAACTGTATGCTGTAGATCCTGATCATGGAACGGGTAAGGTAATATACATGGAAGAACAATCATGTTGGCTGGACTGGATAGCTGCTCCCATTTTTATAGAAAAAGAAATGGTCATGGTAAGGGATTTTGATTCCTGGCAACAGATCTACCTGTGTTCAACGGATGGGACTGAATTTCGAAAACTTACAGACGGGAACAACTGGGGAATTGTACTCCACGGCATCGATTCCAAAGGGAAAAACCTGTTTTTTTCTGCACGCAGAGAGATTTCTACCCGTTCTGATGTTTATTCAGTCTCTTTAGAAACCGGTAAAAAAATGAAAAAGCCTGTGATCCGGCGCTTGACATCGGGTGAATACCATTATACCAACGTTTCATTTTCTCCGGATTATCAGCATTTCTCGGCTTTGTTCTCCAACGTTTTCACTCCCACACAGGCTGCCTTGTTCAGCGTTAAAAAAGGCCTGGTCCGCATATTGGGAGATTCAAAAGGAGATGAGTATGATCGCCTGATGGCGGCGGGTAACGTTCCTCAATCACAGATGCATTTTATTACTACCGGGGATGGCTTTACCCTGCCTGCTGTAATTACGTTCCCACTTGAAATGGAAACAGGGAAGAAATATCCTGTGATAGTCAGTATTTACGGAGGTCCTGACAACGGGAGCGTCATGGATCGATGGACTTCTCCGGCCTCGAAATACCACTGGGCCAGGAAAGGAGTTATCCAGATTGCGATGGATCACCGCGGGAGCGGGCATTGCGGAAAGAAAGGTCTGGATATGATGTACAGAAATCTGGGTAAATGGGAAATACACGATTACAAGTTATGGATTGATTACCTGAGAGAAACGGGCTATGCGGATCCGGGGAAAGTGGGTATCACCGGGTACAGTTACGGCGGATATATGACGGCGTTGGCTGTTTGCACAGCCGGAGATTATTTTCCTTACGGAATTGCCGGTGCGGGAGTCTATGACTGGACGTTTTATGATACCCATTATACAGAACGGTTTATGGACACACCCGAGGACAATCCGGAAGGATACAAGAACGGTTCCGTACTGGAACAATGCGGTACTTACGGAAGTTTTGGACCTTCCGTGTTGATGGTCACACATGGCACCTCCGATGATAACGTTCATTTCCAGAATGCCTTGCGACTGGTAAATGAGCTTATGAAAACCAACAAACAGTTCCGGTTTATGATGTATCCGGGCCAGAGACACGGTTACAGGGGGTATCAGGGTGTCTTTTCCGCAGATGAGGATTTGGCCTTCTGGACCCGGTATCTATTAGAGGAATAAATTATGCTGACTGCCGGGGAAATAGCATTTGTCAGGGAACATCTTGAAGACGATGTACACGGATTGCTGCTTTCGGCAAACAAGTATCCGGGTAAGGATATTCCCAAATGTGTCCGGCAGATTGAAGGATTGCGAAAAATCAGGGACAAGGTTCCGGAATGGTTTGCATGTACGCAGGTGTTTATTCCATCTTTACTGGCTGCGGAACAGTGTTCCTCTGCATATACGGCCTGTTACAAAAGACGTTTTGTTGACCCGGACGACTCCGTTCTGGATATTACGGGGGGATTGGGAGTAGATGCCTTTTATTTTTCAAAAAGCTCGGATCGTGTTATCTATGCAGAACAGGAAATTGCATTATGCCGGGCTGCAGAACATAATTTCCGGGTTTTGGGAGCAGGAGATCGCATACGCGTTGTGCATTCACAAGCAGAACAATTATGGGAAAACATACCTGACATTTCTGAATCTTCGCTTGTGTATGCCGATCCTTCCAGAAGGGATGCAAAAGGACGAAGACTATACGGTCTGGAACAATACAGCCCCGATATTACCCGATTGCAACGTGAAATATTAAAACAAAGCCGTGCATTACTGGTAAAAATTTCCCCAATGACGGATATTTCCCGGACATTAGCTTTATTACCCGGAACATCAGAAGTACATGTAGTCTCCATGGAAAATGAATGTAAAGAGTTGTTGTTTCTGGTAAAATCCCGGGAGGATATCCCCGGAGATCCGCTGATCGTATGTACAGCCGGATTTTCTTTTTATAAAAGTGAGGAGATCCATGCCGCGTCTTTGATTGAAAAAGATTATAACGATCCCGTCATAAAGGAAGGAGATTTTTTATTTGAACCGGAAGTATCAGTGATGAAAGCGGGTGCTTTTGCTTTGACTGCCGTAAAATACGGGGTAAAAAAGATACACCGCAACAGTCACCTGTATTTTTCCAGCCGGCCGGCAGCATCATTTCCTGGCAGAAAATTCAGGATACGGGAAGTGATTCCGTTTACATCCGGCAATATCAGGCATTTGGCACAGAAATTTCCGAAAGCCAATATAACTGTACGCAATTTCCCCTTGACCGTGGAGCAGATCAGAATGAAGACAAAAATTGCAGAGGGTGGAAGTGAATTCCTGTTTGCAACCACTGTACAAAAAAACAAAAAAGATAAACGTATATTGATCCATGCAACTAAATGGGAGAAAACTATATGAAAAACAAAATTTTACTAATGGTACTGACCGTACTGACGGGATGCAGCACGGCAAAAACAACAACAGAAATGTCAAATATCAACGAACAAACGGTACAAACCGTTCTTTCCCGCCTGGGTGAGACCTCATCTGAATCATTGTCTCCACTTGCCGAACGCGGCGTCCGTCAGGCAGCTGCCTTGTGGAGAGAAATTGATGGCAGTCAGGATGACTTTATTGCATTCTGCCTGGAAAATTATTGTATGAATGAGCCATCCAGGGAAATTCTTTTCAATAAATTGTCTGTTGCTTGTGAAAACATTTTCGGAACAGCTAACCAATTGAGTGTAGCGCTTAAAAAACCCGTTCACTTACAGGGAGATGATCTGACGCAAATAGATCTGATTATGGGGAATTACGGACCTTCGTCACATTTTATGGAAGATATGTATGCCAATAAAGTAGCTTTTATCTGTGTCCTTAATTTCCCGAATTTCAGCTTGGAGGAAAAAGACACCCTGGGACACGAATGGAGCAGAAAACAATGGGCCTACGCCAGAATGGGAGATCTGTTCACCCACAGGACTCCGTCCCGTTTGAACCAGGAAATGGCCCGTGTTACAGGCAATGCTGAAAACTACATTGCTTCGTACAATATCATGATGGGACATCTGCTTACAGAAGACGGAAGACGTCTTTTCCCGGAGGATATGGTATTGTTGTCGCACTGGAACCTGAGGGACGAAATCAAATCCAATTATGCCGCACTTCCGGATGCTCTGGAAAAACAGCAGATGATACAAAAGGTAATGGAACACATTGTTTGTCAAACAATTCCTGCCTGTGTAATAAACAATCCTGCGTTCGACTGGAAACCGTTTTCAAATACGGTTTACAAGGACGGTCAGAGAGTAGATGCGGCCGGGGAAGGAGCTGTTCGTTACCAACACCTGCTGGCAACTTATACCGTAGAAAAGCAGATGGATCCTTACCATCCGAATATGCCTACGGCTATTATCAGAAATTTTGAAGGCTCTATGGAGATCTCTGCCAGCGAGATAGAAGATCTGTTTATTAACCTGGTTTCTTCTGACCAGGTAAAAAAAGTGGCAGCTTTCATTGAAACACGGTTGGGAAGGGAACTGCAACCTTTCGATATCTGGTACGACGGGTTCAAAAGCCGCACATCTATACCTGAAGACGAACTGACTGCACTTACCAGGAAAAAATATCCCCATCCGGATGCCTTCAGGGCAGATATGCCCCGGATGTTGCAGGTGCTGGGTTTTGAAAGCGGGGAAGCGCAAAAGATCGCTTCACGCATTGTGGTTGAACCTGCCAGGGGTTCCGGCCACGCATGGGGTGCTGCCGGGCGCTGGGAACCATCGCGTTTGAGAACACGGATCGGTCCGAATGGCATGGATTATAAAGGATACAACATAGCTGTACATGAATTCGGACATAATGTTGAACAAACGTTAAGCCTTTACGACATGGATCACTACATGCTTAACGGTGTTCCCAACACAGCCTTTACGGAAGCCCTGGCTTTCATTTTCCAGAAAAGGGATCTGCAACTGCTGGGGTATCCTGCTCATAAGATGGATGAAAATACGGTGCTGGATATTTTCTGGGGGTGCTACGAGATCATGGGAGTAGCCCTGGTAGACATGTATGTCTGGCAGTGGCTGTACGAAAATCCGGAAGCCGATGCAGAAATGCTGAAACAGGCCGTTGAAGATAAAGCCCGAATGGTCTGGAACCGTTATTATGAACCGGTGTTCGGTCAACCGGATTGCCCGTTGCTGGGGGTTTATTCACACATGATAAACAGTCCCATGTACCTGCCCAATTATCCTTTCGGGCACATCATAGAATTCCAGTTGGAAGCGTATTTCAACAAGAATGTGAACAAAGACGGAAAAACACTTGCCGGGGAGGTGAAACGCATGTTTACGCTGGGTTCCCTGGTTCCCCAGTTGTGGATGGAACAGGCTGTGGGATCACGCGTAAGTACAGATCCCCTGCTTAAGGCAGTAGATGACTGTGCTCTATAATTTCCAGGCACATCCTTGAATTGTGATAAGGACATTTCCAGAAACCGGCCTTGTCATCAGTAGTATTTCCGGGACTCCAGAACCATTCCCCGTTCTTGTTGTCCCGGATATGCTCTTTTATATAGTTCCAGCAATTAATGGCCATATCCATGGCATGAGGCACTTTGTGCCAGGTGTATAAATAATACAGCCCGACTACCGTTTCTGCCTGAACCCACCAGTGACGGGTTTTGTCAATTCTTCCGCTGGATTCTACCTCGTATATCAGGCTTCCGTCAGGCTGCAATCCTTTCAGGGCTGCGTAAGCGATGTTTTTGCTTTCTTCCGTGACCCGGCTCAATAAAGCTCCGTATACTCCGGGTTTGTAATCGGCCAGTTCCCTGGCAGCTTCCATCAGTAACCAGGATGCCTCAATATCATGTCCGTACGACAGGCCAGATTCTTTTATGTGGTATTCCTCGTCAAAGAACAAAGACAGGTGATGTGTCCTGGGATTGACGATTTTATCCAGGAACACCTCTATGAGACGTGCCAACGCCTGTTCCAGCCGGGGGTCTTTCCAAACCCTGAAAAGATTGGTATACGGTTCCAGGATATGCAGGTGCGTATTCATGGTCTTTTTCTCGTTGGCATCTTTTGCGGAAAGCCGTACATCGCGAATCTCACTCCAGTCCCGGGCAGCCGCCTCTATGTATCCTCCGTAGATCTGATCATAAGAATGGGTTTCAATATCACTTAAAAGAGCCACTGCCTTTTCCAGGGCAACGGGATCACCTGTCGCCCTGTGGTATTCACTCAAGCCGTAAAGAGCGAATCCCAGGGCATAATACTGTTTCCTGGGATCTTCAATATTTCCTTTATGATCCACGCTCCAGAAAATCCCTCCGAATTCATTATCGTACATTTTCTCCAGGATGAAATCTTTCGCATAAGCGGCATAAGCCAGGTAATCTTTATTCCTGAGAATCCTTGCTGCCGCAGAAAAAGTCCATAATATCCGGGATTGTAGAACGGCTCCTTTAGGAGCTGTTTTGACAAGTTCTTCTTTCCCGGTTACCCGGCCGTAATAGCCTCCATATTCATTATCACGGAGCTTTATCCAGTAAGGCAGGATATTTTGTGTCAGTTCTTCATAAAGTTCCCGGCGAAAAAAAATATCTATCAGGTCCTGATTATCCATTCATAGCTCTCCTCTCATTTAATTGAGCCGTGATCTCTAAAACTTTTTTCTCTCCAAGCGGGTACATAGCAATGGCAATAATCGCCAGCACACAACCTATGGCAGGCAGAAAACTCATCATCAGACGAACTCCTTGTATGGCACTCTGGCTTTGAACGGCCAGGT
Organism: Bacteroidales bacterium; assembly: GCA_041654355.1. Taxonomy (GTDB): domain Bacteria; phylum Bacteroidota; class Bacteroidia; order Bacteroidales; family UBA932; genus DMER64. The sequence continues at coordinate 39,746 of JBAZDQ010000010.1, forward strand.
CTGCATCGTAACCGAATGCAGCCAGCAGCCAGCCGGTAATGGCTCCGCCTATTGCCCATCCGAATTTCTGTGACATGGAAGATGAACTGAGGATCAGTCCTGTAGCCCTTCTTCCTGTTTTCAGTTCCTGGTAATCCACAATATCTGCATACATGCTCCACAGGAGGGGAAATATGATACCGGCACAAGCACTAATTACTACCTGGAAAGCCATGATCAGCAGGATCTGATCCGGTCTGAGCATGAAAAAGAAACAACTTAGCAAAGTAGCCAGGACCATAGCGCCCAGGTATGTTTTCTTTTTACCGATCCTATTGGCCACAGGAGCTGCCAGTGCAACACCTATCATATTGGAGGCTTGTCCCACCAAAAGGTAAATGGTCCCGACCGTCCAGCCAAAAGCAGCCGTTCTGAAAGTGGAAGTAACGTAATCGGTAAAATAAAACAATGCCACACCGTCCCGTATGGAATTGAATAACAAAGCCGAAACTCCCGATGCCAGCAGGATCCACCAGGGACCGTTGGTAAAAAGGCGTTTCAGGTCCGTTCCCACGGAGGCTTTATTCCTGCTCTCATCGGCTGCTTTAACCCGTTCTTTGGTCCAACGGAAACACAGGAAAAACAGCAAAGCGCATAAAGCCCCGATCACGGCCACTGCCGCTGTCCAGGCGCCGGGCTCCATGGATATCTTTTCCCCGGCGGCCCCAGGGCTGCTGAAAGCATCTATCAAAGGCTGCAGGATCATAAAAGTGATGAAACTGCCTACATACGCAAAGAACATCCTGTATGACGACAGGGTGTTCCTGTCTTTGGGATGAGGTGACATCACCCCCAACAGGGAGGCATAGGGTACATTTACGACCGTATAGATCATCATCATCAGGGTGTATGTTACGTAGGCATAGGCCAGTTTTGCATTTTCACCCCAATCGGGCGTGAAAAATGTCATTACGCCAATAAGGGCAAAGGGAATGCCTCCCCATAAAAGATACGGCCTGTATTTACCCCATCGCGTTTGGGTCCTGTCCGACAACAATCCCATAATGGGATCGTTCACCGCGTCCCATATACGCGTTAAAAGGAACATGGTCCCGGCTGCTGCGGGGGATATGCCAAACACTTTTGTGTAGAAAAACAGCAGGTACATCCCAAAGATCTTCCAGAACATGCTGGATGCCATATCTCCGAACCCGTAACCCAGTTTTTCCCTGAAAGTGATTTTATCCATGCTTTTCATTATTTAACGGGTGAAAGAACAAGGCATAAGACATCGTGACCCGGCAAAAGCATAGCAAGGTCGTTGTTTCCGGTTGTTCCCAGGTTTTCCTTTGCCCATATATCACGTATGGAATAGACGTTACCGGTAACATCCAGTTGCTGTCCGCTAAGTTCATCCTTTACAATAAATTGTTTCCAGTCAATAGTGAGCGGGATGTCCCCGGTTCCCCGGTTCAGAAAACATACGGCCCACTTTCCTCCGGACAATGGTTTCAACCAGGTGTGCAGATCGCCTTCTTTTTTGAATGGGAATCCTTGTATACCCAAAGGATCCCGGTCAATGGCAATGGCTTCCCGGTTCATAAGTATTTCAATAGTTTCAGGACTCATGCTTCTAAGATCATTACCTGCCATCAGGGGCGCAGAGAGCATGCACCACATAGTGAAATGTGCCCTGTCTTCTGCCACTGTCATCCCGTTGCCAACCTGTAGCATGTCGGGGTCGTTCCATCCGTCAGGACCTGCATAAGTGCGCAGTGTATCCTGTAGATCAAGTATTTGTAAAACCCCCAGAGTCTTATAGGTAACATGATCTTCAATTCCGTCAAAAATGGCACTGATATCTCCCGTAGTTCTCCAAAGATGTCCCATTTCCGCACCCCATAGCCACGGTTTGTTGTTTCCCCATTCACACAAGCTGAAAACCACAGGTCTTCCGGCCTGGTAAAGGGCATCGCGCATGGTCATGTAAGCCCCGTAAGCATTCAGGCCCTCGGTGCCGCACCAGTCATACTTGAGGTAATCCACATCCCAGGAAGCATATACCATGGCATCCTGGTATTCGTGTCCCCGGCTGGCCGGTCTTCCCGCACATGTTTTAAAACCGGCAGATGAATAGATGCCGAATTTCAGCCCGCGGGCATGTATATAATCGGCCAGATCTTTCATTCCTGAAGGGAATAAGTCCGGATGCTCCCGGATGAATCCAAGGGAGTCTCTTTCCCCGTGCCAGCAATCATCTATTACCAGGTATATGTACCCCGCATCCCTCATACCTGTTTCTACGAGCATATCTGCCGTTTCTTTCAGCATCTTTTCATTCACGTTACATCCAAAACGGTTCCATGAGTTCCAGCCCATGGGGGGGACGGGAGCCATATTCTGGAATTTTTGGGCATGAACCGTGAAAGCACTACATAAAAACGAGAAAAACAATATAAAGACTAAGAGTCGCTTTTTCATAATAAGTATTATTCGTGGATCAGTTCAATATAGGATGTTATCAGGGGAACCGTATTATCCTGTGCAAAGACGGAGTTCAGGCCCTGTTCTTCCTGGGAAGGATCCCCGCAGTAATCGTCACCCGGTTGCCAGAATACATTCCGGGGCTGTGCAAATCCGCCCCATGCCCACATATTGCAGCCGGCAAAAGATCCTTTTTCCCTTACCGATTCCAGTAAACGGCTATAGATATGCTCGTAAAAGGCATTCCGGGCAGTTACGGGATCTTCCCTGTTGTACAGGTGATTGTCCCTGGGGAATCCGAATTCAGAAAGAACGATGGGTTTATTAAGTTCTCCGGCAAGGGCAATATGTTCATCCAGGTATTTATCTGCTGCAACAGAGGCCCGTTCCACAGATCCGGGAATATCCCGGATATCTATCCACATCCAGTTCTTCGGCCAGATATGGCAAGTCAGGTAATCTACGTACTCGGTCTGATGTACCCTCCGGTACAGGTCCATATCGTTTTCACTGCCGAAAGACCCTTCTGATCCAACGGATACCATATGATTGGGATCCAGGGATTTGATGTATTCTGCGGTAGACAAAATGAATTTTTCATACAATTCTTTGTTGTCTGCACCCATGGGCCTGGGTTCGTTGGCAATCTGCCAGGACATAATGGCAGGATCTTCACAATAAGGAACTCCTGACAGGCTGTTGACCCTGGTAATTATGTTTCTTACATGGTTCCTGAACAAACTGTCGCATGTTTCACAAGCGAGGTATTGATGAACATATTCCTGAAATGCCGGCCATCCGTCAATTACGGGAACAGGAGCCTTGCCGTGGCCGGCCCATTCCAGGTATTGTGAATAACCTCCCGTCCATTCCCAGGTATTGTTAAAAAACAGAACGGCCAACATATCCCTTTTGCCGAGTTCAACAAGCAGGTAATCCAATCCCCTGAGCAACGTGTCGTTGTATACTCCGGGTTCTGTTTGCAGGCTGGGACGCACCTTTGCCTTGTTTTCCGGACCGTCCGCACCTATCATGATCCGCAGGTTGTCCACCCCGGCGGATTTAAGAAAATCCAGCTCACGATGTAACCGGTCCCTGTTCCCGCCTGTTCCTTCCGAGGCGAGTATACCGGCATACCAGAAATTGAAGCCGATAAAATGATAGGGAGCGCCGTTTTTTATGAATTGTCCGTTTACCGCATGAACAAACGGATTGTCAGGGGTAGTATTGTTGCAGCCGCTGATGACAAAAGAAAACAGGAATAGTCCTGCGAAAAAAAGTGTCGTTTTTTTCATATTATTCCAGGTTTAAATATTTTTTGAAAAAGGCCATACGGACTTCCTGCCATTCGGGTGGCGTGTTGTGTCCGTTTTCCTGGTAGATACGGTATTCTTTAGGTGCGGTGATCATATTGTAGCCCGCAAAATTGGTGTGCGGCGGGCATGTTTCGTCCTGTAATCCTGCAGCCATTATTATAGGAGTCTTGATGCGCGGAGCCAGGTTTTTGATATCAAAGTATGTCAGTACTCTGAATATATTATCCCATTCAGCCTGGGGATTTTCTCTCATATAGGCGTCAAAATCAGTTCGGGGCCAGTCCACTATCCGGAAATAATCCGGGTAATCGCTCAAAAACGGGATAGCCGGAGCGGCTACGGCTATGCGGTCATCCAGGGCACAGGCGGCTAAGGTAAAAGCCCCTCCCTGGCTGCCGCCTTCGGCAGCGATCCGTGCCTTGTCCACCTCGGGCCTTGAACAAACAAAGTCAATAGCCCGGACCAGGTCCATAAAAGCTCCCCGGTAATAATACTCGTTTTTGTCCTCCAGACCGGAAACAATCCATTTGTTATGGTATTTGTTTCCCTGTTTGTAGATGCCTTGTCCGCGAACGGAAACGACAAAGGACACAAAGCCGGGTTCTCCGTCGGTATGGGGCATCCACGGGTCGGATCCGTATCCCATATAGGTAATGAGGGCCGGGTATTTGCCTTTCTTTTTTGGGACCGCGTAATAACCGCCCATGATCTGGTTGTCCAGGGATCTCATTTCCACATAGTATACGTTTTTTGTTCCTGTGGAATACTCCCTGAGCAATTTCATGGTGGCCCGCATGGGGATACGGTCCAGTTCCGCCCGGGTTTCCGCCCAGAACGCATCAAAGTCTTCCAGTGCATCTGCGGGGGATACGACCTTTTCCGGTTCGTAACCAACGTTGAATGTGACAGGATTGTCTTTCAGTCCGTTGGTCTCCATACGTAATGTGCAACGGTAAAAGCCGGGTTGGGGAAGGTCCAGGTTTACAGTCAGAACTTCTTGCTTACCGGGTTTTACCCTTACTTTGTAAGAGGATTCCGCGACAGGCTGGAAATCGTCTGTTGAAACGGTTACGTATACAATGGATTTTGTTGTTTTTTCTTCGTTGTTGGCGATGGTAAGGGAAAGGGTGTGGGCATCGTCTTCCATAAAGACCCCGTTTTCCGCATCAACTTTGTAATCAAGGGTGATCTTCCTGTCCGGGGCTGCCGGCTGAACAATCACCTGGGAGGTGCGTAAGCCTCCGTCACCGGCGCCGTCATATATCTGGATGGCTATCGTATTGGGGCCGTCGGCATGTATTTGTTTCCACGGTATGGTATAAGCTCTTTTAATTCCGTAACGGCTCACGTAATCGGGAGGGAAACTACCTGTCGTATCTATGATCTGTCCGTTAAAATACAATGCATCCGTATCATCGGCATTGTCGTAACGAATCTGAATGCCTCCGTAGTATTGTGCGGCTTTGAGTATATCATTTGGAAGGGTAATGGTTTTACGGTACCAGGCGTATCCGTCGTAATTAAAGAACCCTTGGTTTTCCCAGGTGTTTGAAGGAGCAATCTCGGGCCAGAGGCTGTCGTCAAAACCGGGTGAAGCCCATTGTATTTCGTTTCCCGTCTGGAATTTCCATACGGGATCCAACGCGATTTCCCTGACTGCAGGGGGCTGATTGCAGCCTGCCAATAGCAGTAAAGCAACAATTGGTGATAAGTATTTTTTCATGTTGTAAATTTAAGGTCTTTTGCCTTTATATCCTTTGCTTTTTTTATCTAAAACACATAAAATTGGCTACATTTGCTGTCCAACGTATGTAATTTGTATATATATGAAAGGAATAACTTTTTTGTTTATGACAGCTTTGTTTTTTACCGCTTCCTGTTCGGGCGGTTCCGGGGACAATCCCCCTTATATGAACCCTGATCTAAGCGTTGAAAAACGCGTGGCCGACCTGATGAAAAGGATGACACTGGAGGAAAAGATCGGCCAGATGAATCAGTGTGTGGGATTGAATCATATTGATGAATCCCAGGCCGGTATGACCGAAGAGGATTTGATGCGCAATACGGCCCAGGCGTTTTATCCCGGATTTTTGAAAGAAGATATCGCGCAAATGGCCCGGGATGGAAAGATCGGATCTTTTTTACATTCGGTCACTATAGGAGAGGCCAATGAATTGCAGCAGCTGGCTATGGAATCGAGGCTTCGCATACCCTTGTTAATGGGGATCGATGCGGTGCACGGATGTGCCCTGGTAAGCGGAACGACCGTGTATCCTACATCAATTGGAATGGCATCCACTTTTGATCCGGAATTGGTATATGTTTCTTCCCGGCAGACCGCCCTGGAAATGCGTGCAATCGGTATGCATTGGACATTTGCTCCCAATGTTGAGGTGGCTCGGGACCAGAGATGGGGCAGGGTGGGCGAAACATTCGGTGAGGACCCTTACCTGGTATCCCTGATGGGAGAAGCAGCGATTAAAGGATTCCAGGGGGATGACGGCCTGGAGAAAGACCTGGTGCTTGCCTGCGCCAAGCATTTTGTGGGAGGATCCCAACCCGTAAATGGCACGAACGGAGCCCCGGCCGATGTCTCGGAAAGAACATTGCGGGAAGTCTTTTTTCCGCCGTTTAAGGCATGTGTGGATGCCGGGGCACTTACTTTCATGATGGCACATAATGAACTCGGCGGGATACCCTGTCATGCCCATAAGGGGTTGATGCAGGACGTGCTCAGGGATGAAATGGGGTTTGAAGGGTTTGTGGTTAGTGACTGGATGGATATTGAACATATTTTTGATTTGCACCGTACAGCTGTTTCTGTTGAAGATGCCTACGCACAGTCTGTAATGGCAGGAATGGATATGCATATGCACGGCCCGGCATTTGTGCCGGCAATGATGAAGCTGGTGGAAGAGGGCGTGGTTCCTGTATCCCGGATAGATCAATCTTGTAGAAAGATACTGGAAATGAAATTCCGGTTGGGCCTGTTTGAAAATCCGTTCTTTGAAGAAACTGCAGTAGATCAGGTTCTTATGAAAGAAGAACACGTACTGACTTCTTTGGATGCGGCGCGCAAAAGCATTGTGTTGCTGGAAAACAACGGCATCCTCCCCCTTACTGACGGCGATAAGTATAAAAATGTATTTGTTACCGGTCCCAATGCCGATTCACAGGGGATCATGGGTGACTGGACTTTTCCGCAACCCGATGAAAATGTGGTCACTTTCCTGGAAGGATTGCAGATTATAGCTCCCAAAACAAAATTCACGTTCCTGGACCAGGGCGAATCTATCCGGTATATGGATCCCGAGAAAGTTCGTCGTGCCGGTATCATGGCACGTCGTGCCGATCTGAATATTGTATTTGTTGGGGAGTACGTAAACCGCAAGGACTGGAACAATAAAACGTCCGGGGAAGATGTTGAACGCGGCAACTTGCGCCTGCCCGGACTTCAGGAAGAATTAGTCCGCAACATCCTGGATAGCGGGAAACCTTGCATTGTAGTGCTGAATAACGGACATCCCCTGGCCGTGGAATGGATTGCAGAGCAGGCCGATGCTTTGGTCGAAGCATGGGAACCCGGCATGAAGGGCGGCATTGCCCTTGCCGAGATACTTTACGGTCACGTTAACCCTTCGGGTAAATTGCCTGTCACTTTCCCAAGATCAGCCGGCAATATTTTGTCGGTTTACAATCACATGCCTTCACATTACTTCCATCCTATTGTTATGGAAAATCCCATGCCTCTTTACGAGTTCGGGTTCGGATTGTCTTATACTACCTACGAGTATGCCAATCTGCAGGCGGGCGATTTTAAAGACGGGGTTCTGCAAGTGTCTGTGGATGTAACGAATACCGGTTCGTGTGCAGGAGAAGAAGTGGTGTTGCTGTTTATGAGGGATGATTATGCGTCCATGACTCGGCCGGTAAAGGAACTGAAGGCTTTTTCCAGAGTCAGTCTGGACCCCGGAGAAACCAAAACGGTACGGCTTGAAGTACAGGAAGATCAGTTGCAATTTTGGGGAGCTGACGGAAAATGGCGGGTGGAACCGGGAACATTCACTGTGATGGTGGATACGTTGTTTGCTACGGTAGAACTCTGACCGTTACAGGCTTCATTCTTCTGTGTAACGGTGGATCACATAACGTATCACGGGTTTCCCGCACCGATGCACAAAAAAGGTGTCCAGCGGGACAGTATTGGATATCTGTTCGGGGAACCGGCTTGATTCAATATAATAAAGCTTTTCCCCCGTGGCGATCCCGCCTCTGAGCCTTGTGATTTGATGGTATTTATGGGTCCTTTCCACAGGGCCCTTTGTTTTTACTACCGTTCCGGCAGGCCGGGCCACATAGTAATCCAGATGCGCGGCAGGGAACCAGCGGTGCGCCAAAATGGCGCTTTTCCGGGGCATGCCTTGTTTCCCCCCGGTTTGTGAATAAAGAGCTTCCTGTTGCCCGCTTACAACGGCAAAATGATCTCCCAGCTGTATCCATCCGTACATATCCAGGGTAAAATCTTTCCGGCCGAGTTCTCTGTATGGATCGTGTGCAGATTCTTCTGCAACAGAGGATGGAAGCGTGAGGGGAATAAAACCTGTCCGTATCTGCACTATGCTTACTAAAACGACTACGATCAGAAACACTACCGAAGCTTTTGCCGGACGTTCCAAAGAACGGACATCGGCGGCTGCGGCAGCCAGAAGGATCAGGGGATAGAAAGCCGGAGCACTCCAGTGCGGCAGGGTCTCCCTGAAGAGTGAAAAGAACAAAAAGGTGGCTATAAGAGGAAGGGATTGTAAAAGGATCATTCCCCTTGTTCCTGTTGTTACTGCATCCCGGGTTGGAACTTGTTTGTGTTTTCTTTTGAATGAAAACAGGATGGCCCAGATGATGATGATAAAATTAACCGGATTGTTGTATAAAAACTCCCCCATGATCTCCCGACCGAAAAGGAACGGTTTGATGCCTTCTCCAAAAAAGGATATACGTTCAGAGTGAAAAGCAAAACTGGAATAATCCTGGGTCAGGTTCCAGATAACGACCGGAAAAAAGAGGATTGCTGAAGCCAGGATACCCAGCCAGAAATACAGATTTTTAAAGAGACTCCTCCGGTAAAAAAGAACAAAAAGGAATGTTCCCGCCCATAGAAAAACCCCGGTGTATTTACTGAGCATTGCCAGACCTGCAAAGACGCCGGCCGGTAAAAAAAATACAGGTTTTGGACCTTTTTTTTCCGTTGAACCCAACCCGCAAGCCTTTAACATGAAAAACAGGGAAAGCAGGTAAAAAGTACTCAAAGGTGTATCCGGCAGGATAAAAGTTCCTGCCAGGATCGTTGCATATAGAGATCCGGTATGGAGCAGGGCCGCATACCAACCGGTCCTGGGATTTCTTATCAGAATTCCCAGGCGGTAGATCATCCATGTATTGAACGTTCCCAGGATCAGTGCCGGCAGACGGAGGGCAAAGGCGGAATCGTACCGGAGATTTAGCGTGAACAATTGTATTATCCAACCGACCATGGGGGGATGATCAAAGTGACTCCAGTCCGGGAATAAGGCATAAGTCCAGTAATACACCTCGTCATTTCCCAATTCTGTCAGGGCGGCGACAATACCCCTGACCAGAAGGGAAACGGCCAGGAGCAGGATGATTCGTTTTTTGTAGTCTTCTTTTGACATAGCAGGTGTCTGTTTGCAAAGATAAGCAAAGTGCCGGGTACCTTGTAGCTTCATTTTTAATATCTTTGTTTACATGAAAGTGGTTCTTACAGGGGCGCAGGGAGGTGTAGGTACTATAGTGCGCCAAATGGCTGCCGGTCAGAAGTTTATTGACTTATCGGCTTTTTCAAGGGAACAGCTGGACATAACAGATACCCGTGCAGTAATGTCGTGTCTTACAAACGAAAAACCGGACTATGTGATCAATGCAGCTGCCTTTACCCATGTTGACAAAGCGGAAGAAGATCCGCATACGGCATACCGATTAAATGCAGAATGTCTGGATGGAATGATACAAGCATGTGAAAAGACACGGGCCGTTTTGATCCATTTATCCACGGATTATGTATTTGACGGGTATAAAGACAAACCCTATACAGAAGAAGATGAGACTTCACCCATAAACATATACGGGGCATCCAAAAGAGCAGGGGAGCTGAAAGTGCTGGCCTATCCGGGTGGAGTTGTAGTTCGCACCAGTTGGGTGTATTCCCGGTATTCACACAATTTTCTGGCCGCGGTACCCGGTTTACTCAGAAACCAAACCGGACCGTTGTATGTAGATGCTTATCAGAAGAACTCGCCAACCTATGCTCCGGATCTTGTGAATGCTTTATTCTCACTTATGAAAGACCGCATAGAAGCGGGATTGTTTCACTATACCAATTCAGGAGGAGGCTGCAGCCGGTACGTTTTTGCACTGAAAGTAAGGGATCTGATCAGGCAAAAGAATCCCGGTTTTATTCCGGTTCCCGTGTTACCGGTTGTAACCGGCTATACGGAAGGAGCTCGCAGACCGGTTTATACCGTCATGAGTCCGCAAAAGATAAGTCAGTTACCCGGGGTCACGGTACCCCATTGGCAGGAAGGAATTGAAAATATAATTTGAAAAAATATGGAACAGAATATCATGGAAAAAGCCCGCGAATGGTTGCAACCGTCGTTCGATGAACAAACGCGTAATGAAGTGCTCAGGCTGATGGAAGAAGATCCTGTGACTCTGGAAGATTCGTTTTACAAAAACCTGGAGTTTGGTACGGGAGGGTTACGGGGTGTCATGGGAGTCGGGACAAACCGCATGAACCGTTATACGGTGGGCATGGTTACACAGGGATTGGCTGATTTCGTAAAAAAGAACGAATCCGGACCTTATAAGGCTGCTATTGCTTATGATTGCAGAAATAAATCCCCGGAGTTTGCAAGAATCACTGCAGAGGTTTTGGCAGCCAATGATTTTACGGTTTACCTGTATGATTCTCTCAGGCCTACTCCACAACTGAGTTATACAGTCAGGGAGCATCAATGCAATATCGGGGTCATGATCACAGCCAGCCACAACCCCAAAGAATATAACGGGTATAAAGTGTACGGCAACGACGGAGCCCAGGTGGTTGCTCCCCTGGATACAATGATCATTGAGGAAGTACGAAGAATAACTTCTCCTTCTTTGGTGAAATTTTCCGGAGGAAAGGGAGAAATCGTAAAATTGGGTGAAGAAGCGGATGCTTTGTATCTGGACGCGATTTTAAGCTTGATAAATTTGAGCCCTAAGGCCATAGAAACATACCGTGATCTGAAGATGGTCTATACACCCCTTCACGGAACTGGAGTAAAGCTGGTACCCAAAGCTCTTGAAAAACTGGGCTTCACTAATGTTTTTCACGTTCCTGAACAGGATATTAACGACGGTAATTTTCCTACAGTGGTTTCTCCAAACCCCGAGGAACCTGCTGCCCTGCAACTGGCTTTGGAAAAAGCTGAAGAAACGGGAGCCCAATTGGTAATGGCAACTGACCCGGATGCAGACAGAGTGGGAATAGCCATCAGGAATCATACAGGGCAGATAGAATTGCTGAACGGGAACCAGACAGCTGCCCTGTTGACCTATTACTTGTTGGAGAAATGGAATGAAACAAAACGCCTGAAGGGAAAAGAATATATTGTCAAGACAATCGTTACGAGTGATCTTTTAAAATCCATAGCTGATTACTACGATGTTGCCTGTTATAATGTGCTTACAGGGTTCAAATATATAGCCGAAGTGATCCGCAACAACGAAGGTAGAAAATTATTTATCTGCGGTGGCGAAGAGAGTTACGGTTTTAATGTAGGACAATACGTAAGGGACAAAGATGCTGTCGTGACTTGTGCATTGGCGGCTGAAGTTGCCTGCTGGGCAGCCTCAAAAGGCAAAACGCTTAATGATCTTATGCGGGAAGTATACCTCCGTTTCGGATTTTTTAAAGAACGTATGGTTTCTGTTACACTTAAGGGAAAAGACGGGATGGCGCAAATCAGGGACATAATGAACCGTTACAGGGAAAATCCTCCGTCACGACTCCTGGAATCAGAAGTCGTATTGTTCCATGATTATAAGAAAAAGGAAACCGTAGATCTTGTCAGCGATCTAAGGTATGAGATCAATCTGCCCGGATCCGACGTGTTGCAATTTATTTGCGCTGACAACACTGTGGTTACCATAAGGCCTTCAGGAACGGAACCAAAAATTAAGTATTATTACGGTGTTAGGACTGAACTGTCTTCAGAAGATCTTTATAAAGAGAAAAGCCGTGAATTGGATGAAAAACTCAATGCTTTGAACGACTTGTTTCAAAAATAGGTTTTTAGCCAGCATAATTCGACCGGGTCATAGCCCAGAGAACTGATTTTACTTCTTATTGAAGATACCTCTGCAGAAGATAAGGAAGGGTGACGTGATAAAATATGCAGCCTGGTCCCGTTTTGGTTGCTGATTATGGTAACCGAATAGTCTTCTTCTACATGAAGGATATAGTAATCCCTGTAAAAATTCAGAAAAAAAGTATTCCGGACAATACCGGGCTTGTCATCATTCCATTTTCCTTTTCCTCTTAAGTGTTTAACAGGACCGTAAGGAGTAAATTTATGACCGGTGAGAGATAGGTGAATTATCCCTTTGGGATCCATCGATATATCAAGGGTTACGGCTTCAAGATTGTATGTTTTGTTCTCATTACAAAGACGGGCCACTTCGTGCCAGTTTCCCATGAAACGTTTAATGTCAACATTTTTCACACATTTCTCATGCATGTTATATATCCTGTTGTCCTGGCAACCGGTAATAAGCATAGTGAAAAATGTGAAGCAAATGAGGATAGAAATACGTTTTATTGCAATCATGACTGTGGATTTTCGTTACGGAATTCAGTAATGCTTAAACCTGACGTTCGTTTGAAAAAACGACTGAACGAAGCCATATCATCAAAACCCAGGATATCTGAAATTTCTTTGGCGTTTTTATTACTGTACAGCAACATACGTTTTGCTTCAGCAAGGATACGTTCGTGAATGAAATGAAGCGGAGAAGGTAAGTTGTTAAGGGCAAAAAGATTCGTCAGGGTTTTTGGGGAACGGTTCAAAATGCCGGCATATTCTTTAACTTTCTTTTTTTCTTTGTAATACCTGTCTACCAAGGTTAAAAACTGGCGAAAAAGGTAGAATGTGCTTTCGTTACCCGGTTCAATGGAGAATTTATCACGTGCTATACGAGTACAGATAATAATAAACCGTTTCAGGTGAAGACGAAGCATTTCTTCCTTAAGAGAATCATTTTCCAGATATTCCCTGTCTATATCGGTAATGATCCTTCCCAGGGTTTCTGATTGTGAAATACTTAATTGCATGCGTAAGGGATCGGAATAACCCGTAAACAGGAAACCGTTACAGGAAACCTCGTTATCCGATTTGAAGATGCAATAAAAATTGCTGTTGAAAAGAATGGCTACGTACTTACCTTCGATTCCTGTAAAAGTGATATGGTGTAAATTGGATAAGGGAATAACCTGGTCTTTTTCCAGGTGTATTCCCATGTGGTCAATTTCAATATCAATGGATCCTTCACGGACCCATATAAATTTGTAAAGGTCTTTGTTACGGAGAAGCGAATCTCTGCTGTGGAAATCGTCCGTAACTATCAAACTCCCCTGCAGGGGAGTGATATACGTATATTCCATACAGCAAAGATAATAAACCTATTCTGTTTTAAGCAAGGTGTTTTTAACAATAGAATCCAACTGACTCTTGGGAAGTGCTCCCTGAGAGATGCTTGGTTTACCGGAAAGAGGAACCCATAAAATCGTAGGGACGCTGCGTACTCCGAATATGGCAGCCAGTTCCGGAGATTTATCCACGTCTACTTTATAGACATATAAGTCACCGTTGTATTCCTGATTGATCTCTTCCAGAGAAGGTGCCAGCATTTTGCAGGGAGCACACCAGGTAGCGTGAAAATCCACAATACAGGGTTTATCTCCTTCATACTTCCATTCATTAGGATTGGCTTCGTAATTATAAACGCGTTTGATAAATTCTTCTTTTGTGAGTTCCATAATTTTTGTTTCCTTTTTTTTATCAATATTGCCGTCGTTTCCCCCGAACAATGCCAAGGCGGGAATTAAAGCAATTAATGTCATGATTGTTTTCATGATGCAAAGGTCCGGCATTTGAGAATACCGGACAATGGCTTTTTTCCACTATATGTTGGCAATTTTTCCCGAGTCGCTAATCGCGTTGCTCTACCCAGATCAATTCGTCTGTTTTGTAGCCAAGAGATGTTGCCCTGTTTAACACCCTGTCAAGGTCTGCCGGGGCCATTTCCGGTGTACGTGACAGGATCCACAGATACTTGTCTTTTTTACTGCCTATCAGAGCGAATGTATAATTCTCGTCCAGATCCAGGATCCAGTAATCAGAATAAAAGAAAAGAAAAAAGGATACTTTCAGAGCTCCGGGATAGTTCTCATCCGGTATATAGGCCTTGGCTTCGGCTTCATTGAATTTTCCTTCAAAAGAGTCTTTGTAACCTGTATTGAGGACTTTGATCTTTCCGTCTTCCCTTAGGGAGTAATTGGCTGTAGCTCCAACCAACCCTCTCTCAAAACTGTGATCAAAGCGCGCGATTTCATACCATTTTCCCAGATATCGGTTCAAATCCAGTTCTTTTACAGTATCATCAACGGTTACATTAAATTCAGGGTTCTGTGCTCCGCATCCTGCAGCAAAAAGCAATGCAGCACAGGATAGTAAAACGTTCATTATTTTCATAATTAAATTTTTACAAAGATACGAAAAAAACGCACAATAAAAATCAAATCATAGTCTTGAATCCTGAATAAAAAGCAGTTACATGGCCCGGAAGAAATCGCTTTAAAACCATCAGGGTTTGTTCTCCGGTACAATGACCTGTATACAGGTGCATTTGCGGATGTTTTTCAATGATCAGGGATGTTATGTTCAAAATATCTTCTTCCGTTTCATGGCCTTCTCTCAGGTGTGTGCCTCCCACAAATGCGGATATGGGGTCTTTTGACACAGAAACTGAAGCCTCGAGTGTGTTGAGTATTCCTCTGTGAGTACAAGAAGATATGACAGTGTTCGCATTTTCACCTGTAATCAGCAGGGCCATTTCATGATTAAAAGGATCAGGTGCATCTTTCCCATTATAATTCCATAAAAGGTTCTCGTTGGCCAGAGGCAGGGGATAAATTGCGGGTATGTCGGCCAACAACCAAACATGGTCCGTCAGTTGTATGTTTTCGGAAAGATGCCACACAAACCGCGATGCGTACTGTTGGGTTAATTCCCGGTCCAGGCTAATATCTGTTTTTTGATTTTCACGCATGGAAAAACAGGTACTTTCCCTGATCCATTTGGAAAGGTGGATAAGGGCTTTTGAATTGTTTTGCAGAAAAGTCTTAAGGCCTCCGGTATGATCGTTATGGTTGTGCGATAAAACCAGGTGGTCTACCTGTGAAATGTCGATTCCAGAGCTGGCGGCATTTTCGGCGAACTGTCCTGTGAGGCCTGTGTCCATCAGCCACTTGCGGCCATCTTTTTCAAAATAAATGCTCAAACCGTGTTCGGCAAAACGCTGTTCATGCAGGGGGTTTTCAGTCATTGGACGATCGTCCGTTAAAATTTCAAGAATATCCATAAGACAAAGATACAGGAATTATACCTATATTTAAAACATGAAACAGGAAAGGCTTAATGAGATCATTGAGCTTTACAGGCATAGAGCTAAAGCCGCCCTGGAAGCTTCCCTGATGGATAAATCAAGGGAGATGGATGATTTTGCTGATTATGTAGAGAACAATTCGGGGTCTTTTCTGGATGATGCTTATACTAAAGAATCTGAATTGTGGGAAGAATATGAGAATTTTTATTAATGGAATTCGTACGTTCGAATTCCTTTTCTGACTATTGTCCCTGCCTGTTCCATTTGTTTTATGGCCCGTGCTAGTGCCGGTCTGGTAACACCGAATGTATCTGCCAGTTCCTGTTGTGTATGAGGGATGGTGAAAGTTCCGGATCCACTGTTGTGTTTTTGTTCCATAAAATAGGACCTCAGTTTGCTTTTTATGGTACCAAACTGAAGTAGACGCACCCTTTCGGATAAGAAATGACACCTGTCGGAGATGCTGTTCAACATATTCTCTAATATACGGGCATCTTTTTTCATCAGCCACAGAAGTACATTTTTGGGGATGCTTATAACGGTTGATTCCATTAATGCCGTTAATGTCACAGGAAGCCTGTTCTTTGAGGAAAACAGGAAAGAGGGTGCTACAGCCCTGGGAGCGGATATGTCTTCGATGACTGCTTTTACTCCTTCCCGGTTAGTCATTTCGGCCCGTAATGTCCCCTTTTCAACTATAATGAGCGATTTGTACATTTGATCCTGAATGGCCACTGTCTCTCCCCGTGAAAGATCACGGACACGGCATTTCCCGTCTATCATACTTTCCAAAGTATGTTTGTCAACGCCGCGGAATAGTGGACAATTGTAAATTTCTTCCATGGAACAAAGATAATCTTATTCCTAAGGTGTAACAATAGTAACATAATGACAATATAAAAAGCTGTATTTTTACGGATTATATACATGAAGAATGAAGAGGTCAGTTGTCAAAATTGATGAAAAAATGTGCAATGGATGCGGAATTTGTGTAACCGGATGCCACGAGGGAGCCCTTCAAAGGGTGGACGAAAAATAGTACTAACCGTTCAGGGAAACGTTAAATCCGAAGAATGGATTCAATAAAATCATAATACACTTAAAATTATTTAGTTATGAGTATGTTTTGTTTTCAATGCCAGGAAACGGCCCGCAATCAGGGTTGTACTGTAAAAGGGGTATGCGGCAAGGAACCACAGACTGCCGCTCTTATGGATTTACTGCTTTATGTTTGCAGAGGTGTGGCCATTGTGCAAAAATCGTTAAGGGATAAAGGGATAGAGGCCGATGTCCCCGACCATTTTCTGATGGATGCCTTATTCTGCACCATAACCAATGCCAATTTTGATGATGCTGCAATCAGCGGGCGTATTGATAAGGCTTTGGCATTAAAAAAGGAATTGTTGAATAAAGCCCGCGAAAACGGAGTTGATGTTCCCCATATGCCGGAAGTCAAATTTGAGGTAGCCCCTGAAGACTACCAGGCAAAAGCCGCAGAAGTAGGTGTTTTAAGTGAAGCGAATGAAGATGTACGGTCTCTCAAACAGTTAACCATATACGGTTTAAAAGGCATGGCCGCTTATG
>JBAZDQ010000011.1:0-53847 GCA_041654355.1 Bacteroidales bacterium
ATTATGTGATTGATTTCCTTGACCGGAAAAGAGCCCTTGATTTGCTGTGGAATGATTTTGCATTTTTGTTTTCCCCACAGAGCTTTAAAAGAACGGATTTTGGGATTCACGAAAACGGAAATATCCGTATGTTTATAACCGGTCACGGGCCATTAAAAACAGTGATCACGGCAAGAGACTACAAAGAAGGGTTTCCTGAAACCATACTTGTTGATCACCCCAGGTTAAGATTACGTATGTTGATTAAAAAACCGGAAAATGTTGAAGGATCTCTTCTGTATTGAATCATTGGATCATGTATGTGAAAATACTCTTGCAGCCACTGTGACTATAGATGGAAACAATCCTGTTTTTTCAGGGCATTTTCCCGGGCAACCGGTATTGCCCGGTGTCTGTTCGCTCTTCCTGGTCAGACTATGCATGGAACGCTTTCTTGGAAAAGAATTACATTATCAACATATTGATTTTTGTAAATTTCCCGGTATGGCAAATCCTGCAAATCCTGCCAAACTTTTTCTGAAGATCTTATGGAAAGAGGTAAATGGCACAACACAAATAAAGGCGGAAATGAAGCACGGGCTGCTTACCGTTCTTAAATTGCAAGCCTTATTAATGGAGATTTAAAATGAAAAAAGCCCTTTTTTTAGTGACGGTTATAATATCTGTTTTATCAATGGATAAGACAGCAGCGCAGGATAAAGATTTCTACGCCCAATTGGCAAAGGTCTCTTCAAAAATAGAAACGTTGTCGGGATCGTTTACCCAGATAAAAGAAGTCAGGTCGCTTGATGTGAAAATTGTATCGACGGGTACTTTCAGGTATGCAAGAAACCGCGACATAAGGTTTGATTATGTGACTCCGCGAAAAATGAGTATTGTAGTCAGAGATAAAGAAGTTGAGATCATAACGGAAGAAAAAACAACAGTCTATGCCTTTAAAGGCCAGAAAAATGCTATGACGGAAATGGCTCAGATAATGAACATTTGCATGAAAGGATTTTTGCAGGAATTGGGAGCTAATTACGAACTGAGCTATGTGCTGGACGATAACGGTCATTGTGTAACGATCAGGAACGCAAAAAAAGAATCAGAAAATTCGTTTGTCAGTATAGATCTGTGTTTTGACAGATCTGAATATGCACTTAATGAGGTTGTGGTACAAGAGAAATCGGGTTACATTACCACCTATGTTTTCAGTGAAGTAAGTATTGAAGGGTTGCCGTGAAGTCCGGGTTTTAAAAAATAGTATATTTGCAACTAAATATTTGAACCATGAAAGTCAAAGACGTTCCCCAGGATGACGAGTTTTTACAGCCGGACGGTGATGTCTTATTGAGAGATCGAACGTATGCACTGGATGATGACGGAAAATACCGGGAAATTCCCAGTGCTGGTTGGGCTCCAAAAAATGAAGCCATACGGTTTTCTTTGAATTACAACGGGGAAGAAGCCTTGGATGTTCGTAAAGAAGTCATTTCCGGAAAGTACAGTCCCCTGATGTATCATATGATACGTTTAGTGATGACGGCTGGGATCCTGGCTGATTATACCGGTTTTTCCAAACGAAAAATACATAAATTCTGTAAACCCAAACACTTTGCTTCTCTAAAACCAGAAGAGCTTTCCCGTATTGCGGATGCCATGAACATAAGTGTTGAAGAACTTACCTCTACCGATTAAATATGGAAATCAATTTTGAACACAGGCACGCCGCGCATTGTGAGAACGGTGTTGTGAGAAATTTACTGAATTTTTACGGGATCAAACTCAGCGAACCCATGACCCTGGGATTGGGTTCGGGAATCTTTTTCTCCCACATGCCTTTCTACAGATTGCACGGGATGGCCCTGACCTCTTTCAGATATTTTCCGGGTAGTATTTTTACCAGGGTAACTCAAGCCCTGGGAATTGAAGTACAGTGGCATAAATTTAAAGATCCGGACAAAGCTATGGCCAAACTGGATGAAGTACTGGCACAGGGGATCCCTGTGGGGTTGAGGGTAGGGGTATATCACTTAGCCTATTTCCCGAAGGAATACAGGATGCACTTCAATGCCCATAACCTTTGTGTCATTGGTAAAGAGGGAGATGAATATATTATTTCGGATCCCATAGGAATGAACAAAAACCGTCTTTCCGCCGAAAATTTGAAAAAAGTTCGTTTTGCACAGGGTACCAGTCCTCCCGAAGGCCGTATGTATTACATAAAAAGCACGGAACATTACAAGCCTTTGACTGCTGAAATGCTTTATAAGGCAACACTCAAGACTTGTTCCGGGATGTTGGGGATACCTTTCCCGATGTTTGGGGCAAAAGGGATCGCCTACCTGGCGAAAAGAATGCGTAAGTGGGAAAAACTTTACGGAGAACGCGGCGCGGCCATGAATCTGGCCCAGGTCATCAGGATGCTGGAAGAGATCGGTACCGGCGGGGCAGGATTCAGATTTATGTATGCCGCTTTTTTGCAGGAAGCTTCTGAATTCCTGGATAAACCGGAATGGAATCAATTATCCATGGAATTGACAGAAGTCGGGGATCTTTGGAGAGATTTCTCCTATCATGCGGCCCGGTTTTTCAAAAAACGTGAAGGGATCATACTATCTTACGATGATATAGCCGACAAGCTGGATGTTATTTCTGCACGGGAAACAGAGGTCTTCAGAAAACTGGAAAACTCAATAAAGCGTGGGTAATACATACGCCATAGAAACAAAGGACCTGAACAAAACCTATAAAGGTAAAACTCATCCCACACTTAACGGGTTGTCTTTAAGGATCCCTTACGGTTCGCTTTTTGGACTTCTGGCCCCGAACGGGGCCGGGAAAACCACTGCCATTAATATTATTTGCGGACTTCGCAAATACGACAGCGGTGACGTGATAGTGGACGGACACTCCCTGGCGGACGGGATGAAACCCATAAAACCCTTGTTCGGGCTTGTTCCCCAGGATATTGCCCTATTCCCGACAATGACGGCGTATGAAAATCTGAAAATACTGGGAGGGTTGTACGGAATAAAAAAAGAGTTGCTGGAAAAAAGGATTGACGAACTACTGGATTTGTTTGATCTATCGGCAAGCCGTAATTCATATATCAACCGTTTCTCGGGAGGGATGAAGCGTCGTGTGAACCTGATAGCCGGTATGTTGCATGCTCCTAAAATACTCATACTGGATGAACCCACCGTGGGTGTGGATGCCCAGTCAAGGAGACTGATCCTGGAAAAATTAGTGGACATTAACCGTTCCGGGACGACGGTACTTTTTATATCTCACTACCTGGAAGAGGCAGAACAGATATGTACCGAAGTGGCATTTATGGATGACGGCGTCATCATTTGCCAGGGAAAGACTTCAGACCTCAGGAATATCTACAAATCCTGTAACAGCATGGAGTCAATGTACCTCCTGCTTACCGGAAAAAGGATGAGGGACAACCAATGAGAAAATTCAGATACCTGCTGTACAAAGATTACCTTTTGCTGAAAAGGGACGTGGCCGGGTTGCTGCTTATGTTCCTGATGCCGGTAGTGCTGGTGATCCTGATGACGTTGTTGCAGGAAAGCACATACAGGGCCATCACGGACGCCTCGGTGCCCCTTATCCTGATCAACAACGACAAAGGTGAACTCGGCAAAGCCATTGATCAGGAACTTGAAATGTCAGGGGTTTTCAAGATCGACAGGCTAATAGACGGAAAGGTTCCGGATTTGCAGCAAATTGAAAAGGAAATTGCCTCCAGCCGGTATACTTTGGGCATATATATTCCGGAAAACACAACGGAAAACATTCAAAAGAACGTAGCCCGGTATGTACTTGCCACATTTAGCGGAGCTGTGGAATTGCCTGCCATGGACAGTGTCGGTTTTGTCATATATGTAGATCCGACAACCAAATCTTCCTTTTATACGACTATTATGAGCACGTTAAAAGAGAAGACGCAGAAAATTGAATTTGATTATATAATGAAAGAGATCACCAGGCAGGTGAACGAAATAAGTCCCATACCCATTTCCACTGCCGGTTTTGCAGGGCAGCAGGTATATATTGACATAAGAGATGCTCATCTGGAAGGAAAAGACATGGTTCCCAGTCCCGTGCAGCATAATGTGCCGGCCTGGTCCCTGTTTGCCATATTTTTTATTGTCATATCCCTTTCCGGAAGTATTATCCGGGAAAGGCAGGATGGCAGTTTTTCGCGGTTATTGACCATGCCGTGTTCCTATACCGAATATTTGCTGAGCAAAGCCATTGTATTTACAATCGTTTCCCTGATGCAGTTTGGGCTGATGTTGCTGATAGGTGTATTTGTTTTACCTCTTTTTGGGACTGAATCATTGAATTTGGGCAGTTCGCCGCTGGCTTTGATCCTATTGGGACTTTCAGCGGCACTGGCAGCAATCGGATACGGCACAGCCATAGGAAATATTGCTGAAAATTTCCATCAGTCAGCTGTCTTCGGGGCCATATCCATTGTTATCATGGCTGCCATCGGGGGCATCTGGATCCCGACTTTCATTATGTCCGATACTTTGCGTACGATAGGGATGTTTTCTCCCATGCACTGGGGCCTTTCCGGCTTCCTTGAAGTGTTTATGCTGGATGCCGGCGTAAAAGCCATTCTTCCGGAAAGCGGCATGATGGCTCTTTTTGGGCTGGTATGCTTTATAATAGCCATAGCTTTCAATTACCGAAGAAGGCTGGACGTTTAAATCCATTATTGATGGCATAAGCCGGGTTGATGATACAGGTCAGGATGATCTCATACCATTGAAAGCCGTTGTTTCTCATGGCCAGGGTTGCCCGGTGACTTAGTTCTCCCAGAAGAATTCCTCCTAACGGTGTGATAATCAAGTCCTGGATACTGGGTTGTTCCAGCCCGCCTTCCCATACATACTCCCAAAGTACCGATTGCATGATCGTGAAAAGAGATGATTGCCAGAACAAGGCTCCCTGTGACCGGGTGGCATTGAAATAGAAACTTCCCTGGTAGGGGTGGCCAATGTAGTTGATTACGGCCAGATCATTATCCCTGACGGGAGCAGTCGTGAACGTCTTTTTGTATTGGGCTTTGATGGAAGCTGCCCGGAATACTTCTTTCCTGTCCCATTGGCTTATATACTCCGGTGATAAGACCAGGGCTGTCATGATCACTGCGTTGTACCCCAGGGCGTAGCCGGTTCCGCGTAACATTTTGTTACCAAATGTTTTGTCGCTGTGTTTTAATAAAGGGTCAGGTTCCCGGATGTATTGAGCATTCAGGGGAATAAACGGGAGCATCATCACTGCCAGGAAGAAACCGCTTTTAAACTTCATAAGTAATAGTCAGATACGCAACTCAAATATAGAAAGATTTTTATGTAACTTGCAATATGTTTGAAATAACCAGGGATCAATATGCTTCAGTTCACTGTATCCGGCCCGGGGGGAGACTGGATACGGTCCAAGCGGTTTTGTTCGAAGAAGCTGTCCGGGACGTGACAACCGGGCAACGTTTTTTAGTTATCGATTTTTCTGAATGTTCTTACCTGTCCAGCAGCGGTATACGTGTTTTACTGCGTACGTCAAAAGAACTGGGATCGCTAGGAGGCAAATTGGCTATATGCGGGTTTTCAGATGATTTATTCCGTGTGTTCCAGACAGCAGGGTTGGATACAGTGTTCAACCTGTTTGGGACGCTTTCGCAAGCCCTGGCATGTATTGAAGAACAGGAAAACATTCTTTTAGATAATGTCAGGGTTTATGCGGATAAGGTCCCGTGGAAGACTGAACTTTTGAAAAAGACACCGGATGCAGGTCTCAGGATATGGGAAGAACCGGTTTTGACGGATTTCGGATCTTTAGCCATTGCGGCAGGGACCGGGGCGTTTGGAGAAACTTTGTTAAGAAGTGAAACTCCGGGGGGCTCTTTTTTTATACTGTTCCATTGTGCCGGGTTCATTCCTGATGACAAAAATTATACGCCGGATTTCCGGATAGCGGGTGATCCCTTTCAGGCAACCATGTTTGTTGACCGTGCAGTGTCTGTCCGGGAATCTCCTGTGGTAAAAGTATCTGTTGAAGATGGCAAAAAAATAGTGATCTCTGATATATTGCAACATACCACACATTTATCCTGTGGTGAAGGTTGTTTTCTGTGTGCTGTCGTTTGTCTGGCACGAGATCCTGATAAACCGGCCTTATCTGTATATCTTAGCCGGGACAGCCAGACGTGGCAGGGAGGTACATTCCTGTTGCAACATGTAACCCATATGCAGCCGGGTCAAACATTTCAGCAGTACTGCCGTTCGTTGCTCACTTGGGAAAACGTGGAAGGAGTAGTTGCGGGAGATGTTTCTGAAATGCTTACGGATCCGGTATGCTGGTTGTTTTATTCACACGGAATATCAGAAGCAGCCGGATATATCCCCAAGGTAGTCTTCACAGGAGAGGTTCTGCAGGAAAAATACTATGCTTACCTAACCAGGTCCTTATACAGAGATTCTGAAAAAGTGGAAATCAAAAGACTCCACGGAGGCTATTCGGCAAGTACTTTTTATGTAAAATCATTCGATGACAGGGGAAGGGTACTCCGGCCTACGGTGTTGAAGATCGGGGCGAGGCCCCTGATCGCAAGGGAAGCGGAACGATGCCGGAAATATGCCATGCCCTATATTCTGAACAACAGTGCCATGGTTCTGGGAACCGCTTTTCATTGCCAGGTGGGCGCTTTACGCTATAATTTTGTGGGAATAGGCGGAGAAGATGCCGAATTAAAATGGCTTACATGGTACTTTAATAATATGGAGGTTGAATCATTAATACCTCTGTTTGACAAAATTTTCCTGAAGATTTTAAAACCTTGGTACGGACAGCCTGTCAGGGAAAAGATCTATCCATACCTGGACCATGATCCCACAAAAACTTTTTTCCCGGACCTTTTTGAAAAAGCCGAGTCGATCCTTGGCATAGATACCCGGAATGTCTCTTTTCGCTTTGACGGCCGCGCCGACGAATTCTTGAATCCTTACCGTTTTCTTAAAGAAGAGTATCCCAGGAGACGGCAGGAGAGCCTTGATTATCATACGTGCGTATGCCATGGAGATCTGAACATGCAGAATGTACTGCTGGATAACGAGATGAACGTTTATCTCATTGATTTTTCAGAAACCCGGCCACGATCCGTTGTGTCTGATTTTGCCCGCTTGGAGGCCATTTTCATGGTAGAGTCATATCCCATGGAAACCGAACGGGATTTTTTGGAGGTGTTGGATCATCTTACGGGTTTCTACAGGAATACTGCTTTTACAGACAGAAAACCGGACCGGGAATGGACCGGGGAATTGCCCGAAATTATGCACAGGAATATATCCCTGACCTTAAAAATGAGGGAATATGCTACGTTCGCTTCCCGGGGAGAAAAAACGTTTATACCTTACGCATTGGCTTTGCTGGAATGGGTCTTGCCCATAGTCTGTTATTCCAGTGCGACTATCTGGCAGAAAAAACTTTCTGCCTGTGTGGCCTCATTATTATGTGAATCTTTAAAAATTAAATAATGAAAACCATTTTTATCATGTGTGCCGTGCTAATATCTTTTTTTACCGGAAATAGTAAACAAGACAACCCGAAAGTTGTAGATCCTCCAAAGAATTTTTACTCATTGTCTTTTAAAACCATAAGAGGTGAAGACTTTTCTTTTGAACAGCTCCGTGGCAAGAAGGTCTTGTTGGTCAATACGGCTTCAAAATGTGGCTTTACTCCGCAATTTGCAGAACTGGAGGCACTCAATCAAGCCTATGCACCCGGATTGGTCATCCTGGGATTTCCATCCAATGATTTTATGAACCAGGATCCGGGGTCGAATGAAGAAATCCTGGAGTTTTGCGAGATCAATTACGGGGTGACGTTTCAAATGATGGATAAGTCATCGGTTAAAGGCAAGCAACAAAATCCTGTGTTCCGCTGGCTGTCGGATCCCTCAGAAAACGGTTGGAACAAAAAAGCACCCGGCTGGAATTTTGCCAAATATTTGGTGGATGAGCAAGGCAGGCTCATTGGATACTGGCCTTCAAAGGTCAGACCCAATGATCCGGAAATCCTGGATCTTCTAAATTAAAGGCAAGATTAAATTTCCGGGATCCAGACCAGAAGTCTGAGTGGTGACCCGCTTCCTCCTTTTATCTTCATGGGGGCTGCTACCACGTAAAAATTACGTGGGGGGATAAGCTCCATGCGGGCAATGTTTTCATAAGCCGTAACGTCGTTACTGAAGAGGATACGGTGTGTCATAAACTCTGTTGACTGCCCCCTGTCAATACTGGGGGTATCCAGGCCGAAAGCCTTAATGTTTCTTTCCCTGACAAGCCATTCTGCCGCTTCAGGATCTAAACCCGGGAAATGCAGTTCAGCCACTCCTTCGGGACCTTGTTTCAATGTTCCCGTATATTTCAGGGGATCTCCCCAAAATTGCCCATACCCGGTGCGCACTAATACAATGGTTCTGTCGGGGATTCTCCCGTGAAGTTGTTCCCAATCTTTAAAATCCTCTATACAGATAAGGTAATCACGTTCATTGAGCGCTTTTTGGGATACATCCACACATACTCCTTCTCCTGTAAATTCTTCCGGGAGTATTTGTTCAATGGATCTGCCGTTTTCGGCAAAATGCAATGGTGCATCAAAATGTGTGCCTCCGTGTTCTTCGGCTGCATAGAAGAAAGAAGAATAAAAATACCCCTTTTCATTGATCCCGTAAAATACGGTATCGTGACTGAAAGTAATGTTGGTAGGCCAGTATGTGGTGCTTTCTTCAAAATCCCAGGTCAGATCTACCCACGATCCCTTATCCCACGGAATGTCAGAGCTGCGGTTGGTGTTACAACCGGCAATCATACATAATGTAATAAAAATGAGAATGTTTTTCATAACGGGTGATTTACTGAAGTTCAAATATAACATAAATGTGAACTCGTTTTTATTCAGAATATTGCTATTTATGCAATCAAAAAGTTACTTTTGCTGATTCAGAACCAAACTCAACAAATCTATGACAAGGTTTTTTTTAATGCTTGTATTGGTTTTAGGGAATCTTTCCTTAAACAATGCATTTGGACAAGAGGCCGGACAACAGGTGTCGGGACCTTATACAATCACCCGTATCGCTGATGGTGTGTATAACATACAGGATGCCAACAGCCAAAATCCTCCCGGAGTACATACAGGGAAAGAAGGAAAAGTGTCAGGAATGAATAATTGTTCGGACATATACCTGATCCTTGGAACAAAAAAAGCCTTACTCATAGATCTTTCCAACAAGATCGATTGGTACGATGATCCTGACGGCTGGCTGCGGAATATTATTTTCCAAAAGACAGGGAACAGAAAGTTAATCATAACAGCAACCCATAACCACGGTGATCACCTGGGCATGCTGCCTGCATTTGTGAATGACCCTGACGTTGAATTCTGGGTTCCTATGGAAGACTTTTCGCCTGACGGGGATCTGTTTCCTGCAGACAGGACTGTGTATTTCAGTAAAGGAGCCTCTCTGGATCTGGGAAAACAAAGAATTGTTGAAACATTTCTGTTGCCGGGTCATACGCCGGGTTCCACGCTTTTCATCCTGAAAAATGAAAATCTTGTGTTTTCGGGTGATGCCCTGGGGTCGGGAGGAGGTCTGTGGCTCTTTGATTATGATAGTTTTGACAGGTTCTACAGGGGCTTCCTGTCTTTTACCGAATACATCCGGGATGATGGAAATAATTTATCAGTAGAAAAGTTGACATTATGGGGAGGGCATTCCTGGCAAAAAGGATCTTTGCACAAATTGGGAAAAGAATACCTGGATCATATGGAAATACTCTTGGAACAAATAGTTGCCGGGGTGGCAGAAAGTACACCTTACAGTACTTTCATACCTTCTCTGAATACAAATTTCAGGTATAAAACGGCAGTTATAACATGGAACAGGGAATCCGCCGTCCGGTATGTAGAAGAAAAACGTTTCCCTCCCGAAAATGATTTTACCGGTAAAGGACCTACACATAACGGTGACAACATGGAACTGCTCCGTTTGCTGGACCATTATACTTTTTCAGAAAATGATCCGCAGGTAGGAGATATGCAATATTACCTTTATGATCCGGTTGCACACGGAGCCGATCCCGGGAAAGAGTATCCCTTAATAGTGGTATTTCACGGAGCGGCCAACGGAATGGAAGGTGTAATGTGTGCTGCTTATACGGATTTTGTGGTATATGCGGGCAGTGAATACCAGGACAAATTGGGCGGAGCGTACATACTCTTTCCCAAAGCCAACGAGTATTTAGACACAACTGCAGGTGATCAGCAATTGCCCAAAGGTACCTGGATGACAAAAGATGAAAAAACCGGGACATCTGTATACATACCCACTGTTGAATCTTTGATAAAGGAGGTGATAAATCAGCACAAGATAGATCCGGATAAGGTAATTGTTGGCGGCACTTCGGCAGGCGGGTATATGACATGGCGTTTTATGGCGGCTTGTCCCGAATTGTTGCGGGGTGCCTTCCTGGTTGCTCCTGCCGACAATCCTTCTTTGGAAGAACTGAAAATGTATGAACAAAAAGGAATGCATATATGGGTCATACATGGAAGGAAAGATGAAATATGCCCCTATGATATTTTTACCGGCCCCGTCAGAGCGCAGCTGGAACAGACGCCCAATGTGCGGGTTACAGTCCTTGAAAACGTACGTTACGGGGATGGGGGGATCGTCCGTATGG
The DNA here is from genome assembly GCA_041654355.1 of Bacteroidales bacterium. Taxonomy (GTDB): domain Bacteria; phylum Bacteroidota; class Bacteroidia; order Bacteroidales; family UBA932; genus DMER64. The sequence goes on from JBAZDQ010000011.1 coordinate 10,749, forward strand.
AAGTAAGAGGCAGTGAAATGGGACAACACCTGCCCATTTTCTGTGTAGGTGCCAATATGATCTATGATGATGGGTCACCTTATGATCCGCGCTTCCACGATGGATTTACAGGATGGTTAAAAACAGTTTTCAGTAATGATTAGAACCATACTTTTTGACTTGGGCGGTGTGATTATAAATATTGACCGGGATTGTTCTGTGGAAGCATTTCAAAAACTGGGTCTGAAAGATGCATCTTCTTACCTGGATTGTTACAAACAAAAGGGATTTTTCCTGGAGTTGGAAGACGGACGTATTGATGCCAAAGGTTTTTGTTCAGAATTAAGCCGTTTGTGCGGAAAGACCATAACCTGTGAGCAAGCTTCGCAGGCATGGTTGTCCATCATTAAGGATGTTCCTGTGGAACGGCTTTCTTTCCTGGAATCTTTGAGAAAACACTACCGGATTTGCCTGTTGAGTAATACAAATCCTTTTATAATGGACTGGGCTGCCAATCCGGATTTTTACGGAACCGGACGCTCGTTGGAAACGTATTTTGATCATCTTTTTTTGTCTTACAAAATGCGTTGTGTGAAACCCGATGCTGAACTATTCATAAAAGTCCTCGATATACTGGATGAACATCCCGGTGAGATCCTGTTCATTGACGACGGGAAGGCTAATATTGAAGCCGGAAAACAGCTGGGCATGTTAACGTATATGCCCGTTAACGGGACAAACTGGATCCCTGATGTTCAGAAAATCCTGGCAAATTCTGTCACAAGTCTGAACAGATCCGAATAACGGTTGGTATATATGTGACTGTAGTCATCCAGGGGCGTGTGATAGACAGAGTAAGCATCTCCGTCAACCATGATATACAGGGCAGGAACATTCCGGATGGCAAAAGGGTAATGGTCACTGTCGTTGGATAGCGGATGCTGTTCTATAGTTCCGAAAAGGTTAAGCCGTTCATTTATCTCCTTGAATTTTTCAAGGGAAGCTTCTCCTTCCGGTCCCGTTTCTACAAACAGACGATCTCCGTTATCAGCTACCATGTCAAGGTCGATTACCTGCAATGTCCTTTCCAAAGGGATGATGGGGTTTTCTGTATAATAGGTTGACCCCAGCAGGTTGTTTTCTTCGGCAGCTACAGCAATAAAAATGTACGTCAGATCCGGTCTGTTTTCAGGCAATGCATAATAATTTGCCAGTGTCAGGAGAAAAGCCGTTCCGGAGGCATTGTCATGGGCTCCGGGATAAAAAACGTCTTTGCCGAAATGCCCCAGGTGATCGTAGTGAGCTATGAAAACAATACAGGAATCCTTACGGTCGCTGCCCGGAAGAAGGGCAATTACATTAGAAGAAGTATGGTCTTTAATCCATTGACTTTCAAAACGTACAGTTATTTCCCGGGCGTTTTCCGAGAATTCTGGACTTACCCAGATAACGGGGACCGGTTGCATTTTACCACTGCGGGATTTGAAAAAAGTCGGTTGGCCGTCACGTATCATGATCAATCCGGCCAGCGGTTTAGTGTACAGAACTTCAGGGGCTATTCCCAGGTATTTGTACACCAGGTCAAATTGCAAGACTACGTATGAATTTTTGAATTTCCCGGTTTCAAGCAATGGCAATAAGCGTTCCGGGTCATGGTCTTCCTCTGTTATATATGCCAAAGTGTAGGAGCCGTTCTGTGAAGGAGAGAATTCACGGACAATAAAATCTGTGCCGGGTATCATTTCAATGCCGTCAACGCTCATTTCCATTTTTTTGTGGAAAACGTTCACCCCGTATGTAAACGGTTGCAGGTACCCGTCTGGCAGGGCCGGCTCAATACCTTCAATTTTTTTAAATTGCCGGACCAGGAACCTTGCCGCTTTTTTATCGCCGTTTTTGTAGTCGGAACGGCCTTCGTATCTTTCAGAGGATAATTCCCGGATGACACTCCTAAAGTATACAGGGTCCTGTGCCATTAAGAAACTGCCGGTCAAAAGCAGCAGTGTGGTTATGCCAATTATTCTATGTTTCATGGAAACAAAGATATATCTTTGCGGCTTATTTATGATACATTCCATCTTTTTTGACATTGACGGCACCCTGGTCAGCTTCAAAACGCATTCAGTTACTCCACAGGCAGCAAAGGCAATCAAAGCGTGCCAGGATAAAGGCATTAAAGTTTTTTTATGCACAGGAAGGCCAAAAGTTCTGGTTCAGGATTTTACGCATCCCCAAATGGGCAACATTCATTTTGACGGCATTGTGGCACAAAACGGCTGTTATTGTGCGGATGGAGATGGAACGGTGATATTTCAGAGAAATATTGACAGCAAAGATATCCGGGCACTTGTACATTCTCTGGAAGAATACCAACCGTTCCCCGTTTCACTAATGACGCAGAACAAGGTCTATATCAATTTTATCAACCATGACGTTGAAAATCTGGCTGAGTTTCTTGGAGTCGATCTTCCAATAGTCCGCCCATTGCATACTGTAGACGAAGATGTTATGCAGGTAAACATTTATGGTGATGTGCTTCTGGAAGAGAAGCTCATGAAAGAGGTCTTCACCAATTGTGAATCCAGCCGGTGGCATCCTCATTTTGCCGATGTGACGCCTAAAGGAAACAGTAAAAAATCGGGAATTGAAAAGATCCTGAAGCATTTTAACCTGCACAGGGATGGAACCATGGCTTTCGGAGACGGAGGGAATGACATTTCCATGCTGGAATACGTACAGGTGGGAGTGGCCATGGGAAACTCTGATGACCCCAAAGTATTTGCCGCTGCTTCACACGTTGCTCCTTCCGTAGATGATGAGGGCATTGCAAGGTTTTTACACTCCTTTTTTCTACATTTGTGACTATGAAACGATTGGCTTTGATTGTACTGGCGATCGCAGCGTTCGCCTGTACAGAAAAACAAGTCCGGACCATATCTCCGGAGGCAGATACTGTTATAGACCGGCTGCAACAGGCTGCCGGTGAAAATCAATTCTTTTTTGGACAGGAAGATTATCCGTTTTACGGTTACTCCTGGGAATACGAAGAAGGCCGTGGAGATGTGAAAGAAGTATGCGGCAGTCATCCGGCCGTATTGGGGTGTGACCTGGGACATATTGAGCTGGGAGATGATAAAAACCTGGACGGAGTTCCTTTTGACGTAATGCGGCAGGCCATTAAGGATCATTACCTTGCAGGAGGCATTGTGACCATCAGCTGGCACATGCGTAACCCCGTAACATCTTCCGACGCCTGGGATACATCAGTTAACACGGTAGTGGCTTCTGTGCTGGAAGGAGGTTCACACCATGAAATGTTCCTGGGCTGGCTTGAAAAAGCTGCCCTTTTCCTGGAATCACTTACCCTGGATGACGGGACAAAAATCCCTGTAATCTTCCGCCCCTGGCATGAACATACCGGATCCTGGTTCTGGTGGGGAAGAAAAATCTGTTCAACCGGGGAATACGTCTCTTTGTGGAAAATGACTGTCGATTATATGAGAAACCGGGGTTTGGATAACCTGATAATGGCCTATTCTCCCAATTACGGGGGCTTGACCGAACAGGTCTATATGGAAAGGTATCCGGGTGATGATTATGTAGATATTCTGGGTCTGGATGCATACGGAGACGGATCGGAATTTTTGGAAGTGTTGCGTAACGAGCTGACTATGGTCTCACGCCTTGGCAAGCAGCATAACAAGCTGATAGCATTAACGGAATGCGGTATGGGAGGATTGGGCAATCCTCAGTGGTTTACACAAATCATACTTCAGGCTGCCGAGGATGTTCCCATTACCTATTTATTGGTATGGCGTAATGCTCCTGAATATAAAATGCCCAACCACATCTTTGCACCATATCCGGGACACCCGTCCGTGGATGATTTTATTAAATTTTATCAGGATCCGAGGACGCTTTTCATAAATGATTGACAAAGCATAACATGCGAAAAATAATTATCCTGTTTACTATTCTGGCTATTGCCGGAATACAGGGAGCATCGGCCCAGAATCTGCAAATACATTATAAAACGGGACAATGGCTTTATCCGGATTCACTTGGCAGTGATGCCCGCATCCTTAGTACGGCCGAAATGTTTCACATTGATGCCTGGGGAGACACCTTTTTCTTTATAGATATGACCTATACGCCGCAGGGAGTCAATTACGCTTATTGGGAAATCGCACGTAATCTTAGATTCTGGGACGTTCCGGTTGCTTTACACCTGGAATACAATGGCGGTTTATTGGGAAAGATATTATTCAATAACGCTTATATGGCAGGAGTGAGTTATGCTTTTGCCTCCCGGGACGGCACAAAAAACATTTCAGTAGCACTGATGTACAAATACATTCAGGGGCTTCCCAAACCGTCCAATTACCAGTTTACAACTGTCTGGGGAATGGATTTTGCCGGAGGAAAATGTACTTTTGCCGGATTCCTGGATTTCTGGAGGCAGTCAGGGACCTTTGTTTTGCTCTCGCAACCGCAGTTTTGGGTCAACCTGAATGCATTCAAGGGTGTCAACGATAATTTTGGGCTGAGTCTGGGTACGGAAATAGAATTAAGCAGCAACCTGTTTTACCGCGGATTCTATGTGGTGCCTACGATTGCTGCAAAATGGACATTTAGATAAGGGAAATATGTTATTGCATTACTTCCCGGATCTCTTCAACAGTAACAGGTAGCCGTTTGCTGCCCAGTAATCTGTAACCGTCGTTTGTGATTAGCACATCGTCTTCTATGCGGATCCCTCCGAAATCGTAAAGGGGTTCGCATTTTTCAAAATTAATGTAAGCCGAGTTGTGGCCTTCTGCCTTCCACATTTCCAAAAGAGTGGGTATTACGTAAAAACCGGGCTCAACCGTCATCACATTTCCCGGTTCCAGGATGCGGGCCATGCGTAATGATTTGAAGCCAAACTGGGGACTGCGGGAAACGGTGTTGTCGTAACCGACAAATTGTTCTCCCAGATCTTCCATATCGTGCACGTCAAGTCCCATATTGTGTCCAAGACCGGTAGGCCAGAATGCAGCGTGTGCTCCTGCCGCAACCGCCTGGGCAGTGTCTCCTTTCATCAGGCCCAATTGTTTTAGTCCGTCGGTAATAATATGTGCCGAGGCAAGGTGTACGTCTTTAAAAGACACTCCCGGGGCACACATCTGTATGCAATGGTTGTTCGCTTCCAGTACCAGGTTGTACAAATCTTTTTGAATTCCTGAAAACTCACCTCCAACAGGAATGGTACGGGTAAAATCGCTGGCATAGTGACTTGGCAGTTCTGCCCCGGCATCCATCAGCAATAACCGGCCTTTTGTCAGAACCTGATGGTGTGAATGCCCGTGCATGACTTCTCCGTTTTGGGTAAGAATGATGGGGAAAGACGGCATGTAACCCCCGCTTACGGCAATTCCTTCCATAATACCGGCCAGTTCCTGTTCTACCATTCCCGGTTTGGCCATGTTCATTGCCGTATAATGCATGGCATAGCCCAGATCACAGGCCCGGTCAATCTGTGCGATTTCCTCGGGTTGTTTGATCATGCGCATACTTACAATGGCACGGATCAGGGATTCAGAGGCTGCTTCTTTCTGCTGACAGGGATGAACTTCCAGCATATCCATTAATTCAATCATATTGTCACCTCTGTAAGGTGGCAGAAAATGGACAAAACGTCCTTTCTTTTTTTCGCCCGATACATAAGCCGAAAGTGAACCGCGAGGTTTGGTCTCTCTCACTCCGATCCTTTCTGCTTTTTCCTGCATTCCGGGAAGCGGACCGGTCCACACTACGTCATCCAGGCTGACATCGTCAGCAAACAGGAATTCTTGACCTGTTTCAAAATCTATAACAGCGGCCAGATCGGGTTCGTCCAGCCCAAAATAATACAAGAAATTGCTGTCCTGGCGGAAATGATAGGTGTTTCCCGTATAATTACAAGGAGCTTCGTGATTGCCCATAAAAAGGCCGATCCCTTTGTTCAATTTTGTCTTTAATGCCTCCCGGCGTTGTTTGTAAATATCGGTTGAAAACATAGTACGTTATTTTTTCTCAAAGATAGCAAAAACTCACGTACCTTTGCGGTATGTTGCCGACTTCAAAAAAAGAGCTGGACAAATTGGGATATGCCAACGTAGATATTATCCTGTTTTCGGGAGATGCCTATGTGGACCATCCTTCTTTTGGCCCGGCCGTTATCGGCCGTGTCCTGGAAGCACAGGGATACCGGGTTGCATTGGTGCCGCAGCCCAATTGGAGGGATGACCTGCGGGATTTTAAAAAGCTGGGAAAACCCCGTTTGTTTTTTGGTGTCACTGCCGGTAATATGGATTCCATGGTTAACCATTACACCGCTGCCAAACGTTTGAGAAGCAACGATGCCTATACGGCAGATGGCAGACCCGGAATGAGACCGGACTATGCCGTTACGGTTTATTCGCAGATCCTGAAAAAATTATATCCGGATATTCCCGTGATCATAGGAGGTATTGAAGCGTCACTCAGACGGCTGACGCATTACGACTATTGGTCGGATTCCCTGATGCCTTCCGTCCTGGTTCATTCCGGTGCAGATTACCTGGTATACGGTATGGGAGAACGTCCCATCATACAGCTGGCTCAGATGATGAGAAATAAAGCCGCTTTGGCGAAGCTCCGTGAGATCCCTCAAATTGCCTATTTAGCCGGAACAAAGAATGAGATCCCCGAATCATCCGGGCCTATTCTGTACCTGCCTTCACACACTGCCTGCAAAAGGGACCGGAAAGTGTTTGCAGAACATTTTAAAATCATTGAAAAACAAGCTAACACATCAAATGCGCCTGTTTTGGCAGAGCCTTTGGATACCGAAGAGGGCCCATTAGTGGTGGTAAACCCTCCTTTTCCCGTTATGAGTACGGAAGAAATGGATGCGCTTTACGAACTGCCGTTTACCTACCGGGCTCATCCCCGGTATAAAGAAAAAACAATTCCCGCCCTGGAGATGATACGGTTTTCCGTATGTCTGCACAGGGGATGTTTTGGCGGGTGCAGTTTCTGTACCATAGCGGCACACCAGGGTAAACAAATATCCTCCCGGTCCCGTGAATCGGTTATACGTGAAGTTGAGAGGCTCGCAAGAATGGAAGCATTCAAAGGACATCTTACCGACCTGGGCGGGCCCACAGCCAATATGTACAGGATGCAGGGAATCAACCGGAAAATCTGCAATACATGTAACCGGACGTCCTGTATTTATCCTGCGATATGCAGGAACCTTGATATTTCACACGCCCTGTTACTGGACTTGTATCAATCGGTAAGAAATCTACCCGGGGTAAAAAAAGTAACCATCGGCAGCGGGATCCGTTACGATCTTTTCCTGGATGAAAAAGGCTTTTTAAATGATGTGGGGAAGCGTTATTTTAAAGAGTTATTGCAGTATCATGTATCCGGCAGGCTGAAAGTGGCACCCGAGCACACCCGGGACAATGTGTTGCGTTATATGCATAAACCCTCTTTTGAATTATACAGGGTGCTGGCAGAAGCCTTCAGACAGGAGAACAGACAAACGGGAAACAAGCTGCAACTAATCCCCTATTTCATTTCTTCTCATCCCGGCTGTAAACAGCATGACATGGATATGCTGGCCCGGGAATTCAGAAAAGAGAACATCCGGGTGGAACAGGTACAGGATTTTACACCTACTCCCATGACCAAATCTTCAGTCATGTTCTATACAGGACTTGTACCTGATGATGGAACTAATGTTTTTGTGGAAAGGGATCCACAAAAAAAAGCCCTCCAGAAGGAGAGCTTTTTTCGTTAATGAGTGAATTTATCTGCTATTCATATCCGGGATTCTGTTGTGAACGGATCGCTTCGTTGGCATTCATTTCATCAATGGAGATGGGAAGAATGGTTTTGTGGAATGTCCGGTTTACAGTCTTTTCACGATGCGTGATCACTACCATGGGATAGATGAATTCGTCATTGAAAGTAATGGTTTTATTCAGACGCATCATATCAAAGAAACGTTGTCCTTCTCCAAAGAACTCTTTACTTCTCTCGTCCAGGATCATATCAACAGAAACATTTGCGGCAGTGGCCGGAGCCAGGTTGGGTGAACGTTTGCGGATGGCATTCAGGTAAGTGGCGGCTTTGTCCTTGTTGCCGGCGCCCAGCGCTGCTTCGGCAGCTATCAGGTAAACTTCCGACAAACGGATCAGTTTGAGGTTCACAGCGGTGCTGGATCCTTTCCCGTCACCAACAAGGCTTGTGCTTCCGCTATACTTGTAACAGGAACCGTAACGGTATATACCTGTATCAAAATAAGATTCATCGTAATCCATAACACCCCAGCGAACATCGTCGGGATCCTGGCTCATCCTCTCGATCCAGTAATCACTGGCCATGAACCAGCCCATTGCCGATGTGGAACCATGGGTTCTGCGGCGGTGGTAAAAGCTGAGCGATCCGGATCCGAGATCGGATTCACCCTGCAATATTGCCAATTCGAAAATGGACTCGGTATTAAACTGTGATGTCCAGGAGTTTACCCAATTTGCGTTGCTGTACAGGGTATATACATTGGAATTGATAACAGCTTCTGCTGCAGCTAATGCAGCAGAATAATTTTCCATGTACAAATTTGCGCGTGCCTGAATGGCCATGTTGGCATAATAATTCACATAGCCGTTGGTTTTGGTTTTGGACAAAAGGGGAGCACCGTCGGTAAGATCTTTCATAATCTGTGTATAGACGGCTTCAACCGTTGCCCGGGCAGGTTGCGAAGATGCATCCAGAGGCTCCAGGGTAAGGGGAACCCCAAGGGACGTCTTATCCATATTGTACGGCTTGCCGTAAAGACGGACCAGGTCGAAATACATCAGGGCGCGGAGGGTGAGAGCCTGTCCTTTGTAAACCAGTAAAGCACTGGTAGAATTACCTTCTTCCTCTATCTTTTCTATGTTGATCAACAGGTTGTTGATCTGGGCCAGGCAATGATAGATCTGAACCCAATATCCCGAGTAAGAGTTGGAAGACGGGGAGTGATTGAATGAGTACAAGGCGTCCAGGCCTCTTCCCTGTGAACGCAGTGCGAAATCACCTCCCTTGGCATCTCCGTATATGAGGAAATTACGTCCGTAGTAACTACTGGATGTCATCTTGCTCATAATACCATTCATGATCACTTTGGCATCGGCCGCTGTGGTAATGGATGTTTCGGCTGCTGCTGAATTGCTGGGTTTGACGTCCAGGAATCCTTCACAGGATACGGTCAGAACAACGCAAATTGCTGCTATTAATATGTTTATCTTTTTCATAGTGTTGTTCAGTTAATCGTTAAAAACTAAATTCAAGACCGAAGGTAAAGGTCCTTCCCAGGGGGATCTCCCATCCTCTGGATCCGAATTCATTCACTTCGGGATCGTATTCCTTATGAGCGGCTAACGTCCAAAGGTTTGTGCCGTTGAAAAATATTCTGGCATTCTGAATGTTGACTTTTCCGGTCCACGCTTTGGGCAGGGTATAGGCAACAGAGACGTTCTTAAGCCGGATATAATCAGCCGGATTCATGTGACGGCTGCTCTTTTGGTTCACGTCTTCCATGTCAATGGCAATACGCTGGGGATACATCGACGTTTTGTTTTCGGGTGTCCAGCGATTGTCATAGCAATATTCTGACATAATACGTTCCCAGTAATACCCGTCGTCGTTTACGTCACGGCCTACGGCATTGTAGGTGGAACCGCCAATTTTGTACACAAAATTCAGGGCTACTGTCAATCCTTTCCAGCTGATATCTGTGGCTATCCCTCCAAAGAAATCGGGATGGGCATCACCCAGGATCACTTCATCGGCCTTGGAGTAACTGTATGTGGCGGGACGTCCGTCAACAGTCAAATCGGCAGCCGAGTCGTTGTTCAGGAACCAAACATTACGACCCGTCTCGTCTTCTACACCGGCCCACTCCAAGCCATAAAATGCCAGGGTGGATTCGCCTTCACGATAAATAAACTTGGCACGGGCGTCTCCTCCGGTTGGGTCGTACCATACAATGTCTTTCCCTACGGGGTCTCCATAGAGCTTGGTTACCGTGGAACGGATCCAGGATCCGGTCAGGCCGGCACTCCAGCGGAAATCGCCATGACGGACAATGTCTCCGCTCAGTTCCACCTCTATCCCGTGGTTGTTTATCTCTCCGATGTTCTTAAGGGTAGAGCTGAACCCGGTGACGGTGGATATGGGAACACTTTGCAGCAGGTCTTTGGAATCCCTGTTAAAGTATTCCACGGTTCCGTTCAAACGGTTGTTGAACAGACCGAACTCCAAGGCAACGTTATAGGTGTAACTTGTTTCCCAGGAAAGGTTGGCATCTGCTATGTTGGCAACACCGCCACCCGGGTCTTCCATGTATTTGTTCCCGTAGGAAGTCAAGGCACGCCATCCATAGTTGGAAGAAGGCAATGTACCGTTCACCCCGTAGGAAGCTCTCAGCCTAAGGTCGCTGATCTGCTGAATGTTCTTCAAGAAAGCTTCGTTGTTGATCCTCCAGGATCCGGCCACTGACCAGAAGTTACCCCAACGGGTATTGGACCCCAGTCGGGAAGAACCGTCACGACGGAATGATCCTGAAAGATAATACCTGCCGTCGTAGCTGTATTCGGCACGTGAGAGGAGTGAAAGCATGGTAGATCCCCAATAATAGGCGTTTGCATCCAAAACCCCGGCTGTAGCGACGGTATGCAGTGCACTGGTAGGCAAATTGGTACCCGAAGAACGCTGGAAATCTACCTGGTTGTCTTCAGCTTCCCAACCCACAAGTAAGTTAACGGTGTGTTTGTCGGCAATTTCCTTATCGTAATTCAAAGTGGTTGAAGATACAATCTTCTGTACGTTGGTGGACATTTCGTGTACCTGGCCTTTCACGCTGGACGCGCTGAAGTGATTTGCACTGTAATAGATGTGATCCCTGGTCTGGGTGTTGTCAATCGACAGTACCGATTTCAGGACCAGTTCCGGCATAAATTTCACTGTCAGGGTTTCATTGGCAGAAAGGCGCAACACATTGGATTCGTTTTCCCATTCGTTGTTGTAATATGCCTGGTTGTAAGCATAACTGCCGAACCTGGCCGTCCAGGGATCTCCTGTTTTGTAATCAGTAGGCCAGTACAGGGGCCACAACAGGTTGCGTGACTGCATGAAGTAGTTGGCACCTGTGCTGCGGGTGTCGTTAAATCCGTGCTGTACGTTTTTGGCTATGTTTACATTGGTGTTGAACTCAATGATCTTGCCTACTTTCTGATTAACATTTACACGACCGGCGATACGGCTGAAATCATTCACGGTACTGCGTCCCTGATCCTTAGTATAGGAGAGGGAAGAATAATAACTTGTCCGGTCACTGGCCCCACTTACAGACAGGTCGTAGGTCTGGTAGATTGCAGTACGGAACAGCACGTCATCCCAATTGAAGTACTTGCCTTCGCGGTTTTCGATACCGTCTGTCATACCCAATATTTTAAGCGAGTTAACCGTATGGTCATCGGCGGTAAAGCGATACCCGTGTTTGTTGAAACGTTTGTTCAACTGAGCAAGGGCAGAAGCACTGGAGGCTTCATCTGATTTGCCATCGTATTTACCTGCATTCCAGAAGTTTTCGTAATATAGTTCAACCTGTTGTTCCGGACTGGCAATATCGAAGTTCGTGGTGGCAAAAGAGGGAGTAACCCCGACCGATGCTTTGAAATTTACTACAGGCTTTCCAAGACGGCCGGATTTTGTGGTCACCAGGATAACACCGTTGGCGGCACGCGAACCATAGAGGGCAGAAGCGGCGGCATCTTTCAATACGGTAATGGATTCTATATCCTGGGGATTCAATGTGCTCATGACATTGTTGGTCGCGTAAATATATCCGCTCATTTGTCCGGTATTCCCTGAAACTACAGGAACCCCGTCCACTACATAAAGCGGCTCGTTGGACGCGTTCATGGATCCGATACCGCGTACACGTATGCTGGAGACGGCACCTGCCTGTCCCGAATTGGTCGTGATCTGCATCCCGGCCACTTTTCCGTTAAGAGCATTTTCGAAGGAAAGGGTTGCCACATCTTGTATGGCCTCGCTTCTTACCACGGAAGCCGCCCCGGTATAAGTTCCTTTTCTGGCGGTACCGTATGCAACTACCATTACTTCTTCCAGGGCGAGGGCATCAGGTGTCATAGTTACATTGATTACATTCCTGCCGTTGACAGGCACCTCTACGGTAGTATAGCCAATGTAGGAAAGTACAAGCACTGCATTTTCCGGGCAACGTTCCAGGATGAAATTCCCGTCAATGTCAGTGTTCGTTCCGAGTCCTCTTTCTCCCTGTATAAGAATCGTTACAAAGGGAAGAGGAGAACCGTCTTCTGAAGAAGTTACCTTGCCGGTAACCCTTGTTTGTGCAAAAGCAGTTGTTGCAATCATAACTGCCAGCACAAAGAAAATTGATTTCTTCATGAAAATTTGGTTAGGTTAGTATTAAGGGTTTATAATTAAAAGTTACAACGCTCAATCACAAAGATAAAAACAATTTTTACAGAACAAGAGGGTAATTGCTTTTAATTCTTACTAAATAAAGGTATTTTTGTCACAAAATATCATTAAAATTTCTTTATGTACATACATGCAATTTCAGCCTCCCCTGTAGGGCTCAACACGTTGGAAAAGATCATGTCCGGAGACGTCCGTTTGGAATTGTCCCGGGAATCACTGGACCGTATTGTCGCTTGCAGGCAATACCTTGACGATAAAATGCGTGTTCCCGGAGAATTGATATACGGAGTGAATACAGGATTCGGGGCCTTGTATAATGTGGCAATAAGTACCAGGGAGCTGGAACAGCTTCAGAAAAACCTGGTCATGTCCCATGCCTGTGGAGTAGGTGATCAGGTTCCCAAAGAAATTGTACGATTGATGCTTTTTTTGAAGATACAGTCACTTTCGTACGGTTATTCCGGTGTACAAAAGGAAACAGTAGTGCGTTTAACGGATTTTTTCAACCAGGGAATATATCCGGTTGTTTATGAACAGGGTTCTCTGGGAGCCTCGGGTGATCTGGCCCCCCTGGCTCATTTGTCATTACCGTTGATAGGCCTGGGTGAAGTAGAATTCCAGGGAAAACGTATGACAGGTGAAGAACTGAACCGGAAGATGGGGTGGGATCCTATACAATTACAATCAAAGGAAGGGCTGGCACTATTGAACGGGACCCAGTTTATGTCTGCATACGGATTATGGTCTTTGACACAGGCACTTAGACTTTCGAAACAGGCCGACATGATCTGCGCCTTGTCTTTGGATGCATACGATGGTAGAATTGAACCTTTTACAGAAGATGTTCACCGCGTACGTCCTCACGACGGCCAGATAAAGACTGCTGCCTGCATACGAAAATTCCTGGAAGGAAGTGAATTGATCGCCAGATACAAAGAACACGTTCAGGATCCTTATTCCTTCCGGTGCACGCCTCAGGTTCACGGGGCCACTAAAGATTGTATTGAATACGTAACTAAAGTCCTGGTAACGGAAATGAACTCGGCTACGGACAATCCCACCATATTTCCCGATCTGGACAAGATCGTTTCTGCAGGCAATTTTCACGGTCAGCCACTGGCGTTGGCGCTTGATTTTCTGGCCATTGCCATAGCCGAGCTGGGAAATATTTCTGAGCGCAGGACCAATCAGCTGGTGTTGGGCAAACGGGGTCTGCCTCCTTTCCTGGTTGCCAAACCCGGCCTGAACAGCGGCTTTATGATCCCACAATATACGGCTGCGTCCATAGTCAGTCAGAACAAGCAATTATGCACCCCGTCATGTGTGGATTCCATTGATTCTTCACAGGCACAGGAAGATCATGTAAGCATGGGAGCCAATTCCGCCCTTAAATGTTACCGTGTAATGAACAATGTGCAACGGGTGTTGGCTATAGAGTTATTCAATGCTTCCCAGGCTTTGGAATTCAGACGGCCTGCCCGCACTTCTTTGCAACTGGAAAATATTGTGTCTGCTTTTCGCCGTCATGTTCCTTTTGTGGAAGATGATACGGTACTTTATCCTTATATTCACGAAGCTGAAAATTTTCTTAAGAATGAGTGGTATATTGATTGAAAATATCGGGCAACTGGTACAGGTCAGGCAAGCTCCTCAGGATAAAGACAGGCATTTGTGTGCAGGCAAAGAAATGGACCGGTTACCATGTATTAATCATGCATGGCTGTATATAAAGGACGGCCTGATAGATGGATTCGGTCCCATGGATACATGTCCCTACAAGGAGGATGTTCCCGTTGGGACTAAGATCATAGATGCCACCGGCCGGTGTGCGTTCCCTTCGTTCTGTGATTGTCACACCCATCTTGTTTTTGCAGGAAGCCGCGAACAGGAATTCTCGGACAAGCTCCGCGGACTGACTTACACGGAAATAGCAGCACGGGGAGGCGGGATTTTAAACTCGGCAAGGTTGCTTCAAAATACCTCTGAAGACGAATTGTACCGCCAGACTCTGGAACGGGCCAAAGAACTTATCCGTTTTGGCACGGGCGCTGTCGAGATAAAAAGCGGGTACGGACTGACGGTTGAAGACGAGCTGAAAATGTTACGGGTCGTTCGCAGAATCGCAGAAGAGACCCCACTGACGGTGAAAGCCACTTTCCTGGGAGCTCATGCCGTTCCACAAAAGTACAAAGGCAGGCAGTCTGAGTACGTTGATCTTATTGTGAAAGAAATGATCCCCAGGGTGGCACAGGAAAACCTGGCTCAATATGTTGACGTTTTTTGTGAAACGGGATTTTTTACGGTTGCCGATACGGAAAGAATTTTTACGGCTGCCCTGAAATACGGATTGCGTCCCAAAGTACATGCCAACCAGATGGATTTTTCACAAGGAGTACAGACGGGTGTGGCATACGGGGCCATTACGGTGGATCACCTGGAACATACCGGTCCTGAAGAATGGGACATACTGGACGGATCAGATACCATACCCGTGTTATTACCGGGATCCACGTTTTATTTGGAAATGGATTATGCCCCTGCCCGGGAGATGATATCCAGGGGGTTGCCCATAGCCATTGCGTCCAATTACAATCCCGGGTCCTGTCCCGCCGGGAACCTGCAATTCATGATGCTACTGGCCTGCCTGAAAATGAAGATGACACCGGCAGAAGCTGTCAATGCCGTCACCCTTAACGGGGCACATGCCATGGATCTTTCATTTAACCTGGGATCCATAGCAGTGGGAAAAATTGGAAATGTATTTATCACAAAACCCATACCTTCGTATGAGTATTTTATGTATGCGTTTACAAGTCCTTTAGTAGAAACAACTATTTTAAACGGAAAAATAACAGAATTATGATTTTTTCAGCATCACAACAATTCACAACTTTATTAGGGTTATTGACCATAGTGCCTTCCGGCCACGGGGCAGTCTGTTTTATGCTGGAAGAAACCGTCATTTACGTTGATCCCTATTCTGCCACCACCGATTACAGTGAATATCCCAAAGCGGATATCATTTTTTTCACGCACGACCATCAGGATCATTACGATGTGAAAGCCCTGGAACACCTGGTTACCCCGCAAACTGTTTTTGTGGGGCCTGAATGTATGGAACGGCATGTAAAACTGGAGAAAACGCTCCGTAACGGAGACTTCTTTACCTGGAAGCGTGTTGAGGTAAAAGCCGTACCGGCTTATAATATCATCAATAAGAGACAGGACGGGAATCCATTCCATCCCAAAGGCTATGGTAACGGGTACCTGTTTACGTTCGGCGATTTCAAAGTGTATCTGGCCGGAGATACTGAACTGATCCCGGAAATGGAAACGTACGAACCTGTTGATGTGGCCATTCTACCCAAAAACCTGCCTTACACCATGAGTGATGACCAGTTTATACAGGCTGTCAAAGTGATCGGAGCTCCCGTGGTTTATCCGGTACATTATTTTGAACTGGATAAGGAAAAATTGGAAAAGGCAGTGGGAGATAAAGTAAGATTAATATATAAGTAGCAATATGAAAATTATTGAATGTGTCCCGAACTTTTCCGAAGGAAGGGATAAACAGGTTATTGCCCGCATAGCCGGGGCCATATCCGCAGTGGAAGGTGTCAAGTTGTTGAATGTCGATCCGGGCGCAGCCACAAACCGTACAGTGATGACTTTTGCCGGGGAGCCTGTGGCAGTTGTCGAAGCCGCTTTTCAGGCCATAAAAACGGCTGCCGGTTCCATTGATATGCGCAAGCATCACGGCGAACACCCCAGGATAGGGGCTACTGATGTTTGTCCCTTGATTCCTGTTTCCGGGGTGACCATGGAAGAGACCGTTGAATACGCCAGACAGCTGGCCTGCAGGGTGGGAGAAGAACTGGAGATTCCCGTATATTGTTACGAAGAGGCTGCTTTTACCGATAAACGAAAAAATCTGGCAGTATGTCGTTCCGGGGAATACGAAGGATTGTCGGCGAAACTCAAAGATCCCGAATGGAAACCTGATTTCGGACCGGCAGCGTTTTCAGAAAAAGTGGCCGCATCCGGCTTGACGGTTATCGGTGCCCGCGATTTTTTGATAGCCGTTAATTTCAACCTCAATACAACATCGGTTCGCAGGGCCAACGCCGTATCTTTTGATGTCCGGGAAAAAGGCCGGAAAGTTTTAAATGAGGGAAAAGAAACCTGGCAACCCGGCACCCTTAAGCATTGTAAAGCCATTGGCTGGTTTATTAAGGAGTACGGCATTGCACAGGTGTCCATGAACCTTACCAACATCCGGGTAACTCCATTACACATTGCTTTTGACGAGGTGTGCGACAAAGCATCCCGGCGCGGAATGCGGGTGACCGGGACCGAACTGGTGGGCCTGGTTCCAAAAAGCGCGCTGGTAGAGGCCGGTAAGTATTTTTTGAAAAAACAACAACGGTCCCTGGGACTGCCCGAAGAAGAAATCATCCGGATCGCCATTAAATCCATGGGATTGGAAGACCTGGGACCTTTTAATCCGAAAACAAAAGTCCTGGAGTATCTTTTGGAAGAGGAGACAGCCGAAAAAGGCCTTTGTGCGCTGACCTGCCGGGAATTCGCCCTGGAAACCGCCTCCGAATCACCTGCCCCGGGAGGAGGCTCTGTGGCTGCATATATGGGAGCCTTGGGTGCGTCACTGGGAACGATGGTGGCCAATCTTTCTTCGCACAAACGCGGGTGGGATGAAAAATGGGAGTATTTTTCCCTTTGGGCCCAGAAGGGGCAAGCTCTTCTTGCCGAGTTGCTTCACCTGGTGGATGAAGATACACTGTCCTATAACAAAGTGATGGAAGCTTTTTCCCTTTCCCGGAACACCGAGGAAGAAAAAATCAAACGGGCTGCTGCCATTGAACAGGCCACTTTGTATGCGGCACAAGTGCCTATGAAGACCATGAAAACCGCAATCTGTGTATTTGATATCCTGGAAGCTATGATTGAGGAAGGGAATCCCAATTCGGTTACCGACGCGGGAGTGGGAGCCCCTGCCATCCTGGCGGCCGTTAAAGGGGGATACCTGAATGTTTTAATAAATGTTTCCGGCCTGAAGGACAAGGAAAAAGCAGCATTTTTGAAGGAAGAAGCGCAAAAGATCCTGGATCTTGCAAAAGAAAGGGAGGACAATCTCTGGGAAAAAGTAATTTTTAAACTACATGAATCATGAAGATTTTGTTTGTTTTATTAATGATAAATTTGTCTTTAGGTATGACTAATGCACAAGATATCAGGCTCCCTGAACCCACAAAAACGGGAGGGATGCCTTTGATGGAAGCTTTAAGCAGCAGACAAAGTGTCCGGGAAATGTCCGGTAAGGAGATCCCGCTTAACATCCTCTCTGATTTGTTATGGGCAGCACAGGGAGTGAACCGGGAAGACGGAAAACGTACAGCACCTTCTGCCATGAATATGCAGGAAATTGACGTCTATGTCTATACACCCGGGGCCGTTTACCTGTACATTCCGGGAGAACATATGCTGCAGCATATTGTTAACGGGGATTTCAGAGAAGAAACCGTCCGGCAGCCGTATGCCCAAAAAGCCCCGCTGATCTTGGTATATGTAGCCAATTATGAAAAAATGCAGCGCCTGGACCAGGATCAAAAAATTTTCTACGGAGCAACAGATGCCGCTTTCATAAGTCAGAACGTATACCTTTTTTGTGCACAGGAGAAGCTAAACACGGTAGTCCTGGGTATGATAGACCGGGAGGCTGTCAAAGAAAGGATCGGCTTTAACGGGAAAGCACAATTGGGGCAGGTTATAGGTTACCCTATACCCCGCTAAATGAACTGAATCCCCCGTCAACAGGCAATACCACACCTGTTATAAAACTTGCCTCATCTGAACACAGGAATTGCACGGCACCGTTAAGCTCGGTAATGTCGCCAAACCGTTTCATAGGGGTGCGGGCCAGCACTTTGCGGCTTCTTTCGGTAAGACTTCCGTCCGGATTCAGCAAGACGGCCCTGTTCTGGTCACCTATGAAGAATCCCGGAGCAATGGCGTTTACCCGTATTTTTTCACTGAATTTCAAAGCCATTTCCATGGCCATCCATTGCGTAAAGTTGATGATGCCGGTTTTGGCCACTGAATAACCCAAAACACGTGTAATGGCAGAGTAGGCGGCCATTGATGAAATATTTATAACGGACCCGGATCCCTTTTCCGCCATAATACGTCCCACGGCCAGGGTTGGATAGACGGTCCCGTTCAGGTTCAGATCGGTGACTTTTTTCCAGTCCTCTATATTCATGTCAAAGACAGTCTGATCTTCCCTGAGCGTTGCTCCGGGAAGATTTCCTCCTGCTACATTTATCAGGATATCTATGGTTCCCCACTGGTTTACAATCGCCTTGGTGGTTTCTTTAAGTTTTTCAAGATCAAGTACATCGCTTACAAATCCCATGGCCTCACCTCCCGAAGAACACAACAGTTCCACGACCATGTCAAGTTGTTCTTTCCGGATGTCCAGGGCTGCAACTTTGGCTCCCTGACCGGCAAAGTGTTTAGCCAGGCTTCCTCCCAGTACACCTCCGGCTCCGGTTATTACCGCTACTTTGTCTTTTATGCTGAAATTTGATTCCATTATATGTATAGTTATTGGTTGTTCAGGTATTTAACAGCAGCCATCATGCCCGATAATTCGGCCAGGGCTTTCATCCTGCCGTAAAAAGAATATCCCGGATTGTATATATTGTTATCAATATCGGATAACATAAGCGGTCCGTGATCCGGTCGCATGGGAATTGGATAACTGCCGGGATCTTCTTTCCTCCTTCGTTTTTCTTCTTCCAGGAATATCCGGATTACTTCCACCAGGTGTCCGCGTCCGGACAGGTGGTCAGACTCGGCAAAATTCTTATTTTCAAAAACGTCGGTACTTCTTAGATGCACAAAATGCGTGCGGGAAGCATATCGGGCGGCCAGCGCAGGAACGTCGTTGTGTAAGCCCGAGCTAAGCGAGCCGGCACAAAATGTCAGTCCGTTCTGAGGAATATCCACGCATTTCAGCAACCAGTCAATACCTTCCTGTCCTGTCACTATACGGGGCAGACCCAGCACGGGAAACGGGGGATCGTCCGGATGGATGCACATACGTATGTTGTTTTTAACCAGGACAGGTGCGATGACAGACATAAAGCGTTGAAAATGATTCCTCAGCTGTTCTTTATCCACTCCCCGGTAGCGGGCCAGTAACTTTCTGAATAATACCACCGGCTGCTTGTCTTTTTCCGAAAAATTCCCGCTTACAAATCCCTGTGTCTTAATAATGATATTATGTATCAGTTCCTCTTCTTCAGCAGGAGTGATCGTTTTCCGGATGTTTTCAGTTTCCAGGCGTATACTTTCCGGGTATTCCTCCAATGCTCCTTCCCGTTGCAGAATATAGCAATCAAAATAGGCAAACCGGGCATAGTCAAAATACAAGGAAAGGGTCCCATCTGGATTTGGTCTGTACAGATCTGTACGTATCCAGTCAATAACCGGCATGAAATTATAGCAAACGGTATGGATTCCTTCCATTGCCAGGTTTTCCAGGGAAGTGCAATAATTTTTCAGATGCCGGTCTGATTCGCCGGAAGCCAGTTTAATGTCTTCAGTTACAGGAAGACTTTCCACCACCGACCATCTGAGTCCTTCCGATTCAATCAGATGCCTCCTTTTTTGTATTTCGTGCCTGCTCCATACTTCTCCGTTAGGAATGTGATGCAGAGCAGTCACTATACCTTCCACTCCAATTTGTTTAAGGTGTTTGAGAGGAATGCTATCTTCCGGGCCAAACCACCTCCAGGTTTTTTCCATGATGTTTAATATTTCGTTTCTGTTCCTTCTTCGCTAGGCCAGGTTTTCATATATTACAAAAATACGTAAATATATCCTGCCTTTCATCAGGTAACTTTGAAACAACCGGCAAGTGAATTTTAAAAGTTACCTTTGAATATTATATGAAAAGAAGCCGGCCTGCTATGCTTTAATGAACGTATTGGGTGTAGAACCGGAAGAATCCATAAATGAATCGTAATTAATAAACGTTTATGAAAAAAGCATTTTTTGTTGTTTTGTGTCTTTGGTTAGGTTTTGGTTGTTGTAAACCGGCATACCGTAACGAGAATTTGTCATTCCATGAACGTGCCGCCGACCTGGTCTCGCGTATGACACTTCCGGAGAAAGTTTCTCAGATGGCTCATGAATCCGCTGCCATAGAAAGGCTGGGTGTGCCTGAATACAACTGGTGGAATGAGTGCCTGCACGGGGTGGCCCGTGCAGGGCACGCCACCGTTTTTCCCCAGGCCATAGGAATGGCCGCCATGTGGGATAAAGAAATGATGTTTGACATTGCCACAGCTGTCAGTGACGAAGCCCGGGCCAAGCATCACGATTTTCTGAGGCAGGATAAAAGGGGAATATACCAGGGGTTAACCTACTGGACACCAAATATCAATATATTCAGGGATCCCAGATGGGGACGCGGAATGGAAACCTACGGAGAAGATCCTTACCTGACCGGAGAAATGGCCGTTCAGTACATAAGGGGATTACAGGGAGATGATCCCAAATATCTGAAACTTGTCGCAACTGCAAAACATTTTGCCGTGCACAGCGGGCCCGAATCCACACGCCATAGTGCAGATGTTTATCCCGGTCAGCGGGACTTTTATGAAACCTATGCCCCACACTTTAAAAAAGTGGTACAGGAAGCCGGAGTGTGGTCGGTCATGGGGGCCTACCAGCGGCTTTGGGGAGAGCCCTGTTGCGGAAGCTTTTTCCTGAGTTCCCTGCTTCGCGACAGCTGGGGATTCCGGGGCTATATTGTATCCGATTGCTGGGCGATCAAGGACTTCTATGATGAAGGCATGCATGAAATAGTTAAAACTCCTGCAGAAGCTGCCGCCCTTGGCGTGACCGCCGGGACCGACCTGAACTGCGGGGTGAGTTATCCTTATCTTGTAGAAGCCGTTGAAGAAGGATATATTGAGGAATCCCTTATTGATACGGCTGTTCAAAGATTAATGCTGGCCCGTTTTAAACTGGGCATGTTTGACAAACCCCGAAAAGTACCGTACAGCAAAATACCCCTGGAAGTCGTTGAATGTCCGGAACACATTGCCCTGGCACGGGAAGCTGCCCGGAAATCCATGGTACTTCTGGAAAACGACGGAACCCTGCCATTTTCAAAAGACGTCCGGAAAGTAGCTGTCATAGGGCCGAATGCCGATGATCTGGAAGTGCTCCTGGGAAACTACAACGGGTATACAAAAAATCCGGTCACTCCGTTGCAGGGAATCCGCGAGACAATTCCCGGAGCCGAGGTGGTTTTTGCGCAGGGATGTCTCCTTGCCGAAGGCCTGCCTTATTTTCAGCCGATCCCCGAAGGGGTATTGTTTACCGATTCCACCTTGACACAACCCGGTCTTTTAGGGAAATATTTTGATAATATGAACTACGAAGGATCCCCGGTCCATGAAAGAGTAGATGGAACCATAGATTTCATCTGGTGGAACAAAGCTCCTTTTGAAAACATGAACGACCGCGAATTTTCCGTGGAATGGAACGGCGTACTCTGCGTTCCCCAGTCGGGACGTTATGCCCTGGGTGGAGAAGCTTTCAGCGGTTTTACTTTGATGCTTGACGGAGAAAAACTGGTGGAAAGAATTGACGTACATCATCCCAGGAAAGAATATGAGTTTGTGCAACTGGAAGCCGGGAAACCTTACCGGTTGACACTCCGATTTGTTCAGAATAAGACTGAATATGGCATCATGAGACTTCTGTGGGAAGCTCCACATGGCAACCTGATGGAAGAAGCCGTAAAAGTGGCCGCAGAGAGTGATCTTGTCATTCTGTGCATGGGGTTGAGCCCCTTGCTGGAAGGAGAAGAGATGAAAGTCAGGGTGGACGGGTTCAACCAGGGAGACCGGGTAGATATCGGTCTGCCGGTTTCTCAAACGACACTCATAAAGGCTATAAAAAAACTGGAAAAACCTACGGTAATGGTCCTGCTCAACGGCAGTGCCGTAAGTTTTGACAGGGAGATCCAATCCCTCCCGGCTATTTTGGAAGCCTGGTATCCCGGACAGGAAGGAGGAAGGGCCATCGCCGACGTAATCTTTGGGGATTACAATCCTTCCGGCAGGCTGCCCGTAACTTTCTACCGGTCAGTTGACCAGCTGCCTGCTTTTGATAATTACAGCATGGAAGGAAAAACGTATCGGTTTTTCAGGGATGAACCCCTTTATTCCTTTGGTTATGGACTAAGTTTTACTACTTTTGAATACGAACCGGTCAGATTGCCTGAAAGTGTGCCCTGCGGAATACCTGTTGACCTTTCTTTCAGGGTGACCAATACCGGAGACACGGACGGAGACGAAGTCGTTCAGGTTTATGTCTCACTTCCGGATGCATCCAATCCTGTCCCTATAAAATCGTTGCAGGGATTTGAAAGGATACATCTGAAAGCCGGTGAAAGCCGTGTGGTGGATTTTACCATCATACCCGAACAGCTGGCTTCCCTGGATGACCACCAGGTGTGGATGGTAGAAGCAGGCAACGTCATTCTGGAAGTGGGCGGGAATAAATATTCGGTTCGTCTGGAAGGAGATACTGTGTTTATACCAAATTAAATCTATATGTCAAAAAACATAATCATAGCTGTTTTACTGATATTATGCACCGGCTCTTCGTGGATAACGATCCCGCAGGAGCCGGTTGCTGATTTAGACGTTTCTTTACCCAAAGTATTGAGTGACGGCATGGTCCTTCAAAGGAACAAACCCATTCCGTTTTGGGGAAAATCAAAACCGGGATCCGGGATCCGGGTAACCTTTGCCGGAAAAACAAGATCGGTCACATCTGACAGCGAAGGCAACTGGCATGTTCTCTTTCCGGCCATGGAAGCCGGAGGCCCTTATACGCTGGAGATCAATAATACAGTGTTACAAGACATATTAATTGGAGAAGTTTGGCTGTTTTCCGGGCAATCCAACGTGGAATTGCCTATCAGCCGCGTAGCTATAAAATATCCGGAGATAGCAACCACCTATAGCAATACACAGATACGGGAATTCCGTACCACTACCCATTACGATTTCAAAGGGCCCCTGGATGATGTCCATCAGGGCAGGTGGAAAATATGTACACAAGAAGAAATGCAAAGCTTTTCTGCACTTGGATTCTTTTTTGCCAAAAAACTGCATGAAACAAAAAATGTTCCGGTTGGAGTGATCGTCAATGCCGTAGGCGGATCTCCGCTGGATGCCTGGTTAGATGAATCTACGCTAAGAGCTATGCCCGGTCCCGGGGGGAAAAGTTTTTACCCGGACCTGCTGGATAACCTCAGTCGTGACACCTGGGTGGACAGTGTAAGGCAGGCCGAGAAAGAAGCCCTGGAACACTATCGTTCCCTATTTACAGAGGATCCGGGTCCGTCAGGATACGGGGAATGGGTCCCTTATCACGTTCCCTCGTTCTGGAACGGGCCCGATGCCACTCCTGAAGGTCCGTTATCGTATGGGCCGGGATCGGTGTGGTTCAGGAAAGAAATACACCTGAGCCCGGCACAAATCGACAAAGCGTCGACAGGTGCCCCGGATCGCGACGGAATGCTCCTGTTGGGCACAATGGTGGACGCTGACAGAACCTATGTGAACGGGACACAAGTGGGATCTACCGGGTACCAGTACCCCCCGCGTATATACATTATCCCCAAAGGATTACTTAAAGAAGGAAGCAATGAGTTACTGGTGAGACAGGAAAATTATTGGGGACCGGGCGGATTTACTTCCGGAAAGGATTATTCACTCTACATAGGAGTTGCACATCCTTTTTACGACAATGCAGATACTGTTTCACTCAAAGGGGATGGCTGGTTTGCCTGTACAGGAAGTTCGCTGCCTGAAGAATTTGCGCATGTTTCTTATCCTGTAACCACTACCTGGCATTACCAACCGGCCGGGTTGTACAATGCCTTGCTGGCTCCCCTGACGGCAGTCCCCGTAAAAGGGATAATCTGGTACCAGGGAGAATCGGCAACGGAAAGACGCGATTACGATAAAATGTTGTGTGCCATGATTGATACATGGAGATCGGATTGGAAAGATGCCGATATGCCGTTTATTATTGTACAACTACCTGAATTTATGAAAGATGCCGGTCCCTGGCCTATGGAAACAGATTGGGCTTGCCGGAGGGATGAACAACGCAAGGCTGCTTTGAACCGGCATCATACCGCACTTGTTGTAGGATTGGGATTGGGTGAGTGGAATGATATCCATCCCCTGAATAAAAAAGATCTGGCACAGAGGGTCTTTTCTGCGACAGAATTTCTGGCATACAATAATGATAAAGCCCCTTTGTCTCCTGTCCCGGTAAAAGCAATACTCAAAGGAAATAAAGTAATTATTACTTTTTCCCATACAGGGAATGGTTTGGAAACAAATGACGGTAAGCTTCCGCAACATTTTGCGGTTGCCGGTGCAGATGGTCGGTTTGTAAGGGCAGAAGCCCGAATCACCGGTAAGAACAGCATTGCCGTGTGGGCAACCGGTATTGAAAAGCCGCAACGGATCAGGTATGCCTGGGCGAATGATCCTAAAGAGGCAAATCTGCAAAACCGAGCCGGAATGCCTGCCAGTCCCTTTGAATGGATGTTGGACCAATAAAAATATGGAAATATTATGACAAGATCTTTGTACAACAGGATCCTGTGTATTAATTTTTTGTGTCTGCTTGTTTTCTTTGGGGCAGGTTCGGGTTTACAGGCACAATCACAATCACAGATGCCGGCGAGACCGGTGGTTAATCATCCCGTGGAAAACGGTTTTGCTATTGCCAAAGACGGGGTCCCCGTTCCGGTTTGGGTATCGGACAGGGACTTCCCGGGGATAATAAGGGTTGCCGGGCATTTACAGAGAGACCTGAAGAAAGTGACCGGGACAGCCCCGGTTTTACACATCCAATCCACAGTTCCCGACGGTTCGTTTTTCATAATAGCGGGGACGGCAGGAAAGAATCCCTTTATTGACAGTCTTATTCAAAAAAATGTTATCGGTCGCGATTTGCTGGAGGGGAAACGCGAAAAGTATATTATAACCGTTGTTGATATTCAGGGCGAGATACCGGGGAAAGCCCTGGTAATAGCCGGCAGTGACAAAAGAGGAACAATATACGGAATCTATGAACTGTCAAAATATATTGGAGTAACACCGCTTCATTTTTGGGCAGATGTGCCTGTAAAACAGGAGCATGATCTTTACATGATCCCTGGTATGTATACGGCGGGAGAGCCGGCGGTTCGTTACCGAGGAATTTTCATTAACGATGAGGCCCCGGCTCTGGCCGGATGGGTACATCAGCAGTACGGTTCGTTCAACAGCACGTTCTACGAACACGTATTTGAATACATTCTGCGTCTGAAAGGGAATTTCTTATGGCCGGCCATGTGGGGCAGAGCCTTTTACGACGATGATCCCGTCAATCCCCGGCTTGCCGACGAATACGGAATAGTCATAGGAACTTCCCATCACGAACCCATGATGCGGGCTCACGTAGAATGGGCCCGTTACGGGGAAGGAGCCTGGGATTATAGAAAAAACCGGGAAGTTCTTCGTGATTTCTGGCGTACCGGGCTGGAAAGAATGGGAGATTACGAAAGTATAGTGACCGTGGGCATGCGGGGAGACGGGGATGAACCTATGAGCCGGGAACAAGATATGGATTTGTTGGAGGAGATCATCAAGGACCAGCGTATTATCATTGAGGAGGTGTCAGGAAAACCGGCACAAGAAACACCCCAGATGTGGGCTTTGTATAAAGAAGTTCAGGAATATCACGATCAGGGCATGCGCGTTCCCGATGACGTAACGCTCATGTTGTGTGACGACAACTGGGGAAATGTCCGGAAACTTCCGCAATTACTGGAACAAAAAAGAAATGGCGGTTACGGAATGTATTATCATTTTGATTACGTGGGTGGGCCTCGTAATTATAAATGGTTGAACACCAATTTAATATCGCGTATCTGGGAACAGATGGATTTGTGCTACCGGCACGGGGTAGACCGTATATGGATTGTCAATGTGGGAGATATCAAACCTATGGAGTTCCCGACTGCCTTTTTCCTGGAAATGGCCTGGGACCCGCAGGCAATGACAAAAGAACGTATGTTGTCATTTCCGCGGCAGTGGGCTGCAGAACATTTTGGTCCGGTCCATGCTGCCAAAATAGGGGAAATGATAACCAGGTACAGTTTGTTCAATGCAAGACGCAAACCCGAATTGATATCCCCCAACACCTATCATCTGCAGCATTACAGGGAAGCAGACAGGGTTGTGGGACAATACAGGATCCTGGAAAGCGACGCCCTTGCCTTGTATGATTCAATAGACAACGCCTATAAAGACGCTTTTTACCAAATGGTGCTTTTTCCTATACAGGCAAGTGTCAACCTGAATGAGCTGTACGTAGCTGCAGCCAAAAATCATCTTTATGCGGACCAGGGGCGGGCTTCTGCCAACGATATGGCCCTTCGGGTGAAGGAACTGTTTAAAAAGGATTCCCAATTGACGGCGTATTATCACCATTGCCTTTCTGACGGAAAATGGAACCACATGATGTCTCAGACACATATTGGATATACTTATTGGCAAGAACCTCCTGTTAATGTAATGCCTGCCGTCAGATGGACAGAGATTCCGGAGGAAGGTCGTTTGAAGATCAGCCCTGACACGGATGCATCACCCCTGCCGGAACTGGATCCTTTCGGCTGTGATACCGTCTTTTTTGAAATCTACAACACCGGAAAAGCATCCAGACGCTTTACTCTGAAAACCGAACATCCTTGGTTGCATGTGTCTTCCTCCCGGGGTTCCGTGGATGATCAGCTCACGATTTTCTTAACGGCCGAGTGGGATAAAGTTCCTGTTGGTAGAATGGAAACATATACAGTATTTTCCGATGATACAGGAAATACATTGCGTATTCCGGTAAGCATATTCAATCCTGATGTCCCGGAATTACCCGCAAGAGGCGCTTTTTTTGAAAGCAACGCTCATGTGGCCATGGAAGCCTTACATTACAGTCACAGAAGGCAGGATGAACCCTGGGTTTGGGAACATATTCCCGTTTTCGGAAGGACACACTCCGGAATGAGGATTTCAACAGCAAAAGGATGTGCAGACATTCCCGCTGATAAGGCGGCAGAATTGTCTTATGACATACTCTTCTTTTCTTCCGGGGAAATTAAGGTAAACACATTGTTTTCGCCTACACTGGATTTTCACGGGAAAAGCCTCCGGTACGCCATTGCCTTCGACAATCAGCCTTTCAGGGAAGTGGAACTTCATGGTGCATACAACCAGCGGGAGTGGGAAACCTGGGTGGCGAATAATATTATCCGATCCCGGACGATCCATAATCTGGACAAACCGGGTCTTCATACCTTACGCATAAGAGCAGTGGATCCTTTTCTTGTTCTGCAACGTATAGAGATAGATACGGGCGGTTTGCTTCCTTCATCCCTCGGCCCTTTGGAGAGTTACCATAACGTGTATCATACCAAAGGGGAAGACGGGTACAAGCTATGGTTGCGTTACCGACCGCTGGATGCCGGTATGCAGGATGCCTGTGCCCCGTTTCTCAAAGGACTTTATATTGGAGAACAGTCGGCCGTTATAGATGCAGCGGTAAGAGAACTAAATAATGCTGTAGAACTTATGACAGGATTGTCAATACAAAGCCTTTCAGCAAAAGAAGTTCTCAAAAACGGGGGAATCCTGGCAGGAACATGGAAAGACAGGGTGATTAAAGACAATTTCTCAGCAAAGGAACGAGAAAAGATCGGTCCGGAAGGTTATAAGATCAAAAGCATCGGTAACCGGCTTTACATAGCGGGAAGCACCCACATAGGAGTGATGTACGGGGTGTTTCATCTGTTGCGGTTGATGCAGACCGGCCAATGTCTTGAAAACCTGCAAATAACTGAAAATCCGGCTTTCAAATTAAGGATCCTGAACCATTGGGACAATCCGGATCGTTCCATTGAAAGGGGGTATGCCGGATTATCCTTATGGGAATGGGAAGAACTGCCTGAAAAGGTCAGCAGCCGGTACCGGGATTATGCACGGACCAATGCTTCCATTGGAATCAATGCTACGGTTTTGAACAACGTGAACGCAGACGCTCGTTTCCTGACACCCGTGTACCTGGAAAAAATTGCGGCGCTGGCGGATGTTTTCCGGGATTACGGCATCCGGGTATATTTGTCGGTTAATTTTTCTTCCCCCCAGGTGTTAGGAGGGATTTCCACTTCGGATCCTTTGGATCCCCTGGTTAATGAATGGTGGCAAAAAAAGGTGCATGAAATCTACAGTTACATTCCTGACTTCGGAGGGTTCCTGGTAAAAGCGAATTCCGAAGGAAGGTCAGGACCCCTGGATTACGGCAGGACCCATGCCGACGGGGCCAATATGCTGGCCCGGGCACTGGAACCTTATAACGGTCTGGTTATGTGGCGTGCCTTTGTATACAGTCCTGACAGCGATGACAGAGCCAAACAGGCTTATGAAGAATTTATGCCTTTAGATGGGGAATTCCTGCCTAACGTGATCATCCAGGTTAAAAACGGCCCCGTTGATTTTCAGCCGAGAGAACCTTTTACCCCCTTGTTCGGGGCCATGCGCCGGACTCCTTTGATGATTGAATTCCAGATCACCCAGGAATATTTGGGATGGTCCAGGCAGATGGCTTACCTGGGTCCTCTTTACAAAGAAGTTCTGGATTCGGATACGTACGCACTTGGTCCGGGAACGTATGTTGCCTCAACAACAGACGGATCTGTGTTCGGCCATCCTGTTTCGGCGATAGCCGGAGTAGCCAATACCGGTACGGATCGTAACTGGACCGGGCACCACCTGGCCCAGGCAAACTGGTACGTCTTTGGACGTCTGGCATGGGATCACCGCCTGGATGCCGGGGAACTAGCCCGGGAATGGATTGCCATGACTTTTTCCAATGAGGACTCTTTTACCGGGGCCCTGTCACAAATGATGATGGAATCCCGGGAAGCGATTGTTAATTATATGATGCCCATGGGATTGCATCATCTTTTCTATACAGGGCATCATTACGGTCCGGAACCCTGGGCGAATGATCCTTTTTCGCGTCCGGACTGGCAGCCTCCCTATTATCACAAAGCCGATGGTCTTGGGGTGGGATTTGACCGCTCAACAACCGGGAGCAATGCGGTAAGCCAGTATTTTGAACCTTTGTACGGTATATACGACAATATTGAAACATGCCCGGAAAATCTGCTGTTGTGGTTCCACCACGTGCCTTGGGATCACACCATGAAAAACGGCAATACACTCTGGGAAGAATTGTGCCGCTTGTACACATTAGGTGTCCATCAGGCCAAGGGATTTCAAAAAACGTGGGACAAGCTGGAACCTTACGTAGACAAAACCCGATTTCAGGACATTCAATACAAGTTGAAGATCCAGGCCAGGGATGCCCAATGGTGGCGGGATGCGTGCTTGTTGTATTTTCAGACATTTTCCAAAAAAGCCATTCCTTTTAAACTGGAACGTCCTGTTTACGATCTTGAGGATCTTATGCGTATGGAAGTGATCATGGAATAAAAATTTCTTAGCGTATTTTTTACGCTAAGTTTGTTTTTTAGAATGATTCTTACTTACTTTGAGTTGTGCAAACGAATCATTCCGTTTCTGTTGACTGTGTGGTGTTCGGTTTTGACGGCCGATCATTGAAATGCCTTTTGATCAAAAGGGACGGTCAGGATCTGAAATTACCCGGCAGTTTGATCACAGATCAGGAAGACATTCCTACGGCTGCTTACAGGGTACTGGCAGAAATGACCGGTTTGCGGGATATCTTCCTCAAAGAATTGTCTGTTTTTTCAGATCCCGCCAGGGTAGGAGACAAGGACCTGGAATGGATCAATCATTTTTACGGGGTTCAGACCACAAGGGTCGTTACGGTGGCCTATTATGCCCTGGTCAAACTGGATAATAAGATCATGTCCCACACGCGGGAAAAAGAGGCTTTCTGGAAAGAAGTTGTCTCTATCACTTCACTTGCCATGGACCACAAAGATATTTTGAACAAGGCTTTGGCCATGCTGTCCCGGGACATGACACATTCTCCCATTGCTTTTGAATTGTTGCCCCGGAAATTTACAATCCGGGAATTGGCAGATTTGTACAAAGCCGTTCTTGGCGTAGAGATAGACAACCGCAATTTCCGTAAAAAGATCATCGGATGCGGGTATATATTGGCAACGGATGAAAAAGAGAAGGGAGTTGCCCATAAGCCG
This sequence comes from Bacteroidales bacterium, assembly GCA_041654355.1. Lineage (GTDB taxonomy): Bacteria > Bacteroidota > Bacteroidia > Bacteroidales > UBA932 > DMER64. The sequence continues at coordinate 41,605 of JBAZDQ010000011.1, forward strand.
GCGGCTTATTACATTTTTGACAAACACCGTTACAAAAGAGAAGAAAAGAAAACAAGAAAACTGAATTTCATAAATTGGAACGAATAATATGAAAAGCATTGGAATTGATGTGGGAACATCATTTATAAAAGTATCTCTGCTGGATGTTGAATCCGGCAGGTGCCTGGGGGTATCTACGTGTCCGGAATCGGAAATGCCCGTTGAGGCGGTACGTCCCGGATGGGCCGAACAGGATCCCGATATGTGGTGGGAGAATGTGGGTCGTTGCCTGAAACAACTGGATGACAGGTATTCACTAAAGGATGTGAAATCCATTGGGATTACCTATCAGATGCACGGTTTGGTTTGTGTTGACAAAAACGGAAAACCGCTCCGCAAATCAATTATCTGGAGCGACAGCCGGTCCGTTGAGATTGGTGCAAAAGCATTTAAAGAGATAGGGAAAGGAGAATGCCTGACACGCCTTTTGAATTCTCCCGGTAACTTTACAGCATCCAAGATGGCCTGGGTTAAAGAGAACGAACCGGATGTTTTTGCCGGAACCTACAAATTCTTTTTACCGGGAGATTATATAGCCTATAAACTTACAGGAGACATGTCGACCACGGACAGTGGATTGTCCGAACAAATCCTCTGGGATTTCCGGGATGATGCTCCTGCAGCATTCGTAAGGGATTATTACGGGATTCCCGCTTCATATGTTCCGGCGCACAAGCCTTCACTCGGGATACAAAGCCTTACCTCGGCAAAGGTTGAAAAACAATGGAATATTCCCACGGGCACCCCGGTTTCCTACCGTGCCGGGGATCAGCCCAACAACGCCTTTTCCCTGAATGTGATGGAAGAGGGAGAAGTAGCGGCAACAGCCGGAACGTCCGGGGTAGTATACGGGATTACCGCTCAATCAACCCCCGATCCCTTATCACGGGTTAACCAGTTCCTGCATGTGAATCATCACCGGGACAACCCGCATTACGGGGTTTTGCTGTGCATTAACGGGACCGGAATCCTGAATGCCTGGATCAGGCGGAACCTTTTATCCGGCATGACTTACGATCAGATGAACCGGGAAGCTTCCGATGTACCTGCAGGTAGTGATGGCGTATTGATCCTGCCTTTCGGGAACGGGGCTGAAAGAATGCTGGAAAACCGTTATACCGGGGTTCGCATGTTGGGGCTGGATCTGAACCGGCACCACCGGGGCCATTTTGTGCGGGCAGCCCAGGAGGGTATTGCCTTTTCGTTCCGGTATGGCATTGAGATTATGAAAGAAATGGGCATGAAACCCGGAATAATCCGCGCCGGCCAGGCCAATATGTTCCTTAGCCCCGTTTTTATTAAAACCCTGGCCAGTTTGACCGGAGCAACCATTGAACTGTACAATACAGACGGTGCGCTGGGTGCTGCCCGTGGAGCTGCCTGGGGAGCAGGAATCTACAAAAGCCGTCAGGAGTGTTTCTCGGGCCTGGATAAGGTCCTGACACAAACACCTGATGCATCCTGGGAAGAACCGTTGGATCAGGCTTACAAAGTATGGAAACAACAATTGGATTCAATATTAACTAACATTTAAATTTATTCATATGGCAACAAAAGAGTATTTTCCGGGTATCGGAAAAATCAAATTTGAAGGAAAGGACAGCCGCAATCCGTTGGCCTTTCGCTACTACGACCCTGAAAAAGTGGTTTATGGGAAAAAGATGAAAGAATGGCTGAAATTTGCCATGGCTTACTGGCACACACTGTGCGCAGACCTGCAGGATCAATTTGGTCCGGGGACACTGAGCCGCGAATGGTGGCAAGCTGCAGATCCTGTTACGGCTGCAAAAGAAAAAATGGATGCCGGTTTTGAGTTCATGCAAAAACTCGGCATTGAATACTATTGCTTCCACGATGTGGACCTGGTGGCTGAAGGATCCACTGTAGAGGAATACGAAGCACGCATGAAAGAGATCGTTGCTTATGCCAAGAAAAAACAGCAGGAAACCGGGATCAAACTCTTGTGGGGGACCGCAAATGTGTTCGGAAACAAAAGGTACATGAACGGAGCCGCAACCAATCCGAATTTTGACGTTGTTTCCAGGGCAGCTGTACAAATAAAGACAGCTATAGACGCCACCATTGAACTGGGCGGCACCAATTACGTCTTCTGGGGAGGCCGTGAAGGGTACATGTCTTTGCTGAACACAGACATGAAACGGGAAAAACACCATTTGGGCATCATGTTGCAGAAAGCACGTGATTACGGGCGTGCCAAAGGCTTTAAAGGTACTTTCCTGATTGAGCCTAAGCCCATGGAACCCACAAAACATCAATACGATGTGGATGTTGAAACCATTCTGGGATTTTTGAAAAAATACGATCTGGACAAGGATTTCAAGATCAATATTGAAGTGAACCATGCCACCCTGGCCGGGCACACGTTTGAACATGAGTTGCAATGTGCTGCCGATGCCGGTATCCTGGGTTCGATTGATGCCAACCGCGGAGATTATCAAAACGGATGGGATACCGATCAGTTCCCTATAGACATATGGGAAGTGACACAGGCCATGATGGTATTGCTACAGGCCGGGGGTCTTAATGACGGAGGTGTGAATTTTGACGCACACATCAGGAGGAATTCCACAGACCTGCAGGACTTGGTTATCGCTCATATTTCCGGCATGGATACGTTTGCCAGGGGGCTGGAAACAGCTGCTGCCATACTGGAAGATTCTCCATACATGAAAATGCGTAAAGAGCGTTATGCTTCTTTCGACTCCGGGAAAGGCAAAGATTTTGAAGAAGGCAAACTGGATTTCCAGGCCCTCTACGAATACGGCCGGAACGTGGGAGAACCGCGCCAGATAAGCGGACAACAGGAGCTGTACGAAACCATAGTAAGTATGTACATTTAGGATGACTGCCACTATGAAAAATATGGATAAAGGCAGTAAACTGTACCTGGGAGGTCTTACCTTCGTGGCCGTTTTGGGCGGACTTTTGTTCGGATACGATACGGCTGTCATATCCGGTGCCGAGAAAGCCCTGGAAGCTTTCTTTTCGCAATCGACGGATTTCATATACAGCAAAGGATGGCACGGAATCACGGCCTCCAGTGCCTTGATCGGCTGTGTGATAGGAGGTGCGATCTCTGGTTTGCTGGCTTCCCGCTGGGGCAGGCGAAATTCTTTGATCTTTGCCTCAATATTGTTTTTACTCTCAGCCATTGGTTCTTCACGCCCCGAAATGCTGTTCTTTCAATTTGGGGAACCTTCCTTTTCACTGCTTTTGACCTTCAATGCTTACCGGGTTTTGGGTGGTATTGGCGTAGGTTTGGCGTCGGCCATTTGTCCCATGTATATTGCCGAGGTGTCCCCTGCCAATGTCAGGGGTCGCCTGGTCTCTGTGAACCAGTTCGCGATCATTTTCGGTATGTTGGTGGTATACTTTGTCAATTACCTGATACGGATCAACCTGTCCGGAGATATTGAACAGGCCATGATGGAGATCGGCTGGAGAAGGATGTTTTTGAGCGAAGCCTTTCCGGCAGCCACCTTTGGACTCCTGTTGCTGTTTGTTCCCAAAACCCCGCGTTACCTGGTCATGTCGGGCAATGAAACAAAAGCTTTGAATGTTTTGTCAAGGATCAACGGAGTATCGGTTGCGAAGACCATCCTGGAAGAGATCAAGGAAACCGTTATTGAAAAGCGCGAGAAATTATTCTCATACGGGATAGCCGTTTTGGTCATCGGGATCTTATTGTCCTTTTTCCAGCAGGCCGTCGGGATCAACGTTGTGTTGTATTACGCGCCGCGTATATTCGAAAATCTGGGGGCGTCGGGGGACGTGTCCATGAGGCAGACAGTGGTGATGGGGGTAGTAAATATTATTTTCACCCTGGTGGCTATTGCTACGGTAGACAAATTCGGCCGTAAACCTTTGCTGATCATCGGGTCCATTGGCATGATGGTAGGTATGGCGGCACTGAGCATACTTTCCTTTATGGATGTTATTGGTGTAGCAGCTCTTGTGTTCATCATCATTTACACCGCTTCATTCATGATGAGTTGGGGCCCCATCACATGGGTATTGATCTCGGAGATCTTCCCCAATACCATCCGTGGACAGGCAGTGGCAATTGCTGTTGCCGCCCAGTGGATATCCAATTTTGTAGTTTCCTCTACCTTCCCGTCACTTTCCGAATGGAGTACCGGAGGTGCTTACCTGATTTATGCCGTATTCTCTTTGTTATCTGCCGTTTTTGTCTTCAAGATGGTCCCGGAAACCAAAGGCAAGACCCTGGAAGACATGACGAAGCTCTGGCGCAAATAGTGCAACGGACACTTGATTCTTTTAGCTGGTTATCAGCGTCTTATAAAAAACGTACCCCCGGGGGTACGTTTTTTATAATTGCCTGTACTTCAGGCAAAAGAATCAAGTGTCCGTTGCACCCACTTTTTTGCTAAATTTGTTGTTATGGATAACGTTTCACTAATAGCAGGTCTTGCGGTCGGGATCATCGCAGGAGGATTGGCAATTTGGTTGCTGATAAACAGTAAGTTACGTAATAAAGACAGAGAGATCAAAGTAAAGGATACGGATCTCAGAGAAAAGGATTTAGATCTCAAAGGAAAGGAAACAGAGATCAGGGAACTTACTTCCGGGATCGCCTCGGCCCGGACGGCATTGGAGTTAAAGGATAAAGAGCTGGAAAAGATGCAGGAAACACTAACTTTGCAATTTGAGAACCTGGCCAACCGGATTCTGGAGGTCAACACCCAAAAATTTGAGCAGAAAAGTCAACAGAGTATGCAGCAATTGCTCAAACCCCTGGGAGAACAGATCATGGAGTTTAAGAAAAGAGTTGAGGATACCCATTTGGAAGATACACGACAGCGTTCAACGCTGGAAGAAAGGATCAGGGGATTGATAGAACAAACCAATGTCGTGAGTGCGCAGGCAAACAATCTTGCCGAGGCGCTTAAAGGGAGTCCCAAAACACAGGGGAACTGGGGAGAAATGATTTTGGAAAGGATCCTGGAACAGTCAGGACTGGAAAAGGATACGCATTACGTGATGCAGGAATCTTTCCGTTCCGAACAGGGCAGCATTCTGTATCCGGATGTGGTCATACACCTGCCCGGTGAACGGATGATCATCGTGGATTCCAAAGTGTCTCTGGTTGCTTATGAACGTTATGCTTCAGGTGCATCTGCGGATGAACAGCAACCGGCATTGACGGAACACTTAGTATCCATGAAAAAGCACATTGACGAATTGGCGGCCAAACAATACGACAATTTCCAGGGTTCTTTGGATTTCGTGATGATGTTTATTCCTGTTGAACCCGCTTATTTAATAGCCATTCAAAAAGATCCGGGAATGTGGAGTTATGCTTACCGCAAACGTATAGTGTTGATCAGTCCCACTAACCTGATTGCCTGTCTGAAATTAATGTCCGATCTGTGGAGCAGGGAAATGCAGAACAAGAATGCCATGCTGATTGCACAGCGCGGGGAATTGTTGCTTAAAAAATTTGAAGTGTTTGTGGAAACACTTGGCACTTTGGGAGGATCCATTAAAAAGTCCCAGGAAACTTACGACGCTGCTATGAAACAATTGAAAGAGGGACATGGAAATCTGATAGGGCAAGCCAACAAGCTCAGGGAACTGGGTGTCAAGGCCTATAAAAACCTGCCTGAAATGATTCCAGAAGAGTAACAGGTGGCCCTCCTGCCCCCATAAAGCACAGAATTTTGATTTTTGCAATCCATCCACAAAATGAGGCGTTTTTGTGGAGGAACTTGGGATTTTCTGCCTTTTGTCCACATATTGGGTCGTTTTTGTGGATGAACTTGTGATTTTCTGACATTCATCCACAAAACCGCCTCTTTTTGTGGACGGACTAGCGTTTTTCCACAATTCATCCACATATAGGGCTGTTTTTGTGGATGAACTTGGGATTTTCCGCCACTCATCCACATATAGGGCTGTTTTTGTGGATGAACATGGGATTTTTGGCAACTCATCCACAAAACAGCTTCTTTTTGTGGACGGACCAGCGTTTCTCCACAATTCATCCACATATATGGCTGTTTTTGTGGACAAAACTGTAGCTTCCTGATTTTGGTTGACTACCTGTAGGACTTTCCTCTGAATTAAGTTGACTATAGGTGGTTATTCCTAAATTTTGTTTACTAACCAAGTCTTATCCCTGTCAGGGGATTGACTGGAGGGTGGTAAGCTGCAACGACTCTTCAAGGCAAAGAACGGAGCGCCTCGGCAAAAAATGAAAAAGCGTTCCGTTCTTTGCCTTGAAGAGTTTGTCTGCGGGAAAGTGAAGAAGCCTTGGTTTAAAGAAGAATCTTACCGGCATTGTGGAGGCAGCGAAAGCCTGTAGCGACAAAGGGAATAAGCCTTGGCTTAGAGGAAATGGGTTTCTGCTCTTGAGATTGAAGCGTGCATCAGGGGAAAACGGATTGAGCCCGGGTACAAAAAAAACGGCTAAAAGTAATTTTAGCCGTTTTTTTGATGTGCACGGTATAAACCTTATTCTGCCAGACGCTTGTAGTTCTGGTAGCGTATTTTGGCGTGTTGTTCGGTAAGTGCGAACAATTCTTTTGCCTGCTCGGGGAACGTTTTGAGCAGGGAACTGTAACGTACTTCACCCCTAATGAATTCCTGGAATTTATCCCAATCAGGTTCTTTGCTATCCAGGGTAAACGGATTCTTACCTTCGTCTGCCAAGGTAGGATTGTAACGATACAATTGCCAATACCCGCTTTCCACAGCCAGTTTTTCTTCCAGCTGGGACTGTCCCATACCGCGACTCAGCCCATGGTTGATACAGGGCGAGTAAGCGATAATCAGAGAAGGTCCGTCATAAGCCTCGGCTTCTTTCAAAGCTTTGAGCAACTGATTATGATTCGCCCCCATGGCTACCTGTGCTACGTATACGTAACCGTAACTTATAGCCATCATTCCAAGGTCTTTTTTACGGATCTTTTTCCCGGAAGCAGCAAATTTGGCAACGGCTCCTGCAGGAGTGGATTTGGATGATTGGCCTCCGGTATTTGAGTATACTTCCGTATCAAGTACCAGGACGTTTACATTTTCACCGCTTGCCAGTACATGATCCAGGCCTCCGTAGCCTATATCATAAGCCCAGCCGTCTCCGCCAATGATCCATTGGGATCTGGGGGTGAGGAATCCACGCAGTTCGTAAATTTCTCGCAGAGGTTTTTGTTTTGCACCTTCCAGCAAGGGGATCATTTTGTCTGCCAGGACCACTGCTTGTTCAAAGTTTTGGCGCACCGGAAGGTATTCTTCAAACAATGCCTTGAGCTCATCGCTGACATTGTCTTCCTTTTGGGCAGCAATCATCAGGTTGGCCAGTTTTTCCCTTATTTGTTCGGTTCCAAAGCGCATCCCGAAACCATACTCGGCATTGTCTTCAAAAAGAGAGTTGGCCCATGCCGGTCCACGTCCGTTCCGGTCCTTGCAATAGGGAGCCGAGGGGAACGATGCTCCGTAAATAGAAGAGCATCCGGTGGCGTTGGCTATCATCATGTGGTCTCCAAAAAGCTGTGTAACAGTCTTTACATAAGGAGTTTCCCCACAGCCGGCGCAAGCTCCCGAGAATTCAAACAGGGGTTGTGTAAGGCCCAGGTTCTTCACATTTTGTGCTTTGGGAACGATTGTGTCCTTGTATCCTATGTTGGCGTGCATGTAATCGAAGTTCGGTTGCTCAGCCAATTGGGTTTCGGAAAATTTCATGGTAAGGGCTTTGGTCTTGGCAGGACATATATCGGCACAATTGCCGCAACCTGCACAATCCAGAGGACTTACCTGGATGGTGAACTGATATCCTTTGAGGGGTCCGTTACCGGCTGTACGTTTCACAGATTCCGGTGCCTTAGCAGCTTCTTCTTCAGTCATGACAAAAGGACGAATGGCAGCGTGGGGACATACATAGGCACATTGGTTACACTGGATACAGTTTTCTGCATTCCATTCGGGAATGAATACAGCAATACCGCGTTTTTCATAAGCCGTAGTTCCGGCCGGCATGGTCCCGTCTTCATATCCTTTGAATACGCTTACAGGAAGGTCATCCCCGTTTTGAGCATTGATCACATCTGCAACGTGTTTTACCCACTCGGGGGCAAGGCGGTTATGTGTGTCTGCTTCAAATTTGCCGGAACAGCTCTTCCACTGCGGATCGATTTCCACTTTTTCAATTTCTCCTCCGCGATCAACGGCGGCAAAGTTCATATTGACGACCTTTTCCCCTTTCTTGCCGTAAGATTTCACAATGGCGTTTTTCATTTCCTTAATGGCTTGTTCGTAAGGAACGACGTTCGCGATCTTGAAAAAGGCTGATTGAAGAATGGTGTTGGTGCGGTTCCCCAGGCCGATTTCTTCGGCGATCTTGGTGGCGTTGATGATGTAGAAGTTGATGTCCTTCTCGGCAAGGGTCCTCTTCACGAAATCAGGGAGGTGCTTTTTCGTTTCTTCGGCATCCCACAGGCTGTTCAGCAGGAAGGTGCCTCCTTTTTTGATGCCTTTCAAAACATCGTACTTGCGAAGGTAATTAGGTACGTGGCAGGCTACAAAAGCAGGTGTAGTCACCAGGTAGGGAGAACAAATGGGAGAGTCTCCAAAACGCAGGTGAGAACAGGTAAATCCGCCTGATTTTTTTGAATCATACTGGAAATACCCCTGGCAATATTTTGGTGTGGTTTCGCCAATAATCTTGATGGTGTTTTTGTTGGCACCCACGGTACCATCAGAACCCAAACCAAAGAATTTACATTCATAAGTGCCCGGTTTGGCAATCGATACTTCTTCTTTCTGAGGCAATGACCTGAAGGTAATGTCATCAATAATACCAATGGTGAAGTTGTTTTTGACTTCTTTGCGATCCAGGTTTTCAAAAACAGACATGATCTGGGCCGGGGTGGTGTCTTTGGAAGATAATCCGTAACGGCCTCCAACGATAACGGGAGCGTTGGGATCATCGGCATAGATAGTTTTCACATCCATATACAAGGGTTCTCCCAGGGATCCGGGCTCTTTGGTGCGGTCCAATACGGCAATTTTCTTAACGGTCTTAGGCATAGCGCGCAAGAAATACTTGGCAGAGAAAGGACGGTACAAATGAACGGCAATCAAACCTACTTTTTCACCTTTTGCATTCAGGTGTTCTACGGTTTCCCGTATTGTGTCGCAAACCGATCCCATGGCAATGATGATCCGCTCTGCATTTTCGTCTCCGTAATAATTGAAAGGCAGGTAGGAACGGCCTGTCAGTTCAGAAATTTCTCCCATGTAACGAGCCACGATATCGGGAACGGCGTCATAAAAAGGATTGGCTGATTCACGAGCCTGGAAATAGATATCGGGATTCTGCGCGGTTCCGCGGGTAATGGGATCGTTAGGATTCAGGGCCCTTTGACGGAAAGCGGCCAGTGATTTGGCACTGATCATTTTTTTCAGGGCTTCGGAATCCAGCAGTTCAATTTTCTGGATTTCATGGGATGTGCGGAATCCGTCAAAGAAGTGGAGGAAAGGAACCCTGGATTTGATGGTGGACAAATGAGCTACTGCCCCCATGTCCATGGCTTCCTGGACACTGCCCGAAGCCAGCAGGGCAAAACCTGTCTGACGGCATGCCATAACATCTGAATGATCTCCAAAGATCGATAATGCCTGGGCAGCCAGGGAACGTGCCGATACGTGGAATACGGTGGGTAGCAATTCCCCGGAAATTTTGTACATATTGGGTATCATCAGCAACAACCCTTGTGAAGCTGTAAAAGTAGTAGCCAGAGCGCCTGCCTGCAATGCTCCGTGAACAGCACCCGAAGCGCCTCCTTCACTTTGCATTTCAACTATTTTCAATGGTTCACCAAAAAGGTTCTTTTTTCCGTGCGAGGCCCACTCATCGGCGTATTCAGCCATGGTGGAAGACGGTGTGATAGGATAGATAGCAGCAACGTCACTGAAAATATAACCTGCGTGAGCTGCTGCATAATTTCCATCACAAGTGATGAATTTTTTTTCTTTTGCCATAATGATATGGAATTAAATGAATATTATAAGTTTTTAAAGATTGTTTTCAAACTATCCTGCATTTGCGGATACATGTTTTCCATGCTTCTGAGCAAGGCCCACTGAGACTGTGCCCTGACAAGATTGTGGGTAGGGTAACGTATCCGGTAATAAGTGTCCCCATCTATATAATCCATTAAAAACCGGAGGGATTGTTCATAAGTAATATACAAAGCCGAAAAAGCCAAATAGGTTTTCTCTGTATCATTCAAAAACCAGGCCGCCCTGTCTGCATATCCTTCACAAAAAGTATAAAAACGTTCCGGGTCCATAAAAACCTCCGAAACATCCGGATGATCCTCTGCAAAAGGATTGGCATAAGACCGGATGGCATCCCCGAAATCATAAAGAACGGTAGTTTGCATTACCGTGTCCAAATCAATGGCACAAACCACTTTTTTTTGCTTGTCAAATAAAAAATTGGAAAGCTTGGTGTCATTATGACTGACCCTTGGCGGGATGATCCCGTCAGTAATCAGCTTGAAAAACGACTCCATCTTTTCCTGTCTGCTGTATATTTCCTTAACCAGGGAAGAAACACCCGCAAGCCTTCCTGCACGGTTTGCCTTTGCCGAGTCTGAGAACTGGCTGAAGCGGTACCGGATATTATGGAATCCGGGTAATGTAATTGTGAGGGTTCCCCGAAAATCCGCCATCTGGCTGTGAAACATTCCTATCCCTTGGCCCCCGGCCCGTACCAGATCATTCGTGGGGGCGTGTTCATAGGTGTACGTGTCAGGTATGTAGGTGCAACAGGTCCAGTATTCCCCTTCAGAATCCTTATAATAAAGATCTTCATCCCTGCTTGTAACCAGAGTAAGGGTAACGGCCCCTTTTGAACGGATGTGACGCGTCACTTTATCAATATTGATCATCATACCCGGAATGTCCGGGAAAACCAAGCGGTTTTTCTTTTGCAGAATGTACTTTTGGGTGCCTGTAGTCTCTACCAGATATGTATCGTTTATGAATCCTTCTCCCAGAACTGCCACCCGCGTGACATGTTCCGGGATGCAAAAGTGTGTGACAATCAACTGTGCATCACTCATAACGGATTACCAAACGAAAAGAATTACAAAGGTACTAAATAAATAGTTCAGGGACAATCTTTTTTATCATATTGGCAAGCACCGTACCGGGTCCGAATTCAGTAAAATTTTCAGCTCCGTCAGCTACCATATTTCGCACGGTTTGTGTCCATCTTACGGGAGATGTGAGTTGCTTTTTCAGGTTGCTCTTTATCTCGGCTGGTTCTGTATGCGGAAGGGCATCCACGTTTTGATAAACAGGGCATACCGGTCGGACCATGTGCGCCTTTTCGATGGCCTCCTCCAGCGATTTGCGTGCACTTTCCATGAAGGGAGAATGAAAAGCGCCCCCCACAGGCAAGATAACGGCTCTTTTGGCCCCGGCTTCCTTCATCAGCCGGCAGGCTTCTTCCACGGCCTCCACTTTTCCCGATATTACAATTTGTCCCGGATAGTTATAATTGGCCGGAATGACGATGCCTGTTGAAGCCGAGACGGCCGCACAGATCTCTTCCACTTTATCATCGGCCAGGTTCAGTACCGCAGCCATGGTAGAGGGTTCTTCCTCGCATGCAGTCTGCATGGCCTGAGCCCGGGCACTTACCAGCCGCAATCCGTCTTCAAAAGACAAAGCTCCGGCCACCGTCAGGGCCGAAAACTCGCCCAGGGAATGTCCCGCAACCATATCCGGCTTTATATCCGTTCCAAAAAATGCTGCGGCCACCGAATGTAAAAAGATGGCCGGTTGGGTTACTTTTGTCTGTTTCAATTCTTCAGCCGATCCTTCAAACATAATCCCGGACAATGGAAACCCAAGTATCCGGTCAGCCTGTTCAAAAATTTTTTTTGCCTGGGGATCGGTATCGTAGAGATCCTTTCCCATTCCTGTAAACTGGGCTCCCTGGCCCGGAAAAACGTATGCAATCATAACGCCAAAGATACATTTTTTTTCAATGTTCGGGAATCTGTGTATCTTTGCATTCCTAATTAATTCCGGCCCAGTAGTTCAGCTGAATAGAACGTCAGATTCCGGTTCTGAAGGTCGGGGGTTTGAATCCCTCCTGGGTCACGCTACAAGAAAAAAAGGCTGCAAACACGTTTGCAGCCTTTTTGCATC
>JBAZDQ010000012.1:0-53183 GCA_041654355.1 Bacteroidales bacterium
TGATGCCGGACAACAGGCGCTTGCGTGCTTTTGAAAAAATATCCCTCAAACCCGGAGAACAAAAGACCGTCACACTGAAGATTCCGGCACAGGACCTTGCTTTTGTGGGAATAGATGCCAAATGGGTACTGGAAGCAGGAGACTTCAAGATAGGCATTGGTGACCAAAGCCTGATGATCCGCTGTACCCAGACGCATAAATGGGAGCAGCCCAACCGCCCGTGAATCTTCAAGATGACGCGCCACAGCACGTTTGCCTAAAACGCATAACGCTGTATTTCTGACGGTTACGATTTAGCTATTGCTCAAGTGGCGCGTCATCTTGAAGATGGAACCGCATCTCGGCGGGATTTGCCGAGGTATAGGGATCCCAGCGTGGAAGGCCTTCCGCGTTGGGATCTCCTTTTTTCATAAAGGAGGTCCAGTGGTCGATCATCCGGTGGCTCAACGCACGGTCTTCCGCGGTAAAAGGCCGCCAGGCACGATCCAGGGTGCCGAACACGTACCACAACTCGGCCGAGTGGAACGCGCCGTTGTCGTCACCGGGCAATTCCCGGTCAAAACGGTAGATGTAAGCCGGCCTTCTGCCCCGGTATTCCAGTGCTATGCTTAAATCATAGAGCGACTGCCCGGTCATTAAGGGACTCATATCATCCTTGCACCCTCCAATCATAAAGGGTATGTCGGCAATGCCCCCTTCCATGGCCGCCTTGCTGAATTCCTCTACCTGAACATACTGGTCAATATTGGGACGAAGCATCATAAAACGTTTGTTTTTGAACATCCACCCGGTGAACAACTGTTGCAAGGCTTCAAAGGTCATGGCCCTCATTTGTTCCAGGGTATTGATATCCGTATCGGCAAACAATTCCTGCCCTATCTGTTCCATCTGGGGAAGAAAAGGCGTTGTACTCAAACCGCTCAATCCCCCTCCACTCTGGATGATGGCTCGTTGCATCTTATCCCGGCTCAAAGGCGAAGTGACCATAGCCTGAACACTCCCGGCACCTGCGGATTGTCCGAATACCGTAATATTGTGGGGATCTCCGCCAAATTGTACAATATTTGCAATGACCCAGTCCAATGCAGCTATCTGGTCCAGCAGGCCGTAATTTCCCGAAGAATTATTGGGGCTCTCCCCGGTCAGTAACGGATGCGCCAGGTAACCCAACAGGCCCAACCGGTAATTTATGGTCACCAGGATCACTCCCCTTTTGGCGTATTCCATCCCGTCAAATTCAATCTCGTGCCCGAATCCCTGCATATAAGCCCCACCATGTATCCAAAGCGCCACCGGAAGTTTTTCCCGGGGCTTTCCGGGAGCAGGCGTCCATACGTTCAGGTACAGGCAATCCTCACTGCGTAACGGATCCCCGTTGGCAAAGAACTCTTTTACATAATCGATTCCCTGACCGGACGTGCCGGCAACTTTATCTGTCTGCGGGGCGGCAGGGCCAAAGGTATCTGCTAGAAGCACCCCTTCCCATGGAATGACAGGCTGCGGTTCTTTCCAGCGCAACGCACCCACCGGCGGTGCAGCATAAGGAATACCCCGGAACACATAGATGCCCGGAGTTTCAGTTTCCACTCCCTGAACCTTACCTCCCGTGATTTCCAGCACGGGTTCGCTGCTGCATGCAGCCAGCAGCATTATCCCAATAAGCAATAGCAACTTTTTCATGAATGCAATTTAAGGAATCTCAGAGATTCTGCGCAAGAATTCCATACTAAAAATTACAATGTGCTATTACACTGCTTGCTACGATTTTCAATAAACCCAAGTTGCGCAGAATCTCTGAGATTCCCTAAATTTGTGGGATGAAATTGGTATTCCTGGACGCAGCAACCATGGGGGATGACATTGATCTGAGCCCCTTTGAACAATTTGGATCGTTAACTGTATATCACAACACCCTGCCGCAAGAAGTGATTCCCCGCATTGCAGAAGCCGACATAGTGCTGGTGAACAAGGTGAAGATAGGGCGGGAGCACATGGAGGGGGCCAAAAACCTGGAATTGATTTGCGTGGCAGCCACCGGCATGGATCCCATAGATCTGGAATATGCGGCCGGTGCCGGGATCAGCGTGATGAACGTAGCCGGGTATTCCACGGACAGCGTGGCACAGACTACCTTGTTGCACATTCTTTCGTGTGTGCAACAAGGCCCTTATTTCAACCAATTTGCCCATTCACAGGCCTATTCAGACAGCGGGCTCCCTACCCACTTCGGGGGCCGGTATTATCATGAACTCTGCGGCAAACGAATGGGGATCATCGGGATGGGAGCCATCGGGCAAAAAGTGGCGGCCATCGCATCGGCTTTCGGCATGGATGTGGTGTATTTTTCTTCCTCCGGGAAAGACCGTGCCGGCGGGCAATTCCGGCGTGTTCAGCTGGATGAGCTGCTGCGCACCTCGGATGTGGTGAGCATCCATTCCCCCCTAAATGCAAAGACGCGCGGATTGATCGGGAAAGCCGAGTTGGACAAGATGAAAAACTCGGCATACATCTTTAACATGGGACGGGGTGCCATTGTGGATGAATGTGCGCTGACCGATGCGCTGAACGAAAACCGGCTGGCCGGAGCAGGCATGGACGTTTTCAGCACCGAGCCGCTCCCCGCGGATCATTGTTACCGACGGATTAAAGACCGTTCAAAGCTTTTCCTGACCCCGCATATTGGATGGGCTTCCATTGAAGCACGCAAGCGCCTGGTAGCCATGATGGTGGATAACATCAATCGATATATAGCTTCCCGTTCAGGTGATCGATCTCGTGCTGAAAAATAACCGCCGTAAATCCTGAAATCGTATCGCGTACTGTTTGCCAGGAATCCTGGTTTCTGTATGCAATCACCACCTGCGTGGAACGCAAGACCGTATCCCTTTCTCCCGGCACAGAAAGGCATCCCTCCCAGCCCCATTTTTTCTCTTCACTGTACTTTTCTATTACAGGGTTGACATAAAATTCAAAAGGTTCCCCTTCCTTATCCAATCGTTGCACGGCAATCAGCTGTTTACTGATTCCGATCTGCGGAGCTGCGATCCCTACCCCGGGATTGGTCGTATCACGGACCGTAATCAGCATCCGGCCTTTTAAAGTGGCATAAACCTTTGTTTTCATATCCCTTCGATTGAGGGGACCGGCCTTCAAATGCAGAAACCGCAACTCTTCCGGCACCTGGTTGGTAAAAAGTGCCATGATCATTTCCGAATCTTCGGGCTTTCCAATGCGGTGTTTCTCTACAGAAGAAAAATTGCTGCAGGCGACAGCCAGCAACAACAATAGTGACAGGAGTATTTTTTGCATGTTCAAAGGTAGGAATCTCAGAGATTCTGCGCAACAACATTCCAACAAAAAAAGCAAGACCCTGCATATGAGGATCTTGCAATTTTGCACCAGCGGAACTTGCGCAGAATCTCTGAGATTACTTCCGCTTGATTATGATCACTCCTTTTCTTCCTTTTTCGCCGTATTTTTCAATGGCTTTTTCTCCTTTAAGCACTTCTATGCTTTCAATGTTGTCGGGATTGAGTTCTTGAAGATCTTCAACTTCCTTACCATCGACAATAACTAGTACATCTTTGGGAATTTTTGTAACATCCTGTCTTACATCGGATTGATTTGGATCACCCACTACAATGAAACCCTCCAAAACTTGAAGTTTCTTTAGATCTTTCAATTCCTTTATGGTTTGTGCGCTATCACGGTCATTACCCCTTAACGAGAAAATCATAGGCATCACATAAGTAACATTGACCGGAACACCTTCTTTCATAGCCGGTTTTTCCCATTTGGGTGAAGATTTTATGACACGCAAGACCTCGGCATCTATGGAAGCATGAACTCCACCGATAATCTCAACCCGAGAAATAGTGCCTTCTTCCGAAAGCTCATAAGATACCAAAAGCCTTCCCCCGGCTCCTTCACTTCTTGCATCTTCCGGATATTTCACATTTTGCATCACCCAAAAAGCAAATTCATTTTCCCCTTTCCCGTCGGCAAAAATGGCGGGTTCCAATCCAAGGTCTTCCGGGTTCTCAGACTGTTTTACCTGCTTTTCTTCCTTATCCTTTCTGAGCGCAAAATTCAAGGGAAAATTGTACCGCACCCTTACGTTCTTGCCTTTATATATCCCGGGACGTTCCCATTTTGGGGATGACTCCAGAACGCGGATGGTTTCTGCGTCCAGGAGGGGATCTACACCTCTGAGTATTTCAACATTTGTAACATATCCTTCGTTGTTTAAAACAAAAGAGGCTACTACCCTTCCCTGAATTTTTTTATTTTTGGCTTCCTCCGGATATTTAATATGTTCAAATACCCAGCGGGTAAATGCATCTTCCGCTTCACCGTTGGCAAATAAAGGCCTTTTTTCAACAGTGGCCAGGGGAACCAGCGTATCCTGGTCACCCAGGGAAAGGGGAATTGCATCTGGCGAAACGGGAACGGCTGCAGGGGGTGCAGGCGGAGGTGCCGGTGAGGTCACTGGCAGGACCTGGGGTTTAATGTTCTGCTGCAAAGAAATTTTTATATCTTTGACAGAGGAAAGCTCTGACAACCTGTCCGAGATTTCAGGTGTTGCAAATGCCGTAACGGCAATGAATGCGAGAGGCAGAGCGTACATGCATTTTGCAAACGCCCATTTGCTTGATTTCTTTTTCCACATCATGGTGATTCTTTTTTTGAGTTTGCTGTGATTAAAGCTGTTGACCATGGAGTAGCATCTTGTGCCAACAGCTTTCTTTATTAATAATAATTGGTATTGTTTTGCATTAATGCCGGCTTTAAGGACCGCATCATCGGCCTGAAATTCATGAACCTGCTGAATGGATTGTTTCATAAGCCAAGCAGCGGGATTAAACCACTGGAAAAGGATGAGCAGGTCAGTAAAGATCAGGTCCCAGGAATGGCCCTTGCGTATATGTGACAATTCGTGGATAAGGATATCCCGCCCGTCTTCTGTCATGTCTTTTTCAGAAACGACAATGAAACGCATCCAGCTGAACGGGGCCGTCTCCTGATTGTGGATCAATAGCTTTACCATTTTCCTTACTCCGGCCATCCGCTTGCATTCGACAAGCAGTTCTTCAAATGCTACTGTCTTTCTGTTGCGTTTGTTTTTCCACAATATAACCGCAAGCTTTATGTAAGATATGATAAAGAAAAGGGAACAGACAAACATGCCAGCAAAATAAACCAGGAGAATCCATTGTACCATACGGGACATGACAACATTTCCTTCTGAGTGATCCACTACTGTGGCGGTCATCCCTTCCGGAATGATCAGCATTGGCCCTTGTTGTTCCTTTGCGCCGAACCAGGCTAGTGGATTAAACGATTCCAAAACACAGAAAGGAAGCAACAGGGAAAGCGGGATAATCAGCAGCCATACAATCCGGTTGAACCGGTGAAAAGTTTCTTTGGCCAGCAACAGCCGGTTGAACATGTAAAAGAACAGCAAGAATATGCCGGCTTTCAACAAATATGTAACAAAAGCACCCATGATCAACTGTTTTTTTGCTCTACTTCTGTTATAAGCTTCTTCAGATCGTTCAGCGATATGGCCTCTTCCTCTATGAGAGAAGAAACAGCACTAAATGCCGAGCTGCTGTAATACTTGCGAATCACTCCCTTAAGCGTTGATTTACGGAAATCTTCACGACTTACGACGGGAAAGTACTGGTGTGTATTTCCAAAGGCATTGTGATCCAGGAAGCCCTTTTCCTCCAGACCCCGGACTATTGTAGACAATGTATTAAAATGTGGTCTGGGTTCCGGGTAGAATTCCAAAAGTTCCCTTACGAACAAGGGACCTCTCTCCCAGAAAAAGGTCATTATTTCTTCTTCTTTTGCAGTAAGTTTCATGGTGTAATACTATTTACACCACAAAAGTAACTATATTTTTTAGTTACACAACTATTTTATATAGTTTAATAAGATTTTTTTACTTTTTAAAAGCGATGATCTTGAGTTGTACATCGTCCAGACCCCTGAATGCTGTCATATACATTTTATCACCTTTGATGTCCAGATGCCAGTTATCATGATGGTGCCTATGATTTCTTTTTATTCCATCCCACTTAATAACGGCATGACCTACAAAAAAATCTCCGTACAAATAATAGCGATGTGGTGAATCGGGCGTGACTTTCCAGGACTGACCGTCAAAAACGTAAAAATTGTACATTTTCCCGTCCAGAAACTCCATACGGAACTTCTTCCCTTCCATGTCATATTCCCAGGTCCCTATGATTTCCTGCGAATAATCGTCTTTGGGCCTGCGCATAGTTATTGGCCGGTGATCAGAGATATAAGCCCCGGCAACATAAGGTTCGGCATAAAAATAAACCAGCTTATCCCGGGTAAGTTTTAAAACATTCAGATTTAAATCCAGTGGGATGCCCAACGGGGATGTTCCGGTAATTCTTATTGATTTTTTAGTCTCTGAAAGAAACCTGTATTTATAATTTTCACCGTGAAACCATCTTACATTGACGGAATCTTCGTACAAAGGAGAAGCGTGCATTTCCGTTCCGTCCGGGTTAAACCGCAGCACAAAAAAATCGTTTGTATGTATATCCTGACCGTCTACACTTTCCATGATCCAGGTACCATAAAGCAATTCTTCCTTAATTTCATTTGAACAGCCTGATAATGTGAGGAGCAGCAGACCAGCTAATAACCACCTCATAGCGAATATTTTTAAATATTATCTTGTAAAGTTAAAAAAATAAAGAAATTATGCAATTGCCGGCACTATTTCACAACAGGGATATCAGTCCATTTGGTTGTATACTGGGGAGAAAGCCGTTGCCGGTTCATTTTGATTCCTTCACGGGATTCGGTAGCCACAGAAAGAGTACCGTGACCAATCCGTTCGTTCAACTCATCCATCACTTTCATCAAGCGGGATTGCTTCATCCTGTCCGTATTGTCATACAAATTCAATTGAACAGCATCTTCGGGTATGATCCCCGTTAGAATGACCCCTGCTTTTTTATAGCCGTACCCTTTCCTGAACAGGAAGGACAATTCCTTAAGAACATTACCGTTAATCTCCAACGTACTGGAAGTAGCCACAGGAAAAGTAAACATACGGCTTTCGTATTGCTGGGGCGCCTCCTCCTTAAAACGGTTGGTCAACAGAAATACTATAACCTGGTGACAGGCACTTTTTTGCCGGCGAAGCTTTTCGCACACCATTGCCGTAAAAAGCGATACCTGTTCAGACAATTTCCCGAAATCATACATTTCCCGGGCAAAACTGCGTGATACGCAAATCTGCTTTTTAGGAGGTACCTGATCCAGAAAATCGATACAGGGGTCTCCTTTCAGTTCATTTTGTGTACGCAACCCATTAATGCTCATCTGTTTTAGCACCCATTCCGGAGGCAGGGACACAAAGTCTGCCGCCGTATGCACTCCGTAAGAATACAGTTTTTGTGAATACCTTCTGCCGATACCCCAGATATCTTCCACCGGAACAGTCTTGAGAATTTTCCTGACATCCTCTTTGTCGTGCAAAAAGTAACCACCCTCCAACGCCGGACACTTTTTGCAATATTTGGAGGCGATTTTGGCCAATGTTTTAGTGGGAGCAACCCCCACCGACACAGGTATTCCCGTGTTTTTTAAACACATTGCCGAGGCCTTTTTGGCAAAGGCATCCAAATCTGTCTGTTCCAATCCCCTGAGGTCCAGAAACGCTTCGTCAATGGAATAAATTTCTATGGCCGGCGCCAATTGACGTAACGTCTGGTGCACCCGCTTGGACATGTCTCCGTAAAGGGCAAAATTGGATGAAAAAACAGCAACCTTGTATTTCTCAACGATATCCCTGATCTTGAACAGGGGAACACCCATCTTTATTCCAAGCGCCTTAGCCTCGTTACTGCGCGAAACCGCACACCCGTCGTTGTTTGATAGGACAATTACCGGCCGGCCGTTCAATCCCGGATTGAACACCCTTTCACAACTTACAAAAAAATTGTTGCAATCGGCCAGCGCATACATACTCAGAGTTTTTTGATCACATAACGGACCACGCCCCAAATGGTAAAATGATTATCAGCCGTAACCTGAATGGGTTTATACGCTTTATTACCCGGGATCAGCATTAAATGATCATTATGCCGTTCCACGCGTTTTAACGTAAATTCACCATCCACGTAACAAATGGCAATACAGCCGTCGTAAGGATCCACCGATTTGTCTACAACCAGGATATCACCGTCCCCTATCCCGTCATTGATCATGCTGTTGCCGCTTACACGCGCATAAAATGTAGAAGCAGGATTTTTAACAATCTCTTGGGTTATATTTAATCGCATATCTGAGAAATCCTCCGCAGGAGAAGGAAATCCGCATTTCACACCTTCCACTATCGGCAGTTCCTCTTCTCCTTCTGTCGGCTTGTATATTTTTACAACCTTTTTCATCATTGAAACAAAGTTAAGAAAAAAGTGGCGCAGAATCCAAAAGACTCTGCGCCACTGTGTTAAGTGACCCCGACAGGATTCAAACCTGTAACCTTTTGATCCGTAGTCAAATGCTCTATTCAGTTGAGCTACGGGGCCGGAAAACTATGCCTCAGCTTTAGCTGTTTTATCCAGGTTGACCCTTCTTTCTTTAATACGGGCTTTCTTACCTGTCAGATTGCGGAGGTAATAAATACGGGCACGGCGTACCTTTCCGTATTTGTTAATTTCTATGGTATCAATAAAAGGTGATGTATAAGGGAATATACGCTCTACACCTACTCCGTTAGAAATCTTGCGCACGGTAAACGTTTCGGATACACCGGAACCTTTACGCTGAATGCACACTCCGCGAAATTTTTGCAGACGTTCCTTGTTCTCGTCCTTTATCTTGTAGGTTACCGTAATAGTATCCCCTGATTTAAAATTCGGAAAGTTTTTACTTTCTCCTGCAAATGCTTGCTCTGCTACTTTTATTAAGTCCATCTTCGTACTTATCGTATTAATTTTGGGCTTGCAAAGGTAGTGCTTTTTTCTTTTTACCCAAACTTTTTACAAACATTTATTTATACATCGCTCCTCCGATATTATCGTGCAGGCTGCCGGTCACCGACGACAAACAGGAAGGGATATCACTTACATACAAAACACCCAGGAATGCAAAGATAAGGGCTTCCTTGAAATTTACCGTAAGATCATCGGGGATATGGAATATTACGTTTTCAGTCACCGCCGCCATACGTTCCATCAAATACTTGTTGAACGCCCCGCCGCCTGTGACCAGCACTTTTGATCCGGAATGTACGTGGTAAGAAGTCTGTACGGCAATGTGTTCACAATAAGTAGCCAGAATATTTTCCATAGTCATCCCAAACGAATCAATCAACGGGAGTACCTGCCCTTCCACCCATTCCCTGCCCAGGGATTTGGGACCGGACTGCTTATAAAAAGGAAGTCCGTTGAGTGCATCCAAAACCTTATGATTCACATTCCCAGACCGGGCAAGATCTCCGTTTTTGTCATAATCCAGGCCTATCAGGCGTGTATAATGATTCAAAACGTAATTAACAGCCGTTATATCGTAAGCTTTTCTTGTTCCGCCCTGTCCTTCGAAAGAAATGTTGGAAAAACCGCCCAGGTTCAGGCAGTAATCAAAATCTCCGAACAAGTACCTGTCACCAACAGGGACCAGGGGAGCTCCCTGTCCGTTAAGTGCCACATCTGTAGTCCGGAAATCGCAAACTGCAGGGACGCCGCTTTCTGCCGCTATTCCGGCTCCGCTGCCTATCTGGCTGGTAAGACGGATGGAAGGTTGGTGAAAGATCGTATGCCCGTGGGATGCGACCAATTGGGGTTTAACGTGGAATTTATCCATAAACGCTTTTACCTTCTGACCAAGGTATAGACCGTAATCGGAATGCAAACGGGCAAATTCCAATGCCGTCATGGATTGTGCAGTTGCCAGCGCATTTTTGAGCTCATCAGGATATGTGACAGCATCGGCATGTTCAACATGGTAAGACCATTTCCCGTTTTTAAGGGTAAAAGTGGCCATGCACAGATCCAGTCCGTCCAGCGAAGTTCCTGACATCAGTCCCAGAGCAGTAATGCTTTCTTCAGGATTAAAATTTACCATAAGAATTCCGTATTAAATTCCGTACTATTATTTTTCTGATCCACAACCTGTAAAGTAAGCCGGTGTTTTGTACCTTTTGCAATCCTTTTAGCGTCCAGGACACACGTAACACGTGAACGTTTTCCGTCGTGTATGCCCAACACCCATTTTCCGTCAATGGTCAGGTTATAGGATCGTATCCCGGAACATTCATCCTTAATAGTGAAATAAACACTTCTGCGTCCACGAAGATCAGCCCCTTTTCCAAAAGAAGCACTTACTGTAGGAGGGATGGTATCCACATCTATCCGGTAACGTCCAAAGGCATTGCTTTGAAAAGACACCGTACTGTCCCTGCAAATCCCGCCAACGGATCTCCAGAGCCGCGGATCAGCTTCTACCATGTGGGGATCACGTCCCTTGTCCGACTGACGCAAAACCACGACCTTGTCGTACAGTGAATCGGGGACTGAAGCCGGGACTTGCCATTGAACCTGCATGGGCAAATGAAGCGGTTCTTCCGCCGTATGCAGGCACCATTCCAGTGAATCAACACGTATTGCCCGGAACATGATATCTTTATACAAAGCTTTTTCCTGTATTTTCACGTTGATATCCCGTGTTGATAAAACATTGGTGGCATCCCAAAAAAAACGCTGTTGGTATTCATCCTGCAGACACTGCGTTTGGGAAAGATCATCCATTTGAGCCCGGTCAGTCACCAGTATATCCAACCCGCTCTTTTTTCGGACAGTAAAACTGCGTTTAGCCCGATTTCCTGCCCCGTCATGAATTACTATGGATAGTGTATGATCCAGGGTGTCTTTTAAAGAGAACAACCCGCGGGTTGGAGCTTCAATACGGTTATCTGCCATCACATTGCCCGGTTCTACCCAGGTCTTGAGCAAACTTTTTCCATTTATGGCCCTTTCCGGATAATAGACCAGAGATAAAATATTCCTTGTATATTCCAGTGGAAGGTCCCCGTTGGTATACCGGTACACAAGTGTTGTATCCAGGAAAACCTCCCACTTTTCTATACCCATCCGGGACCAGGTGTTGTTCATACGGTCTATGGCATCTACTGCTACAAAAAAAGTATCCGCTACATTGACTGCAAGATGATTCCCGTTTCCTGTAAATCCGGCTGTCAGGCGGGTTTGTGCAATCCCATCGGGATCCGTATTGTAACCGTAAAATTGTATGGCTCTGAATTCCGGCGGCAACGTGTCCTCGATCTCATAAACACCGTGACGAATAAGGTTGGCCGTAAAGTAAGAGGATGACAAAAGGGAATCCCTGTAACGGATCTCAAAATGCAAGTGCGGACCTGCCGAATCTCCGGAATTTCCAGCTCTGCCAATTTGTTGTCCCTTATGAACAGGGAACATTTCAGGAGGGCAATCCAGCGCCACACTAAACTGTTGCCCGGCATATTGCTCTTCTTCCACATAGGAAGCAATATCAGGGGCAAATGATTCCAGGTGTCCGTAGAGCGAAACGGTTCCGTTTGGATGGGTTATCTGCAAGGCATTCCCATATCCACCCGGAGATACGGTGATCCGGGATATATAGCCTTGGGCTACAGCATACACGGGGGTTCCTGAAACACCGCCTACGCGAAAGTCATACCCGGTATGAAAATGCGTAGCACGAAACTCACCCATACTCCCGCTTAAAGTAAGCGGATTTATAGCTATGGGTGAAACGTAATAACCTGCCAGATCTTTTTCCTGTGCCCCAAGCGATAAAAAAACGAACCCCAGCGCAGTCACCAGCACCGGTATACGTTTCAAACAAGAAACCATCACGAAAACATTTTTTTCATCCGGTCAAAGAAGTTTCTTTCTTCTTTGGCGGGATTTGGAGCAAAGTTAGGAGAATCCTTCAGTTTGGACAACAATTCCTTTTCTTCCTTACTGAGTTTTTTAGGAGTCCATAATTGCACAAATACCAGCATATCCCCTGTCCCGTAACCATTTACATCGGGAAGTCCTTTGCCCCTGAGACGTAATATACGACCACTCTGTGTTCCGGGATCCACTTTTATCTTGACTTTTCCGTCTATGGTTGGAATTTCTATATCGTCACCCAATGCTGCCTGGGTATAGGATACAAACAACGTATAGATCAGATCGTGACCGTCACGTTGCAAATCGGGATGCGATTCTTCTTCAATTACTACCAGCAAATTGCCATTCACGCCACCGCGTTTGGGCGCATTTCCTTTCCCGCTGATGGTCAGTTGCATTCCTTCTTCCACTCCTTTTGGAATGGAAAACGAAATTTCCTCGGCTTCCTTAACTACACCGTCGCCTTTACAGACGGGACAGGGATTCACAATGATCTTTCCTTCACCATGACAGGCAGGACAGGGACTGGAACTCTGCATTTGCCCCAGGAATGTGTGGGTAATCCTTGTGAACACACCCGATCCGTTACAAGTGGGACAAGTCTTGGTATCCGATTCTGAAACAGCTCCTTTACCCCCGCAATGACTGCACGTTTTCAGTTTGTTGATCTTAACTACCTTATTGGTTCCGTAAGCGATTTCTTTCAAGGTCAGCTTTACGCGAATGCGTATGTCTGACCCACGACGCACACCCCGCCTGGGATTGGTACGTCCGCCAAAAGCACTTCCGAAAGGACTTCCGCCAAAAGCTTCACCAAATATATCCCCAAAACGGGAAAATATATCGTCCATAGTAAAACCGCCCGGGAACCCGCCGGGTCCGCCTGCTCCCATTCCGTCTACACCGGCATGACCAAACTGGTCGTACCTGGTTTTTTTGTTGGAATCGCTCAGCACGTCATAAGCCTCGGCAGCCTCCTTAAATTTATCCTCTGCGGTTTTATTTCCCGGATTCTTATCGGGATGGTATTGCAGGGCTTTTTTTCGGTACGCTTTTTTTATTTCCTCGGCAGATGCGCTTTTATCTACTCCCAGAACCTCGTAATAATCTCTTTTGGCCATAATGCTGTCTATTCGCCCACTACTACGTTAGCGAACCTGATTACTTTTCCGTTAAGTGTATATCCTTCCAATGCCACATCAATAATTTTTCCTTTCATCTTTTTTTCTTTAACAGGCATCTTAGCTATTGCACAATGAAAGTCCGTGTCCAGGGGCTTTCCTTTGGCTTCTATGATCTTCAATCCTTTTCCCTGTAAAAAGGTAAGAAGCTTGTTGTAGATCAGCCTGACTCCTTCAACGGAATGCGGATCTGCATTTTCCAGCTGTTCAAGAGTATAGAGCGCTCGCTGACAATCATCCAGCACAGGCAGCATCCCTTTGATTACCTCCTCGGAAGCGGTCAAAACAAGTTCCAACCTTTCGCGAGCTGTACGTTTGCGGTAATTATCAAACTCGGCCTGCAAGCGTAACAGCCTGTCGTTGGTTTCATCCAGTTTTTTCTGCAGGCAGGATTCCTGCTGAACCTGTTCTGCCTGTTGCTGAACCTGTTCTGCCTGTTGCTGAGCTTGTTCTGCCTGTTGTGGCTCTTGCTGCTGTTCTAAATGATCAACATCAGGCCCGGTATGGGCCTGATGTTTCTTAGTCTTGGTTTCAGCCATATTATTTTACCTCCTCAAAATCTACATCCTTAACTTCTCCTTCTTCATTGCCTGAATCACTGCCGCCGTTTCCCGGCTGTTGCCCTTCAAACGGAGGTTGCTGTTGCGGTCCCTGGTCCGATGCCTGCGAGGCTTTGTACATTTCCTCGGAAGCGGCATGCCAGGCTTTGTTCATAGCCTCCAGGGCACTGTCAATGGCGGCAAGATCCTGCGATTTATGAGCTTTTTTCAAATTCTCCAGGGCTTCTTCAATAGGAGCTTTTTTGTCTGTCGGCAATTTATCCCCATATTCCTTCAGCTGTTTCTCGGTCTGGAAGATCATGCTGTCGGCCTCGTTGATCTTATCTATACGCTCTTTTTCATTCTTATCGGCATCTTCGTTGGCTTTTGCCTCGTCCCTCATTTTTTTGATCTCATCTTCGGTAAGGCCCGAGGAAGCTTCAATACGAATCTTCTGTTCTTTCCCGGTCCCCTTATCTTTTGCCGAGACATTCAAAATACCGTTGGCATCTATGTCAAACGAAACTTCAATCTGTGGCACTCCGCGGGGGGCAGGTGCTATTCCGTCCAGATGGAACCGTCCGATGGTCTTATTGTCCCGAGCCATGGGCCGTTCTCCCTGCAATACATGGATCTCAACCGAAGGCTGGTTATCGCTGGCCGTGGAAAAAACTTGTGATTTTTTGGTAGGTATGGTGGTGTTGGCTTCAATCAATTTCGTCATCACACCGCCCAGGGTTTCAATACCCAGGCTTAGCGGAGTAACGTCCAGCAACAATACGTCTTTCACGTCACCGGAAAGTACACCGCCCTGTATGGCTGCCCCCACAGCAACTACTTCATCGGGATTGACACTTTTGTTAGGTGTTTTCCCGAAGAATTTCTGGACCAGTTGCTGAATAACCGGTATACGAGTTGAACCGCCCACCAATATTACGTCATCAATATCCGATGCCTTCATACCAGCATCCGAAAGGGCTTTTTTGCAAGGCTCCATGGTACGTTGTACCAGGTTGTCTATCAATTGTTCAAATTTTGCCCTGGACAAGGTTTTTACAAGGTGTTTGGGAACTCCGTCTACGGGCATGATATAAGGCAAATTGATCTCGGTAGAGTTCTGGCTGGAAAGCTCTATCTTGGCTTTTTCGGCTGCTTCTTTCAGACGTTGCAGAGCCATGGGATCTTTACGCAGGTCCAAACCACTGTTGTCGGAAGCAAATTCTTCCGCCAGCCAGTCGATCACAGCCTGGTCAAAATCATCTCCTCCAAGGTGTGTATCCCCGTTGGTGGATTTTACTTCAAAGACACCGTCACCCAGCTCCAGGATAGATATATCAAAAGTTCCGCCACCCAGATCGTATACAGCGACCTTCATGTCTTTGTTCATCTTGTCCAAACCATAGGCTAAAGCAGCAGCGGTAGGTTCGTTGATGATACGGCGGACCTTCAGTCCGGCAATTTCTCCGGCCTCTTTGGTGGCCTGACGTTGCGAGTCGCTGAAATAGGCAGGCACTGTGATCACGGCTTCGGTCACTTCCTGTCCCAGGAAATCTTCAGCCGTCTTTTTCATTTTCTGCAGAACCATAGCTGATATTTCCTGCGGTGTATATAAACGTTCGTCAATTTTTACGCGGGGTGTATTGTTGTCTCCCTTTTCCACAACATAAGTTACCCTGTTGCGTTCCAGAGCTACTTTATCGAATGTTTCCCCCATAAAACGCTTGATAGAATAAATGGTCCTGTGGGGATTTGTAATAGCCTGGCGCTTGGCCGGATCACCAATTTTACGTTCTCCGTTATCCGCAAAAGCGACAACCGAAGGAGTTGTCCGTTTGCCTTCCGAATTAATGATAACAACCGGTTCGTTACCTTCCATAACAGCAACGCACGAGTTGGTGGTTCCCAAGTCTATACCAATAATTTTTCCCATAATACTATTTTTAATATTTAATAATTTCCAAATTCTGTTCTGACTTGCTCAATTGTTATGCCAAAAGATATTTACTGACAGGTTGGCAGTCTGGAGGAATGTTTATCTTTGTCACTATGTCAGGATATGCAGAAACAGGACTTGAACAACGTATTCTTTACGAAGACAACCACCTTCTGGTAGTCAACAAACTTCCCGGAGAGATCGTGCAGGGAGACAAGACCGGTGACACGCCCCTGAGTGAAATTTTAAAAGCCTATATTAAGGACAGAGACCTGAAACCGGGCAATGTGTTTATGGGTGTACCCCATCGCCTGGACCGGCCGGTGAGCGGCATCTGCATATTTGCAAAAACGTCCAAAGCACTGGAACGCCTCAACCGGATGTTCCGTGAAGGAGAAGTACATAAAACCTACCTGGCGCTGGTATCAAAAAGACCTCCGGCAGACAACGCCCTGCTTACTCACTTTATTTGGCGAAACGAAAAGCAGAACAAGTCATACGCTCGGGAAACGCCTGCAGAAGGCACCCGTGAAGCCAGACTGCGATACCGGTACCTGGAAAGCACGCGCCAATACCACCTGCTTGAAATTGAACTGTTAACAGGCAGACACCACCAGATTCGGTGCCAATTGGCGGCCATAGGATGTCCTATAAAAGGAGACCTGAAATACGGTGCCCGCCGTTCAAATCCGGACGGAAGCATATCCCTGCACGCCTATCGGGTAGCCCTGGATCATCCTGTAAAAAAAACGCCTCTTGAAATAACAGCCCCCTGGGATCCATTTGGTGCTTAATTTAAAGAAAATCAATAATATCCCCGGCCATGAGAAACGTATGTGCGCCGGAAGCCGCTGCTTTGTCTCCGGCTTTTCCGTGCAGGTAGACCCCCAGTACCGCAGCAATGGAGGGTTCATAACCCTGCGCCAGCAATGCCAAAATAATCCCGGTAAGCACATCTCCGCTCCCGGCCGTAGCCATTCCCGGATTTCCCGTGGGATTGAACCAGTGAGGCCCGTCGGGGGTAGCGATCAGTGTATACCTTCCTTTCAAAACAACTACAACATTTCTGTCACGTGCCATTTTCACTGCCTGCATGGCCCTTTCCTGTCCGTTTTTTGCCTTTGATTCCCCACATACGGCTGCAATCCGGTCAAATTCACCGGGATGCGGCGTGATCACAGTTCCTGCCGGGATCAGGGACAGCATCACCGGATTTGCCGAGATGATGTTCAGTGCATCGGCGTCCAGTACCAGAGACGGGGCCGGTTTCATTTCATTGAGCAAACCCAGCAATTGCCCCATGAGTCCCGAGGTTTCGGATGCCGTTCCCATACCGGGACCGGCTCCGATGGCCGAAAATACAGTCTTTCCGTGAATCAGTCCTCCGGGCAGATCGCCCGTCACATCTGTTCGTCTGTCCACCGAAAGCATGGCTTCAGGCAAGGAAGTGTAGAAAGCCCCTTCAGCGGCAGCAGGAATATGAACCGTCAACAAACCCGAACCCGTACGCAGGCAGGATCTTGCAGCCAGCAGGGCCGCCCCCATTTTTCCCCGGCTACCGGCAATAAGCAAGGCATGTCCGAATTTGTTTTTGTAGGAAAACGGATGGCGTTTGCCCGGAAAATGGTGGTCAAAGTATTCCCGGGAAGTCATTACAAACGGACATTCCACCCCGGGGTAATCCATGCTTCCCATGCCAATATCAAGCACTTTCCATTCCCCCGTGTAAGGATACGCCTCGGCAAAAAAGAAAGAAAATTTGGGAAACTGGAATGCATAAGTCACGTTTGCATGGACAACAGCTCCGGAGGGATCCGGGAGACCCTCCCCGGGAAGTCCGGAAGGGATATCCACCGCATAAACCTTTGCATCCAGGCTGTTAATGTTTTCAATAATACGACCGTACCGTCCGATGACCGGTCGTGTCAGGCCCGAGCCGAATAATCCGTCAATAACCAGGGTATCCCGTTTGAATCCCGATAATAAATCCTGCCACACATCATCTTGTTCTTCCTCAGGCATTGCCCCGGCAAAATCCATCAATTGAACCTGCCACTTAGCTTCTTTCAGCAAACCGGCTATGGTACGCGCATCGGCCCCGTTATTTCCCGGACCTGCCACTACAAGCACATTACCCGGAACTTTCTCTTCTTCAAGAAAAGCCTGTACAAATGCATGGGCAGCCCTTGCTATAAGCTGCGTTTCCGTCTCCCCTGTATTTTCCATGAAAAGACGGTCAATAGTCCTGATGTCCTGTGTCCTGTAAACATTCATAATGTTATCCTTTAAACCAGGTACCCGTCCATATTTTTTCCCGCTTCCAGCCCGTCCCGTATAAATGTTGATGATATTGTGATTTCAGGAGCAGGCAATAAAACGAGGTTTTTTGCAAAATCATTGTATTTGTCACACAAAGCTCCGTGATCCACTCCCTGGCGGGGGTATATGTAAATTACAAACTCGTTCAGAATGGTTTGCCATTCATGCCATTGTTCAATAACGGCCAGGTTGTCCCCTCCGATTACCGGGATAAATTGCAGGCCTGGCTCGGCTTTTTGCAAGTAACGTAATGTATTGATGGTATATAGCGGTTCGTGCAAATGAAATTCAACATCCGAAACAACAACCGGCAGTTTTTTTTCTTTCATTACAGCCCGTATATGTTCCAAACGTGAAGAAGGAGTCCCGGCGGCATACATTTCTATATCCTTCAGAGGATTGCGTGGAGAAACGATTAAACGTACCTGGTTCAGATCCGTAAAAGATACCAGATAATTGACAATAGCCAGATGTCCAATATGAAAAGGATTGAATGAACCAAAATATAAACCGCACGTACTCATGTTAGTTTAAAAAAGCGGCTACTATCTCGGTAGCCTTGTCCAGTGTGTCTTCCAGGCGATCATTTACCAATACCACATCAAAATATTTGGCATCTTCCATTTCCACAGAAGCTTTTGCCAGGCGCACCTCTATGGCGGCAACTGAATCGGTCCCCCGCTTAGTCAGTCTTTCGCGTAAAACATCAAGCGATGGAGGGGCTACAAAAACCGACAAAGCCTCTTTCCCGAATTTCTTTTTCAGATTGATTCCGCCTTTAACATCTACGTCAAAGACAGCTGTTTTATTCCCGTTCCAAATACGTTCCAATTCCAGTTTTAACGTCCCGTAGTACCTCCCTTTGTATACTTCTTCCCACTCCACAAAGGCATCCTGTTGAATAAGATTTCGGAATTCTTCCCCGGAAATGAAATAATACTCTTTCCCGTTTTCTTCGTTCCCCCTTTTAGGCCGGGTAGTGGCCGTTATGGAAAAATCCAGGTTTGGAAATGTTTCCATTAAATGATTTACAACAGTAGATTTCCCGGCCCCCGAAGGAGCTGAAAAAATCAGGGCTTTTTTATTGCTCATACAGATCTTTAATTTTTTCAACACCGGAAAACTCAACAAGGAACCCGGCCACTTCTTTTATACAATCGTTTAAAAAATTTTTTCCTTTTTCAGGAGTGGAAGCCGAAGGATCTCCTACCCCCGTATCATCCGTTGTGTATATCCACCGTCTGGGAATCCAGGCCCATTTTTCACGCAAGCCCTTTAGTTTATAACGGTGCTCTTTCCCAGGTCCCGCATTTTCAAGCGGAAGGACCAGTCCGGGATGAATTGCCATCATGGAAGATGTTTCCATTTCATCGGCATGATCTCCCGGATTGTCAAAATATTGGGACACGGGACGTACCCGCCACCAATTCACCATGGCTATGAGCATTTGGGGAAAACGAAGCTCCATTTCCCGTATGGCGTTTTGAAACGAGTTTCCTCCATGCCCGTTCAAAATGACCAGTTTTTTTACATTATGATGTAATAGCACGGTAACAATGTCTTCCAGTATACGCTGTTGAGTAGAAGGATTCATATGCATGCAAAAGGGAATGTCCATTTGCCCTGAATTCACACCATAGGCCATGGAAGGCAAGACCAGCGCCTTTACATTCTGTTCCCAGGCCAGATGGGCACTGCGTTGTGCCACCTCTGTGGCCAGGTACGTATCGGTCCCGTATGGCAGGTGGTAATTGTGAGCTTCCGTGGCCCCCCATGGCAGTATGGCAATCCGGTATTCCGTATCCTTGACTGCATGCCAGTTGGTTTCCTGAAGTATATAAGGATTCATTACATTTATAACTTTATCACTCCCAAATATACGCCAAAAGTCTTATCTTTGTGAATTGAATAAAGGAAAACATCAAATATTAAATTTTTAAATATGGTATCATACAAAGATTTAGGCCTGGTAAACTCACGCGATATGTTTGCCAAGGCAGTCAAGGGCGGCTATGCCATCCCCGCTTTCAATTTTAACAACATGGAACAAATGCAGGCCATCATCAGTGCCTGCGTGGAAACAAAATCACCGGTCATTCTCCAGGTATCCAGCGGCGCACGCAAATACGCCAATCAGACGCTTTTGCGTTACATGGCACAAGGAGCGGTTGAATACGCCAAGGAACTGGGTTATTCCATTCCCATAGTATTGCACCTGGATCATGGCGACTCCTTTGAATTGTGCAAAAACTGTATAGAATACGGTTTTTCATCCGTGATGATTGACGGATCCCATCTTTCTTACCAGGAAAATGTGGAACTGACCCGCCGGGTAGTGGAGTACGCACACCAACACGATGTAACCGTAGAAGGAGAACTGGGTGTACTGGCAGGCGTTGAAGACGACGTAAAAGCCGAACACCACACGTATACACAACCGGAAGAAGTAGAAGATTTTGTAAAACAGACCGGCGTTGATTCCCTGGCTATTTCCATAGGGACTTCTCACGGAGCCTACAAATTCAAACCGGGACAAAAACCCGAGATTCGCCTGGATATCCTGGCCGAGATCGAAAAACGAATCCCCGGATTCCCTATTGTGCTTCACGGGTCATCCAGTGTTCCCCAGGACATAGTTGCCGAGATTAACCATTACGGAGGGAAACTGAAAGACTCCATTGGTATCCCGGAAGACCAGCTCCGCAAGGCCGCACGTTCTGCCGTATGCAAGATCAATATTGACTCCGACGGCCGGCTTGCCATGACGGCAGCCATCCGTAAAGTCATGGCGGAAAAACCCGAAGAATTTGACCCGCGCAAATACCTGGGACCTGCCCGTGACAAACTCAAAGAGTTGTACAAACACAAAGTAGTGAACGTACTTGGCTCCGACAATAAAGCCTGAAAAAACGGCCCTTGTTACCGGGGCAGATGGCGGTCTTGGCCGCGAAATCTGCCGTTCTTTACTCGACAACGGGTATTCACTTATCATGGCCTGCCTCTCCACAGAGGCGGCCATGCCTTTTTATAAGCAACTGGTCAGCGAGTATGAAGACAAAACAAACGCTTCTTTCATAGAGCTGCTTCCCCTGGATCTTTCTTCTTACGTCTCTGTTAAAGCTTTTGCTGAAAGCATTACACACAAGTCCATTAACCGGCTTATACATAATGCGGGTATTCTCCCCAAAAGGACCTGTATGACCCAAGACGGACTGGAAAAAATTTCACAGGTCAATTATAAAGCGCCCCTCTACCTGACAGAACTTTTATTACCAAAACTCCGGAAAGGGGCATTGACAAAGTGCGGGGCACGAATCATTTTCACCGTTTCGTGCACTATATATTTTGGATGGTTTTCCCGGTTCAAACCATCGTTCGTAACCCGTATCCCAAGGAATTGGGCCGGTCGTGTTATACGTTACGGTGATTCTAAAAGGGCGCTGTATTACGCTTCACTTGACCTTGCTGA
This sequence comes from Bacteroidales bacterium, assembly GCA_041654355.1. Classification (GTDB taxonomy): domain Bacteria; phylum Bacteroidota; class Bacteroidia; order Bacteroidales; family UBA932; genus DMER64. The sequence goes on from JBAZDQ010000012.1 coordinate 21,390, forward strand.
AAAATTACATCCCTATGATATCCAGGTAGTTTCAGCCGACCCCGGTGCTGTAAACACCCCTATGATCACAATGAACAACCGCCTGGATCCCCTTGTTAATCTTTTTTTCAAGCCTTTTCTGAGCACTCCTGCCAGGGGTGCTTCCACTACGGTATACCTGGCAACAGCGGAAACCCTTCCTCATCCTTACGGAGGGACTTACCGTAAAAGCAGGTTACGTCGTTTCTTAATTGGCAAAAACATCCATTACCGGTAAAGCATTGCCGTTTTGGATGTCGAATACCCCCCTGTGAAGTGTAAGGATGTTGCCCGATGGAATGTAAGTTTCTTCCGGATACCAGTACATGAATCCGTTTACGTTGGAAAAATTTTTGATCGTATCAATAAAATCTTCCATAAATTTTTTCTGTCCCTGAGGCGATGCTGCATATTCCGGGGTATAGCCGGCGTTATCGGGAATACCCCAGGGATCGTTTGGAAAAGCCACTTCCACCAGGTTCACTTTTTTATCCGGAAAGTTCATCTGCAGGCCTTCCAGGCAGGAACGAAGGTTTGACAAAGGACCGTGCCAAAACGGGTAATAGCTCAACCCAATAATGTCATAATCCACATTATTGATTTCCATTTGATTGTAAAATTTCAGGGCCGTTTGCCTGTCTCCCCCGCGGTCCGTGTGGATCATAATCCATGCATTCGGGCAAGTTTCCCGGCAAGCCCTGGATGCCTGTGAAAGGATACGGCAAAAATACGACCACCTTCCCGGAGTGTTCCATTGCCCGGACCACACATCGGCACGTGCCGAATCCCACAGCATGCCGTTAGATATTTCATTGCCTATCTGGATCATATCTGGTGCAGCCTGTGCTTTTACCAGGGCCAATAGCGTTTCTTTGGTATAGGTATATACTTTATCTGCCAGCTGATTCGCATCCAGACTTGCCCAGGAAGCCGGTTTGTATTGTTTACCGGGGTCAGCCCATGTGTCCGAATAATGATAATTCAACAATATTTTAAATCCCTCGTTCCGGGCTTTCAGACTCAGATTTTTTACATAATCCAGATCCTGACAGGCCGTGGATTGCAGATCGGGATCCACAAACAAGCGGATTCTTATGTAATTGAATCCTTTGTCCCGGAAAAACGGTAAAACTTCTACATTTTTCCCCTGGAAATCGCAGTAAACAGCTCCGGCTTGTTGTAATGTTGTAATTAGTGACAAGTCGCCACCAATTATCCAGTCCGGCTGATCTACCGGATCTGCTCCCGGACCGGAAGGATCTTTCTTATCACATCCCGGGAAAAGCAGAAATATTACCGCCAAAGAACAGATTATCATTCTTCTTGCCATAGCTATCCGAATAAGACGGTAATATTGGATACAAAAAGTTTCACCGATATGGCCAGCAATATGATCCCGAAAAATTTCCTTAAAATATAAATACCGCCTTTACCCAGCAGTTTTTCCGCCCAGTCAACATGACGCAAAACCACAAAAACAATGATCATATTTAGCAATATGGCAATGGAAACGTTTATAAGGCTGTATTCGGCACGTAGTGACAGTACCGTGGTCAAAGTTCCGGTTCCGGCAATAAGCGGAAAAACCAGGGGAACAATGGTAGCGGCATCCGGAGGACCATCGTTCTTGAAAATTTCAACACCAAAGATCATTTCAACGGCCAGTACAAAAATAACCAGGGATCCGGCTATGGCAAATGAAGAAATATCTACGCTAAATAATCCGAGGATGGCTTCTCCCACAAATAAGAACAAGAAAATCAACGCTGTAGAAATAAGTGCAGCCATCAAAGGCTTAAACTTCCGGCCTTTGGATTTCATGTCCAGGATAATAGGAATGGACCCCGTAATATCTATTACCGCAAACAAGACCATAAAGGCACTTACAATTTCCCTGATTTTAATCATGGTGCAAAGATATAAAACGCTACATTTGTACCACTTGTTTTTCCAAAATAGTTTACAATGAAACACAGAACCTTATCATTAACCTTGCTCATTGCAGCAAGTATTGTTTCCATTTGCCCTCAGGCAACCGCTCAGGACGCAGTGGTGAAAAAAATCATTGAAGAGGGTACCCTCAATAACAAAACTCAGGACCATCTGGATGTTTTGTCAAACCGCATTGGCGGGCGCCTGGTAGGATCGGATGCCTACAATGCCGCAGTACGCTGGACAGCTTCTCAATTTGAATCCTGGGGACTTGAGGTTTCCATTGAAGAAGCCGGTGAGACTCGCGTCGGGTTCAACCGCGGCCCCTGGTTTGGGACATTATACGGGGACGTATTTCCCGGAGGGGACGGCATTCATTTGCATTTTGCCACCCCTTCTTACACTTCAGGTACGAAAGGGCTCCAGCGCGGACACGTACTTATTGAACCAAAAACTCAGGCCGAATTCGACAGGATGAAAGGAGTCCTGAAAGGTTCCTGGGTCCTGATTTCCGGGAGTAATACCGGATGGCCTGTTGAACGTACTGAAAAAGCAGACCAAAGAAGGGATTCCATCATACGTCTTAATGAAGAGATATACCAGCATAACAACCAGGTGATACGCCGTTACAGATCCCGGACGGGAGACCGCCGGATGAATGTGGATGAAATGCAGGAAGCACTCAAAGACAGCCTTCGCAAAACAGCAGATGAACCCGCTCTCTTTTACAAGCAAATGGTAGGAGCCGGCATCCTGGGTCTGATCCAGGCATCTCCGGTTCCCATCACAGCGCTGTGGGATAAAGAAACCGTATTTGGGGAAAATTCTTCGTTTGAAAACCTCCCTGCCGTTCCCGACATTAAACTGGATGAACACCAATACCAATATATTTACCAACTGGTAAAAGAAAGACGTCCAATAGAATTGGAATTTGACATCAGGAATCATTTTCGCCCGGGTCCCGTGAAATTCCATAACGTAGTAGCCAAGATGACCGGAACCCGCTATCCTGATGAATACATTATGGTCAGCGGCCATCTGGATTCCTATGACGTAGCTACGGGAAGTGTAGACTGCGGTGTGGGTGTCACACCCGCTATGGAATCCGCACGTTTGTTATCGGTTGCCGGAGCCAAGCCCAAACGTTCCATCCTTTTTGTTTTGTTTGCCGGTGAAGAATTCGGTCTTTTGGGTGCTACTGCCTGGGTAGAACAACATAGAGACAAACTGGATCAAATTTCCAACCTGTTCAACAGGGACGGAGGTCCCCTGGCTGCCAGCGGCGTAGCCGTTCCGGCAGCTATGTATGAAGATTTTGTGAAAGCATCCAGATACTTATCTTCCATTAATCCCGATTTTCCGTTTACCGTAGATACCATCCCCACCCGTCCCATACCTACACGGACCGGAGGTACAGATGCGTCCGTTTTTGCCATTCACGGAGTCCCTGCCATTTCCATACGTGAGAGCGACGTGAAAGGGTACAATTTCAACTATCGCGAAATATGGCATACAGAAAGGGATCTTTTTACTAAAAGTATAGCTGAATACCAGGAACATACTTCTGTGGTTCAGGCGGTACTAATATACAACCTGGCAAACCTGGACCACCTGCTTTCCCGGGATGGAATGTATTACCTGCCTGAAGAGAAGTAATTCATGCAACGTTTTATGCGGGATATGTATCTTTTAATTGATGAAATACAGATTCTATAAATATCTGTTCTATGCCTTTGTTATGCCCGGATTCTTTGCCGGATGTGACCGGTTGCCGCAACAAACGAACCCGCGCCGGGACATTATCCTGACAAAAACAGAACAGGCTTTGTCGGCGGAAGCCAACCGTTTCGCTTTTGATCTGTTCCAACAGGTTAATTCCGAGGATAAAAATTATTTCATTTCTCCCCTGAGCGCCTCTCTGGCATTATCCATGACTGCTAACGGAACAGCCGGTGAAACGGCGGCACAAATGAAAGACGTACTGGGTTTCCAATCGTTTTCCTACGAACAAATGAACGGATTCTTCAAAAAGATGACCGGGGCATTGAAAGAAGCCGATCAGTTGACCCAGGTGGGGATTGCCAACTCGGTATGGATCCTGGAAGGATTTCCCGTATACGAAAAATTCAAAGATATTGTCCGGTCATTTTACCTGGCACAAGTTGAAGAACTGGATTTTTTTTCTCCCACTGCAATCGAGACTATTAATAACTGGTGCGCTGCAAAAACAAACGGGAAAATAGTAGAAATTATTGATGAGATACCTCCTTCAATGGTTATGTATCTGATCAATGCACTGTATTTCAAAGGAGAATGGACATATTCTTTTGATAAATCCGCCTCTTACAGCGACCGTTTTTACGGGGATGACGGGTCTTCCCCTTTGACCGATTTTATGATCCAGACGGAAACATTCCCCTACCTGGAGAATGAACTTTGCCAGATAGCCGAACTCTCATACGGGAATGAAGCTTTTTCCATGGTATTGCTGCTCCCCAAACCGGGTGTGCATGTTGATCGTGTGATCAAAGACTTAATGAACACGGAACGATGGAATATCCTGGTAAACGAGCTGGAAGATTATGAACGAAAACTGACTGTATCTATGCCAAAGTTCCGGTTCGAATACGAAAAAGACCTTATACCGACCTTACAGGCTATGGGCATGACCATCCCCTTTATGGAAGGAATGGCCGATTTCAGCAACATGTCACCCTCGGGCGGTCTTTATATTGGTCTTGTAAAACAGAAAACGTATGTAGAAATCAATGAAGAAGGCACGGAGGCTGCAGCGGTAACTATAGTTGGTGTGGAAAAGAGCTCCATTGAACCCGATGACCCCCTTCCTTTTTATGTGAACCGTTCTTTCGTTTATGTAATCAAGGAAAAGAGTACCGGTATCATCCTTTTTATGGGAAAGATGTCAGATCTTAACCGGAATCCTGCCTGATGAAAGGAAAAGGTTTCTGGTATCCTTTGGACAATGCCGCAAAGATATTTCCGGCTGTAAGCAATTCGGAAGTAACCTATGTTTTTCGCATATCGGTTGTCCTTAAGCATAAAATACATATAAAAAGCCTTTTCAGCGCCGTTCGGACCATTGAAAAACGTTTTCCGTATTACCATGTCATCCTGAAAAAGGGGTTTTTCTGGTATTACCTGGAATCAAGCCGGTTACCGACTCCCGTGGTACATGATCATGATGTACCGTGCAGAAAATTTGCAAAAGACAGTCTTTTAATGCGTGTCTTGGCCGCCGATAACAGGATAAGTGTAGAGTTTTCCCACTTGCTTACAGACGGAGGAGGCGCCATGGAGTATTTTAAAACGTTGCTGGCACAATATTTTCTGAACCGGGATATTGAAGTCCCTCCTGATTTTAAATATGTGGAGCCCTCGGAAAATCCCGATCCGGCAGAATTTGAAGACGATTACAACCGTTTTTTTAACGCAGATATTCCTGTCAATGCCAGGAGACCTAAAGCCTATCACCTCCCGTTCTTATTAAATCAGAAACCCCGGTTCGGGGTTCTCTCCGCTACAATACCTGTGGCTGCACTAAAAGAAAAAGCCAAAGAAAAAGGCGTTAACATTACCGTATACCTGACCGCCGTATATCTCAATGCCATACAGCAAATATGGGAGAATCCGGAATTTAATCGCAGAAAGAAAAAGACGGGAAAACTGAGCATCCAGATACCGGTGAACCTGCGAAACGTATATCCCAGCAAAACTATGCGTAATTTTTCCCTCTTTGTGATGCCGGAAATTGATCCGGGTCTGGGTCACTATACTTTTGATGAGATTGTAAAAACCGTTTTTCATCAAATGCAGCTGGAAACAGACACAAGACTAATCAATAAGATCATTTCACGCAACGTAGGCAGTGAAAGGAAAATCTTAGTCCGGGCCATTCCCCTGTTCATTAAGGATCCTATACTAAGGGTAAACCACCGTACCATGGGAAGCAGCCAGTACAGCGGCGTATTGTCCAACCTGGGCATAATCCGGTTCCCCTCATCAATGCTCACTCATATTGAATCCCTGATGGTCATTTCCCCGCCTCCCAATAAAATGATCAAGGTAAGTTGTGGTATGATTGGCTTTAACGAACATATAAGCATTACCTTTGGGAATATTTCACGCAGCCGGGAACTAGAGAAAAATTTCTTTCGTTTTCTGACCGGGGAAAAAATTCCTGTAGCCATAACGTATAACAGAAATTGCCATGATGAATGTGTGTAAAAAGTGTGGCGTAGAGTTGGACGTCAACATGAATTATTGTCCCCTGTGCGGATATAAAACAACTGCCACAAGTGAAGAACCATTATTAGTAAAGGTTGAAACATACGACTTTCAGAAACTATCCAACAACCAGAAAAGAAAGGTTTTTTGGGATCTTTCGCTTATCGTTTTACTGGTGGGGACCTTTACCTCTACAATTATTGACCTGATAATAAATAAAAACATTACTTGGTCCAGGTATACAATAACAATCGGCATCTCACTTTTAATACATATTTCACTGATGGTTTTCCTTCATGCAAGGATCATTTCCCTGCTGATCTTGGGATTTATTACCAATTCAGTACTAATCATCCTTCTTGATTTGATGAATAAAAGTATTGACTGGGCATTTACTTTTGGGATCCCTTTGCTGTTGGCATTTTACCTGGTGGTGCTGGTTGTGAGCCTTATTATAAAAAAGACCAAGCAAAAGGGTGTGAATATTATCGCTTATATTCTTCTGGCATTAGCCGCTGCAGGTATATGTACCGAAGGAATACTCTCACTGCATCTGCAAAAAACAGTGACATTTCACTGGAGTCTTATACTGCTGGTGTGTATTGTTGCCATCTCGGCCATTCTTTTGTTCATTCACTTTCGTTTAAAAAAGGCTACAGATCTCAGGAAATTTTTCCATATTTGAATCAGACCAGATACAATAAAAAAATGAAAAATTTTGCCGATCTGCTGGAACAACAACGTGCATTCTTCTTTTCAGGTAAAACCCGTGATCTGTCTTTCAGGCAGCAAGCACTTCATAAATTATCTGAATGCATCATCCATTACAAAACAGAGATATTGGAAGCATTGCATACAGATCTGAACAAATCAGCTATTGAAGGACAAATGACAGAGATCAGTGTCCTGCAGGAAGAGATTCGTTATGTATCAAAACACATTAAAAAATGGAGTAAACCGGTCAGAGCAAAAACTCCGCCGGTTCTTTTTCCGGCAAAGAGCTATCGTATTGCCGAACCATACGGTATAGTCCTGATCATGTCCCCATGGAATTATCCCCTGCTGCTATCGCTGGAACCCCTTGTAGGAGCAATCGCAGCCGGAAATTGTGCCGTGATTAAACCATCGGCGTATTCTCCTGCCACGTCCTCCATTGTAGCACGGATCATACGGGAATGTTTTCCCCCCGAATTCTGCACCGTTGTGGAAGGAGGCCGCGAGGAAAACTCGGGTTTGCTGGCTCTGCCGTTCAATTACATTTTCTTCACCGGAAGTACCACCGTAGGGAAAAAGGTCATGGAAGCCGCCTCGGCAAATTTAATCCCGGTAAGCCTGGAATTGGGAGGAAAAAGTCCGGCAATCATTCACAAAAGTGCCGATGTGGATCTGGCCGCCAAACGAATAGTCTTTGGGAAATTTATCAATGCCGGCCAAACCTGTGTGGCTCCAGATTACGTTCTGGTACCGGAAAGTATACAGGAAGAGCTGCAGGACCGTTTGTGTCACTGGATCAATAAATTTTATCCGGCAAACGAACAGGGAATAATTGAAAATTACCCGCATATGATAAACGAGAAGCATTTTGATCGTGTGCTGGGATTGCTCAAAAATGAAAAGATCATCCTGGGCGGAGAAAGCATCCGGCAGACACTGACTATTAATCCTACCGTTCTCACGGATGTGTTCAAGGACAGTCCTGTTATGCAGGAAGAGATTTTTGGACCGGTACTTCCGCTTCTTACTTACAACACGTTGAACGAAGCCATAGAATTCGTCCAAAGCAGACCCAAACCGCTGGCCTTGTATTTATTTACAAAAGACAATAAAGCCCGCGAAAAAATCTTACGTGAATTATCTTTTGGAGGCGGTTGTGTGAATGACACACTGGTACATGTGGCTTCTTCGCACCTTCCTTTCGGGGGTGTGGGACATAGCGGAATGGGGTCTTACCACGGAAAAGCCAGTTTTGATACGTTTAGTCACTACAAAAGTATAGTTGACAAAGGAGTACGCCTGGACCCGTCTTTGAGGTACCGTCCCTACACTCCGGGAAAAGTCAGATGGCTGAAAAAGCTGTTTTTTTAATTTTTGTTATCTTTGTAGATCGCTGTACAAAGTGAGCGGGTTTTTTTCCGTACATATACCCCGGACAGTTGCTCACACATCAGTTATTCATAATACTACTTAACTGAATCTGACTATGAAGAAACAGAACGATATTCTTGTCTTAACAAAAAAGCAATTAAAAAGATTGTTTCAGGATCGTTTCCCCCATATTGTTACCATGGCGCTGGAAAGTAAAAATGAAGAATCTTTTCTAACAAAACTGAAACAATACATAACGCATCACCAAAACCATTCCTCTAAAGCGGCCTCCTCTTTGAAGGCTTTGATAGAACACGATCACAAAACCGTATATGAATTATCCAAAGAGAGAAATTTTGAGATCAAAACCATCAGTTTATTCAGGGAGTGGCTCAGGGATGAAGTAAACAACACCATAAACACGGATTTTATCCTTGAATTATACAATCAGTTTGAATTGCTGGAAAATCCTAAAATCCAGAATCCTCCAGTTCAAAAAACCGTTAATTGGATGAAAAAATGGAGTTCCGGATTGAGCCCCGCTGTTGTTCATGCCAGGGAAGATAACAAAGAAAGGATCATCAAGCTGCTCATGGCAAAGATTGAAAACCGCCAAAGCAAAAGCGCTAAATACGTATTTCCGCCCGACAGTACGTATATGGCAAAATACAATCTGGTTGAAAAATGGTGGAACAATCATCGTTTTCATTTGGCAATGGCTGCCCGGACACCTTCAGAAGTGAACATGATGCTGAATAACTCCCTGTCACCGGAAACCATGGCATTGTTAAAAGAAGCCCGGAAGAAAGGCATCCCAACTTTTGCGACTCCCTACTACTTGTCCTTGCTTAATGTTTCCGATACAGGATACAACGATCTGGCCATACGTAATTATATCTTGTATTCAAGAGAACTTGTAGACACTTTCGGCAATATTGTGGCATGGGAACGTGAAGATAAAGTGGAACCCGGAGTGCCCAATGCGGCAGGTTGGCTATTGCCAAACAGTCACAACATACACCGCAGGTACCCGGATGTAGCTATTCTCATACCCGATTCCGTAGGCAGGGCTTGCGGCGGATTGTGTGCTTCCTGCCAGAGAATGTACGATTTCCAGAACAAGCATCTGAATTTTGATCTGGAAGAATTGAAACCGCATGAAACCTGGGACAAAAAACTTCGTACCCTGATGAAGTATTTTGAAGACGACACACAACTGCGAGATATTCTGATTACAGGCGGAGATGCCCTGATGAGCCAGAACAAGACCTTGCGTAATTTGTTGGATGCCGTTTATAAAATGGCCCTGAGAAAGAAAAAAGCCAACAAGGAACGACCTTACGGTGAAAAATTTGCGGAAATACAACGCATTCGCCTGGGATCCAGGCTCCCGGTTTATCTGCCAATGCGCGTTGATGATGAATTGCTGGACATTTTAAAAGATTTTAAAGAAAAAGCCTCCAAAATCGGGTTTAAGCAATTCATCATCCAGACACACTTTGAAAGTCCTTTGGAAATAACCCTGGAAGCCAAACGCGCCATCAAGAAGATTCTTTCTACCGGATGGTCTATCACAAACCAGCTGGTGTTTACTGTCGCCGCTTCCCGCAGGGGACATACGGCGCAATTGAGAAGGAAGCTCAACAAGTTGGGAGTAATTTCTTACTATACATTTTCGGTGAAAGGTTTTAATGAGAATTATGCGGTTTTTGCACCCAATTGCCGTTCCATCCAGGAACAAGAAGAAGAGAAAGTGATAGGGCGGCTTACCGGACCACAGGAAAATGCTTTATGTGATCTTTTTGAGAAAGGAGAAAATATTTACAAGAACCTGAAGGTATTTATGAAAGAACACAATCTGCCATTCCTGGCTACAGACAGGAATATGCTGAACCTTCCGGGTATAGGGAAAAGCATGACCTATGAAATGATAGGCCTTACGCCACAGGGTAAACGTATTCTGCGTTTTGAACATGACCACAACCGGAAACACAGTCCCGTCATTGAAAATATGAAGAATGTGTACATTGTGGAAAACAAATCGGTGGCTGCTTATATGAGGCAGCTAAAGGAAATTGGTGAGAACCCCAATGATTATGCCAGCATATGGTCCTATACAACAGGACAAACGGAACCGCGTTTCAAAATGTTCGAGTATCCGGAATATGATTTTGACATTACTGACGAACTTACAAATTTCAAGATGTAGGTGATAGCTCATTTTCTAATATCAAAATTGTTCGTATTTTTGCGAATAATATTTTTATTATGGAAAGTGAAAAATTAAAAGATCTTGTTAAGGAGAAATACGGACAAGTGGCCAGCAATGCTTCTTGTTGCGGATCCGGTTGTTGTGGTTCTGTTGGTTGTGGGACAGGCAATGCAGGTTTTACAATGAATGAAGACTACCGTTTTGTCAAAGGGTATGAAAAGGACGCCGATCTGAATCTGGGATGCGGACTTCCTACACAATTTGCGGGGATCCGTGAGGGGGATACCGTGATTGACCTGGGATCCGGGGCAGGAAATGATTGTTTTGTTGCCAGGGCGGAAACCGGAGAATCAGGCAAAGTTGTGGGTATAGATATGACCCCTGAAATGGTTGAAAAAGCCAAACAAAATGCTTCCCGCTTGGGTTTTTTCAATATTGAGTTTATTCTTGCCGATATTGAAAATATACCTGTCTGTGATGGTTTTGCCGATGTGGTGATCAGCAATTGTGTACTGAATTTGTTGCCGTCCAAAGAAAAGATCTTTCATGAAATATACCGGGTCTTGAAACCGGGAGGTCATTTCTGTATCTCAGATGTAGTGATTACCGGAGAATTGCCGGAAGCCATTAAGGAAAACGTTGAATTGTATACCGGGTGTATAGCAGGTGCTATTCAAAAAGACAAATACCTGAAGCACATTTCAAAAGCAGGGTTTCCTAATGTTACTGTGCACAAAGAAAATGAGATCGTATTACCCGGAAATGTTGCTGAGCAATATAAGGAGAGGTTTTCAATTCTATCGGTAACTGTTACCGGCAGAAAACCTGAATAATAATCGAGAGGGATTACCTTCGCACTGCGTGCTCGGTGTTCAACCCAAGGGATTACCTTCGCACTGCGTGCTCGGTGTTCAACCCAAGGGATTACCTTCGCACTGCGTGCTCGGTGTTCCCTTGGGGGGGAGCTTTACAAAAAATAAAAACAGCACTGCGTGCTGCACAAAGTAAAACACCAAAAAAAGCAAATACATTTGTTTTTTTTGGTGTTTTCTTTTGTTGTGCCGGCTTTGCCGGCTTTTTGTTTTTTGTGGCGGAGAGAGAGGGATTCGAACCCCCGGACCCTCGCAGGTCAACGGTTTTCAAGACCGCCGCAATCGACCACTCTGCCATCTCTCCATATCTTAAAGGGTTGCAAAAGTAAGGAAAAAATAAATAAATGCCAGACTTAGAGAATACTTTTTTCTTTTTTAAGCCATTCTATGGTATCAGCTAGTGTTTCCGTGAAAGGTCTGGTGATATATCCTAGTTTAAGACGGGCTTTTTCAGAGGAGAAATATGAGTTGGTATTCAAAGTGTACAGGGAATAGGAGGAAAACATGGGAAGGCGCTTTTTGATCTTATAGTACATTGAGCATAATGGAAGGGATGCTTTTGCCAGCCACATGGGAGCCATGAGCCGTGGTAATTTTTTGCCAGTAATTTCCTGGAAAGTGGAGAAAATTTCTTTAACGGAAATATAGCGGTTTGCTAAAATGTAGCACTCTCCCCTTTCCCCATTGTGGCAAGAAGATATGGTGCCTGAGGCCACATCGCGAACGTCAACAAAATCATAACCTCCCTCAACACCCATAGGTAAAAGTCCTTTCCAACAATCTATCACCAGCTGGGTAGCGTAATTTAAAGCATGTGAATTGGGGCCGCATATCCCGGAAGGATGCACTACAGTTACGTCCAGACCTTTTGCCGCAGCATCAAGGACAGCATGAGTGGCTTCGGCTTTGGTTTTGCTGTACATTCCGTAAACAAGATCTTTGTCAAAATAGTTTACTTCGCTGATAACCTGTCCTTTGGGCAATTCCGGAATAGCATGTACGGAACTGACATATACCATTTTTTTTACATGATATTTCATGGCAGCTTCCAGAATATTAATTGTTCCCTGCACGTTTACATCGTAAACAATCTGCCTGTATTTCAATGATGTGGTTACGATCCCGGCAGAATGGATAAGATAGATTTCCAAATCGGGCGGTACCGTGAAAAATTGATCCAGGGATTGCTTATCCAGTACATTTCCACAAACAACTTCCACTTCCGGCGGCAAACGGGAGGCCAGATTGTCGTTTGGCAAAACCAAGGCGCGTACCTGCCGGCCGTCACTCACCAACTGTGAAACAATAGTATAACCCAGGTGACCCGCTGCTCCGGTAACAAGGTATAACTGATCTTTGCCCATGTCATGATCTGCATTCATGTATGATCTTTTTTTACATTGTAAATATCTCCACAATTTTTACAGCAGTATATATTAAATAAACAAATAAAATAGTCTTTTTGTCGTATTTTTAGTACATTTGAACAAATTCATGGCAAAATGTTAAAGACTTTAGAGCATTTTACGGTTAAAGAACTTATAGAACTGACAAAAAGATTCAACGGTTTTCTTTTTGGTGAAGAACTTTTCATTACTCGTGAACTGGAGATCCAGAAAGGGTATTTTCAGTATCCTTCCCGCTTGGATGTCTATTTTTTAATCTTATGCGTCAAGGGATCTTTCAATGTATCGGTGAATTTACGTGATTTTTCCATAGAAAAAGGCATGGCTATGGTGTATACTCCGGAATGTATCCTGCAAATTAATGAAAGTAAAGGAGCCGTGATCCGTACAGTGGCCATTACTGAATCATTTCTGCAGAGTATTCATATTGATCCTAAGATGCTTTTTTCGCCGTTGGTCAACGTACAGGAAACTCCCTGCTGGAAGCTTACAGATAATGAATTAAAGATCATTGACAACTATATGCAATTGATCCGATCCATTTATATTCTTCCCGAAGAAACATATAAAAGCGAGATGATACGCGGAGTGATCTCTTCTGTTGTTTTTCTGTTTGTTCATATATGGAAACGCGAATCAAACGCTGCAAAAGAAATTCAGGATCCAAAGGACAGGACTGCCAGGCATTTTTCCCATTTTATGGAGCTGCTCCAAAAACACCATAACAAAGAGCATCACGTTGCCTTTTACGCGGACCACATGTGTATGACCCCGAAATACCTTTCTTCCCTGATCAAGGAACACAGCGGCAGATCGGCTGCTGAATGGATAGATCAGTACCTTATATTGGAAGCCAAGAGCCTGCTTAAATATTCAGGGAAAAGCGTTAAAGAGATCACTGACGAATTGAATTTTTCGGATTCCTCTTTCTTTTGCAAATACTTCAAAAAAAACACCGGGATTACGCCTACTGAATATAAGAAAATGTAAACCTCATGCCTAAGACGAGGCTGATACAACCTGATCCAAAACACGCAGCACATTATCCCACTCATTTATCAACGCGGATAAATTTTCTTGCATGGCATCCAGAACATCATCTTTTGCCATCAATTCCATCTTTGATGCAATTCCGGCCATTGTTTTATACCTGGCCGTAAGCGCTGCTCCTTTAATGTAGTGAGCCAGTGCAGCTATCTGGCGAGCATCCCCTTCTTTGATGACTTTCTCCAGTGTTCCCAGTTTTTCTTTCATGTCGGCCCTGGAAACGGAAATCATTCTTTCAACCATCTCCTTATCGCCTCCCAAGGCTTCCAAAAACTCGGCATAATTAAAATGTTCATCAGGATGCTGATCTTTCTTTACATATTCTTTCATAAATTTTTCCAGTTTACTGCGTTCAATAGGTTTGGCAAGAAAGGCATCCATTCCGCTATCAAGCGCTTTTTTTTGTTCTTCTTTTAAAGCTCCTGCAGTCAGGGCAATAATAGGGATATGATTGTTACCGGGTCTTCCGGCTTCCCATTCCCTGATTTTCCGGGTAGCTTCTAACCCATCCATCCGGGGCATCTGTACGTCCATAAAAATCAAATCTATGTTTTCTTTTTGCACCTGCTCCATAACCTGTAACCCATCTGTTGCTTCAAGAATGACAGCTGAAGGCAGGATAATGTTGATATAGGATTTGATCAGCATCATGTTCATCGGAATATCCTCTGCAATTAGGATAGTTGAATTCTGACTTACAGCGAATTTTCCTGGTAATATTTTCTCTTTTTTCCGGGAAACCTTCATTGGAATTTTCTCTTTCCCGAATATGGTCATGATCATATCATGCAATACATCGGCACTGACCGGTTTTATCATCTGGAAACGGACTCCCAGTTCTTTGCACTTCTCACGTAAAAACTGGTTGTCCGAAGAACTGTGCAACAGTATCAACGGCATGTCTTTAGGTTTAACACCCAATCTTTCCCGTATCATCCCTACAACGGCAAGTCCGTCCACATAAGGCATATGATAATCTATTATCATTAGGTCAAATGACTGATTTTCCATCAATTTCAAAGCCGACAGGCCGTTATCAGACTCTGTTGATTCAACCCCCCAGTATTTGAAATTTTCCTGCAACAGCTTGCGGTTTGTGGCATTATCATCCACAATTAGCACGTTATTTATGGGTAAAGGTTCTTTACGCTCCTTTTCAATATCTTCTACACACCTGCAAGCTGTTTCCAATGAGAATGAGAAAGTGCTACCCAGCCCCGGTTTGCTGTTTACTGAAATGCCGGATCCCATTTTTTGGGCCAGTAAATTGGAAATGGTCAGTCCCAGACCTGTTCCGCCAAATCTGCGGGTAGTAGAACTGTCTGCCTGGGTAAAAGCTTTAAACAATTTACGTTGATTTGCTTTGGTTATACCAATACCGGTATCCCTGATATGAAAATCATAAATAACCTGATCTTTATTCAGCATCCGATATTCAATCTTTAATTCCACTTCTCCTTCTTCCGTGAATTTGATGGCATTACTCAGCAAATTGGTCAGGATTTGCTTGAGTCTTACGGGATCTATCACAGCCATACGCGGAATACCTGGAGGAATGTTCAGCAACAACTCCAGTTTTTTGTCTGAAGCATGAAATTTTATAATGTCAATCGTTTCATTTAAAAGCCTTACAACATCCGTTTCCATGGTTTCCAGGTCTAGTTTTCCTGCTTCAATTTTTGAAAAATCCAGGATGTCGTTTATGATGTCCAAAAGAGCTTTTCCGGAAGTGTTCGCATTTTGAGCGTATTCTTTCTGTGCTTCGTTCAAACGTGTTTTTAGCAACAGGTCTGTGAACCCGATTACACCGTTCAACGGAGTGCGTATCTCGTGGCTCATATTAGCCAAAAATTCGGATTTTGCCTTGCTGGCCTTTTCTGCTTCTTCTTTCGCCTGACGTAGCATTTTTCTATTGGAAACCTGTGTTTGCAGATTGACCAGAAGTTCTGCAAAAACACTCAGAATCTGTTTTTCCCTTTCCGAATAACTGTGGGAAGTCTTGACAAAATCAAAACCCACAAATCCTGTAAGTTCCTTTCCGCTCCACATAGGAATGATCAATGTGCTCTTGATCTGTTGTTTAACCAAGATGGTTTTCAACAACCCCTCAGGCATAACAGAAACGTCATAAATGAATACGTCCTGGTGTTCCAGGTGAGCTGCAACCAATTCAGAAATGTGTTCATTGGATTGATCCTGCAGATTGTCAATTTGCGGATTGATACCTTTGGCACACCATTCATAGGTATTTGTAAACGTATTGTTCTTAAAATTATACCTGAACACATAGGAACGGTCCGCTTCCACAAATTTCCCCATACTTTTTAAGGCATAGTTTATGGCACTGTCTGCTTTTTCAACCGGTAAACTGATAAAGGATTTAGCCATGTCTACCAAAAGCTGCAAGGTTTCATGATGCGCCTTTTGTTCTGTGATATCCACCATGACCGTTAAAAAATATTTATGACCCTTACTTTCAAGAATTTCTGCTGTAAGCAATCCTTTTTTTAACGATTTGTTCCTAGCCCGGACTGTAACTTCCCTGTTTTTAATAATTTTTTCATGTTCCAACTCTTCTATCATCATGGCCATAGCTCCTTCATCTGAATAGATTTTCAAATCCGTCAGGTTCTTGCTAATGACATCTTTCCTGGCATATCCCAAAACATTAAAAAATGATTCGTTCACATCTATTATCTGGCCATCGGGATAGGAATAAAGAGCAATCAGGGCCGGGTTATTGCGGAATATGCGTTCAAAACGATCCAGAGCCTCTTGTTCATTTGTCAGGTCTTTGATCACTCCAAAGATACATTCTATCCCGTTCCACATGCCCAAAGAGAGTAGTGTTTCAACCGGAATAAGCGATCCGTCTTTTTTCTGAAGGGGAATGTTTACTGTATCTCTTTTTTTGGTGAATACAAAAGGAATTAATTCATTCACTTCTTCTCTTCTGTCTGCCGGATGGATATCCATAAGATCCATTTGATTTAGTTCATCAACCGTATAGCCTGTTACTGTGGTAAATGTCCTGTTGGCCTGAAGTATTTTTCCGTCTTTCGAAACGATCAGCACCATGTGCTGAAGTGAATGAAAGAAAGTTCTGATATTTAATTCGCTAATTTTCAGATTCTCCTCCATTTGTGTACGGGATGTGATATCCCGTGCTGCTGCATAGATTAAATCTCCTTTAGGTTTGGAACGCCACTCAATAATACGGTAACTGCCATCCTTGCACCGGTAACGGTTAACGAAATTAAGTACTTCATTTTCTTTTCTTAATTCTCCAACAGCCTTAAGAGTAGATTTAATGTCATCAGGATGAATAAAATCAAAGAATTTGTGCCCTAACAATTCTTCCTTTGTGTATCCCAATATGGTTTCCCATTGTTTGTTCAATTTTAAAAATTTGCCGTCCAGGGAGGCTATACACAATAGATCCAAATTCACCGAGAAAAAGCTTTCCAATTCCTCAGCACGTTTCCTCTGTTCAGTAATATCTATGAATATTGCTGTAAAATAGCCCTTTTCATGAGAATATGTCTGTCCCTGGTACCACCTTCCCAAATATTCCGAATACTGCTCAAAAATCGCACTTTCACCGGTTATGGCTACATTACCGTAAAACTCTATCCAGTTAAATTTAGAATTATCAAAGTGCGGCATTACATCCAGGATCTTTTTCCCTGTAATATCTGCTGCCTTCAGTCCTGTCATTTCCTCAAAAGCCTTGTTGACTTCCAGAAAAATATAATCCACAGGCTTGCCGTTCTCGTCCAGAATGATCTTGTGGTGCGAAAATGCGAAAGGAGACACCTTCAGCAATTTGTTTGAAAGGCTGTTTTCCATACTTATCGAATTTTGACCCTAGTAAAGATACTAAAAATCCGGGAATTTGAACACTTATTCCAGAACCCAGTTCTGAATGGTCAATGGTATTGTATTTTTCAGAAAAAGAGATGAAATCCTGTTTATGACATCATGTCCCTTTTCGCTGTTGGTAAAATACACCAGGATCCTTTGGGGTGAATGCTCTGTTTGCGGTACTATAAGAAAAAGCGACTTAAAGATTCCGTTATCTCCCCAGTGAAAAGCGACCTCACCCAGTTCCGGATGTTTTTCTATACCAAGTCCCAATCCCCAAAAAACAAGTTCATCGCAATCCCGGCGCCTTTGTGCATACCTGGCTGCTTTGACACGGGGATGAAACATTTCCTCTCGTGACTTTTTGCCGAGTCCCGTACCCCGGCTCAAAGCCTGTAGGAATTTCATATAATCCGGAGCCGTTGTCCTTAAGGTGTAAGCCGAGTTGGCCCGCGGAAAATTCCCCTTTCCACGGTTTTCCCCCTCCCGCGTAAAACCGGACACTGCCAGAGAATCGTAATCATCTCTCCACACGTAAGAAGAAGTGTTCATCCCGAGCGGGATGAACACCTCGGCAAGTGCAATCTCATCCAGACCTTTTCCCTGTATTGCCTCAACGGCCCTTTGCAAAAAGGCATACCCCTCACCGGAGTAGCTGAACGCCGAGTCGGGAGTGAACAAAAAAGAAACGGACGTTCCGGGCCATTCGGGCGAAGAAGGAGAAGCTGCCCAATTTGGAAGACCGGTGGCATGAGACAATACGATCCGGGCCGTAAGCTTCCGGGCAAGCGCCGGATCCTCAAATTTTTCAATACCGGTATACGTATACAAAGGTGTGTCCAGATCAATCTCTCCTCTGTCTGCCATTCGCAAGACTATATAAGCAAACACCGGTTTACTGAGGGATGCCGCCTGAAAAACAGTGGAACAATCTTCCCTGGCGGGAGATTCCTCATCTGTAGAGATTTCCATATAAGTTGACCGGTTTCCCTTGCTATATGCCAATTGTATCAAAGGAATACCTGTTTCGCAGGCAATATCATGAATTTCATCCCGTGAAGGTGTGCAGGATAACAGAATTGAAAAGAGAAGGATTATGGATAAATACTTCA
The DNA here is from genome assembly GCA_041654355.1 of Bacteroidales bacterium. Taxonomy (GTDB): domain Bacteria; phylum Bacteroidota; class Bacteroidia; order Bacteroidales; family UBA932; genus DMER64. The sequence continues at coordinate 40,183 of JBAZDQ010000012.1, forward strand.
TTATAAAATCTTTAAGGCTATGGCTGCACACGCCAGGGCATCATCCAGGGCATTATGATGGTATGTCAACACATAGTCGCAAGCTGCAGCTACGGTCGGGAGTTTGTGGTTGGGTAACGACTTTCCGAAATGTTTTCTGGATGCCTTTAAAGTACAATGAAACACATAATCCGGATAATCCATACGATAAGTCATGAAAGCCGCTTTAAGGCAGCCCCGGTCAAATATGGCATTGTGTGCCACCAGTGGCAGATCCTGAATGTGAGGTTCAATTTCTTTCCAGACATACGAAAAAACATCCGCGTTTTGGGTATCCATTGAGCTTAATCCGTGTACCAGAGTATTGCGGTACAGATAATATTCAGGCTCCGGCCTGATAAGCCTGTATATTGTATGATCCAACATACCGTTCCTGACAATGACAACACCTACACTACATACGCTGGACGGTTGTTCGTTGGCAGTTTCAAAATCTATGGCTGCAAAATCATTCATTATTCAAAATGCCTGACAATCTGTTCGTTGGTAGTTATGCCGTTCTCATTGAAAGATTCTATTGTGAAATAATAATCCAAACGGGTGTTCAGGCTGTTGATCGTAAGTGTTGTATCTTCATATACCGTATGTGTCAGATACAATTTTTCCTTATCTGTTCCATAGCAGATATTATATCCGGTAGCACCATCCGCACCTGACCAGGTAAGTTTTACGGCTCTCTTGTCTGCAGGGTTTCTTTCTGCCGTAAAACATTCAATCTTACCGGGCAGCATTCCGGATCCTTTTCCGAAAGCCCTGAACCCGCTTATTGCAAAATGTCCCCCGGGAACTTCCACGTTATTCACCCTAAGATAACGACACAAAACATTGTCATTCAGTGGTATATATACATGAGAATTATCAGAATCATTCCCGGATCTGTCTACAAGTGTTTCCCAATTTTGGCCATCCAGCGAGTATTCCACAGTAAAACGGTGCCGCAGCCCCTTTTTCCTGCCTGCAATAGTGGTGTTGTGTTCGGCAAAATTGATCTGGAGTGCGTGTACTTCGCAAAAGCTACCCATATCAACCACGGCATATTCGTTTTTATCCCCGCTTTCTGCCGCCCAGTAGGTACGAATGTTTTCATCGGTCATATGGGATGGCGGCAACGAATCCACTGCAGATGAAACAGTGACTTTTTTATTATAAGTCAATAACATCCATCCGGGAAAGATGTCTTCAAAACGGTTGATCTTTTGTTGAGGAACATTCATAGGATAATCACCAAATTTGGTTACGGAATAATACGTTCCGTCTTCATCCAAAAAGACCGGGAACAGTCCTAACCGGCGTTCAAACATGTGTTTTTGTGAAATAGTCATGGTCCCTATCTGCCAGAAATTGCCGTATTCATCGGCAAAAGAACTGCCGTGCCCGGCACCTGCAGCAAATCCTTCAGGTTTGTACATAGCAGGATTGTGTTTTTGCAGTTTAAAAGGACCCAACGGGTTTTCAGAGGTATAAACGGCATCTGAATAGCTCTTGTATTCGGTGCCGGGCCCGGCGTATTGCAAGTAGTATTTCCCTTTGTGCCTGGTTACCCAGGCACCTTCTATCCAGGGACTTATTTCAGTTAATGTGTTGTAATCACCCGGCACTTCCCATCCGTGTTCTTTTGGATTCGCATGAACCAATTCTTTGATTCCACCCACAAAGGCAAAACCGTTGCCATAGTCAACTTCCACTCCATAGAGGGGTCTTTGGTCGGAACAACCCCAATAGAGGTACAAGCGGCTGTCTTCATCCATAAAAAAGGCAGGGTCCCATACCGGAATTTCAAGTGCTTCAACAGCAACCTCCCATTGACCGGAAAGCGGATCCGCACTTTTGTAAACGGTGCTTTTTTCGTTGGAAGAGGCCAGGAAAAACAAGGTGTCACCAATGGCAATTGCCGTGGGAGCATATTCTTCTGTGGGTATCTGATCCGTCTCTACAAAACGCCAACCGGACAGATCTTCTGAACACCAATATCCCCCTGATTTTGAGGCAAAAAGATAATAGGTATCCTTGAAACGGATAATAGAAGGATCTGCAGCCTCCCGGCGCGAAGGTTCATCCAAAGCAAACCGGTAACTCAGATCCAGCGGATTACAAAAAGTCACAGCCGCCTGTTGCCTTGAACAGCCGGTTATTATCACTATTAGAAAGACAAGAAGAAACAATGATCTGATCTTTGACCACCCTTCTTTAAAGGAATCCGATGCGTCGGAGAAAGCGTCCCTGACCTCATCCCATTTATCATCGGCAGCATTCGTGAGATCTTTGTATTTTGCCTGAAGTTCCTTTCTCATGGTTTCCAATTCTTTAATGGATTCCTGGTATTTTTCCTTCATGTCTTCTTTTACAGCTTCTTTATCTGCTTTCAACTCATTGATCTTAGCCGAAATTTCGTCTATCCGCTGATTTGCTCTTGCTTTAAATTCTTCCTTGTTCATGACTGTATTCTTTTTATTTACATTTAATACTTTCAAAATATCGACCAAAACCCTCCACTGCTTCTTCCGGAACGGCATCTTTCAAAAAATCCACACCGTTTTTCAACGTCCGGAACATATTCACGTTTTCTTCACAGGTAAGGTTCCGGAATCCCGTTCCTTCGGATAGCATTTCGGACATAGGTACGAACAACCTTTGATCATTGCACGAAAAATCAATGTTCTTCAGATCGATCTTCTGTCTTACCGGATTGAGCTCAGATCTGTAAAAAATCACTTTGTTGCTTATATCGTAAACGATACTCCATTTGGTCCCTCCCGGCTGGGAGACGCTTTCCAATATATTATACGAATAGTCAATCCGGTCCTCTTTCCCCTGGTAGGCTTCTACCATTGTTGCCGCAATTACAAACCGTCCTGAAGAATTTTCAGTCCATTCGTTGTATTGCTTATCTTCCTTCTTTTCTTTACTGGCCTTATACTCCAACGAATTCTCATAGGTACAGTTTGCCAATACCGTATAAGGCAGTTGTACACCTCGGTGTACTACCATTTTTCCATCCAGGTATTCTATGGCAGCTACATCGCCCGATGCATCCGACACCAGAAAATGTAAAAAAGAGGTAGGCATATACGTGATCCGTACCAGTGAATCGCTGTCAATCACATCCCGGACGCTTGCCGAGTTGTCCAGCTGGTATTGCATCCATTGCAGTTCATTCATACCATAGCGTTCATCGGCAGCAGGGTACTTGGCCTCCTGAAGCCACATCTGTTCTATGACCAGCCCGGCTTCGTTCATCCCTCCGTAGGGAAACTCGCGCCCTGCCTGGTTAAATGTAACGCTGCCGTATTTGGATATCCAGGTCATGGGCTTTTCAGGTGCAGCAATATAGGTTGTCTTTTCCATATTCCGGTAATTGATTTGAATATGGCCTTCTCCCACAGGGAAATCAAGGTTTCTGCCAAAAGAGATCTTTCCTTCAGGTCCTTTCAGAACAAAAGTAGTACAGCAAAATCCCCATTCCCCAACAAGAAGGGCAATAAGAGTTAACAGGATCAGTTTTGTTTTCATTGTAATTCAGGTTGTTGATTATGGGTTGATTCGGGTAAATACAATTTCCCGGTAATTATTTCTTTCATAAAGCAGCCCAATCCCCTTCCCGGGGATAAAAGTGATGGAGGAATAGGCCGAGTTTCCGGCGTACACGGTCTTCCCCGCACCCCAGGATTTTCCTCCGTCCATACTGATCCTCAACGTCAGGTTCTCCCGCCGGTCTACGCAATTCAGGTTGGAGAAAAAAAGTACTTTTCCCTCCCGGATCAGGCTCGCGTTGCATCCCGGGTCTGCAAGACCCGCCTCGGCATGTGTGATCCACGTCTTTCCCTGATCGGCAGAGAGATGCACGTAACGGTGACCTGCCCCGTTCACCCGGCTGTTGACCATCCAGGTACCGTCTTCAAGTTCTATGACCTTGGATTCGTCACCGGGTTTCAGCGGCACATCCAGCAGATACCAGCTCTGACCGTGATCGTCGCTCCCAAAAAGATACAGTCCCTTTTGCAGGTTTACAAGCGTATGAACCAGTTTTCCGCTGCGGGTCTGCATGCCTCTTCCGGATGTTATGAATTTAAAATCACGGTGCCAGTCCGGTTTGGTGATCTGAGCGGTAATATCTTCCGGTGTGCTCCAGGTTTTGCCGTTATCAGTGCTTTTTGTTACCCTCAGGTAATAAACACCTTCTTCCCGATCATGATCCATGTAATTGAAAAACAAGATAATTGTGCCTGTTATCCGGTCTGTGATCATAGATGGATCCGATGCAGATTGGCCTTCGGGATAATCCACGATCGTCCTCATTTCCGACCAGGTTTCCCCATCATCCGGGCTGGAACGCATCACAATATTGATATCCCTGTTGCCCTTCAAGTCTGCGCACGATGGCACACGTTGGTCACATACGGCAATCATGTTTCCGTCAGGTGCTGTCACCAGTGCGGGGATCCTGTAACAAGAAACATCCTGCTGCTGCTGCGCCTGTTTCTGCTCCAGTTCGGGTTCAGGGGCAAACAACACCTGCGTTTCCTTACGGTTGTCACATCCGGCCAGACACATCAAAACTAGTATAAAGAAGTATTTCACAGGAACTAACATACGAAAAAATCGTTACTCATGTCTTTATTTTCAATCTGAAAGGTTGAATGACCTATACCAAATGTATCTGAAAGTTCCTTTTGTAATTGACTGATAAATTGATCTGATGCACCTTCCGGCATGACCAGATGCACGGTAAGGGCTACCTGCGTAGTGCTCATGGCCCAGATGTGCAGATCGTGTATGCTGGTGACGCCCTGTTTGTTCAGCAGGAATTCCCTGACTTTTGCTATTTTAATATGCCGGGGAACAGCATCCAGGGCCAGGTCAACGGATTCGGAGAACAGGCGCCATGTTCCCCAGAGGATCACGGCAATGATCAAAAAGCTTATGGCCGGGTCAATCCACGTTTTTCCTGTGAGTGTAATGAGTAATCCGGCTATGACAACGCCCAGCGAAACGCCTGCATCTGCAGCCATATGAAGAAAAGCACCTTTTATATTCAGATCGGATTTTTGTCCTTTGTAAAACAGCAACGCTGTAAAAGCATTGATGAAGATCCCTATTCCGGCCACTATCATAACCTGAGAACCGGCTACAGGTTGCGGGTCTTTCAGTTTTCTGAAAGCATCCCAGGCAATGACGGCCACAGCTGCAAAAAGCAGCAAGGCATTCAGTATGGAAACCAGTATTGTGGTCTTGCGCAACCCGTAAGTATATTTGCCCTTGGGTTTCATGGTGGCCATCCAGGCCGCTGCCCAGGCAAAAACCAATCCCAGCACATCCCCGGCGTTATGTCCGGCATCTGCCAACAGGGCCGAGGAATTGGCAATAAAACCATAAACGACTTCTACCGCCACAAAGATCACGTTAAGCGCTATGCCTATGGCAAAACTTTTTGAGTGATCCACCTGTATGTTGTGGTTGTGGCTGTAGCTGTTGCTGCTGCTGCTGCTGTTGCTATGATCGTGTTGATGTCCCATACGGTTTTAATTTATCTATTGCAGCTCAGTTTAAGTAGTAGCTATTTTTTTGCGTTTTTTTCGTTTTCTTCCTGTTCCTGAATGCTTTTGCTGATGCGCTCTGTCAGGTCTTCATTTCTTTTGATGGTAGATTTTATGGTTTCAGTTTCCTGAGGATCTTTGCAGCTCTTGAGTTGTTCTTTCAACGCTTCCTGTTTAGTTGCCAGGTCGGTCAAAAAATCTTTCTTGGTCTGCAGCTTCTCGGATTTAATGGCTTCGTCAAATATCAGGTCCTCCGGTGATTTTTCATTGGATTCCGCCTTTTTCACCATCTGCCGGGGAATGAATTCTTTGTCATCCACTCGTCTCTGGTTCATAAACGTTGGAGAAACGATCTCTATCTTTTTTTCGTGAAGTTTGTCCATCACATAGGCATTCAATAATGAGCTGGTACTGAAAAACTTGCTGCTGTCATCCAGAAACCCGTGGATCTTGTAAGTCACAGAATAATCTCCCAATCCTGTAATGTAAACGTATGGATCTTTCAATCCGGTAGTTATGGCTGCTTCCCGCAGTGCTTCTTCTATCTTGTCACGGGAAATGTCATAACCCAGGGAAACAGAAGTGGAAATTACCGTGTTGGTTTTACGGGTGAGTTTTACTGGATTGTTGGCTATGTATATGTTCGGAATTGTGATGAAATTACTGTCCTCCAACTGAATCTCGGTATGAAATACACTTTTCTTGATTACCCGGCCGTGAAGGTCATTGATCTTGATAAGATCCCCGTTCCTGAAACGCTTCATTGAGTTGTTCATGATGCCTGCAATAAGGTTCCCCAATACCGTAGTTGAACTCAAAGCAATGGCTGCACTGATAATTATACCCAAAAAACTCAGAATCTGTCCTTTCAGCGTTTTATCAATGGGTAGTGCCAGAACAAACCCCAGCATTCCAAGAAGGATTATCAAAAAAGCTATGGCTCCTTTTGTTATATTTCCGTTTGAAGCCGTAGATTTTGATCTTTTAAAGATCCAGGCATTCAAAACAAGCAGTACGATCAAGACCAACAACACCATTGTCGGTTCTATCAAAGATCTGAATATTTTAATAATTGCTTCCATACTCATGCGATTAGGGTACGTCGTACACATTGTTCTTTTGCCTCATTAGCAGCATGTTAGGAAAAACAAGCCCTCGGGGGTGAAAAATGGTATTTCACTGAATATCAGGCAAAAGAACAATGTGTACGACGTACCACAAATTTAGGATTTTTTCTCTTACCTACTAACACTCCTGGATTTTAGCTCATTCTCAATGTCTTCCAACTTTAGATCTTTCATTTTAAGCAAAATCAGGTAATGGTAAAGGAGGTCTGCCGATTCGTAAATAAAACCGTCCCTGTTGTCGGCTATGGCTTCTATGACCAGTTCAACGGCTTCTTCCCCCACCTTTTGGGCGACCTTGTTTACTCCTTTTTTGAATAATGTGTTGGTGTACGATCCATTTGCATCTTCTTTAATTCTTTGTTCAATAACCGATTGCAACCGGTAAACAAATCCTTTTGCGGTTTCTTCCCCAAAACAGGACGTACTTCCTGTATGACATACCGGGCCTGCTGGATATACTTTGATCAATAGCGTATCACTGTCACAATCCTCTCTTATTTCAGCTACCTTCAGAAAGTTGCCGGTAACTTCTCCTTTTGTCCAAAGGCGGTTTTTACTTCTGCTGAAAAAAGTCACCCTTTTTTCAGCTACCGTTTTTGCATAGGCATCAATGTTCATATAACCGAGCATCAATACCTGCAGGGTGTTAACATCCTGAATAATGACCGGGACCAAACCGCCCCCTTTTTCAAAATCTATCATCTTACTTGAATATTGTTGGTTTGTAAATAATTTTTCAATTCCGGTATGGAAATTTCCCCATAATGGAAAATGCTGGCAGCCAATCCTGCCGTAGCCTGTGTCCGGGTAAAAAGATCCCCGAAATGCTCCATGGAGCCGGCCCCGCCCGATGCTATAACCGGGATATTGACCGCTTCCGATACCCGTCCGGTTATGTCCAGGGCAAAACCGTTCTTTGTCCCGTCATGATCCATGGACGTGAGCAGTATCTCCCCTGCCCCCAGGGATTCTGCCTGTCTGACCCAGTCAAGGGTTTTTAAAGGGACCGGTGTTCTTCCTCCGTGAATGTAAACCTGCCAGTGGCCGGATTCAAATTTTGTATCTACAGCCACTACAACACACTGGCTCCCGAATTCCCGCGCAATTTCGCTGATAAGTTCCGGTCTCAAAACAGCAGAAGTATTGACGCTGATTTTATCTGCCCCTGCAAATACCAGGTCACTGACATCTTCAATAGAGGAGATCCCCCCTCCCACAGTGAAAGGTATTGAGATCCGGGCAGCAATCCTTTTCACCAGTTCCACACGTGTTTTCCGTTTTTCAGACGAAGCCGTAATGTCCAGGAAAACAAGTTCATCTGCCCCTTGCTCCATGTATTTTTCCGCCAACTCGACCGCATCGCCGGCATCTTTGATGTCCACAAAATGTACCCCTTTGACGGTGCGACCGTTTTTGATATCCAAACACGGAATAATTCTATTCTTTAACATACTTTCTCAAATCTTTAAATGTAATCTTCCCTTCATACAGAGCTTTCCCAATAATAGCCCCTTCACAACCGATTTCTTTAAGACGCAACAGATCTTCCAGGGATGAAACGCCTCCGCTGGCAATCAGCCTGACTCCGGTTTTGGATAAGATATCCCGGTACAACAGCAAAGAGGGACCAGACAACATGCCGTCTTTGTCTATATCGGTGCAGATCACATATTTTACGCCTTTTTGTTCGTAACAGGTAATATAATCAACAACATCACGACCGGAAACCTCTGTCCAGCCGCTTATGGCAATTTCCCGGTTTTTACTGTCCGCCCCCAGGATAATCCTCTCATTCCCGTACTCCTTTAACCACCGTTCAAACACGTCGGTCTGCTGCACGGCAACACTTCCGCCGGTAATCCGTACAGCTCCGCTTTCAAAAGCAATACGCACGTCTTCTCCTGAACGGATACCGCCTCCAAAATCAATATATAGACCGGTTCGCGCTGCAATCCCTTCCAGAACGTTGTAATTGACGACACGACCGGCTGCAGCGCCGTCAAGATCCACAAGATGCAGGAATTTCAATCCGTTATCCTCAAAAATGCGGGCAGTTTCCACAGGATCTTCGTTGTAGATTTTCCGGGTACCATAATCTCCCCGGGTAAGCCTGACACATTTTCCGTCAATGATATCTATGGCAGGTATCAGCCTCATAACCGTAAAAAATTACTCAAAATGGTTGCCCCGACACTTCCTGATTTTTCCGGATGGAATTGCGTTGCGAAGAAATTATCCTTTTGGATGGCAGCACTGAAAGGTAAAAGATATTCACAAACTGCCGAGGTATGACTGCAGATTTCAGCATAAAAGCTGTGGACGTAATACACATTATCCCGGAGATCGATCCCTTCAAACAAAGGCCCGGACAAACTCTCAAAATCATTCCATCCCATATGGGGTATTTTCCCTTTTTGCGGGAACCGTTTTACCCGGGCATCAAACAGGCCCAGGCACGGCGTATTTCCTTCTTCGGTAAAACTGCACATGATCTGCAAACCCAGGCATATCCCCAAAAAAGGCTGTTTCAAGGATTTGATCACAACATCCAATCCCCTTTCTTCAAGGTATCTCATGGCCGTACCGGCCTCTCCCACACCGGGCATAATTACTTTTTGGGCATTCCTCAATACGGATTCACTGTCTGTGACTATACTTTCATATCCCAGGCGGGTAAGCGCATTCCTGACCGAGCGTACATTCCCCGCATTATACTTAACAATGGCTATCATAAGACTCCTTTTGTACTGGGAATTTCGTGATCAGATGTCTTGCCCGTTGCCATGGCCACGGATTTTCCAAAGGCTTTAAACACAGCTTCTACTTTATGATGATCGTTCTCTCCTTCTGATTTGACATTCAGATTACACCCGGCCGCATCACAAAAAGAACGGAAAAAATGTCTGAACATTTCACACGGCACATCTCCTATCATTTCCCTTTTAAAATCTACATTCCACACCAGGTATGATCTTCCTCCAAAATCAACGGCAACCTGTGCCAGGCTGTCATCCATGGGTATAACGAACCCGTAACGGCCAATGCCCTTTTTACTGCCCAACGCCTTTTTGAATGCTTCCCCCAACGCCAGCGCCACATCCTCCATAGTATGGTGCTGATCCGTTTCCAGATCGCCTTTGACCGTCATCTCCAGATCCAGCTTCCCGTGCTTCACGATCTGTTCCAGCATATGATCCAGAAAGCCCAGCCCCGTGCCGAGGCGGGAGCATCCGCTCCCGTCCAGGTTCAGGGTCAGTTGTACATCTGTTTCCCGGGTTTTTCTGTTGACCATCACTTTTCGTGGAACCGCCTTCAGGCATCGGTATATTTCCGCCCATTCCGTGGTACATAACACCGCCGTTTTATTTTTTGTACCCATATAGATCCCCGGAATTTTAAGTTGATCTGCCCATGCAATATCCTGCGTACCATCAGATATGAGAAAGGATTTCTCCAGATCGTAAAGACCGTAGAGGTATTTGTTGTATCCTCCCGTTCCGCGTTTGTCTGTGAGCACATCCTGAAAGACTATGCCTTCATTTTCAAAAAAGCGGATAACCGACTGCTGTTGAACCGGATCAGGAGCCCCATTAGTCAACATAACTAGCTGATAATCTAATTCTTTTGATATTCTAGCCAGCCATTGGAATACTTGCGGACAAAAACGTGGCAACCGGGCATCGGTCACTAAAGGACCGTCTCTTTTAATAAAAATCACTTTATTCATTTTATCTTATTTATAGCGTTAATGAACCGTTCATTTTCTGCAGGTGCACCTACCGTTACCCGCAGGCAATTCGCAATTTCCCGGTGCCGGTTCCTGGTAATGACACCTTCAGAGATTAGTGCCCTGTAGACGTAATCGGCATTATCAACTTCTATCAATATGAAATTGGCCCGGGAAGGATATATCCTTTTTACCCGGTTTACGCGGCTCAACTCCTTTACCAGCCTCTCTTTCTCTTTCATGAGCAAAGCTACGGTCTGATCCTTTTTGCCGGGATCCTGCAGGGCATACAAAGCGGCCTGCTGGTTGATGCTGCTTATATTATACGGGGGTTTTACTTTGTTTAATAATGCAACGATCTCTTCCCCGGCAAAGGCCATACCCAGTCTGGCCGCAGCCAGGCCCCATGCTTTACTGAAAGTCTGGATCACCAACAGGTTGTTGTACTTTTCAATTCGGCTGATCCAGGAAGTTTCTTCCGAAAAATCTAAATAGGCCTCGTCAACTATTACTATGCCCCGAAAATTATCCAGCAGAAACGTTATGGTTTCCTGATCCATACTGTTTCCGGTAGGATTGTTGGGTGAACAAACAAAGATCAGCTTCATTTCCGGCCGGTCCAGGAAAGGATTCACTTTTTCCGGATCGATTTGAAAATTCTTATCCAACGGTATATCCACCACCCCGGCATTATTGATCTCTGCAGCTACGCGATACATGCCGTAGGTAGGAGAAAAGATCATGGCTTTGTCTTTTCCCGGATCACAAAAGATACGGAAAGCCAGGTCAATGATCTCATCGCTGCCGTTACCAATGACAACATTTCGGTTGTTGCATTTTTTAACCTCGGCAATTTTTTCTTTGAGTTCTCTCTGGAACGGATCGGGATAACGGTTCAGGCTGCCGAACGGGTTTTCATTCGCGTCCAGAAAAATCCCTTCTTTTCCGTGGAATTCGCTCCTTGCAGAGGAATAAGGCTGAAGGCTCAAAATGTTTGAACGTACGATTTTGTTGATATCAATCATTGTTTTCTGTTTTAATTCTGATAGTTACTGCATTGGCATGAGCGTCCAGCTCTTCTGCCCGGGCCATCATCTGTACGGTCTTTCCAATGGTTTCAAGACCTTCCCGGCTTAATTCCTGGAACGTGATCTTTTTGACAAAACTATCCAGCGAAACCCCGCTGTAGCTCCTGGCGTACCCGTTGGTAGGCAACGTGTGATTGGTCCCGCTGGCGTAATCCCCGGCAGACTCACAACTGTAATTTCCCAGGAAGACAGATCCGGCATTGACAATTTTCGGGATGCAGTCACGGGCCTTTTCAGAAGCGATGATCAGGTGCTCCGGGGCATATTCGTTGCTAAAGGCAATGCAGTCTTCCAGGCTTTCCAGAACGATGGCTTTGCTGGCAGCCAAGGCTTTCAGCGCGATAGCCTGCCTCGGCAAATTTTCCAATTGCTTTTCCACTTCCCTAAGGCATTGCTCCAACAGGGGTAAGTTATCGCACAACAGAATAACCTGGCTATCCGGCCCGTGCTCCGCCTGGGAAAGCAGATCCGCCGCAACAAAAGCGGGATTACAAGTTTTATCGGCAATGACAAGCGCTTCACTTGGCCCGGCGGGAATATCAATAGCCACCCCGTCCTGCTGTACCCGTTCCTTGGCTTTGGTGACGTATTGGTTTCCGGGACCAAATATTTTGTCAACCATTGGTATGGTTTCCGTGCCGTAGGCCATAGCCGCGATCGCCTGTGCTCCACCTGTTTTGAAGATTTTTGTAATGCCTGTTTTGCAGGCCGTATACAAAATAGCGGGATGTATCTTTCCGTTTCTGCCCGGTGGCGTACAAAGAACAATTTCCCTGCACCCGGCTATCTGTGCGGGAATGCCCAACATAAGAACGGTAGAAAATAACGGAGCACTGCCTCCCGGGATGTACAACCCCACTTTTTCTATAGCAACACTTTTTCTCCAGCATTTTACTCCCGGAGCGGTTTCAACGATCTGTTCCTGCTCCCGTTGCGCGTTGTGAAAAGCATAAATATTCATGTATGCCGAGTTCAGGGCATCTTTAAGTTCGGGGGACAGCAGTGCATCGGCTTCCTGTATTTCGCGTTCAGGAACCGCGATACTCTCCGGAACTGCTCCGTCAAACTCTTTGGTATATCTGACAATCGCTGCATCTCCTTCCTGCTGCACCGTTTTGACGATCTTTTCCACGGTTTCCGATATCGATTTCTTGTCTATAACCGGACGACGTATCAAATCCGTCCATTGCTCACGTTCCGGTTTGTTATATACTTTCATAGCACTATCTTGTCAATTTGTATTATCAAGATCCCTTCCGCCCCTGCCGCTTTCAGCTGATCTATCACTTCCCAGAATTTATCTTCGTCAATGACCGAGTGCAACGAGCTCCACCCTTCTTCTTTCAAAGGCAGCACGGTAGGGCTTTTTAACACCGGAAGAATGCTGCTGACCGCATCAATTTTGTCGTTGGGAACATTCATCAGGATATACTTGCTCTTTTTAGCCCTGAGAACAGATTTAATGCGGAAGACCAGTTTCTCCAGA
>JBAZDQ010000013.1:0-45148 GCA_041654355.1 Bacteroidales bacterium
TGGATGAACAGGCGGAAAGGGAAGAAGAGAACATCACACCTTATCTGGTAGGAGAAGCCGTCAAGGTTATTGACGGGCCGTTTAACGGATTCAACGGTACGGTTGAGGAAATTCTGGAAGATAAGAAAAAATTGAAAGTGATGGTAAAGATCTTCGGCAGAAAGACGTTGCTGGAGCTCGGCTTTGTTCAGGTTGAAAAAGAATAAATAAAGTATCTATTATGGCTAAAGAAATTGCCGGATTAATCAAATTACAGATTAAAGGCGGTGCTGCCAACCCTTCGCCCCCGGTAGGACCGGCACTGGGCTCCAAGGGTGTAAACATAATGGAGTTCTGCAAAAAATTCAACGCGCAGACTCAGGACCGGGCAGGTAAAGTCCTTCCCGTTATCATTACTGTTTACAGCGATAAGTCGTTTTCGTTTATCGTTAAACAGCCCCCTATTGCTGTTCAATTGAAAGAAGCTGCTAAAATTACAAGCGGTTCACCCGAACCTAACCGTAAAAAAGTTGCTTCTGTCACCTGGGAACAGGTCCGTGCCATTGCTGAAGATAAGGTGCAGGATATGAATGCCTTCACCTTAAAATCTGCTATGAGCATGGTTGCCGGTACTGCACGCAGTATGGGTATAACCGTAAGCGGGAAGTTCCCGGAAGATGTTAACTAAACTTCTATGTAGAAATGAGTAAACTGACGAAAAACCAAAAAGTAGTATACGCCAGGGTTGACTCTGACAAACAATACAAATTGTCCGAAGCATGTGAACTTATCAATCAGACAAGTTTTACTAAATTTGATGCTTCAGTGGACATTGCTATGCGTTTGGGCGTCGATCCCCGAAAGGCAAACCAAATGGTTCGCGGCGTTGTGACTCTTCCGCATGGAACAGGAAAGCAGGTACGTGTCCTGGTTCTCTGTACTCCCGATAAGGAGGAAGAAGCCAAAAATTCAGGTGCCGATCACGTTGGACTGGATGAATATATTGATAAAATCAAAGGAGGATGGACTGACGTTGACGTTATTATCTGTACTCCTTCGGTCATGGGCAAAATCGGTCCTATAGGCCGTATTCTGGGTCCCCGCGGGCTTATGCCCAATCCCAAAACCGGGACTGTGACCATGGAGGTAGGAAAAGCCGTTACCGAAGTCAAAGCCGGAAAGATCGATTTTAAAGTCGACAAGACCGGGATTATCCATGCATCCATTGGAAAAGTTTCTTTTGATCCGAAAAAACTGCAGGAAAACGCCCAGGAGTTTATAGGAACCGTTCTGAAACTGAAACCGCAAGCCCTTAAGGGAACTTATGTGAAAAGCATTTACCTGTCCACCACTATGGGCCCGGGAATGTCCATTGAGATCAAATCGGGTACAGCTGCAGAATAAGAACATTGTGTATTATGAAGAAAGAACAAAAAGTACAGATCATAGATAATTTGGCAGCTCAATTGAAGGCAACCCCTGATTTCTATGTTGTAAACATTGAAGGACTCAACGCCGGGAAAACATCCCGGCTGCGTCGCGAATGTTTTGCACAGAACATCAAACTGGTTGTTGTCAAAAACACCCTGCTGAAACGCACACTGGAACAGGCAGGTATTGAAGAAATGCAATTGCTTTTCCCCATACTGGAAGGTTCCACCGCTGTAATGTTCACTGAAAATGTCAATGCCCCGGCCAAACTGATCAAATCATTCGGCCAGGAAAACGGCAAGCCCGTTCTCAAGGGAGCTTTGGTTCAGGAATGTGCCTACATAGGGGAAGATCAACTGGAAAACCTTATCAATATCAAATCCCGTGAAGAACTCATTGGTGATATTGCCGGTCTTATCCTGTCCCCTGCACAAAGACTTGTATCGGCTGTCAAATCGGCCGGAAGCAATATGGCCGGTATCGTAAAAACACTGGCAGATCGTGAATAATAATTAACAAGCAAAAACAATTTTAAACATAAAAATCATGGCAGAATTGAAACAATTGGCAGAATCCATTGCTAATCTTACCATTAAAGAAGCTATCGAATTAGCTAACATACTTAAAGACGAATACGGAATTGAACCCGCAGCAGCAGCAGTTGCCGCCGTGGCCGCTACCGGTGCTGCCGGACCGGCTGCCGAAGCTGAACAGACAGAATTTGACGTCATACTTACTTCCGCCGGACAGGCTAAACTGCAAGTTATTAAGGTGGTAAAAGAGATAACCAATCTCGGACTTAAAGAAGCCAAAGAACTTGTTGACGGAGCGCCTAAGCCCCTGAAAGAAAAAACAAGCAAAGCCGAAGCTGAACAAATCAAATCACAAATTGAAGAAGCCGGCGGAGAAGTTGAAATTAAATAAACTCACTTCCCGTACAAATCGGGAACGGTACCAGGTTTAGGACCCCTTGGGGGTTCTAAGCCTTTTTGTCGTTAAAACGTTTATTTTCAACTAATCCTTAGAAAATGCCTCAAAAAGCAAGTAATCAGCGAATTAACTTCGCCACATCAAAAACCCTCCTGGATCATCCCGATTTTTTGGAGGTACAATTGAAATCTTTCCAGGATTTCTTCCAATTGGATACAACTGCGGAAAACCGCAAAAACGAGGGATTATTCAGGGTCTTCCAGGAGAATTTCCCCATTACAGACACCAGGAACAATTTTGTACTGGAATTTATTGACTACTTTATTGATCCTCCTCGTTATTCCATAGAAGAATGCCTGGACAGGGGGTTAACCTACAGCGTGCCCCTGAAAGCAAAACTCAAACTGTTTTGCACTGATCCTGAACACGAAGATTTTGCCACTGTTCTCCAGGATGTCTACCTGGGAACTATTCCTTACATGACGCCCCGCGGTACGTTTGTGATTAACGGGTCGGAGCGCATAGTGGTCTCTCAGCTTCACCGTTCTCCCGGGGTGTTCTTTGGGCAGAGCATTCACACTAACGGAACGAAACTCTACTCGGCACGTATCATTCCCTTCAAAGGTTCATGGATCGAATTTGCCACGGACATCAACAACGTGATGTACGCCTACATTGACAGGAAGAAGAAATTGCCCGTCACTACCCTGCTGCGTGCCATAGGGTTTGAGAGCGACAAGGATATCCTGGAGATCTTCGGACTGGCTAACGAGATCAAGGTCAACAAGACCAACTTAAAGAAGAATCTGGGCAGAAAACTGGCTGCCCGTGTTTTGAAATCATGGATCGAAGATTTTGTGGATGAAGATACCGGGGAAGTCGTATCCATTGAACGTAATGAAATTGTACTGGACAGGAAAACTGTCCTGGAAGAGGAACATATAGAGCTGATCCTGGATTCAGGTGCCGAAACCATACTGTTGCATAAAGAAGATGCCAACATCGGAGATTATGCAATCATACATAACACCCTGCAAAAGGATCCCTGTAACTCGGCAAAAGAAGCCGTAGTATATATATACAGGCAGTTACGGAATTCCGAACCGCCAGATGAAGCTACCGCCATGGATGTGATAGACAAACTGTTCTTCTCCTCCAAGCGTTACGATCTGGGTGATGTAGGACGTTACCGTCTGAATCATAAGCTCAACCTGAATACAGCTGCTGATATCAAGGTGCTGACCAAAGAAGATATCATTGCCATAATATGTCATTTAATACAGCTGATCAATTCAAAGGCTACCGTGGACGATATCGATCACCTGAGCAACCGCCGTATCCGTACCGTAGGAGAACAACTGGCCAATCAGTTCAGTGTGGGTTTGTCCCGTATGGCCCGCACTATAAGGGAAAGGATGAATGTGCGTGACAATGAAGTGTTTACGCCCATCGACCTGATCAACGCCAAAACGTTGTCATCTGTAATCAATTCATTTTTTGGAACTTCCCAATTATCCCAGTTCATGGACCAGACGAATCCCCTTGCCGAGATGACTCACAAACGTCGTCTTTCCGCACTGGGACCCGGAGGTCTTTCCAGGGACCGTGCCGGCTTTGAGGTTCGCGACGTGCATTACACGCATTACGGACGGCTTTGTCCCATTGAAACGCCTGAAGGACCAAATATCGGTCTGATCTCTTCTTTGTGTGTATATGCCCGCATCAACGATCTTGGATTCATTGAAACCCCCTACCGGAAAGTAGACAACGGATGTGTTGATCTTTCTGCCAAAGGCTTTCTTTATATGAGTGCCGAGGAGGAGGAAGAACGTATGGTGGCACAGGCGAACGTTAACCTGGACGATGACGGCAACATCCTTGATGAAAGAATCAAATGCCGTTACGAAGCCGATTATCCCGTTGTTACCAAAGAGGAAGTGCACCTGATGGACGTGGCTCCCAACCAGATAGCATCCATTGCAGCATCCTTAATCCCCTTCCTGGAACATGACGATGCCAACCGTGCTTTGATGGGATCCAACATGATGCGCCAGGCAGTGCCCCTGATCAGCCCGGAAGCTCCCATCGTGGGAACAGGACTTGAAGGATCAGTGATCCGGGACAGCCGGACACAGATCTCGGCAGAAGGAAAGGGAGAAGTGGTTTATATGGATGCCAATGAAATACATATACGTTATGAAAGGACAGACGACGAAAAATTCGTAAGCTTCAGTCCGGAAGTAACGGTCTATAAACTTCCCATAAACAGGAAAACCAACCAGAACACATCGGTGAACCTGAAACCGATCGTCAGGAAAGGTCAGAAAGTAACCACAGGGCAGATCCTGACCGAAGGTTACGGCACCCAGAACGGCGAACTTGCCCTGGGACGCAATCTTAAGGTAGCCTTCATGCCTTGGAAAGGATATAATTTTGAAGACGCCATTGTGCTATCTGAAAGAATGCTGAGGGAAGATGTTTTCACTTCCATTCATGTTGACGAATACATAATGGAAGTACGCGACACAAAACGCGGTATGGAAGAACTTACCAGCGATATCCCCAACGTATCCGAAGAAGCAACCAAAAACCTGGATGAAAACGGGATCATTCGTATTGGCGCCTATGTGGAACCTGGAGATATTCTTATTGGAAAGATCACCCCTAAAGGGGAAAGCGATCCTTCCCCGGAAGAAAAACTGCTGCGTGCCATATTTGGAGACAAAGCCGGCGATGTAAAAGATGCCTCTTTGAAAGCTTCTCCTTCCCTGTACGGTACCGTAATTGACAAACGTCTGTTCTCCCGGATCATGAAAGAAGGATCCAAGAAGATCAAACCCATTGCCAAGATGCAGGTACAACAGGCAGAAGAAAATTTCAAAGCCCGCTTTCAGACGCTGACCATTGCTTTTCTGGACAAAATGGAACACCTTCTGAAAGGGAAAGTATCTCCGGGCATTACCAACCTGTACGGGGAAACAGTTATTCCTAAAGACACAAAATTCACTAGGGAAATTCTTGAAAATCAAGAATTTGAAAATATAAACCCTGTTAAATGGACAAACGACAAGCATACCAATACATTAATACGGAAACTGATCAACAATTACCTGATCAGTTACAAGGAACTGGATGCCGAATTAAAACGCGTGAAGTACAGTCTGACCATAGGGGATGAACTTCCTTCCGGCATCATGCAGCTTGCAAAAGTCTATATTGCCAAGAAACGTAAGATCAAAGTCGGTGATAAGATGGCCGGCCGTCACGGGAATAAAGGTATCGTTGCCAAGGTAGTTCGCGATGAAGACATGCCTTTCCTGGAAGACGGTTCCATCGTGGATATTGTTTTGAATCCCCTTGGAGTACCTTCCCGTATGAACCTGGGACAGATTTACGAAACAGTATTGGGCTGGGCCGGAAAAGAATTAGGCCTTACATTCGCTTCTCCCATCTTTGACGGAGCCACTTTGGAAGAGATTACCTCTTATACTGAAAAGGCGCAATTGCCGAGGTACGGAAAGACATACCTTCGTGACGGAGGTTCAGGGGAACATTTTGACCAACCTGCAACTGTCGGGATCATCTACATGCTCAAACTGGGGCATATGGTCGACGACAAAATGCATGCCCGTTCCATAGGTCCTTATTCACTGATTACACAGCAGCCTCTTGGAGGAAAAGCTCAATTCGGAGGACAACGGTTCGGGGAAATGGAAGTCTGGGCTCTTGAAGCATTTGGAGCTTCCAATATCCTTCAGGAAATCCTGACCGTAAAATCGGATGATGTGACCGGCAGGTCGCGCGCTTATGAAGCCATAGTTAAAGGAGACAATATGCCCCAGGCAGGCATTCCCGAGTCCCTGAACGTATTGCTTCATGAATTACGCGGTTTGGGTCTTAGCGTTAACCTGGAATAAAATTTTGATTATGGCTTACAAAAAAGACAGCAAATTAAAAAGCAACTTCAATAAAATCACCATAGGACTGGCGTCTCCTGAAGAGATCCTGTCTATGTCCCGCGGAGAAGTACTCAAGCCTGAAACCGTCAATTACCGCACCTACAAACCGGAACGTGACGGATTGTTCTGTGAAAGGATCTTCGGCCCTTCCAAGGATTATGAATGCCATTGCGGAAAATACAAACGTATACGGTACCGCGGAATTATCTGTGACCGTTGCGGTGTAGAAGTTACCGAGAAAAAAGTCCGCCGGGAGCGTATGGGACACATATCCCTGGTAGTGCCCATAGCACACATATGGTATTTCCGTTCCACTCCCAACAAGATAGGATACCTGCTGGGCATCCCTTCCAAAAAACTGGAAGCCATCATATATTATGAAAGGTATGTGGTGATTCAGCCGGGTATTAAAAAACAGGATGGCGTTAACGAACTGGATTTTCTTACTGAGGAAGAATACCTGGGCATTCTGGATACCCTTCCCAAAGAAAACCAGATGCTGGATGACGAAGACCCCAATAAATTCATAGCAGGTATGGGTGCCGAAGCCATTTACAAGCTTTTGACCCGCATCAACCTGGATGAACTTTCTTACGATCTTCGCCACAAGGCAGACGTAGAAACATCCCAACAAAGAAAAACAGAAGCATTAAAGCGTTTGAACATAGTTGAAGCTTTCCGGGACTCCAAAGAAATCAACAGACCGGAATGGATGATCATGAAAGTGATCCCTGTGATACCTCCTGATCTTCGCCCCCTGGTCCCGCTTGACGGAGGCCGTTTTGCAACATCCGACCTGAATGACCTGTACCGTCGTGTTATTATTCGTAATAACCGGTTGAAAAGGCTCATTGAGATCAAAGCCCCGGAAGTGATCCTGAGAAATGAAAAAAGGATGCTCCAGGAAGCCGTAGATTCTCTTTTTGATAACTCAAGAAAATCAAATGCAGTAAAGACGGAAGCCAACAGGACACTTAAGTCCTTGTCTGACAGCTTGAAAGGGAAACAAGGCCGGTTCCGTCAGAATCTATTGGGAAAACGTGTAGACTATTCTGCCCGTTCGGTTATTGTGGTTGGTCCGGAACTGCACATGCATGAATGCGGACTGCCCAAAGACATGGCGGCTGAACTTTTCAAACCTTTTATTATCCGTAAACTCATTGAGCGCGGTATAGTTAAAACTGTGAAATCAGCCAAAAAGATAGTGGATCGTAAAGATCCCATGATCTGGGATATCCTGGAAAATGTAATGAAAGGACACCCCGTTATGTTGAACCGTGCCCCGACCCTGCACCGTTTAGGTATACAGGCATTCCAGCCGAAACTTATTGAAGGTAAAGCCATCCAGCTGCATCCCCTGGCCTGTACGGCATTCAACGCGGACTTTGACGGTGACCAGATGGCTGTTCACCTTCCATTGGGTAACGCAGCTATTCTGGAAGCACAGTTGCTTATGCTCGGATCACATAATATTCTCAACCCTGCAAACGGCGCCCCCATTACCGTTCCTTCACAGGACATGGTGCTGGGCCTTTATTACATTACCAAGCTCAGAAAAAATGCCAAGGGAGAAGGAATGACCTTCTACAACGCAGAGGAAGTAATCATCGCCTACAACGAAAAAGTAGTGGAAATGCATACGCGTATCAAACTTCGTTTGAAGAAAACTACTGTACGCAGTGCAAAAGATGATAATCATCCTTCACAAGGCACGAAAGTATCCCTGGCAGATCCCGCCAAGGGAACCCATATAATTGAAACGTCCGTCGGCCGTGTGATATTCAACCAGGTTGTTCCGCAGGAAGTGGGCTACATCAATGAAGTACTTACCAAAAGGTCTTTGCGGGACATCATCAATCTTGTATTGAAAACGACCGGCGTAGCCCGTACGTCCCAGTTTTTGGATGACATCAAGGAGATCGGCTACAATATGGCCTATCGTGGCGGTTTATCCTTTAACCTGGATGATGTGATCGTCCCCAATGAAAAAACCGCCCTTATTGAAAAGGGGTACCAGGAGGTTGAGAACATTATGAGTAACTACAACATGGGGCTTCTGGCCAATAACGAACGCTACAATAAAGTATTGGACGTCTGGAGCGCAGTTAACGTTAAGCTGACCGATATCCTGGAAAAACAGCTGAAAGAAGATAACGAAGGGTTCAATCCCATCTATATGATGCTTGATTCCGGAGCACGCGGATCCAAAGCCCAGATCCGGCAGCTTTCCGGTATGCGTGGTTTGATGGCCAAACCGCAAAAATCGGGATCCACCAGTGCTGAAATTATAGAGAACCCCATTCTGGCCAACTTTAAAGAAGGATTGTCCGTTCTGGAGTACTTTATATCCACCCACGGCGCCCGTAAAGGATTGGCCGATACGGCTCTTAAGACGGCCGATGCCGGTTACCTTACCCGTCGTCTGGTAGATGTTTCTCATGATGTGATCATTAACGAAAAAGACTGCGGAACGCTTAGGGGACTAGTGGCTACATCAATTAAAAACAAGGACCAGGTGGTTGAATCTCTCTACGACCGTATCCTTGGCCGCACCAGCGTACACGATGTATACGATCCGCTGAGCGGTGATCTGATAATAGAATCCGGAGAAGAGATTACAGAAGAAATCGCCGAAAGGATCTCCTCACTTCCCATTGAGCAGGTTGAGATCAGAAGCGTTCTGACATGTGAATCCAAAAAGGGCGTCTGCGCCAAATGTTACGGCAGAAACCTGGCCACAGGAAGAATGGTGGAAAAAGGAGAAGTGGTAGGTGTAATAGCTGCCCAGTCCATTGGTGAACCGGGAACTCAGCTGACGTTGCGTACTTTCCACCAGGGGGGTACCGCATCCACTATAACTTCGGAAAGCGAGATCGTGGCCCGCTACAACGGGACCCTGGAAATTGACGAGCTGAAAACTTTAACGAAAATTTCCGAAACAGGTGAAGAACAAACCATTGTAATAGGACGTACTGCAGAAATGCGTATCGTGGACAACAACACGCGCATTACTCTTTCTTCCTATAATATTCCATACGGTGCAGTATTGTTCTTTAAAAACGGTGACCAGATTAAGGAAAAAGACAAAATATGTGAATGGGACTCCTATAATGCGGTTACCATTGCGGAACTTGACGGAACTGTAGCTTTTGACAGTCTTATTGAGGGAGTTACCTACCGTGAAGAAGCTGCCGATGAGTATTCAATGCACCGCGATAAAGTGATCATTGAAAGTCGTGATAAATCACGCAACCCCACACTGAAGATCATGAAGGGAAAAGAAGAGCTCAGGCAGTACAACCTTCCGGTGGGAGCCCATATTATGGTCAATGCCAACCAGGAGATCAAGGCAGGAGACATCCTGGTCAAGATCCCCCGTGCCATTGGTAAATCCAGGGACATTACCGGAGGTCTTCCCCGTGTTACCGAATTGTTCGAAGCCCGTAATCCTTCCAATCCTGCCATCGTTTCTGAAATTGACGGTGAAGTACAGATGGGACGCATAAAAAGAGGGAACCGGGAGATCATCGTTCGTTCCAAGACAGGAGAAGAGAAAAAATACCTGGTACCCCTTTCCAAACAGATACTTGTTCAGGAGAATGATTACATACGTGCCGGAATGGCTCTTTCAGAAGGCGCCATCTCCCCTACCGACATACTTTTGATACAGGGTCCCACCAAAGTACAGGAATACATTGTCAATGAGATCCAAAGCGTTTACCGGAATCAGGGTGTGAAGATCAACGACAAGCACTTTGAAGTGATCGTACGCCAGATGATGCGCAAAGTTGAGATAGTAGATCCCGGAGACACACGCTTCCTGCCCGAACAATTGGTTGACAAGTGGGAGTTCATGCAGGAAAATGATTTCATTTTTGATAAAAAGATCGTTACGGATGCCGGAGATTCCCAGGAACTCAAACCGGGCCAGACAGTAACCGTTCGCAGACTGCGGGATGAGAATTCAACCCTTAAGCGTAAAGACCTGAAACTGGTTCAGGCACGTGATGCCATGCCGGCTACCTCCAACCAGGTGCTACAGGGTATTACGCGGGCAGCACTCAGAACAAACAGTTTCATGTCTGCTGCTTCCTTCCAGGAAACGACCAAGGTACTCTCGGAAGCCGCCATCTTCGGCAAGAGTGATACACTGGAAGGCCTGAAAGAAAACGTCATCTGCGGCCACCTGATCCCGGCGGGAACGGGACAACGGGAATATGAGAATATTCTGGTTACTTCCTTGTCTGATTATAAAAAGATGGTAGAAGAACGAACACTGCCCAAATAAAGAGAATTTATAACAAATAATTATCAATAAGGGCTGCGGCCCTTATTATTTTATATATATTTGCCACCATTAATAATAAATCAATATTACCAACCTATGCAGCACAAAGTAATCGACGTTCATGATGTAGTGATTCGTTTTACGGGTGATTCAGGTGACGGAATGCAATTGACAGGATCTCTTTTTGCCGATGCATCTGCTTATTTCGGAAATGAAATCTCTACTTTCCCCGATTATCCCTCAGAAATCAGAGCCCCTCAGGGAACCGTTGCAGGAGTTTCCGGTTTCCAGGTCCATATTGGCAGCAGTGCTATTTATACACCGGGTGATTACTGCGATGTACTGGTAGCTATGAATCCTGCCGCATTAAAATCAAATGTGAAATGGCTTAAGCCCAATGCAACTATTATTGTGGATACCGACACATTTGATGAAAAAGGGCTGGGAAAAGCAGGATTTCAGACCAACGACCCTTTTACGGAACTGAAGATCAAGAACAGGAACATCATTGCCGCTCCCATAACCACCCTGACCAAAGATTGCCTGAATAACTGCGGTCTGGATCCCAAATCAGGACTGAGATGTAAAAATATGTTTGCACTGGGGATTTGTTTTTTCCTTTACAATATGCCTCTCAGGCATACGGAAGAATTCTTCAAAAAGAAATTTTCCAGATCGCCTGAAATGATAGACATGAACAACAAAGTGCTCAGAGACGGCTTTAATTATGCAGGCAATATCCAGGCTATAGCCGACACTTATATAGTAAAACCTTCCAAGCAGAAACCGGGCATCTACAGAAATATCAATGGCAACAGAGCCATTGCCTGGGGATTGATGGCCGCTTCTGAAAAATCGGGAAGACCGCTCTTTTGCGGATCCTATCCCATCACCCCTGCAACGGGTATCCTGGAAGAATTAGCCATACACAAAGAGCTGGGTGTGAAAACATTGCAATGTGAAGATGAAATTGCCGGTATCTGTACCGCCATAGGAGCTTCTTACGCCGGTTCATTGGCTGTAACGACCACTTCCGGACCCGGTCTTTCTTTGAAAACTGAAGCCCTGGGATTGGCCATTATGGCGGAATTGCCCTTGGTAATTGTGGATGTTCAACGTGCCGGCCCCTCTACAGGTGTACCTACAAAAACAGAACAAACAGATTTGAATCAGGCATTATACGGACGTAACGGGGAAAGTCCCGTTGCAGTAATGGCCCCGCATTCTCCTTCTCATTGTTTCTCAACCGCATTTTATGCAGCTAAACACGCTATGGAACATATGATGCCGGTCATTGTTCTTTCCGAGGGATTTCTGGGCAATGGTTCTGAACCCTGGAGGATCCCGGATATGAAAGATTATCCTTCAATCAATCCGCCCATAATTCATGAATTGGATCCGGATGAACCCTATTTCTATCCTTTCAAACGGGATCCCGAAACTTTGGTTCCCCGCTGGGCCCTTCCCGGTACGGCCGGATTGGAGCACCGCGTTGGCGGACTGGAAAAGAACCATAAGGGAGCCGTTTCTTCAGATCCCCTGATACATCAGCAAATGGTAGAAGAACGTGCTAAGAAAGTAGATTTGTTAGCCCGTGAGATACCCCCTCTTAAAGTAGTTGGTGAAGAAGAAGGGGATGTTCTGATGATTAGCTGGGGCGGTACTTACGGACACATGTTAAGCGCTGAAAGTCAACTGCGTTCACAAGGAGTTCCAGTGGCATTGGCTCATTTTGATTATATCAATCCCCTGCCCATGAATACAGAAGAAGTCTTAAAACGTTATAAAAAGATTGTTGTTTTTGAACTCAACAGCGGGCAGTTTGCCAATTACCTAAGGGCAAAACTCCCTCAGTTCACTTACTTGCAATACAATAAAATACAGGGGCAACCCTTTATAGTAGCAGAAATTACCGACGCAATCAATAATTTAGTAAAATGAAATTCACTCCTCAAGACTTTAAATCAGATCAAGAAGTGAAATGGTGTCCCGGTTGCGGAGATCACGCAGTTCTTGCAGCCATTCAGAGGGCGTTGCCGGAAGTAAGTGAGATGTTAGGCTACTCTCACGAACGTTACGTTTTCGTGTCCGGTATAGGTTGTTCTTCGCGCTTCCCTTATTACATGAAAACTTACGGTTTTCACGGAATACACGGGAGAGCTGCCGCCATTGCCACCGGAATAAAAGTTGCCAATCCCACTTTGTCTGTATGGGAAATGACAGGTGACGGAGATTCTCTTGCTATCGGAGGGAATCACCTGATTCATGCAATTCGCAGGAATATTGATATCAATATTGTCCTTTTTAACAACCGTATATACGGCCTTACCAAAGGCCAGTATTCTCCTACCTCCAAATGGGGAACAGTAACCAAAACCTCTCCTTTCGGAACCGTGGAACATCCGTTCAATCCGGGAGCCCTTGCCATGGGAGCACGCGGAACGTTTTTTGCCCGCACATTGGATGTGGAATTAAAACTCTCGCAAGAACTCATGGTGGAAGCAGCCTCCCATGATGGAACGGCCCTGGTGGAAGTATTGCAAAATTGTGTGATTTTCAACGATAAAACACATGCTCTCATTTCAGACAAAGGTGTAAGAGCCGACCGAACCATAACCCTTAAACATGGAGAACCCATGATATACGGCAAAGACATGAATAAAGGGCTCGTCCTGGACGGAATGCGCTTAAAAGCCGTTACCATAGGGGAAAACGGTATAACAAAAGATGATATTCTGGTTCATAATGCTGAAGAACAGAATCACGGCATGCACATGATGCTTTGTGAAATGGAATGGCCGGATCTACCTGTTGCACTGGGCGTTATCCGCAAAGTCAAAGATCGCACATACGACGATATGGTCAGGGATCAGGTAACTGAAGTAGCTGACAAATCCTCCATACACTGTATAAACGATCTGCTCCGCAGCGGAGCTACCTGGGAAGTCGAATAAACGATTTTTTTATCCCAAATATTTACATAATTAATTTATTCAATTATCATGAAAGCAAAAGAAGTAATGGCAACTCTTGAGGCCAAGTACGGGCACGAAAAAGAGTATCTGCAAGCTGTTCACGAAGTTTTGGAATCTATTGAGGAAGTTTACAACCAACATCCTGAATTTGAAAAAGCCAAAATTATTGAACGCCTGGTAGAGCCTGATCGCATTTTCACATTCAGAGTTACCTGGGTTGACGACAAAGGAGATGTACAGGTAAATACAGGATACCGTGTACAGTTCAACAATGCCATTGGACCTTATAAGGGAGGCCTTCGTTTCCACCGTTCGGTTAATATTTCCATTCTTAAGTTTCTGGGGTTTGAGCAGATATTCAAAAATGCGCTTACCACCTTGCCCATGGGCGGCGGTAAGGGAGGATCCGATTTTGATCCCCGTGGCCGTTCTTCCAACGAGATCATGCGTTTCTGCCAGGCTTTTATGACAGAATTATGGAAACATATTGGGCCGGACACGGATGTTCCTGCGGGAGACATTGGAGTGGGTGCCCGCGAAATCGGTTACTTGTACGGATGGTATAAAAAACTGGCCTGTGAACATACCGGGGTTCTTACCGGTAAAGGGTTAACATGGGGAGGATCCCTTATACGTCCGGAAGCTACCGGTTACGGAGGCGTATATTTTGTACAACACATGCTTGGGGAAAAACAACAGGATTTGAAGGGCAAGACCGTTTCTATATCGGGATTCGGGAATGTTGCCTGGGGTGCTGCACAGAAAGCCACAGAACTTGGAGCAAAAGTTGTTACCGTTTCAGGTCCTGACGGATATATTTATGACAAGGCAGGACTTGATAAAGAAAAGATAGCATACCTTTTGGAACTTCGTGCTACCGGGAACGATATAGTAGCTCCTTTCGCAAACAAATTCCCCGGCTCGGTATTTTATGCCGGCAAACGTCCCTGGGAAGTAAAAGTAGACATTGCTCTTCCTTGCGCTACTCAAAATGAATTAAATGGCCAAGATGCCGAGCAACTCATAGCCAACGGCGTAGAACTTGTTGCCGAAGTATCTAACATGGGCTGTACGCCCGAAGCCGTAGAAGCTTTCCAGAAAGCTCAAATCAATTTTGCCCCCGGAAAAGCCGTCAATGCAGGCGGTGTAGCTACCTCCGGACTGGAAATGACACAGAATGCCTCCCACCTCAACTGGCCGGCAGAAGAAGTTGATGCTAAACTCCACCAAATCATGTCAAGCATTCACCAGGCCTGTGTGGATCACGGAAAACAAAAAGGCGGCTACATCAACTATGTAAAAGGAGCCAATATTGCCGGATTTATGAAAGTGGCACGTGCCATGCTTGAACAAGGAGTTGTATAACCATGTACAGACTGGGGCTTGATTTTGGTTCTACTTTAACTAAAATGGCTCTTACAAAGCCTGGGGAAAAGGATTATCCTTCTCCCCAGGCTATTTTTCAATATAAAACAAACGATCACGTACCCGATTTTTACAAGGCACTGGAAAGTTTCCTCTTCCAGGAAAATATTCCTTTGAAAGCGATAGATCACATTTTCGCCACTGGCACACATGCCAATCTGGTAAAAGACAACATTCTGGGAATCCCGACCCGGATTGTTCCTGAAATTGAGTCTATCGGGCGCGGTGGCCTGGCTCTTAGCGGATTGAAGGAAGCACTTGTGGTAAATACAGGAACCGGGACCACATACATAGATGCATCTTCGGATGGATACCGGCACCTGGGAGGCACCGGCGTAGGAGGCGGCACACTTACAGGACTGGGACACAGTCTTTTGGGGTGTTCATCGGTACATGAGATCGTTCGTATGGCATCCCATGGTAAACTGGAAAACGTAGATCTTCTGATTGGAGACGTTACCGATCAGGAAATGGAACATTTGCCACCTTACCTGACGGCTGCAAATTTCGGGAAACTCGCCCATCCTCTTTATAAAGAAAAGGCTTCACTTGCAGGAAAAGAAGATCTGGCCCTGGCCCTGATCAATCTGGTGCTTCAGGTAATCGGGAGTATGGCCGTTATGATTTGCAAAAGTTATCTCAAAGAGAATGTGGTTCTTGTAGGCTCCCTTACACGCCTTCCCCAGGCTAAGGATATTTACTCCATGTTCTCAAACGTATACGGTCTCCAGTTTATTATACCTCCTTTTGCTGCGTTCGGTACAGCTCTTGGCAGTACACTGGTATCTTCACAAGAGGTATAATAAAGATCTTCTGACGGCAAAATACCCTTCTCTGAAGCCAATCCGTTTTCTTCCAATAATTGTTTTACCCGTCTGGCCACTGCAGGAGCCGGGTCGACTATCGCCACCCCGGGTCCGGCGATTTTCAGGATCACAGGAATGAGAAAAGGATAATGGGTACATCCAAGGACAAGATGATCAGCCCCGGCATCCAACATGGGAAGAATGGTTTTTCTGACCAATTCTTCCGTTTCTTTTGATTGCAGCTCACCCCTTTCCACAGCTTCAACCCATCCTTCGCCCACTTTTTCCAGCACTTTGACATCCCCGGCAAACGTAGCCAGTGTCCTGTTGTATAAAGATCCCATAAAGGTTCCGCGCGTGGCCAAAACTCCGACGACCCCGCTTTTTGTATGCAGAACTGCCGGCTTGACTGCAGGTTCCATACCAACGATAAGCGTTTGAGGATATCTGTGGCGCAACGTGTCTATAGCAGCCGCTGTTGCAGTGTTACAGGCCAGAACAATAATTTTACATCCAATCTTCAGGAAAAATTTTGCGATCAGATCACTTCTGTGAATAATCTCATCCACCGGTTTTGTTCCGTATGGACAATAGGCAGTATCTGCCGCATAAATAAGGCGCTCCTCAGGGAGAAGCGCCTTGATGTGACTGTGAACGGAAAGCCCGCCTATTCCGGAATCCATTATTCCAATGGATAAACCGTTCATAGAGATTTGCTTTACTGTTGTTGTTGTTCCATTCCGGGCAGTTGTGTCGGAGCCACTTTTTCTGCCGGTATACCGAGTTCACTTTTTGCCATTGGCAGGATGTTCACGCTGATCTGTTCGTCATAATAGATAACACCTCCTACAGAAAGATCGAAAATTAATGCGAACCCGTTATCTTTTGCAACTTTTGCAATGGCCTCATTTGCTTTCTGGAATACAGGGGACAACAATATTTGCTGCATTTGCTGGTATTCCTGCTGAGCACCCTGACTGAATTGTTCAAGACGTTGCTGTATCTCTATCAATTCTCTCTGTTTCGCTTCCAGAACCGCAGCTGTCCATGTAGCCTGTTTCTGCTGGTACGTGTTATATTTTGTCTGGTACTCCTGCTGCATCTCGCCAATGGTTTGTTCCAGTTCATTGGTATAGTCCTGCAATTTGATGAGTGCTGAATCCCTTTCGGGCATCAGGCTTATCAATTCCTGTGAATTAATATGACCGAATTTCAGGTTTTGGGCAGAAGATGTGCCAATAACACAGATCAACAAAAGAAGGACAGTAGCAATACGTTTCATAAGTTTTTGGTTTAAAGATTACAAATGTACTAAAAATTTACCTGACAGCTTGCAATCTTTCTAAAACCAGATTACTTATGTCAATTTCAGGGGTATAATGCACCACACCCATACCTGTCGCTATATCTATGATCAAGGCATAACCCTGTTCTTCAGCAATATAACTTATGGCTTCCTGCAAACGATCCTGGATGGGTTTGAAAAGAACTTCCGATGTTTTTGCCAGGGTTCCTTCCTTCCCAAAATACTGTTCCTGCATCGCTTTTACTTCTTCTTCACGTTCCAGTATTTCCTGTTCGCGTTCTTTTTTCTGTTGAGCAGAGAGGCGCGCTTTATCATTCTGATATTGCTGGAACATGACTTCAAGCTGATCATACTCAGCCTGTATCTTTTGCTGATACTGTTCCTGCAGATCGGAAATCTGGTCCTGTGCCGAGCTGTATTCGGGTAACACTTCCAGAATAGTCTCGGAATTCATAACGGCATATTTCTGGGCCGACAAACTGCCGGTCACCAGGCTAACCAGTAAAAATAATATCATTCTTTTCATAATGATGAAATTAAAAAGTTTGTCCAATCATGAAATGGAAATTCGACCCGCCTTTCTTTCCGCTGAAATCGGTATCGAATCCATAACCCCAATCAATCCCCAAAAGACCGATCATGGGCAAAAAGACCCGAACTCCTACCCCTGCAGCCCTTTTAATAGAGAATGGGTTAAAATCACGCATATCGCTCCAGCAATTACCCCCTTCAAGGAAAAGAAGGGCATAAATGGTAGACTGTGGCTGTAGAATTACCGGGTAACGCAATTCCACCGTAAATCTGTCGTATACTCGACCGGCATAGGCATCGTTAATAGTAGGTGTCAGTGAATAATTAGAATAACCTCTCTGCGATATGATATCGGCACCATAGGTGTTGTATCCGCTCATACCGTCACCTCCCAGCATAAATCCTTCAAAAGGAGAATAGCCCAATTTTCGGCTGTAGTAACCAAGATATCCGAAGTTAGCCCTGGTCATTAATACCAGGTCCCCTATCAAACGAGTATAAAGACTTGCATCAAAGGTCCATTTATGGTATTCTATCCACCGGTACCTTTCGGCTTCTGTCATGGCTGAATAGTCCGTACCCTTATCCCTGAAAAGAGAATACGGAGGGGTTACCTGCAAACCGAATTTAAAATCGGAACCCTGACGGGGATATATGATCTGGTCGGTAGAGTTTCGTTGTAACGTGACAGTATAATCTATAATATTGGACTGCCCGTCGGTAAACATGAAATAATACCCCCAGTCCTGCAGATTGTAACGCTTAATGTCCAGTTGGTTGTAAAATACAAAGTAATTATCGGGCCACTTAAGCCGGGTACCCAGGCCTATGCCCAGTCCATAAACCTCCATGAACTGATCATTGGTAAGGTAATAGTATGTAGAGGCAGTTTGCCTGGTATAATATATACTGGAATTGAAGGAAGTCGGTTTTTTCCCGGTAAGCCACGGTTCTACAAACGTAGCACTCAGGGCCATATAATAAGTTCCGTTGGTCTGGAATCTGAGCGATAATGTTTGTCCGTCTCCTAATGGAACCGGCCTCCATGCTTCTTTATCAAACAACCGTTTAATGGAAAAGTTGTTAAAACTGATCCCTACAGTACCCACGAATGTGTTTCCACCCCAACCGCCGGCAATTTCAAACTGGCTGTCGGGTTTTTCTGTCACGTTATATATTATGTCAACTGTATTGTTAACCTGATTGGGGACAACATTGAATCCGGACCCCATTTGCATGATGGCCTCCTGATCAAAGTGACCCATAGAGGCAATCTCACGGATAGACCGCTCCAACTCTGTCTGACTGAACAGGTACCCGGGACGTGTAAAGACCTGACGGCGGATGATCTTTTCATTTGAAACATTATTCCCGTTAATAATGATCCTGTTGTAAGTAGCCGGTTTCCCTTCAAAAATGCGCATTTCCACATCAACGGAATCCTCTACAATATTGACCTCAACGGGAACTACTCTGAAAAAGAGATACCCCTGATCCTTATATATCTGTGAAACATTGCCTTGCTGAGTTTTACCGCCTCCGAAAAGTCGTTCTTCCATGGTTACCACATCGTAGATATCGCCTTTTTCTATGCGCAGGACGGAATTCAGTATTTCACTTGAATATTGGGTGTTTCCGGTCCATGTTATATTTCGGAAATAATACTGTGTACCTTCATCTATCACAATATCAATCCCTAAACTTTTTTCGTCTATATGGTAAATGGAATCCCTGACAATACGGGCATCCCGGTATCCCAACTCGTGGTATTTTTGCAATAAAAGCTGTTTGTCGTTGCGGTATTCTTTTTCGTCAAACTTTTTACTGAAGAAGAAATTGTAAAGTCTTTTGTCTTTTGTCTTCTTCATGGCAAAGCGCTTTTTCAACAGCGACAACTGATCTCCTCCAATAAAGTTGATCTCCTTTATGCGTACTTTCTCTTTACGATCTACATGAAAGGTTACCTGCACGGCATTTTTAATGGTTGTATCTTCTTTATGTGTCGCTGTTACTTCAGCATTTAAAAAACCTTTCTCTACATAATACTCTTTGATCAGATCACTGGAAGATTTAATGACATAATCTGACAATTCACTTCCCCTTCTGAGTCGCACCTTTTCTTCTATGTCAGTCTGTTCTCCCTTCTTGACTCCTTCGTATTTCCATTGGGAAACGCGGGGACGTTCTACTATGTTAATATTTATGTACGCCTTATCGTTTACCAGGCTGTCCACATAGACCCCAACGTCAGAAAAGAACCGCTGCATAAACAAACGTTTCACTATTGACTGCAATTCTTCTCCCGGAATGGTTATGGTATCGCCCAGTGCCAGACCGGTCAGGGACAAGATCTGGTCTGCATTCAAATAATTAACTCCGGTTACAGTGAGGCCAGATATAACACATTCACTGGGATTTGAATAATCAATCATCACAGAACGCTGTTTTCCGGCGGTAGAATCCGCTGCGGCCATTTTCTCTGTAACTTGTCCAAATACAGGAAATCCTGAAATAATAAAAATAAGGCAGAAAAACAGGTACTTCATTCAGGGAATATTAGTATGATTCTTCAATCTTTCCAAACCGGCGCTTCCTGTTAAAATAAGCGTTCAGGGCTTTTTCGAAATCAGGTTTGCGAAAATCAGGCCAAAGTACCGGTGTAAAATATAATTCAGCGTAGGCCATCTGCCACAACATGAAATTGCTGACGCGCATCTCCCCGCTCGTTCTTATCATAAGATCCGGATCGGGGATTCCGGCTGTAGACAGGTATTCGGAAAACTCCGCAAGAGTTATGCCTGAATCTGCAACAACAGACCCTGATTTTTCCATAAAACGGTTAACTGCCTGGAGAATATCCCATTTGCCGCTGTAATTGACGGCCAGGATTAACGTCATAGCTGTATTTTTAGAGGTCTGTTCCACACATGCATCCATACGTTCCAACACATTGGGGTTAAGATGGGTGCGATCCCCAATGAAAATGCAGCGGACGCTTTTTTTCATAAGAGAGGGTGTTTCTTTGTAAATGGTATCCACCATCAAAGACATCAAGGCATCTGTTTCCTTTTTGGGACGACCCCAGTTTTCTTCCGAAAAAACAAAAAGACTCAGGTAGGAAATTCCTTTCTCAACGGCAAAATCAATTGCTTCACGCACGGCTTCCACTCCCTGGCGGTGTCCCAGGTTTCTTTCCAGGCCGCGGGACATCGCCCATCTTCCGTTCCCGTCCATAATTATGGATACGTGACGGGGCATTTTCCCTTTTTTTTCAAGCATTCTCTTCACCTCCGTTTCTTTTATCAAATCCCAACATCAGTTTTTCCCTTAACGTGGTAATGAAATCATTCCCGGCAAAAGAAAAGCTTGTAATGTTGAAAGAAGCTTTTTTCACGACAAATGCATAGGGCAGGTCAATATCCACGGAACGGTTGTCAAGATGCAACTGAGCTTTGGAGCTCCGGCTTTTTACCTCAATTTCCAATTGAGCATTATCTTTAAAAACTATAGGACGCACATTCAAATTATGTGGGGCAATGGGAGATAGAATTAAAACCCCTGATTCGGGAAACACAACAGGCCCCCCTACACTCAACGAATAAGCTGTTGATCCTGTTGGTGTTGCAACAATAATTCCGTCACCCCGGTAAGTAGATACATGTTTCCCGTCAATCTTCACGTCTACCTCTATCATGGCAGAACTATACCTTTGAATACATATTTCGTTTATGGCAAACGGGTAGATTTTTTGTCTCAGGTCCGTATGTTCAATCGCAAGAACTGTATGGATGGTTTTATTGTACTGCTCCTTAAGTACAGCGTCAAACAGGTGCTCAATAAAATCGGGACCGCAACCGGTAAGAAAACCCAGTCTCCCAAAATTGATACCCACTATGGGAACACCTGAATCTTTGACAATCTGCAGTGCTTCAAGGAAAGTCCCGTCACCTCCTGCAGTGATCAGCAGATCAGTGTCTGCCGGCATAACACGGTCCTTGGAAAGCATCTCAAAAGAAACATCTCCCCTGTCAGGGAGAAGCCAGTCTTTATTGATTTCCTGCCCGTAAAAAACGACTTTCATGTTTGTATTGCCGATAACTTGGTGTACTTTTGCAGCAAAGATAACCAATAATGACAAATCTAAGTGTTAATGTCAACAAATTTGCCACTTTGCGGAATGCCAGAGGAGGCAATATGCCTGATGTCATAAAAGCCGTTAAAGATTGTGAAAATTTTGGTGCCCGGGGTATCACTGTTCACCCCAGGCCGGACGAACGACACATACGATATAGGGATGTCCGGGATATCAAATCCGTTATCACCACCGAGTTCAATATTGAAGGAAATCCCATCCCTTCTTTCATAGAGCTTGTCCTTGAAGTCAAACCTGCCCAGGTAACATTGGTTCCGGATGCACATGATGCTATCACATCAAATGCGGGATGGGATACCATCCGCCACCGGGATGCCTTGAAAGAATGGGTAAAGCTATTCAAAGACAAAGGGATAAGGGTATCTCTTTTTGTAGATCCAGATCCTGAAATGATAAAAGCGGCAGCCGTTACCGGAGCTGACCGGGTGGAACTGTATACAGAGTCTTATGCACATTTGTATGAAACAGACCGTGAAAAAGCCTTAAGCCCTTATATTACAGCAGCACAGGCAGCTGCCCGTTATTCCCTGGGTCTGAATGCGGGACACGATCTAAATCTGAATAATGTCGCTTATTTTCAACATAATATACCCGGATTGCTGGAAGTCTCAATTGGGCATGCCCTTATATGCGAATCCATTTATTACGGGCTGGAAAATACGATTCAGATGTATTTAAAGCAACTCTCCAATTTTTAATTATATTTGCAAGTTCTTATTTTTATTAATCATGAAGAAAACATCACTGATAATCACCATTTTACTGGCACTTGCCATTGCGGCACTTTATATTTTACATTTTACGGGAATCGGCACCGGGAAACCTGCAATAATGGAATCTGAAACCGGATTGAGTGAAGTACCCAACGGCAACATAGTTTATATTCGCATGGATTCCCTGTTGAACCAATATGATTTATTCCTGGACCTGCAAACGGATTTGAATGCAAAAGCCCGTATAGTAGAGGATGATCTTACAAAAAAAGGGCGTGCTTTTGAAAATGACGTTACCAGCTTTCAGGAAAAGGTTCAAAAAGGCCTCATCACAAGATCCCAGGCTGAAACACAACAAAATCAGTTGGCAGCCCGTCAACAGGAACTGGAACAATTTGCACAACAAAAACAAATGGAATTGGCCGAGGAAAACCAGGTAATGCTTAACCGGGTACTGGATGCCCTCAGGACTTTTCTGGCAGAATACCGGGTGCTCAACAACTTTGATCTGATCCTTACCACGGACGGAAGCAGCAATACCATCATTGAAGGTACTACGTCGCTGGATATTACAAAGGATGTGGTAGAAGGTCTGAACCAGGAATATGCCAAAAGCCGCAAATAGGGATCACCTATGAACTCGGTCATCAGGACTCAATTTGATTTTCCGCGTCAAACCGGCCTTTATACAGGTAAAGTACGAGATGTTTATACGATAGACAACCGTATACTGGTTATGATCGCAACGGACAGGATATCTGCCTTTGACATCGTTTTTCCCAGGGGAATTACGTACAAAGGACAGATATTGAACCGGATCGCATCAGATTTCCTGGATCTAACCTCTGATATTGTGCCCAATTGGAAAATCGCGTCTCCCCATCCCATGGTTACCGTCGGTTATCGTTGTGAACCGTTTCCCGTAGAAATGATTGTCAGATCTTATTTGACCGGTAGTTCCTGGAGAACCTATAAGCGCGGACAGCACACCCTTTGCGGGATCACACTCCCTGAAGGAATGAGGGAACACCAGGCCTTTTCCCGGCCTATCATAACCCCTACCACAAAAGCTGAGATCGGGGCTCATGACCAGGATATTTCCCCGGAAGAGATCATTGCCAGTGGTCTGGTCAGCGAAAAAGACTATAAAAAGCTTGAAGAATATTCCCTGGCTCTCTTTGAAAGAGGCCAAAAACTGGCAGCAGAAAAAGGATTGATACTGGTTGACACTAAATATGAATTCGGGAAGCTTGGGGATTCAATCTATCTTATAGATGAGATCCATACACCCGATTCATCCAGGTATTTTTACGCAGCTGATTACCGGAAAAACTTTCCCCTGGAACTGCCCCCGAGGCAACTTTCCAAAGAATTTGTACGGGAATGGCTTATGGAGAACGGGTTTAGCGGACAACCCGGTCAGCTGATGCCTGTTCTTACTGACCAGGTAATTGAGCGCATATCCAAGAGGTACATAGAGTTGTTCGAACATCTTACAGGCACGGCTTTTGTACCTTTGACATATGACGATGCATTGTACGAAAATATGGAAGGATGCATCCGCAATATGATAGCCCGTTTATGAGAATCAGAAACATTTTCCTGGTTTTATTCCTGTTTTCCTTTATTACGTTGGGAGCCCAGGAACAGCATTATATCCGTCATAAAGTACGTTGGATGGAAACATTGTATTCCATTGCCAGGAAATACAAAGTAGATGCGAAGGAGATAGCCATACTTAACAACCTGAAAACAGGGGACATTTCCAGGGGTCAGATATTACTGATACCTCATCCAGATCAGCAAGAAAAACAGGAAATCACCGGCAACATTGAGGAAAAATCACCGGAAGTAGATCTTACCTTTCCGGAAGAAAAGCAGGAACGTTCCTGTAACGATATCATATCTCCGGGTTCATACAGACCTGTTATATCTCTTATTCTTCCCTTTTCCGATACCATAGCCGGAAATGAATTCATGGAATTTTACCAGGGGGCTCTCCTGGCAGCCCAGGAAATGAAAGAAAGGGGTATGCCCCTGGTATTACAGGTTTTCGATTGGTACCGGCAGTCTGTGGATGTTTTGCTTTCCGGTGAGAGCCTGGGGAAAAGCGATCTCATAATTGGACCGGTATACGCCAATGACATTGGCAGTACCATTGCTTATTTTCGCAACAGCAACATAAAAATCGTTTCTCCGCTGGACGGAAATGCAGAAATCTGGGTCAATTCCTATCCCCATCTTTTCCAGGTACAACCGACTTTAGAGGCCCAGCAGGAATCGCTGTTAAAATATCTGGATCCTCACGGCGCATCTGTATGGATCATTTCCGAAGAAGGAGAACAACAGGTGGCTCCCGGACTGCGATCAATACTGGATAAGAACCTGATCAACTACCGTCATTTTTCTTACGATGTCCTGCAAGGAAGAGAAGTCACAGAAGTCTTGCGGGAAGCACTTGGCATGAATGAAAGGAACCAGATCATAATAGCCTCACAAAATGAAGCTTTTGTTTCCGATGCCGTGCGCAATTTACATTTGTTGCATGCCTACGACAGCATACCCATTGAACTGTTCGGTCTATCCCGCTGGCGGACTTTTGAAACGCTGGATCTGAATGCACTGCACCAGCTTAAGGTTATCTTACCTCTCTCGGTTTACGCAGACTACTCGGCAAATGAAGTGAAGGCATTCGTGAGGAATTTCCGGACGATATATGACGGCGAACCTTCCCAATATGCATTCCAGGGATACGATGTCATGCTATATTTTTTGAACGCTATGTTTTTGTACGGCTCTGATTTTGAGTTCTGCCTGGATAATCTACATATCCCGCTGTTACAAAATAAGTTTTCCTTTTCCCGGCGATCTCCCGAAAGCGGATATTCCAACACCGGGATTCGTATGATCCGTTACCTGCCTGATTTTACGGTAGCGCTTTTACCCTGATCACAGGTTATCTCTTTCTATATCCCTGAAATATTTGACCGTCTCTGTTTTGAGTTCGGCCGTAGCAGATTCATCACATACAATAATGGCTTTGGGATGCATCTGCAGGGCGGTAACTGTCCACATGTGTGATACAG
Source organism: Bacteroidales bacterium (assembly GCA_041654355.1). Lineage (GTDB taxonomy): Bacteria > Bacteroidota > Bacteroidia > Bacteroidales > UBA932 > DMER64. The sequence continues at coordinate 25,583 of JBAZDQ010000013.1, forward strand.
AGCCTTCTACGGCATGATGTAAAGCCCTGGCCTTTCCGTGTCCGTTAACAAGGATTAAAACCTCCCGGGCATCCATTATAGTTCCGATACCCACAGTCAACGCCGTTTTTGGAACACGGGAAATATCGTTGTCAAAAAAACGGGCATTGGCCAGCAAAGTATCGGTCGTAAGTGTTTTGATACGGGTCCGGGAGACCAGGGAAGATCCCGGCTCGTTAAAGGCTATGTGACCATCTGGCCCCACTCCGCCCATAAAAACATGAATACCGCCGGCCTTTTTTATGGCTTCTTCATAAGCGACACATTCTGCCACAGGATCTGCAGCATTACCGTTTAATATGTGAATGTTACCGGGATTGATATCAATGTGGCGGAAGAAATTTTCCTGCATAAAAAAATGGTATGACTGGGGATGATCTTCGGAAATGCCCACATATTCATCCATATTGAATGTGATAACATTTTGGAAAGAAACCATACCTTGCCGGTACATGGCAATAAGCTCCCTGTATGTGCCCAACGGGGAAGAGCCGGTGGGAAGTCCTAATACAAAAGGTCGTTCGGGGGACGGGTCGAATGCCTTAATTTTGCGTACAATATAATTGGCCGCCCAGGCAGACAGCCGGTCGTAGTTTTCCTGTATGATTACTCTCATGGTATTAGTTATTTAAATGTAACAGATCTTTTGCATTTTGTAAAGCTGCGGGGGTTATGCTCGATCCACTCAACATCCTGGCTACTTCCTTAATACGTTCTTCACCTTCCAGGGGCCATACTTGAGTTTGGGTAACATTATTTTTGGAATTCTTATGCACCAGGTAATGTGAATTGCCTTTTGCTGCAACCTGGGGCAAATGTGTTATTGCCAACACCTGCATATTACCGGAAAGCTCGTGGATCATCGTACCCATACTGTCTGCTATTTTTCCGGAAACGCCCTGGTCTACTTCGTCAAATATGATGGTACTCAGGCCGGAACGTTGTGCTATCACCGTTTTTATACATAACATCAGGCGTGACATTTCTCCACCGGAGGCAATGCTGCTGAGTTCCCCGGGAGGAATATCTTTGTTGGCTGAAAACAGAATTTCCATAGCTGTATTGCCTGTTGATCCGTAAACCGGTTTTTCTTCAATATTGAATTCTATCCGGGCATAAGGGATCCCCAACAGGGCCAGTCTGGTTTTTAGCTGTTCGGAAAGTTTGTTCAAACAAGCCGTACGTTCTTTATGCAAACGGGAAGCCAGTGTATTTCTTTCCAGGATCAGAGTATTGAGTTCTTTCTCCAATTCATACAAACGGGAAAAGTCAGTATCTGCCTGCTGTAAATTTTTATCCAGAGAATCCTTCAGCTCTATCAATTGATCTACTGTCTGAAGGTTGTGTTTACGCTCCAGGGAATAGATCGTATCCAACCGCCGGGCAACCGTATCCAGCCTGGAAGGATTATCCTGCACGGTGCCAATGGTTTTGGAACATTCCATTGCCAGGTCTTTGAGCTCAATGCGAACCTGTTCAAGCCGGGCGGCGGTTTCAGAAAAATCCGGGCACCGGGAAGCAACTTCAGCAGCCGATTTTTCTACTTCTTTCATCCGGCCCAGAACGGGGAAATCCCCTTCCTGGAGTATAGAAGTAATGGCAAACAAATGCTGCCTGATTTCCTCGGCATGTTCCAGTAACTTCAACTCGTTTTCCAGTGCCTCCTGTTCTCCCAATTCCAGTCTGGCATCCAGCAATTCCTTAAATTGAAAGGATAAATAATCAAGGTCCTTTTGTGTTTGTTCACAGGAATGACGTAAAGCCCTTGTCTGTTCGGTAAGTGCTGAAACCCCGCGGTGTGCCTTCAGGTATTCCTGGCTCAATGGTTCCAGTCCGGCAAATGCGTCTATCGCTTTGACCGGGTAATCGCTGTCTGCCAGTAAGAGGTTCTCGTGCTGGGAATGAATGTCTATCAATAAATTGCCCAGTTTTTTCAAAAATCCCAGGTTTACAGGCTGATCATTCACAAAGGAACGGCTTTTCCCACCAGGATAGATTACCCGTCTTATGATCAGATCAGAAGAAAAATCCACCTGGTTTTCATTAAAAAGACGTTCCAGATCCCCTTCTTCTTCCGGGATCCTGAAACTGGCTTCCACCACAGCGTTGGCATTCTGATCCCTGAGCACACTTATATCCGCTCTCTGACCTAAGACAAGGGAAAGCGCACCCAATATAATAGATTTACCGGCTCCTGTTTCGCCGGTAAGGATTGTGAGGCCCTCGGAAAATTCAATATCCAGTGTATTGATGAGGGCATAATTGGATATGCTCAGCGAATAAAGCAATATTAATCTTTGGGTTCTTCAACCACTTTATAATAGGTCTCTCCCTCTTCAAATTCTTTTATAGAAATCAGCGTAGGTTTAGGCTGACGTTCATAATGACGTGAAATTTCAATTTGTTCACGATTTTCGAAAGTTTCCTCCAGTGTATCCGCAAAATTGGAAAACTCTTCCAACCGGCTGTTCAATTCTTTTTTTACTTCAGCAGCTATCTGGTTTGCGCGCTGGGCTACTATCATTACAGTCTGATATATGTTCCCTGTCTTTTCCGACAATTTGGAAAGATCACGGGTAACAGTGGTATCGGGAACGGGTGTTTTTTTACTATCCATATTTATTCTTGATTATTATGTCTTGCAGTGAAATTTTGTGCTTTTCTGAACATGTTGTCTATTTCTTTTCGATATTCGGAATCGGGATACTCGCTGATAAAATTATAATATTCGTCAATAACGTTAAGAAAACGTTCCCTTTGCATTTCAGGAACACTGTTGTTTGCATATTGGTAATTTGCAGCAACAATATAATAGAGAACCTCTTCCCGGTAACGGCTTTCGGGATTGTTCTTAAGGGTTTCTTTCAACGCATGAGTGGCCGCCTTATAATCCTCTATAGTGTAATAAAGCTTTGCCGATTCATAAGCTTTCCTGTCCAGTCGGTTATACAAATCTTCCAGCATCTTACGGCACACGTCTTCATATTCGCTGCCGGGATAATCATAGAGAAACTCTTCTATGGCTGCTATGGCCGTATGACTGGGCTGTTGGTCCAGTTCGTACCTGTATGTATTTTGGTACAAACAGTCCAGTCTCAGATACCGTGCCGTTTTTGTGAAGGGGCTGCGTGGAAAGATATCTACAAATTGTTTAAAATTATCTTCGGCCGTAACAAAATCATTCAGGTGGTAATTACTCAGGCCCAGGTAAAACTGAAGGGTGTCGTCCCGCATAGTACCCCTGTATACCAATTTCAATTGTTCCAGTAAAGGCTGCGACCTGGAATATCTTTTGGCTTCAAAATACTCAATGGCTTTTCGAAATTTCAGATCATAATCTGTGCTCCGCAGCAATGTCTCATACTGATTGACGCAAGACATGGCTCCTACAAGTAACAGCGCTGTAATTAGAACGATTTGTTTTCTCATTAATGACATTTCATGCAAATATACGACAGTTTAGCAAATTACAGGCCAGATTTCATAGACAGGTAACGTTCGGCATCCATGGCAGCCATACATCCGCTGCCGGCAGCCGTAACAGCCTGGCGGTATTTGTTGTCCTGGACGTCCCCCGCGGCAAAAACACCTTCTATATTGGTCTCAGTGCTTTTGGGACGGGTTATGATGTATCCTTCCGGATTTACTTCAACCCAGGGACGGAAAGCCTCGGAATTGGGATGGTGACCTATGGCAAGGAAGAATCCGTGAATGTCAATTACTTTTTCTTTTCCCGATTTGTGGACCAGCAAGGCACCTGTTACACCTGTATTATCCCCAAGTATTTCGCGGGTCTGGTGCTCCCATAAAACTTCAATATTAGGTGTTGCCAGCACCCGTTCCTGCATTACTTTGGAAGCCCTTAACACATTCCTTCTCACAATCATGTAAACTTTCCGGCACAAACCCGATAAATACACCGCTTCTTCACAGGCAGTATCTCCACCCCCAACAACAACCACGTCTTTTCCCCTATAGAAAAAGCCGTCGCACGTAGCACATGCCGAAACGCCCATCCCTTTAAATTTTTCTTCAGATTCCAGACCCAGATAACGGGCTGTGGCCCCCGTGGCTATTATAAGTGTTTTGGCCAGGATCTCTTTCCCGTCATCCAGCTTGATCCTGAACGGGGATTCGTCCAGCTTCGTTTCCGTAATAATCCCGGTTCTTAATTCAGTGCCAAATTTTTCTGCCTGTTTACGCAAATCTTCCATTAACTGATTCCCGTCCACACCCTGGGGATATCCCGGAAAATTTTCTATTTCGGTAGTCGTTGTTAACTGACCCCCACGCAGTATACCTTCATACAAAACAGGCTGTAGGTTCGCCCTGGCTGCATATATGGCTGCTGTGTAACCGGCCGGACCACTTCCGGCTATAAGACATTTAATGGTTTCCATAGTATTTTTATTCAAAAATTATAAGTTTCATAAAAATTCTGTATATTTGCGGCTCTAAAAAGCGGGGCGTGGCGCAGTTGGCTAGCGCACTTGCATGGGGTGCAAGGGGTCGAATGTTCGAGTCATTTCGCCCCGACTTTTTTTTTATACCTTTCCCATTCTATTCATAATCAGTCTTTCCAGGCGTCTCTCCCATACCCAAAACAAGGAAACAGCCCACCTGGATAACAGCATCCAGGGTATGAGACCTCCAATGGCAGTGAATAAAAGCAGATCTTCCAGGTTGCTATGGGAAACGCTTATATGGTGGTTCAGAAGATCCACGTCTTCTCCCGAGATCTTCCCCGCCTCCACTTCATCAATCATCACGGCAGCTCCGTATGCCAGCCCGAGTGTATTTGCGACTATCCATAAAAAAGCCGTTTTGGGGGGCAGACCAAAAAATACCATTACAGGTTTCAAAAGTTTTGCAATATAACGTATTACCCCAAACTCGGCAAGCAATCGTTGAACAACAGTCAGCGAATAAACCAGTAACACCATAGGAATGGCAATCTTCAGGGTATCCAGGGCCCAGGTTCCCATCATGGGCCAAAATTCCCGGGATTGTGTTTCTACCGCCCCTGCCACAGTCAGCAAACTTTCCCCGGGTATGATTTTATGCAAAAACCATCCCAAAAATAATGAAGATGATGTTCTGACCAGGATCATGCGGATGGCCGAAGTTCCCGTTTTTTTCTGTACTGCCGTTTCCATGGGAATATTGTGTGCACAAAGAACCATCACGGCCAGGATCGTAATGGATCTGACATCCATATTGAGTGTGGTTATGACAGCAATGGCGGAATAACAATTCACAAAGAAACCGGAAACATAGGCCAGTGCAGCCTCTCCAGGCAATCCGAATTTCGAGAAAAAAGGTGTCAGGTATATCGATATCCAGGATATCACCCCCAGGTATTTCAAAATGGTAATAAGAAATGTCACCAGGAACATAATCTTGACCAACCACCAGGAAGTTTTTAAGGCACCTGGCGTAACGGCCCTGACAGACTGTATGATTCTCCGGCGGGTTGACTCCATCAATTTGAATTTGAGGCGCAAATATACTATATTTTTGTAGTTTTGTGATGAATTAACAACACTGTAATAATGAAACGAATTTTCGGGATTTTTCTCTGGATAGTCCTTTTTACGATGGCGTCGTGTACGACAGACCGTACAGCATCCGTTGCCTGTTCACATTTTAATTCTCTGGAATCAGTCCTGGGACAAGACGCCGGTAATCTTTGGGGCATATCATTATATGCTCCTACTTTTTTTGTGGACCCTGAATCCAGGATCATTTATGCAAACAGGGGCGACAAAGAAGGATTGCTGGCACAATCGGGAGGTATCTGGAGCGGTATATTCCCGGAAGAAATGAATCCTGCCAATTCAACAGCACAATTGGGAGGCATGAAATGGACCATGGCACTATGGCCACTTCCTGAAAACGCCCTGGACCGGAATGTCCTGCTGGTTCACGAAACATTTCATTACAGGCAGCCTGAATTGGGCCTCAATCCCGAGCCCGGGCTTTGCAACCATATGGATACCACATCATCCCGTATATGGCTTAAGATGGAATGGAATGCACTGGATGCAGCCATCCGGGAAGAAGATCCGGGAAAAGCAGCAGAAGCCGTCCTGCAGGCTTTGCAAATGAGGAACACCCGCCTGTCGGAATTTTCCGAAGATGCCCGTAAGAACGAGGACGGCTTTCTTATCCTGGAAGGGCTTCCCGAGTATACTGCGTACAAACTCTGCTGCGACAATACGGCCGGGATGAAGGAACAGATCATAAAAAGCTGCAAACGTCACTGGAATAACGAATCCTTCGTATATGCTTTCGCCTACCATTCAGGACTTGCCTACGGATACCTGCTGGACCGCTTTGATCCGGACTGGCGGACAGGATTGGAAAAAGACGCCTCACTCCCCGACATGCTGCATAAAGCTCTTTTAAATAACATAGGGGATCTTCCCACGCAAACTGACCCTGATGTTCTTAAGAAATACGGGTACGATACCATAGCGGCAACAGAAAAGGAAAGGGAGCGGAAGAAGACACGTATACGGGAAGCTTATATACATACTTTTACCCGGGATACCATACTGGCCATTCCCCTGAGGCAATTCAACATGGGATTCTCCCCGGTTAATGTACAATCACTGGGCCAACTGGGGACACTGTACCCCAATATCCGGATCACAGGAGATTTTGGGATACTGGAGGTAACCGAAGGCGGATGCCTTGTTTCCTCAGACTGGAGTACCGCAGTTGTTCCTTACAAGAGAACCGGCTGGAACCTGGAACTTAAAGATGGTTATAACATACTTCCTCCCTCCGATGAAGCTCCGCTTATTTACAGGATTGCCGAGATGTAGGGAAGTGCCCTGCCCAGGGCCGCCTGCCAGTATTCCCAGGAATGTGCCCCGTCAAAGATCCGTATCTGCAAAGGGATCCCCTTTTCCTTCATGGCCAGAGAGAATTCCACATTTGCACGATAGGTAAAATCATCGTCTCCGCAATCGATCACCCAGGTCACAGAACGTAAAGAGGCCGCATCTTCCCCGGAAATTCCTAAAATATATTTCACCGCATTGTTATCCTCAACCCTTTGCTGAATATCCCGGTTTACCGGATCATCTTCATTGAACATGGATAGCTCCATTTTGTACAGGTAGGCACTCATGGCATATACCACAGAAAAAAGATCCGGCCTGTGACAGCCGTACATGACCGAGCCCTGACCTCCCATGGACAGGCCGGCTATCGCGCGGGATCCTTTTTCAGAACGGATCCTGTACCGGCTTTCAACAAAAGGCATGAACTCCTGAAAAAAATGATCTTCAAAATTCCAGCTGCCTCCGTTGAAGTATGTCATCAGGGTTGTTCCGGCATCGGGCATTACGATGATCATTTCCCGTGCTTCCCGGGACGATATCAACCGGTCCGCTATCCGGGCCATATTGCCCACCCTGCCCCAATCACGCCAGGAACCCGCTCCGCCATGAAGTAAATAAAGAACCGGGTATTCCCGTTCAGGGCTGCTTTCATAACTCTCGGGAAGATAAACGGCAAAACGACGCACTTCTCCCAACAGGGGACTCTCCAGCGAATCCACCACATAACTGCCACGGGCAAAAGCTGAAAAGGGACTTGAACAACACAATACTATAAGTGTCAATAAACTAAAGGTATTTTTCATGGTTCCGGATATTTTTATTTGCAAAAATAGCACAATATTTCCCCGAACCATCTATATTTGCAAATCATCGGTTCCAACGGATCGGAAAACGGTCCCACGGATTAAAAGGGAATGCCGTGAAATTCGGCAACAGTTCCCGCTGCTGTGAGTCCCAGGAACTTATGTTCCAAAAGTTTTTGTCATTCTTGCCACTGACCTAACGGTTCGGGAAGGCGACGGAAACAGGGATAAGTCAGAAGACCTGCCTTTGTAAAACTAGCGGAGAACTAATTAATTTTCTAAAACATGAAAATCTTTCCTTTATTGTCTGCCTTGTGCATTGCAGCACTTTTTGTGCGTTGTACCCCTTGTGTTCCCGGAGAACCTAAACCTTTTGTCATAACGTTTGAAGAAGCCCCACAAACAACTCTGGCCAATTCCATTTACGGAGATAACCTGTATGAAGAATCCTATACGCCCTACGTTCATGACCTCACGGGGATGACCTTCGGATATGCTTTTTCATCCTTTGAATACGAAGGATATGTTTACAATTCCTGGAATGGAATTGTTATGTCTCAATGGAATGACACGACCACTCAGGGCTATTCAAACCAGTGCAGCGTTTATTATAAAGATACGGATACCGGATTGGGCGGTCATGGCCGCTCTGCCACCTTTGCCCTGATTTACCTTGGAACGGATGCCGTTATCTCCTTTGAGGATCCGGAAAAAGAAATGACTGTACTGTCCCTGTTCGTTGCCAACAGCTCGTATACAGCTTTATCCATGATCCACGGAGATATGTTCTGCAAAAAATTTTCATACGAAGACCGGGATTGGTTAAAAGTTACCTTTAAAGGACATGACAAGGAAGGAACTGTTACCGGAACAACTGATTTCTACCTGGCAGATTTTCGCACTCCGGAGTCGACCGGCATAGTCACCTCCTGGCAAAAAGTGGATCTTACCTCATTGGGACATGTGCACAGTCTGACCTTTTCCATGGAAAGCTCAGATACAGGTGCCTACGGTATGAACACACCTGCATATTTTTGCCTGGACAATATAATTGTTGAAAATTATCCCCTATAATAAATCAGAAAATGATCCGGAAAGTTCTAATAATATTGCTTCTGTTCGTGACGGGATCCTGTATGAAATACGGACCCCTGACAACGGAAACATTTGAACCGGAACTTTCTTCAAAAGGGCTTTTCATAGTCAATGAAGGGAATTTTATGTACGGCAACGCATCCCTTTCTTATTACGACCCGCAATCCGGAATCGTTGAAAATGAAGTTTTTATCAGGGCAAACGGGATCAACCTGGGAGACGTAGCCCAATCCATGACAATCCACAACGGCCTGGGATATATTGTAATCAACAATTCGGGGGTAATATTCGTTATTGATCCGGACACATTCCGGCTGATGGGAAACATCACGGGCCTGATCTCACCGCGTCACATACATTTTATTAATGACAGAAAGGCTTATGTCACTGATCTGTACCGGGAAAGAATCACGATCATTGATCCGGTAACATATAGCATTACAGGATTCATTAATACCCCGGGGCATCGGTCCACGGAAGAAATGGTTCAATGGGAAAAATACCTTTTTGTAAGTTGCTGGTCATACGACAACAAAATTCTGGTCATTGACACACAAACCGATAAGGTCGCCGATTCCATAGAAGTGGGACAACAGCCCTCCCGGATGATACTGGACAAAAACAATAAAATATGGTGTGCTGCTTCCGGGGAAATCTACCGGATTGATACACCCACCGGAACAATAGAAAAAATCTTCACTGTTTCCAATGATGCATCTTATTCTTACCTGGCAATCAACGCTACAAAAGACACCCTCTTTATACTGAACCGGGATGTCTGGCGTATGGGTGCAAACGAAGACATACTTCCCGTAAAACCGTTCATAAGGAACCGGGACAGCCGTTATTACGGACTGGCTGTAGATCCGGCCACATCACATATCTACCTTGCCGATGCCATAGATTACGTACAACCCGGAAAAATTTACCGTTTTGACCCCGATGGAAGACCCGTAGACACACTGACGGCAGGGATCAATCCGGGTGCTTTTTGCTTTAAATGATTATGAAAAAATCAGCATACATATTTTTGGTTTTTATTCTTTTTCTTCTGAACGGATGCAACGGAGGCCGGGAATTGTACACCCTGCCGGCACCGGAGATCCGGCTGGAGGATCCCGACGGGATTTACACCGTGCAAGTGGGAAAGACCCTGACCCTGGCCCCACAGGTCTTGTATGCACAGGATGCCGTCTATGCCTGGATGCTGGACGGAAACACGATCAGTACGCAAACTGTATATGTTTTCACTGCTAACTATCCCGGAACGTATTACCTGACTTTTAAAGTGATCCGTCAGGACATCGCCGTCAGCAAAGACCTCCGTATAGATGTGGAAAGAAATACCCTTCCTGCAATATTTCTTGCTGTGCCGGAAAACGGGTTTTTCATTAACCCTGACAGTACCCTTACCTTGCATCCCATAGTGGAAAACAGCCAAAACGCCACCTATACCTGGAAAGTGAACGAAGTGGAAGTCAACCGGGACAGCATTTACCTATTCAGCTCTTCACAAACAGGTGCATTCCAACTTTTTTTTAGTGCCGAAAACACAGAAGGTCGTGATGAGATAAGCTTTCCCGTTACAGTGAGTAAACAGGAAAACAACGATAATGGAAACGACCATATGGAAATGCCTTCAAATAAGCACTTCCGCCCTGTGCAAAACGGCAGCCGGGCAGACTGGAACGTGATCTATGAGTACATGCCTGCCCCCGGACAGTTTATAAACGAATCCGGAACGGGAGGTTTTTCAGGAGAGAAAATGCTTCAGGAGGCTCTTCTTTATGCCCAAAACAGGCTGCAAAACAACTTGTTTGTTTCCCTGGGTGCTTTTGGTGGATATATTGTAGCCGGATTTGACCATAGCATAGAAAATGACGGCGGATACAACCTGCAAATAGAAGGCAATGCCCACGAAAATTCATCCGAGCCCGGGATCGTTTGGGTTATGCAGGACAGCAACGGGAACGGGTCGCCGGATGATAGCTGGTTTGAGCTCAAAGGCAGTGAAGACAACGACGGAACGGTTATCAGGAATTACGCCATCACTTATTTTAAACCGCGCCAGCCCGGTTCTCCTGTACATTGGATAGACAATAACGGCAAAACAGGAACCGTTGATTACCTTGGAGCATATCACAACCAGGAAACGTATTATCCACTTTGGATAGAAACTGAGTATTACACACTCACCGGAACCTGCCTGGAATCCCGTAATTACCTGTCTGAAACGGGATCCTGGATAAGCCCTCCTTATGACCGGGGATATGCCGATAACGACCAACAGGGTCTGTTCAGTCTCTCAGATGCCATCACTCCCGAAGGAGACCCTGTTGATCTGGAATTCATTGATTTTGTAAAAATTCAGACCGGGGTGAACGGGAAATCGGGATGGCTGGGTGAGGTCTCTACGGAAATTACCGGGATATGGGATTACAACCTTCTTAAGTAATGAAACACCTTGTCTTACTACTTTGTATGTTTTCCTGCTCTTCTGTACTTAAAGCACAGGATACATTACAGGTAAGGCAGTTGGATTCAATCCGCATAGTTGCCCAAATAAGACTCCGGGATATGGGTGTCCAGAAAACTTCGTTGGATTCTGCAGAGCTTCGCAATGATATTACCGGGTCCCTGGCACAGGTTCTTTCTCAAAACAGTACCGTCTTTATTAAAAGTTACGGCCGGGCTACATTGTCCACTGCATCGTTTCGCGGAACGTCGCCTTCTCATACCCAGGTTACCTGGAACGGGATGAAGCTCAATTCACCCATGCTGGGTATGGTAGACTTTTCCGGCATCCCGTCCTTTTTCATTGATGAAGCCCATTTATACCACGGGCCCGGTTCAGTGATTGTTGCTTCGGGTGGACTTGGGGGTGCCATAGCATTGTCCACCCAAACAATTCCCGCAGAAGGCTTTCATGTCCAGTTTGTCCAGGGAGCGGGCAGTTTCCGCACCTTTGACGATTTTCTGCGAGTCTCCTATGGGAAAAAAAGATGGAAAGCATCGACCAGGGTGTATTTTGCTTCTTCTGCCAATGATTACCCATACACCAATTACAGAAAGAAAACTTTTTTTTACGATCAGCAGGGGAATATCACAGGCTATGAATATCCGCGTGAACGAAACCAAAACGGATCTTTCCGCGACTTTCACGTTCTGCAGGATATTGACTTTAGCAGATCCGGAATGGGAAACTGGAACCTGTCTGCCTGGTACAGCCGTACTGATAGGGGAATTCCCCTGTTAAACGTAGATTACAAAGAAAATTCCAGCATAAGGAACAATCAGGCGGAAAACACCTTCAGGGGTGTCATACGTTGGCGCAAACTGCAACAACATTCAAAATGGGAAGCCAAAGCCGGATACACCTATACCGATTTGCTTTATGAATACAAGCGTGATCTGGGAAACGACCAATGGGCCAACATGGTCCATGCCCGAAGCTACGTTAACACCATCTTTTCCCAACTGGAAAACGAATGGTATGTAAATAAATGGATGTTTTCCGGAAATTTGACTGTGAACCAGCACTTTGTAACCAGCCTGGACAAAGCCGTGGTATCGGTTGAAGGAAAACAGAATATCATGGGGTACGAACAGGCACGCCTGGAAGCCTCCGGATTCCTATCCGTCAAATACCGACCCGCTGAACGTCTGGGATTTTCCGTAGATCTTAGGAAAGATTTGTACGGCAGGGAATTTACACCCCTGATCCCTTCCTTTTTTGCCGAGTATCTGGTCTCGCGCCGGGGTGAAGTTGTTCTAAAAGCTTCTTTTGCCAGGAATTTTCGTTATCCGACACTCAACGACCTGTATTTCATGCCCGGAGGCAATCCAGACCTTAAACCCGAACAGGGAATTACTTTTGATGGAGGTATTTCCACCACTCACAACGGCTCCTCCTGTTCCTGGAAAGGAAATATTACAGGTTTTTATTCCATGATAGATAACTGGATTGTATGGCTGCCTACTTTCAAAGGATTCTGGTCTCCCGTAAACGTAAAGCAGGTTAAGAGCTATGGAACAGAAGTTAACGCAGCGCTGGATATATTTCTGAATAAATCCTGGAAACTATCAGCCAACGGGCACTTTGCATGGACAAAATCGATAAACCTGGGAGATCCTGTTAATTGGGCAGACCAGGCTATAGGGAAACAATTGGTGTATATTCCTGAATTTTCTTCGTCTCTCACAGGACGTCTTTCCTGGAAAGATTGGACTTTTACCTATGAATGGACCTATTACAGCGAACGGTTTACTACATCCAGCAACCAGACCGACAGCCGGATAGGGGTACTTTCGCCGTATTTCATGAATGACATCACCCTGGGAACCGTTATCCGCTTACCACGAGTGGTCATCCATCTGAAAGGTATTGTGAGAAATCTTTTTGATGAAGAATACGAATCGGTCCTGGCCAGGCCTATGCCCGGGATCAATTATACCCTTTCCATAGGAATAACTCCCCTGTAAAGTACGTAAAAGGCCAAAATGCTTCATGTTTGCGGTTTGAACGTATCAGGATCTTTCAGCCACTCAAAAGTTACGTAGTGCTGATCGGTCATGCCCAGTTTTCGGTATGCTTCCAGGGCATTCCCATTGGTTTTGGCCGCATAGAGGCGTATCCCCATCACATCATCTGATTGTTGTACAAGCTCCTGCAGATGGCGGTACAAAGCCTTGTAAACTCCCTGACGGCGAAATTCCGGGACAGTATAAACGCTCTGGATCCACCAGATCCAGGCATTCCGCCAATCACTCCATTCTTTGGTAACCATTAAAGAACCGGCAATCTTCCCGTCTATCTCGGCAATATATCCTGTCCCTCTGTGTTCATCAGCCAGGTAGGCATCGGTCCCTTTTTTGACCATCGGGTATTCCAATACTATGTTTTCGGATTCCAGAGCCATTTGTACCTGGTTTTGCGCCAGAACGGCGGCATCCTCTTTTGTCGCTTTTCTTATTATCATAAGGCAAATATACGTATTTTTGCACTATGGAAGAGCGCAAGGACAAAGTACTCAAACAACTCCGGGACTGGGATATTTCCTACCGTTTGTACCAACACCCGCCCCTGCCTACTGCGGAAGATGCCATAGCCTATTGGAAAGATATTGACGCCCAGCATTGCAAAAATCTTTTTTTCAGGAACCATAAGGGGAACCGGCATTACCTGGTGATTTTTGACTGGAAAAGGCAATTGCCCATACACCGCATAGAAAAAATGCTCCGGCAGGGCAAGCTGACCTTTGCCTCTCCCCAACGCATGATGCGGTACCTGGGAGTGGAACCCGGTTCGGTATCCCCCCTTGGGCTGATCAATGACACGGAAAATCACGTAGTACTTTTCCTGGATGAAAAATTAAAAAAAGCTGAAGAGATCAGTTTTCATCCCAACGACAACCGTTATACAGCCGTCATCTCAAAAACAGATTTCTTCCGCTTCCTGGAACTGATAGGCAATACCTGGGTATTCCTGGATATTGACCAACCGGAACTGTCTGACTAGGAGATCCTGCGAGCTCCGTCGCTGATCACTACATCATAGACTTTAGGACTGTGGCCAAATTTTGCAGCAAATTGTTCTTTTGCCTTTGCCAGGAATCCATCGTACAAATGCTCTTTCACCAGATTGATGGTACACCCGCCAAAACCGCCTCCCATTACCCGCGAGCCGGTTACACTGCATTCTTTGGCAACGTCATTCAGAAAATCGAGTTCTTCACAACTGACTTCATACAGACGGCTCATGCCGTCGTGTGTCTGATACATCATCCGGCCAACCGTTTCATAGTCATCCCGTTCCAGGGCATCGCTCACGGCCAGCACCCGTGTGGTTTCCCCAACAACGTATTCGGCTCTTTTGAAATCTTCTTCCGGAAGCTTTGCTTTTACCTCGTTCAGCATATCCATGGTAACATCGCGAAGGAATTCCACGCCGGGATGTCCGTTCTCACGTACAACACGGGCCGCGTTTTCACATGATTCACGACGTTTGTTGTAAGCCGATGAGGCAAGTTCATGTTTGACTGCGGTATCCAGCAAAACCAGTTTGTAGCCTTTGGGATGGAACGGAAAATATTTGTATTCCATAGACCGTGTATCCAGGCGTATCAGGCTGCCTTCTTTTCCGAAAAGTGAAGCAAACTGATCCATGATCCCGCATTTTACACCTACATAATTGTGTTCCGTGGCCTGTCCTATGCGTGCCAGCACAAATTTATCGATTCCCAGGGAGAACATATCATTCAGGGCAAAGGCATACGTGCTTTCCAGTGCCGCAGATGATGACATGCCGGCCCCCAGGGGAACGTCCCCGGCAAAAGCCGTATCAAAGCCTCCTAGTGTACCGCCTCTTTTGATGATCTCACGGCAGACCCCGAATATATAACGGGCCCATGAAGCTTTTGGAAGATCACTTTCTTCCATCTTGAATTCGGCATAATCCTGCAGATCGACCGACCATGCCCGCACTTTGCCAACCCCGTTTTTTCGTATCACGGCCACCATGCCTTTGTCAATAGCTCCCGGGAAAACAAAACCCCCGTTATAATCAGTATGTTCTCCAATCAGGTTGATCCTGCCGGGTGAGGCATATACCTCTCCGGCAGGATCTCCATACTTATCTATAAACTGATTATTGATAACTTCAATATTCATACCCGTGCCTTTTACAATTCCCACGCCAGGGCAGCCGATCCCAGGATAGCAGCTTCGGATCCGGGCAACTCGGAATGCAACACTTTCACTTTTCCTTTCCAGATGGACAGCAGGTTGTCTTCCATGGCCTGTACGGTTGGTTTAAAGATCAGGTCCCCCGCCTGTGCCAGACCTCCGAAAAGAATGATAGCCTCGGGGGCGCTGAAAGCGACAAAATCGGCAAAGGCCTCTCCCAACAACCGGCCGGTGTAGTTAAAGACATCCACCGATAACTCATCACCTTTGGCAGCCGCCTGGGCAACATCTTTGGAGGTGATCTCATCGGCAGGCAAATTCCTCAGAATGCTGGGTCTTTGGGGTTCGAGCTCCAGCAATTCCCGGGCAGTCCTGGCTACCCCGATTGCCGAGGCATACGTTTCCAGGCATCCCACCTTCCCGCAATTGCAGAGCCTTCCGGTTCTGCGAACGGAAGTGGTGTGTCCCAGTTCCCCGGCAAAACCGTCGTATCCGTAGACAACTTTGCCATCAATGACTATCCCGCTGCCCACACCCGTTCCCAGGGTGATCTCAATGAAATTTTTCATACCCTTGGCCGCTCCGTAGATCATTTCTCCCTGTGCAGCAGCATTGGCGTCGTTAGTGACCACAACGGGCAGTTCCAGGGCTGTCTCCACGTTTTTTTTCAGGTGGACGACTTCCGGATTTCCGTGCTTGTCTTTTGCCCATTTCAGGTTGGGGGCGGACTCAATAGTCCCTTTATAATAATTGCCGTTGGGGGCACCGATGCCGATCCCTTTCACTTTTTCCTTTCCACCCACGGCCGGAGCATTGATGATTCGGGAAAGTGATTTTTCCAGTTCATCCATATACCCCTTCAAGGTTGTTATGTCGCGTGTATCAAAAGTAGTTTGAATAATAATGTTTCCGCGGGCATCAACAACGCCCAGTTTTGTGCTTTGACCTCCTATGTCAATGCCTACTACGTAAGGTTTTCCCATAATTTATTGAGTTTGGATTTCTTTATTTCTGTTTATTGATCCCACAAGGGCATAGAACAAGAGGTAAGCCATACCGATGACAATAACCCAGTAACTGGACATATAACCGGCCTTATCTGCAACAAATCCCTGGATCGCGGGAAGAATACCTCCGCCGCAGACCAACACCATGAAGATGCCGGAAGCAGCTGCCGTATATTTGCCCAGGCCTTCCACGGCCAGGTTGAATATACTTCCCCACATGATGGAGGTACACAGTCCAACCAATACGATAAACATAGCATTGATGGGAACCTGGGCCATTCCGAATGAAAGGGCACCCAGGGCAGAACGTTGCAAAACGGGCAGAGAGACCAAGGTATCAGTAGAAGAGAATATCGTGAGAAAGATCAACAGAAGCCCAACGGCAGAAGTTCCCGATAGCATTACCTTACTGGATATTTTGCTGCCCACAGAGGCACCTATCAAGCGTCCCACTAACATGAGCAACCAGTAGGTACCTGCCACAAAACCGGCAATGGTTTTTCCTACTTCGGGATTGTCCGACAGCCAATAGATCATTACACCCGGGGTTCCTACTTCCACACCCACGTATACGAAAATAGCAACAGCTCCCAGTATAAAATGCCTGTATTTGAGAGCCCCTGTCATCAATTGCTTCAAAGGTTCCTTGCTTTGGGCTACATGCGGTTCAGGAATCTTAACAGCTAATAATACTAAAAATACCAGGGCAAAAACACCCAGGGCAATATAAAGTACCGGGAATACATCCTTGATGTTGGCTTTGGCGGCTTCGCCAATTAAAATACCTACCAAAGCAGGTGTCAGCGTAGCCATCACGGAGTTGAAGGAACCTCCTACCTGTATAAGCTGGTTTCCTTTGTTTCCGCCGCCACCCAGTGTGTTCAGCATGGGATTCACCACGGTATTCAGTAAACACATGGAAAAACCGGCAACAAATGCACCCAGAAGATAGATACTGAATGCGGCCGTTTCTGATGAGTGTCCGGAAAGAAACTGAATGAATACTCCCAGGAAACCGATGGCAATGGCTATAAGGGCTGTTTTTTTATACCCTATGCGCTGTAAGAGCATACCTCCCGGTATTCCCATTACGGCATAAGCTATGAAGTTAGCCGCATTACCAAGTAACCCCTGGAAATTGGACACTCCAAACTGTTCTTTCAATACTTGTCCCATTGGTGCTGCCAGGTTGGTCACAAATGAGATCATCCCGAATAGTACAATCATCATGATGATTGGCAATGCGTAGCTTTTTTTCTCTGTTGTCATATTAGAATGATTATAGGTTATTGTTTTGTTTTGTCTGAAAAACCATCAAAAGTAACGATTTCTTTTCAAAAAAGGCCTATCAAAACCATTATTTACCGGCAGGGAGCAACTCCAGCGAAACAATTGATTTGGCAGGCATGGTAAGTGTCAGAACATCTTTTCCGGATCTCATACCTGAATAGGTTTCCGGCCTGACTGTATACGGATGATCAAAATCATTATAGTCCGTAATTTGCCCGGAAGTAAGCATTCTGCCGGTGGCTTCTTTGCAATAAGCTCCGTTCAGATTGATCGTAACTTCACAGGACTTGTCCAGGCAGACATTGGCCAGGGAGATATGCGTCACCCCCTGTTCATTGACAGAAGCGGTGGCATACACTGTCTGAATGACACGCTTGTCGCGTGTTACGATATTCGAAGCCTTCACCTGGAGCGGCAAAAAGGAAGCTCCCTGATGCACTTTGAACATTTCAAACACATGATAGGTGGGAGTAAGAACCATTTTATCTTCTTTGGTCAGGACCATTGCCTGTAGGACATTGGCCAGCTGAGCAATATTGGCCATTTTCACCCTGTCTCCATGTTGATGGAAAACCATTAGTGAAAGGGCGGCCACAAAAGCATCGCGCATGGTATTCTGCTGGTACAGATGACCCGGTACGGTACCCGGTTCCTGATCCCACCAGGTTCCCCACTCGTCTACCATAAGGGATATCCGTTTGTTCGGATCGGTCCGGTCCATGATGGTGCTGTGAGACTTTATCACATTGTCTATGTCAAGGCATTTTCCCAGTGTCCAGTAATAATCGTCCGGAGTGAACCGTGTGGCGGAACCCTTGGCATTCCAATCATATACCGTGTAAAAATGCACCGAAAGTCCGTCCATGCGTCTGCCTACGTTGTTCATCATTACTTCTGTCCAGTTCACGTCAAAGTCACTGGGCCCCACGGCAATCTTGAATAACCGGTTGTCTCCGAAGTTCCGGCAATAAGTGGCATATCTGCGGTACTGATCTGCGTAAAACTCGGGACGCATATTGCCTCCGCAGCCCCAACTCTCGTTTCCCACTCCTAAATATCTGACTTTCCAAGGCTCGTCGCGGCCGTTTTCCCGGCGCAGATTGGCCAGAGGACTGTCGGCCGGAGAGGTCATGTATTCAACCCAGTCGGCCATTTCTTCTATGGTTCCGCTTCCCAGGTTTGCGCTAACATAGGGCTCACAACCCAATAATTCACAGAGGTTAAGGAATTCATGTGTGCCAAAACTGTTATCTTCAACGGTACCTCCCCAGTGTGTATTGATCATTTTAGGTCTCAGCTGCCGCGGACCTATCCCGTCGCGCCAGTGGTATTCATCGGCAAAACAGCCTCCTGGCCAGCGCAGGACGGGGATTTGCAGTTTTTTCAGTGCCTCCAGCACATCGTTACGGTATCCTTGCGTGTTGGGGATAGGGGAGTCGGGACCGACCCAGAGCCCCCCGTATATGCACGTCCCCAGGTGCTCAGCAAAATGTCCGTAGATTTCTTTTTCTATGCGCCATGTTTCCTTCTGAGGCTGCAGGTCTATGACGGCTTTTTCTTGTGCAACCATTGGCAGACAAGCCAACAGTGCTGCTATGGTTAATAATTTTTTCATAGCTCAAATTTACGATTTAACAGGAAAAAACCACCCCGGGTGAGGTGGTTTTCCTTAATAAAAACAATTTATTGGCAAATAATCAGATCTGTGGGGTCAACACATTGTTTACGGCTTCAAAAATTTCCTTTTTCACGTTAATTGAAACTTCAGACCGGATGTCGGCAGAAGAAGCCCCCAAA
>JBAZDQ010000014.1:0-43049 GCA_041654355.1 Bacteroidales bacterium
GAAAAGGCATCGTGGAATGGACGATGCACAATCACAAGATCGTTCTTTTACTGGTTGCTTTTTTGGTGGGACTGGGTATATATGCCCTGCCCAATATGCCTAAAAAGGAATACCCGGACTTCACCATACGCAATGCCCTGGTCCTGGGAATTTACCCGGGAGCTTCTTCTGAGCAGGTAGAAGAAGAGCTGACCGTTCCTCTTGAAAGGCACTTGCTGAGTTACAAGGAAGTCGACCGGGAAAATACGTATTCGCTGACCCGGGACGGCATGGTCTATTTTGTGATGGACCTGGTAGATTCAGAAAAGAATCCGCGGGATTTCTACGCCAATCTGCGCCTGAACCTGGAAGACCTCAGGGTACAGCTTCCTCCGGGCGTGTTACCATTAATGGTTATCAGCGAATTCGGAGAAACCTCGGCCATTTTGATCACCCTGGAAAGCGATTCCAAAACTTACACCCAGCTGGGGAAGATCATGGACCGCCTGGAAGGTCGTTTGCGGACCCTGCCTATAGTGGCCAATCTGAAGCGCTACGGTCAACAGGAAGAGCAAATAAGTATTTACCTGGACAAGGAAAAACTGGCTGCCTACTCCCTGAATACGCAACAGATCATGATTCAGCTGTTTGCCGGAGGACTGATCACTTCATCGGGCAATATTACATCCATGGGGGATGTGATCCCCATACACCTGAACAATGCCTATACCAGTGAACAGGAGATCCTGGAGCAGCCCGTTTATTTTGACGGATCAGGGAATGTGCTGCGTGTTAAGGATATAGGGCGGATAGTGAGGGAATATCCCGAACCCCTCAGTTATATAACCAATAACGGCAAGAAGTGCCTCCTTTTGTCCATGGAAATGAGCAAAGGATTTAATATGGTCGAACTCGGAAAACAGGTGGACCTTATCCTGAAAGATTTTGAATCGGAACTCCCTTCGGATGTCAGCGTATTCAGGATCGCCGATCAACCGAAAGTAGTGGCGGATTCCGTGTATTCGTTTCTCAAGGAAATGCTTACGGCCATACTGGCGGTCATTGCCGTGATGATAGTGATGCTTCCCCTAAGGGTGGCTTCCGTTGCCGCAACAGCCATCCCCATAACCATATTTATTTCCATTGGCATCATGTATGTCATAGGTTTTGAGATTAATACCGTAACACTGGCTTCTCTTTTGGTCGTTTTAGGTATGGTTGTGGATGACAGCATTGTGGTCATAGACAATTACATGACATTCCTGGATCAGGGCATGAGCCGTTGGAAAGCTTCTATCAAAGCGGCCAGTTCCTATTTTCGTTCAGTCTTTTCAGCCACACTGGCCATAAGTGTTACTTTTTTCCCGTTCTATTTCACATTTCCTGAAAACTTCGTGGAATTCATTTTCATGGCGCCATGGGCCATTTCTATTTCCCTGATGGTCTCTCTGGCTATTGCCATGCTTTATATACCTTATTTTCAGTATTTTACAATACGAAAAGGATTAAAACACGTAGTTGAAAAGCAACGAAAGAAAAGTAAAAGAGGAATATCTATCCTGGAAATATTCGGGGTCTTCTACGAAAAAACCTTGCGGAAAGCTTTTGCACACCCTGTATGGGTAATTGTGGTTATAATTTTGTTCCTGGTCTTGCCTTTCTTTGTGTACCTGCAACTGCCAAAACGCCTCATGCCTATGGCAGACAGGAACCAGTTTGTGGTAGAGATCTACCTGCCTTTCGGATCTGCACTTGAAGACACAGAAAAGGTTTCGGATTCCCTGCGTATAATGATTCAACAGGATGAACGTGTATTGGCCGTTACTTCTTTCATTGGAGCCAGTGCTCCCAGGTTTCAGGCCTCTTATACTCCCCAGATCCCGGGATCTCATTTTGGGCAGTTTATAGTCAACACTCCGTCATCCAAGGTAACCGAACAACTGGTTGCTGAATATCAAAAGAAATACATACACTATTTCCCGGGAACGTATGTTCGTGTAAAACAACTGGATTACTCCATGCTTGCTGCCAACGAGGTGGAAGTGCGCTTGATAGGAGAGGACAAGCCGGCAATGATGCACCTGGGAGATTCCCTGTCAAAAGAATTGAGTAAGATACCGTATATAGCCAGTGTACGTTCAGATTTTGGAGGGATGCAATACGGGGTTGATGTACAGGTAGATGCCACCAAAGCGGCACGGGTGGGAATCAGTCCCGGATACCTTTCGTTGAATCTGGCCTCCAGGTATTCCGGTGTGCCCGTCACGTCTGTCCTTACTGACGGCAAAACCGTTCCGGTAGTTATCCGGACCCAAGAAGACGAACGATCTCCGGATATTGCAAGCCTGGGTGATGAATACGTACAGGGCATGATCCCGGGGGTAAGTGTCCCCTTGAGACAGATCGCCCGTCTGGAACCCGAATGGAATATATCACAGATTGTAAGAAGAAACGGCTATCCCACGCTTACACTCATGATGGATCTGGATTACGGCAAAATATCAACCGATGTCTTTGATCAGGTGAAGGAAGTTATGGACAATACAACCATGCCCGATGGTATCCGTTATCAGTACGGTGGCACCTACCATGCAGACAAGTCCCTGATGCCCGGTATTTTACAGGGAGTAGCCATAGCTGTTCTCATGATCTTTTTGATCCTGTTGTTCCACTTCAAAAAAGTATCCCTGGCATTCCTGGTAATGGGATCCACTACATTGAGTATTTTAGGTGCCTTTGTCGGTACCTGGATCCTGGGTCTGCCAGTTAGTATGACCACATTCCTGGGTTTGGTAACCCTGATAGGTCTTGTGGTCCGGAACGGGATCATTATGTTCGATTATGCCGAGTTGTTGCGTTCTGAAGGATCATCTGTTAAAGAAGCGGCTTTCAGAGCGGGATGCAGGCGTATAAGGCCTATTTTCCAGACGTCTTCGTCTACTGCCGTAGCGGTTATTCCCATGCTTATAGTGAACGATTCCCTCTGGGCTCCCATGGCCGCTACCATATGTTTTGGGATCATTACCTCCATGTTCTTTGTTTCGGTTTTCATGCCGGTAATTTACTGGTTGTTGTACCGGAAACAGGATAAGGCCCGGTCTATTAGCGAACCTGAAAAACTGACGTTGTAATGAAGAAGATCTTTTATTTGGTATTTGCTTTCGGCCTTTTTACTGCCGGACCGCTGGCTTCGCAACCTTATACATTGAAAGATTGCAGGCAAATGGCTCTGGAAAACAATGCCCGGATACAAGACATGAAACTGGGAGAGCAGATATCACTCCAAATGAAAAAACAGGCACTGACCTATTTTTTCCCCAACGTATCTGCGTTCGGGATGGGATTTCAGGCAAGCAACCCTATAATGTCCATTGACATGGGAATGCTGGGAAGCATGGAATTACTCAAAGACGGTATCCTGGTAAGTGCCACGGCCATCCAACCTGTATTCATGGGAGGTAAGATCTTCTATTCTACAAAACTGGCCGATCTGGGGATTCGTTCCAGTGAACTATTTACGCAAAGAACCGTGGACGAGGTTCTGGAGAAAACCGAAGAGTATTACTGGCTTCTTTATTCATTATCGGAGAAACGAAAAACCGTCTCTTTAATGAAAAACGTATTGGACTCCGTGGAAAAAGATGTGCAACAGGCTTACAATGCAGGTATCCTGGGTAGAAATGAAGTTCTTAAGGTAAAGCTGCAAAAGAATACGCTTGCGACCAAAAACGTGGAATTGGAAAACGGGATCTACCTGGCGACGATGGCGCTGGCACGCGAGATAGGATTATCAGTAGATTCCCTTGACAATTTTGAAATCGCTCCTCCCGGAGATCTTGTATATGCCGATCCTATGGAATTTTACGTGGACCCGGCTTCTGTCATTGATCAGCGTACCGAATACCGTTTGCTGGATATGGGAGTTCAAGCGGCTGAACTACAAAAAAAGATCGAAAGAGCAGGTTATCTGCCTAAGATTGGTGTAGGTGCCATGTATTATTATGAAAACCTCCTGGACAAAGACAACTGGAACGGTGCTATAATGGCGGCTGTCCAGGTACCCATATCTGACTGGGCCCGGGGATCCTTTGCCATAAAACAAAAGAAATTGGAAGCAGACAGGGCACGTATTCAGAAAGAAGACGGCCGGCAACAATTGCTTATGCAGATCCGTCAGACATGGGGTTCATTCGTTGAATCTTATCAAAAATTACTGTTGGCCGAACTGGCCGTGGAAGAATCGGAAGAAAACGCCAGGTTGAATGAAGATTACTTCAAAGCTGGAACAGTCAGCCTGACTGAATTATTGGCTGCCAGGGCGTTCCTCCGGGAAAGTTACGATAAGAAAACCGATGCCGTAAAAGATTACCAAATGGCCAAAAGCCGTTACCTCCTGGTTACCGGACGCTGAGAACCCTCCTTATTTTACTACAAAATCAGTAGATACCGTGAAAGGATTTCCTTTCAGGTCAAGACCCTGTATCACTACCCGGAAAGTACCCGCGATCTCGGATGTGGTTGCATTCAGGGTAACAGACTGGTTAGCTCCCAGTTCCAAAACGGGGTTCCAATAAAGTGTGTGACGCAAATCGGGCAGACGGCTGTTCTCAGGCACCATACCTAAAGAACGGGGATTTTGTACCCCCCTGAATTCCTGTATACGCATGGACTCATCCAGGTCCAGTCCGGGATAATCTCCCTTGAAAGTCCTAAAGAAAATGATCCCGTTGTAATAGATAGAACCGAAGGCATACCTGTCCGCATAGATAAGGATTTCTTTTACCTGATTCGGATCGTATTCATAGATCTTTTCGTGATCTTCAACCGGTATTCCGTCCAGCAGAACCAGGGGAGGCGTAGGGTCCTGTAAATAATAGGCAACTCCCGTTGCATCTCTGAGACGGACCTGCAGGTTGTGAGCCCCGTTATCGTTCCTGAAACGGGCTTCACGAATGAATTCAATGAGCACTTCGCCCATCGTGGGGAAACGGGTGTATTCATCCAGCTTGTAGACGATCCCTGTGTTTTCGAACAATAAATTGGCCGGCAGCCTTTTTTCCACAGCCAGTGTGTCCAGCCGGTAAGCCTGCGCTATCTGGACTCCCAGGCTGCGTCCCAGCAACAATTCCTCCTGATTCCTGTCCAGGATCAATTGCGGGACCCAGTCTACCTGGGGATGCATGTAAACTGAATCCAATACCAGGTGGTATTTCTTATGGTTAAAGGAAGGCACGTAACTTACCAACGTTCCGTCACCGTAAAGATTTGAAGTAAAGAACCTTACTTTTCCGTTATCCCTTATTTCACCGGTAAAATATTGAATATCCTTCCCGGCTATAGAAATATAAGACCCAAAACTCTCTACGTTCGTTACCGGCACATTGTCTTCATCCACAACATGACCGCGGATAATCTCCCCGGCGTAATCTACCTTCTCCAACGGAAAAGGTTTCAGGGGTTCGTTACGTGTACTGTCAACCGTTTCCATAATGGACGGATTGCGGTAATAATTCAGATCGTCCAGACGCGAAACCGAAATACTTGCCGAGATGGTTTCCGGCAGCGGATTCCGGAACGTTATCCTTACATTTGCCTTTGTGAGGTAACTTTTTTTATCCGTGGTAAGTGCAAATGCCTGTCCCGAGTTGTTGTTCCGGGAAGCGGAAACCGTTGTTACGGTATCGTCCGGGGTTCGGGTGCGAACGTTGTCGGAACGCAGCGATGTCAGCGGATTGTAAACAGTAACAAACCCCGAATAAAAATTTTTTTCGCTTTCCGAGTACATATAACGGGTATAGCCTGTCAGACGATATATACCGGTAGGTAATGAAACGGGCAGATGTATTGATCCGTTTCCCCTGCCATGGTTCAGGGCAATTTTGGATTGAACCGGAGAACCCGACAGGTTTTGAAGTTCCAGGTAAGCCACAGCACTCACAGGGGAGGGAATTCCATTGACAGCATCGTAACAGAATGCAGATATCCATATCTCTTCACCAGCAAGATAACACGCTTTGTCGGTGCTCAGGTACAACCTTTCATGAAGCATATCCTCCTGTGCGTTAAGGGATATGGCAGGTATAATAATCAGTATTGCAATAAAGATGCGTCTCATAATCGTAATTTTCAGAACCAAGGCCACTGAACGGGCCAGAAAACGGGAACGATTGGGATTCCTCCCTTGCTTCTGCAATCGATGCAACGTGTCAGATTCCAGTGACTGACAGCCATCTGTGCATCTATCATATGGGGAGAATATCCCATTGAATGAAGCTCAATCAGGCTGGATATATCGGACTCCAGCGACATGAGCGTATCTTCGGGCATGGGTTCCCGTATGTAACCCGGCAGTCCGGTACAGTCAATTAACAGTCTTTTTGTCACCGAATTGCAAACAGAAACAAAACCTACGGCCCGCGTATCCGGATCGGTCACACAATGAACATTCCCGCTGATCTCATTAGGCTGGGGAGAGAAAAGGTCTCCTATGTCGTTTGAATTCTTACGCATATTTTCCAGGTAGTTGTAAGCATCGCTGTCCAGTACCGTTTGTGTTACTTCTATAATATAATGTTGGGTTATGCGTATATCCCGGAAATTGATGGTATGAATTTCCAGGTCCCTGATGCGGTCTTCGGATAAAGCTGAAGTTTCTTTCAGTATAATTTCTGAAGATTGTTGGCTGTTCCAGCAACGGTGATTCCAGGGTCTTTTGTTTTCCGTGCTTTTTACTTCAAATATGTCAAAATAGGTATAGGCAGCCAATTGGGATACGTAATCCCAGGTTTCCGTGAATTTCCAGTTGTAATGCTTGGACTGTCCCGTTACATCATACGAATTGACGTAAACGGACAGTTTTTCAGCCAGGGTATCAACCACATAATGCAATTCCATATTGCTACTGTGCCGGGCTTTCCTCATGTCTGATTCATACGTGTTCCCGTCCAGTGATTTTACTACTAGCTGGTATTCCAATTCCTGATCCGGCTCCTGAGCGGAAAAATCAAAAAGGTATTCCCCTTCGGCGGTACGGTTGTAAGGCTGGTACATGTTTCCCTGGTCGTCACGTACGTATACAGTGGCATTTCTTTCGTATTTCACAGTCCGCTGTCCGGATTGAAAAGTGGAGATCGGGGCACTCCTGGAAATATGGATCGTGAAAGGCCCGGTCAGTGATATATTCCCTTCCACAACAATGATATCTTCCAGATTGACCAATTCTTCCGGTTCATAGGGAACAATGCAGGAGACGGCTATCAGGGCCGGAATGATCATTCCCGTAAGTTTTACCAGGTATTTCATAAGGTGTGGCATTAGAATCTGATGTTATAGGTAATGTACGGGATGGGACATCCGAAAATGGAAAGCATATACGAGTTAATGGTATTGTTTTCCGTACGGAAGAAAACAGAGTAGGGATTCTTTCTTCCGGTAACGTTGTATACTCCAAATGTAAAGGAGCTGTGAGTCAGCAGGGTAAGCTTATGAGAAGGTTCCACGTTAAAAGATATATCCAGACGGAAATAATCGGGAATACGATGACTGTTCCGGTCTCCATACATAAGCCTCCAGCCTCCGGCATAGTGATATGTACCCACAGGCATGGTTATGGGCCTGCCGGTACTGTAATCCAGATTCACAGAAAGACTGAAACGGTGTGTGAATTTGAAATTTCCCACCAATTTCAGATCGTGCGGTTTATCGTAAGGGGCCGGATACCAGTTTCCGTTGTTAACGGGCTTTAAAACACGAGGATCGTCCTGGCACAGTTCTGTACGCGAATAGGTATAAG
Organism: Bacteroidales bacterium; assembly: GCA_041654355.1. Lineage (GTDB taxonomy): Bacteria > Bacteroidota > Bacteroidia > Bacteroidales > UBA932 > DMER64. The sequence continues at coordinate 7,772 of JBAZDQ010000014.1, forward strand.
AAAGCCAACCGTTTAAACGGCCCAGCGAACGTTTAAGCATGACTTCCACACCGTATGCCCTCCCATGGGTCTCTATCACATCGGTTTCTATGTGATGGTTCATCAACAACCGGGCTGAGGAAGCATAATCCAGGTAGCGGTCCATGTTTTTGTAATAACCTTCCACAGAAATCTCCAATGTGTTGTTCATTAGGTTTTTATATAAACCCATAGCAGCCTGCCAACCTTTTTGAGGCCTTATGTTGGCATCGGAAAGTTTCCAGATATCCGTGGGTGAGATCACCGTTGTATTGGATAACATATGTATGTTCTGGCGCATACTATTGAATCCCGCTTTTACGGAAAAGTCGGAAGTAAACGCATACCGCATGGACAGGCGGAACTCGGGCCCGTGATAAGGAGCTACGGTTTTTCCACCGGCAACAGAAACACTGTCTGTGATGGATTCAAGGGCACGGGGTACGTCGGGATCGTAAAGGTAGTAGTCTTTGGGTCCCAGTGCAGCAAAGTAACCGTAACGAAGCCCCATTTCTACAGAAAACTCAGGTGTAATATCCCAGGTGTCAGTTATATACAAAGCCGTTTCTATAGCCTGTTCCCGTTGAAGCCGGTCCGGTACAACCAGCGATTTGTCATCAAAGGGCAGGTAAGTCCCCGGGTCCAGGAAATAATAAAACGCATTAACTCCGTAATTCAGCTTATGTGAATCGCTTAACCGGGTGGTAAAATCAGCTTTCAGACTGGTTTGTTGCAGGGAAAAAGCCATATCGTAAGCCATAGCACTATTGGTTGTATCCTGCGTATGGTAACTGTATTTATCGTATGCTCCGGAGAGTACCATATCTGTACGATCCGTCAATATACTTCTGAATCTTGCCGATGTGTTGATATTCTGGTAACGGTAAGATACATCCTTGTTAAAAGAGAACCGGTCTCTTGAGAAGTAGCCGTTTACGAACAGCTGATTGTTCTGGTTAAAACGGTGTGAGATACCGGCATTCAGATCGTAAAAATTGGCCGTTCCGTCGTTATAGCCGCTTTCTTCGGGAATAATTCCCATTAACCAGTCAGAATAGGTAGTTCTTCCGGCCACAAGCACCGAAGTTCTGTCTTTTACGATAGGTCCTTCGAGCGTAAGTTTGGTCGTCAGAAGACCTATCCCGGCCGATCCGGTAAAACGATTTTTATTTCCTTCCCGGGAATTCACTTCCAGAACGGAAGATATTCTTCCTCCGTAACGTGCAGGTACAGAGCTTTTGTAAAGTTCCAGGTTGCTGATCACATCGTTATTGAACAGGGAGAAAAGTCCGAACAGATGGGAGGAATTGTATATGGTCCCCTGGTTGAAAAGGATCAGGTTCTGGTCGGTAGCTCCTCCGCGTACGTTAAAACCTCCGGAGGCTTCGCCTACGGATTTCACGCCCGGCAGTGTCAGTACTGCTTTGATCACATCGGCTTCACCGAAAACCGTGGGGATATGACGGATCCGGTCTGCACGGACACGTTCCAGACCCAGTTTTACGTTGCGAACGTTTTCCATTTTTTCCGCAGAAACCACGATTCCCTGCAAAGAGAAAACTTCCTCGGCAATGTTCAGATCCAGAGAACTGTCAGAAAAGATACGCAGGTAACGCCGGGAATCTTCATACCCGAAACCTTGTATCATGATGGTGTTGTATCCGCGCGGAATTGTAAGGGAATAGAAACCGTACGTATCGGACATGGCATAATGCTGTTTGTCCTCTGAAAGAACGGTGATACCTGCTACAGGTTCCCCTGTCAGATGATCCCTCACGTATCCGGTCAGCAACACGTTACCTCCCTGATCCGATAATAACGGATCTCCCAGTGTGTATAACCGATTCTCTGAATCGGCTGTAAGCATACTGCCGTTTACCATCTGTGCCAGTTCCTTTTCGCTATGCAGACCGTTTTCAAGCGAATCGGCAAAAAACGCATCGGGGATTGCAGTAGTCAAAGAGCCTTTGATAACGGCCCATTTATTCTTGCCAATATAGTTTAGGGAAAAGTCATTTTTTTGCAGTTCCCGGTTTAGCGCTTCCAGTACTTTATCCTGTGTTGCCTCCAGGCTCAGCAGCAACGTATCGGTCTGTACGGGTGCATAATAAAAGCGGTCGGGCGTATGGTTCTCCAGTGTATGAACAATGGAATCGAGTGTCACATAACGAAATCTGTAATTATCCTGTGACCATCCCGTTACCCGGCATGTCAACAACAAGAACACAATAATGGTGGTTTTGCCTGTGCTTCTTATTCCTTTCATAATGCTTCCTGTTCGTAGCGGGCAGCACAGGAAGCCAGGGAAGCATCCCTGTCTTCTTTACCGAAACCCAGTTTGTTTTCTCTGATATGACGGTTCAGTTCTTTGCGTTTATCACGTAAAACGCGTAAAACCGATGCTTTTCTTTTTACCGGATGGAACATACCGTTCCGTACAATATACCAGGAGGTGCTTTCGTTAAAAACATGCGTTACTGTCATTTCAACATCCGGAGTGGCACTGTTCATCATTTTTTTTGTTTTCTTCAATACCATGACATCTTCTCCTGAAAACAATATGCGGTAATAGCCGGTTTCCGGAGCCCGGGGGAACAGGTCCCTGACAATATGCAAAAATTCCATATTGTCCAGTGTAAAAGATGTTACGTGAGCTTTCAGCAAAATGGTATTGGAATTGTATTGCGGAATTTTTACATACAGTTCATCCAGGTGCGCGTTCAGGTTCATTTGTATGTCAACGTATTGCTTTCCGTTGTATACTACCGTGCCGGTGTAATAATCTTCTGATTCCAGAAAATAGGTTCCGTCATGAAGCATTCTGTATTCAGGGGGAATTTTGCCGTTGTACAAAGGCGAAAAAACGCCGCTCTGTTCCTGGTAATAACTTATAACAGGAGTGGTGTCCTGCGCAAAAAGTTCATTTTCAAAAACCGGGAAGAATGAGAGCAAAAAAAGAAAAAGTACGGAACAGGTTCGGGTCATCGTTGTTTTTAGTTACAGTCGGCAAAAATAGTTAAAAAGATTGTACCTTTGTTAGCTAAATCAAAAAACTAACCCTTTATTTTCATGAAACACATAGATTGCTTTATTCCGGCGGCAGATCAGGACCAGGTAGCTGCTACGCTGGCCCATCTTAAACCTTTGAAAATAATAAACCGGATTTACTTACTCAGTACGGATCCCGGGGTGGATCTGTCCCATACCGGACTGGAAGTAATACCCGTTGACAACCTTGCTTCTTCCACAACAATAGCAAAGATCGCAGATAGATCGTCCGCCGGGTATACGCTTATATATACTAAATATACCTCCTTGGAACCCGGCTATTGCGCCCTGGAACGTCTGGTCCGTCTTGGAGACGACACGCAGGCCGGTATGTTGTACGCAGATCATTATCAAATAATTAACGGTCAACGTATGAAAATGCCCCTGATTGAATGCCAGGAAGGCGCCTTGCGTGATGATTTTAATTTTGGGTCGGTACTGTTATACAATACGGCCATCCTGAAAAAGGCAGCAGCACAGACAACCGTCAATTATCCGTATGCCGGTCTTTACAATTTGCGGCTTACGGTGAGCAGAATGGCACCGCTTGTGCATGTCAATGAAGTCTTGTATACGGAAATTGAGACCGATACCCGTAAATCGGGAGAAAAACTTTTTGATTACGTGGATCCAAAAAACCGGGATGTTCAGATAGATATGGAAAAAGCATGTACCGAACACCTGAAAGCCGTAGGAGCCTATTTGCCACCCGTATTTACCCCCGTAGATCTGAACCGGGAAACGTTTGAGTACGAAGCTACCGTTATGATACCGGTATTCAACAGGGAACGTACCATAGAAGATGCCGTCAGATCGGCACTGTCCCAGGAACCGGGTTTTAACTTCAATGTCATTGCAGTCAATCATCACAGTACAGACAATACACTTAATATTCTTAAAAAATTTGAAAACGATCCGCGTCTGATCGTCATTACCCCGGAACGTAAAGATTTGTTCGTGGGAGGGTTGTGGAACACGGCACTCCATCATCCAAAATGCGGAAAATTCCTGGTGCAGCTGGACAGTGATGATGTCTATTCTGGTCCCGATTCGCTGGAAAAAATCGTTAAAGCTTTTTACGAGCAACAATGCGGCATGATCATAGGAACTTACCGGATGACAGATTTTCAGATGAACAGCCTGCCACCGGGCATCATTGACCACCGGGAATGGACTCCCGAAAATGGAAGGAACAATGCCCTCAGGATAAACGGGCTGGGTGCTCCAAGGGCATTCTATACACCCATTTTAAAGGAGCTCCTGCTTCCCAACACCAATTACGGGGAAGATTACGGCCTGGGACTGAATTTTTCCAGGAAATACCTGATAGGCCGCATCTACGATGTTGTCTACAATTGCCGCCGTTGGGAGGGAAATTCAGATGCAGCCCTGGAACCGGAAAAAATTAATGCAAACAATCTTTATAAAGACAGACTCAGAACATGGGAATTACAGGCCAGAAAACAATTGAAGTAGGCATTCTGAAAGCGCCTGCCCTTTCTTTTACATTAGACGGAGATTTCGGGGACTTCTCAGGAGACTACACGGCATATGCAGAAAACGGGAAGATCCGTTTTCAAGATGAAACCGGAGAAAGATTTGTTTTCCGGCCCAATGATCCCAAATCCTCTTTTGTCCTTAAGGATGTGGTCATAGGTATTGAGTTTCACTGGGAGCGTAAAGAAGATCAGCGTTTTACAGGATCATTGGTGTTGATCCCCGAAGACGGGATGGTGCGTGCCCTCAACGTGCTCCCTGTAGAAGATTACCTGATCAGTGTCATAGCCTCGGAAATGAGTGCCACCAGTTCTGCGGAATACCTGAAGACGCATGCCGTAATATCCCGCAGCTGGTTGCTTTCGCAGATAGAAAAAAGAAAAGGGATAGAGCAACAAAAGCAAGCATATAGGAGTGAGATCAAAACGGATACCGAATGGATCAAATGGTGGGATCGCGAAGACCACACCCAGTTTGACGTTTGTGCAGATGATCATTGCCAGCGTTACCAGGGCATTACCAGGCCTTCACAATCCATTGATAACGTAACGGGAGCCGTTATGGAAACCGCCGGAGAGGTACTGACTTACGGCGGCAATATTTGTGATGCGCGTTTTTCAAAATGTTGCGGGGGTTTTATGGAAAAGTTCTCCACTTCCTGGGAACCTGAAGACCCCCCTTATTTACAGGGAAAATACGACGGAGAGTCATTTCCCCCGGAAGTACCTTTTCCCGATCTTTCCGATCCCGTCCAGGCCGAGATCTGGATCCGCAGTCAGCCTCCCGCTTTTTGCAATACCGATGACCAGGAAATTCTTTCCCAGGTGCTGAATTCCTACGACAGGGAAACCACGGGCTTTTACCGGTGGGAGGTGACCTATACCGCGGAAGAACTTACAGAACTAATAAAAAAACGCATAGGCGTTGATTTTGGACTGGTAGAAGAGCTTATACCCCTGGAAAGAGGAACATCAGGCCGGATCTCCCGCCTGAAGATCGTAGGCACAAAACAAACGCTCACAATAGGGAAAGACCTTTTGATCAGAAAGGCTCTTTCCGAATCGCACCTGTATTCCTCGGCTTTTATTCCCCTTAAACGTGAAGACACGTTCATCCTGTACGGCGCCGGCTGGGGCCACGGGGTAGGCCTTTGCCAGATAGGAGGAGCCGTTATGGCAGTCAAAGGGTATGCCTACCAGGATATATTGCAACATTATTACCCGGGTTCCCGGATTGAAAAGATTTATTGATGGACGTACCTTCTGCCGTTAAAAAAAGAAACGCCTGGTCGTGGATCCCCACGTTGTATTTTGCCCAGGGCCTGCCTTACGTAGCCGTAATGACCATAGCCGTGATCATGTTCAAGCGGCTGGGACTTTCTAATACCGATATAGCTCTGTATACCAGTTGGCTGTATTTGCCCTGGGTGATCAAGCCCCTTTGGAGCCCGTTTGTAGACCTGATCAAAACCAAAAGAATGTGGGTGGTTCTTATGCAAAGTTTCATTGCCGTAGGTTTTGCAGGAGTAGCTTTCTTCATCCCAACAACTTTTTACGTACAGGCTACACTGGCTTTTTTCTGGCTCATGGCTTTCAGTTCCGCAACTCATGACATCGCCGCTGACGGATTTTACATGCTGGCTTTATCACAAGGAGAACAATCTTTCTTTGTGGGCATCAGGAATACATTTTACCGCTTTGCCACTATCTTCGGACAAGGGATTCTGGTCATGTTTGCCGGGTTGATGGAAGAGGGCAAAATATTCCCATCCATTGCCGGAAACATTCCTCTGGCCTGGAGCCTGTCTTTCTACCTGCTGGCCGCTCTGTTCCTGATCCTGACCTTATACCACAATTTTGTCCTTCCCCGGCCAATAGGCGATGTTTCACGCGAGAATATCACACCTGTAGGGCTTTTAAAAGACTTTTTCATGACTTTCGGGTCTTTTTTCAAGAAGAAAGACCTGGGTATTGTATTCTTTTTCATCCTGACATACCGCCTGGGAGAATCCCAGCTGGTAAAGATTGCGTCTCCTTTCCTACTGGACAATCCCGGGGCGGGAGGGTTGGAACTCCCGACAGCCACAGTGGGAATGGTGTACGGGACCATAGGTGTTATTGCTTTGCTTTTGGGCGGTATTGTAGGAGGGATTGCTGTCTCGCGGGGAGGTTTGAAAAAATGGATCCTTCCCATGGCATTGGCCATCAACCTGCCGGATCTGTTGTACGTTTTTATGGCATCTACCATGCCCGAAAATGTATGGGTGGTAATCGTTTCGGTGGCTTTTGAACAACTCGGTTACGGATTCGGATTTACCGCCTATATGCTTTACCTGATTTACGTTGCCAACGGAGAACACAAAACTTCGCATTACGCCATAGGGACCGGCTTCATGGCTTTGGGCATGATGTTGCCCGGGATGGCAGCCGGGGCTATACAGGAAGCACTGGGGTACGAGAAATTTTTCTGGTTTGTCTGCCTGTGTACGTTGCCAGGGATAATTGCATCCATACTGGTAAGCAGGAAACTGCCTGCCGATTACGGAAAAAAATAATTAATCCTAGTTGATATGAAAAAAATGTTTCAGGGTTCATTAGCAATTATGCTGATGTTGTTTTCTGTTTCCTGCCACTCGGGGGAAACTGAATTCAAAACCGGTATTGAAGTACTTAAGGAATCTAATTTTGCCTGCCTGCAGGGAAAGCGGGTAGGGCTTATTACAAATCCTACGGGAGTGGATAAATCACTCAAATCTACAATAGACATCTTGTATGAAGCGCCTAACGTTAACCTGGTGGCATTGTACGGTCCCGAACACGGGGTACGCGGAGATGTTCACGCGGGGGATCACATTGAAACACAGAACGACCCGGTAACCGGGATTCCCGTTTATTCCCTTTACGGAAGCACCCGCAAACCAACCCCGGAAATGTTGCAGAATATTGATGTTATGGTTTACGATATACAGGATATAGGTTCCCGTTCGTTCACCTACATTTCCACTATGGGACTGGCTATGGAAGCCTGTGCAGAAGCAGGTGTTGAATTTGTGGTACTGGACAGGCCCAACCCCATAGGCGGACTGAAAGTGGAAGGATGTTACGTGGAAGAGGGATGCTTCACTTTCGTAAGCCAGTACAGGATCCCTTATGTATACGGTCTGACCTGCGGGGAACTGGCCCTTTTACTGAACGGAGAACGCATGCTGGGATCAGGGGCCCGTCCCGGGGAAAGCGCTCAATGCAAACTTCATGTGGTTCCCATGGAAGGATGGACCAGGGATATGTTTTACAACCAGACCGGTTTGCAATGGATCGCATCTTCTCCGCACATACCGCAGGCAATAACTTCTTTCTTTTACCCGTTAAGTGGCATTGCCGGAGATCTTAGTGCCGTTTCAATAGGAGTGGGTTATACGCTTCCGTTCCAGTTGTTTGCTCCGGTAGAGGGCAAGATCAACCCGGAAGAATTTGCCCATGCACTGAATGATCTGAACCTGCCCGGGCTGCATTTCAGACCCATTTATTTCCGGCCTTTCTACAGCCGGGGACAGGGGACCACACTGACGGGAGTACAGGCGCATATCACCGATCCGGCTGCAGCACCTCTGACCGATGTAAATTTTTACGTTATCCAGGAAATGCACAAACTGGACCCGGAGATTGAATTCAACCTTGACCGGATTACCAAAGTATGCGGCAGTCCTTTCATTACGGCTAAATTTTCAGAACGTTATATGTTTGATGACATCCGGGATTACTGGTATAAAGATGTGGAAGCATTCCGCCGCTTATCTGCCCGGTACTACCTGTATTGATAATCTAATATGAAAAGGTACCTGTACCTGTTGCTTTTTTTGCTGGTCTTCTCCTGTGAAAAAAAACCGGATCCTCCGGGACCCGGACCTGAAGAAGATATCTTTGTACCTGCCGAACGTATTGAAGGCCGCGTTGCATTGTCATACGTAACCTATTACAGCAGCGGGATCCCCGATCCTTCGCTGTTGACACACATTTGTTATGCATTTGCCGAGTTGTACGTGGTCAACGGGGAATACCGTGCTTTTCGCCTGCAAGGGGAAGAATCTCGTTTTGCAGACGTGGCAGCCCTGAAAAAAACGCATCCGGATTTAAAGATTCTGATTGCGTTTACCCACACCGTCTCTAACAAGGACAACATGCAGGGAGGCGGGTTTTCCGCCATGAGCAGCACGGAAGAAGGCCGGAAGGCCTTTGCGCAGGATTGCCTGGAGTTTCTGCAACAGTGGGGGATCGACGGCGTGGACATCGGCTGGGAATTCCCCGGGATCTCCTGGAGCGGACACGCCTGTGACCCTGCGGCCGATACGCAAAACCACGTACTTTTGATGCGGCAGTTGCGCGAAACACTCGGCATGGATTACCTGATCACTTTTCCGGGATACGTTATGGATGTGAAGCACAAAAACGGGGAGAGCCGGTACATAGATCTGCATGCCGTTGAACCCTACGTAGATTTTGTGAATGTTATGACGTACGATATGGATGCGGCTCCGCACCACCACTCGGCACTGAATGATCCCCGCGCCTACTGGGATTGTGCACGTACCCTGAATGCCTATAAAGCAGCCGGATTCCCGGTCTCAAAAATGGTATTGGGCATTCCATTTTATGGTCGTATATCCTTCTCTTCCAGTCCCTCAGCCTTGACTTACAGACAAATAAACAACCTGGATCCCACGTTGTACAATAAAGACAACTGGGACCCCACAGCATCGGTGCCTTACGTGACACGGATCAGTACCGGGGATTTTTATTGCGGTTACGACAATGCCGCAAGCATTGCTATTAAAGGATCCTGGCTGTTGTCACAGGGTATGAAAGGCATGATGTGCTGGATGTATAACGGGGACGATGCGGGTGGTTCGCTTCGCAAGGCCCTATGGAATGCAGTCATGCAGCCTGCCCCTTAGAGACGTTGTCAAACTTTTTCCGTATTTTTGCCTTATGAAACAACTTGAATCTCTATTTAAATCCTATACCGGTTTTGCTTCACGAACCGTAACCGAACTGCCTTCTTCGGGCAGCAACCGGCGTTATTTCAGAATGGAAGGGGAAAAAGGCACCCTCATTGGAACCGTAGGGACATGTAAAGAAGAAAACAAGGCTTTTATTGCCTTAGCGGATCACTTTTTTAAACAGGGACTGCCCGTTCCGCGTGTCTATTGTCACAGCCGCGATTATTCCTGTTACCTGCAGCAGGACCTGGGAGATATTACCCTGTACAATTCTGTGGAAAACGGAAGGGAACACGGAAATTACGAAACCCGTGAAAAGGATTTGTTGTTCAAAGTGATAGAAGCACTTCCGTCTTTACAGTTCAAGGGAGCTGAAGGCCTGGATTTCGGAGTCTGCTATCCGCAGCCCGAGTTTGATGAGCGGATGATCTCTTTTGATTTGAATTATTTCAAATACTGTTTTTTAAAGGCTACCGGACTGGAATTCAGCGAGGTAAAACTGGAAGATGATTTCAGGGAAATGTCCCGGATCCTGTTGCGTAACGCTTCCGCGACTTTTTTGTACAGGGATTTCCAGGCCAGGAACGTGATGCTGGTGGAAGAGAAACCTTATTTTATTGATTTCCAGGGAGGAAGAAAAGGACCCATCTATTACGACGTAGCTTCTTTCATCTGGCAGGCAAAAGCCAATTATTCCGAAGAACTGAAAGAGGAGTTGGTTGCAAGGTACCTGCAGGCACTCAAACCGTATTTTGCCGTAGACGAAAAGTCTTTCAACAGGCAATTGCGTCATTTTGTGCTTTTCCGAACCCTTCAGGTGTTGGGTGCTTACGGGTTCCGGGGCTATTTTGAGAAAAAACCTCATTTTCTTCAAAGTGTACCTTATGCCATTGACAATCTTCGCAGATTATTGAAAGAACCCTTCACAGAGTATCCTTACCTATCGGCCTTGTTGGAAGAATTAACGGAAATGCGGCAATATTCGGACATGGACCGTGAACGTAAGCTTCAGATCACTGTTTGCAGTTTTGCCTACAAAAAAGGAATTCCCAACGATCAGAGCGGTAACGGCGGCGGTTATGTATTTGACTGCCGTGGACTTGAAAACCCGGGAAAATTTGAACATTACCGCCATTTTACCGGTGAAGATCCCCAGGTAATCCGTTTTATGGAAGAAGACGGAGGAGTGCAGAAATTCCTGGATCATGCCTATTCCCTAATGGATAGTCATGTTCAACGATTCATTGAAAGAAAATTCTCTCACCTGATGTGCTGCTTCGGATGTACCGGAGGGCAGCACCGTTCCGTTTACTGTGCCCGGCATATGGCCGAATACCTGGTTAAAAAATATGACGTTATGGTACGTCTTTACCACCGTGAGTTGGAATTGGAAACAGATCTATAAAAAATACGGCTTATGCAGGCCATGATTCTTGCTGCGGGTCTGGGAACCCGTCTGCAACCCGTTACAGATACGATACCTAAAGCCCTTGTTCCCGTTGCGACCAAAGGAGGCGGTGAAAAACCCCTCCTGGAGATCCAGCTGGAAAAAATGAGGCAATACGGCATATCGAGGGTCGTGGTGAATGTACATCATTTTTCCGGGCAGGTAAAAGCGTTTATCAGCGATTACCTGGAAAGCAATAACTTTCCTCTGCACATCTGCATTTCCGATGAAAGTGACCGATTACTGGATACAGGAGGGGCCATCCGTAAAGCACGGTCCTTATTCAAGCCGGGTGAGCCTGTTTTGGTACACAATGTGGATATTTTATCGGATCTGGATCTGGCCCGTTTTTTTAATCAGCACGATCCGGCTATACATCTGGCCACTTTGCCGGTAAGCAGGAGGGAGACCTCCAGACAACTGCTCTTTGACAGGCAATGGAATCTGGCGGGGTGGATCAACCGGGCAGACGGCCGGACAAAATTTGTAGAAGGCCGTTCTCCTTCAGATGATCACAGCATGAGGGCATTTACCGGCATTCAAGTGGTTTCTCCACGTATCCTTGAATGGATGGATCAGTGGCCTGACGTTTTCCCCATAATTGATTTCTATTTATGGGCTTCCTCAAAAGGGGTGGTTCGCGGAGTGGATATCCCTGGACTACAGATCACTGACATAGGAAAACCGGATTCATTGCGAAATACAGTTATATGAAATACAATTTTGACACCATTATTGACAGATCAGGTACCGATACGGTAAAACTGGGAAGACTAAAGGCACTCTTCGGAAGGGAAGATCTCATTCCGTTATGGGTAGCCGACATGGATTTTGAAACACCGGATTTTATACGGAAAGCATTGGATAACAGGTTTAAACATCCAATTTACGGGTATACGATACCTCCTGATGATTTCTGGCAATCCATAATTGATTGGGTCCGGCACCTTCACGGATGGAAAATTGAAAGAGAATGGCTTACTTTCATCCCGGGAATTGTCAAGGGGATTGGTCTTGCCATGCATCATTTTACCGGGAAAGGAGATTCCGTGATCATTCAGCCGCCGGTATATCACCCGTTCCGTATGGTTACCGAACAGAATGGCAGGGTGGTAGTGAACAATCAACTGGAATGGGACGGTACACGTTACAATATGGATTTCAATCAATTGGAAGATACCTTGAAACGCAGGAGGTGTCCCATGCTGGTTTTATCCAATCCCCATAATCCGGGTGGCACTGTATGGGACAAGGAAACCTTGAGCACGTTGGCCGCCTTATGCTATAAATATCATGTGACGGTAATATCGGATGAGATTCATGCAGACATGGCACTTTTCGGGAACAAACACATTCCTTTCACGAGCGTATCCCAGGAAGCCGAACAGGTGGGCATCGTATACAATGCACCTTCCAAGACGTTCAATATGGCCGGACTGGTAAGTTCTTATGCCGTCATTCCCAATCCGCAACTGCGCAAAAGTTTTTACAATTTTCTGCATGCCAATGAATTGAATGAAGCTCCATTTGTTGCCACCGTGGCCACACAGGCAGCTTATACACAGGGTCATCAATGGAGGGAACAGATGCTGGAATACGTTGAAAACAATATAAATTTTGTCATAGAAGAGGTTCCCCGTCTTATTCCCGGCATCAAAGCATCCGCTCCCCAGGCTTCATTCCTGGTATGGTTGGATTGCAGGGCGCTGAATGATATAGGGATTCGCGATATTCCGGGATTTTTTACCGATGCCGGACTGGCGCTTAACAACGGGGCCATGTTTGGTCCCGGAGGGGAAGGGTTCATGCGATTGAATGTGGCCTGTCCGCGTTCCGTATTGGAGAAGGCCGTGGATCAGTTATACAGTCACTACAGGCGTGTTACTTCCTGATCATTTTATACAGGTTGATCTTTTCCCATATTCTTTCCGGGATCATTTTCCAGGCAAAAATTAAAAGGCGGTAACGCCAGTCAATAATCATGTGCCGTTTGCCTTTGAGCAGTCCCCGGACAATCATTTCGGCAACGTATGGCGCTTCCATACACATGGGATACTTACGATGTAGAAACTCAGTTCTCACAAAACCGGGGCGGATTTCTGTTATACGTATATTGTATTTCCGGTTTTCTGACAGCTGGGCCAGTGCCGTAAGATAAGTCATTTGAAAACGTTTTGAAGCGGAATAGGCGGCATTTATGCCCATACCTCTTGTCCCTGCCACAGAAGTAATTGCGGCAATGTGACCGTGTTTCTGATTCCTGAAATAATGAAATGCAAAATTGATGAGGCGGACAAATCCGGTAATGTTTGTCTCCACCGTGGTCATTTGTTGTTCAGGGTCCAGATCCGGATTGATCATTCCGTGTCCGGAACTGTGAAGGTAAAGGTCCATCCCTCCTGTTTTGGAGATCAATGATTCCAGACGTTCAGGGGCATCTTCACGGGTTACATCCAGCACTTCATATTCAAAAGATTTGGGGTCAGACTCTTTCATTTGTTTTAGAAGTGCTTCCCGTCTGCCGGCTATTCCCACTTTCCAACCTTTCTCTGCCAGTATCCGTGCCACCTCTTTTCCTATTCCGGATGTTGCCCCGATTATGATAGCACGTTTCATATTCGTATTATTGGATTTTCTTTTTCTTTCTTAACAAACCGTAGCCTATTCGCTTGTTGTTGCGTCTTTCTCTGATCTCTTTCAGTGTTTGCAGGTCTCCCCTTACAGGCATATCGTTATTGGATGCATCAGACAAAAATTTCCAGGCATACTCGGAGGCTGTGACGGCATCTTCAACTTTAGGCAGGTCAGGATCCGGGACCCCGGACAGAACCGATTGAACAAACAGGTGGCATAAAATATCCAGGTTCTTATCTCCGAAAGGCTTTTTAATAACACATGTCCTGGTGATCCCGTGCAATTCTACGTTAGCAGTGACAAAATCGTGATGCATGCGTGCAATGCCCTTCGTTCCTATCAGATCTACATACCCGTTGTGAGTAAGGTCTTTTGCCAGTTGTCCGTACACGTGTCCCTGTGTCACGTCAAAAACGATCCCGTTCTCAAAGGTCCCGTGTACCTGGAGCCACCAGGGTTCCTTATAATCCCACATTTTAATGGCCTGTGCGTTCCATGTTTTGAATTCACTTTGTGCATACCAGCGGGCAATATCTACGTAATGCATGCCGCAATCGTGAAAAAGCGGTCCTTCTGCCCAGTGTCCTTCACCGGGAGCCAGGCCGGGAGTCATGTGGCATACCCTGACTATGGCCAGATCCCCGATTTCTCCTGTAGCTATAAAATCCTTGATGGTCTTGTGGTACCATGCCGTCCGCAAAGGCAGGTTAACAGTGATCATGATCCGGGAATCCCGGATTTTTTCAAGGACGGCTTTTTCTTCTTCTATATTGGATCCCAGCGGTTTTTCGGTAATCACGTGTTTGGATCGTTCCACCGCTTTAAAAATATGTTTTTTACGCGAGTCGGCAAGGGTTGCCAGCACTACCACTTCAATATGGGGATCTTCAAAGATCAGGTTTTCATCAGAAGTCAGCAGAGTCCCGGCGGGAGCAAGGTTTGCAGCAATAGCCAGGGCATCGGGATCGGTGTCGCATATAGCGCATACATCCCATTGATGGCTTTTTAACATCTGGTTCAGGTACATCTCTCCCATACGGCCAAAGCCTATGATACCTGCTTTAATTTTGCGGTGTGAGGGCATAAGTAACGGATCGGTTCAACAAAGCAACAAAGGTATGAGTCTTTTTAAATTCAGACAAGACATTTTTTAGCAGATTCTTGTCATAGATATACTTATCTTCCATATTCCTTCCCAGGAGATGGTTCCTGAGCCGGAAAAGATTTTCATGCGGAGAATCAGCAGGGTAGCCGCGGGGAACTCTTTTCAGGGATTCATCTGGATCAATGATCCATCCTTCGGCCATACGGACCGATTCCAGGTAAGCTTGCGGATTATACAGGATATCGTCCCGTACGCTTTTCAAAACATCCGGTGCGGGATGCCACAGACCGCTTGCCATGAAATGATTTGATGATGTGCTTTTTGGCCGTGGTTCAAGGTGAAAATAATAGCCTGCATACCCGGATGTCTTGCCTTCGGGGCAAATGTAAGCCCCCATATGTGTTTTGTACGGGGTTTTATCCGGTGAAAACCGTAAATCCCTGTATATACGGTATGTACAATCTTTTACGGACAGGTGTAAGATCTCCTTATGGAAAGAAGCGATCCCGTCAATGAGTTGTTCGGTAAATGAATGAAATTGTTCCAGTGCGTTCAGATATTGATCTTTATGGGAATCAAACCAATCCTTGTTGTTGTTCAGATTCAGTTCTGTAAGGAAATCAACAATCTGTTTCATAGTTTTTTGTATTTTTAGCAAATATAAAGATTTGCATTATGAACAGGAGATTCTTTTTGCTTTTGTTGTTATTCTTTTTGCATTCCTCTTTTTCATTTTCCCGGGAACTTGGACAGTCAGACAGCCTGACTGCTCTTCAAAAAGATTCATTAACGTTTGTTGAAGCCAGGTGGGAAACAAAACTTATACATTTTGGAGGCATCGTGCTCCGGCAATTCGCTTTTTCGGACAGTTCACTTTTTAATTCCAATCAAACCATTTCCGTATTAACAGTCCGGAATAATTTCCGTTTTGACATCGTGGCAGATACTACTCTGGTTCTCACCAAAGATTTTGTAGAATTTGCCGATGCCCTGGCCGGGATTAACGGTTCCTTTTTTGCCTGGAACGCTCCATGGAAATCGGTAAGTTACTTGCGGATAAATGATAAAGAGCTGGCTCCCAATCGTTTGAATGAAAATAATTTAAGATCATTCCACCAGTCAGGATGTATTGTTGTCTCGGAAAAAGGCAGATTATCCGTACACAAAGTCCCGGACACTCTTATGGCCCGAAGTGAAACGAATGACTGGGAACAGACACTGACAGGGGAAGATGTTTTGTCTTCTGGTCCTGTGTTGCGTATACAGGGACAAGATGAAACGTTGTTGCCCAACAATTTCAACCGGGCACGTCATCCAAGAACTGCCGTAGGAATCAGAAAGGGTGGCAGGGTTGTTTTTGTAGTGGTTGACGGAAGGGCAGAGGAGGCTGCAGGAATGACCATGGAAGAGTTGCAGCATATCATGAGATGGCTCAGATCATGGGATGCCATTAACCTGGACGGCGGAGGATCTTCCACCATGTGTGTAAGAAAAAATCTTAGGGAGTCAGTAAAAACAGTAAACCATCCTTCTGACAACAGGTCGTTTGATCATCAGGGAGACAGAAAGGTAGCCAATGCACTTGTTGTGCAATGATTAGCGGATCACTTCCGCCAGCTTGTAACATTCAGTGGAAGAAAAGCCCCATTTGTAACCCCTTACGATCAGTTCTCCATCTTTATTAAAAAAGAAAACCCCTTTACTGGCGGTGATCCCAAAATTGGGGTGGTACATGTAGGGAGCGATCCATTTTCCGTCTTTGTAAACAATCCCGCTGCTATAAACCATTCCCAGCAAAGGCCTTTCGCGCAGGCTTTTATCAGGATTTCTGAAATCTTTGGGATTATCTACATTTTCTGATTCCGGGACCCATGTGATACGGGCCAGGTAGGTTCCGTCTTCGGCTTTCTCAAAACGGGTTTTTCCGGGTTCTCTTTGGGATTGCCAGATGTATCCCAGGATCTTATCTTCAGGTTGAACGGGACAGCTTTCTTCCAGAGTATCCAGGGGCAGGACAATCTTCGAAGGATGAACCGGATCTTTTGAATAATCAACGGGTTGAGTGAAAAAATGGATGATGTTTCCTATACTGGTCCGTTCGGTATGGGATTTTTGTTCATCCTGTGCCTGTGCGGGCCGGATGGATAAAAAAGTAAAGAGCGTTAATAGGAGTGTCGGGAAAATAAAACGCATCATTTTTGGTTTCATGATCCGGATTTTATTTTGTTTTTTAGCGGATTCGCATACATATGCCTTAGCATATCTGTCATGGATGCAAGTATTTCCCTATTTTCTTGAGGAAGAAGTAGTTCGCGTTGTGCAAGAAGCTTCTGGTCATCTACGGTATAATAATCCCTATACTCTTTGCGGCCGGTTATCAGATCGAATGCTGCATAATTGATGCCGTATAAGTTGTATCCTCTGTATATACGGTTGTCTATCAGGTTCGCAACGGTTTTTAAAAATGATGACGGGTTAAGATGGGCATAAGGTGCCAGGTCTTTTTCAGTCACCGGTGGACAAACCGTTATATGAACCTTGCCTTTGTATTGTGTTATGCCTGTAACTATGCTCACCAGGTCTTCACCGGGGGCTTTAACGTATATGCCTTCCTCTTTTTTCTGCCAGGATTCCTTGATTTTGAGTATGTCACAAGGCTCAATTTCGTACGATACGGAAACAGGAGTAATATTCAGGGAGGCAATGGATTTGATCAAATCTTTTCCGCTGCCGAGTAAAAGCATTTTCAGAAGACCGGGATCCGTTCTATCGTTCCCGTCCTTACTTCTTCCATCGTGTTGAGCAATCCAGATGGATATGCCCCGGGATATCCTGTCCCGGATATAATCAGACAAATGGATGGAATTAGTTACCAATTGGCGGATGTTATCTGATTTTCGGCATACTTTGAACATTTTGTTGGACTTGCCAAGGTCTCGCAGAAGCGGTGATTCCATAAGATTACTTCCGAAAGAGATTTCACTGGTAGGTATATTTTTCTCATGTATAACCAGTTGCATGAGGGAGGCATCCAGCACTATGTCCCGGTGGTTGGATATGTAAAGATAACTTTTGTCGGGATGTATATAAGAATATCCTTCATGTGATAATCCATTGGTGGTTTTTTCAATGACGCTCAGCATTACCGGGTACATTACCTGGTCCTGCAACGCATCGTTGGTCGTTACAGAACGCAGTCGGTTGCGAAATTCTTCCGCGGGACGGTCAGGAAACAACCAGGAACTGATTTGATCCAATAAAGGATTGGCCGCCAAACGCTGCATTGCCTGTGGTATCTCGGAGTCATCATAAGGACGTATGTCATCGAATTGTTTATCCCGGATTGTTTTCACGCTGATCCATTAGTTTTACTGCTTTACGCATTTTTTCATTATACACTTGCGCTTTAAGCTCAGGATCGGGTATAATTTCCACTTCCGGTGCAACGCGAACTTTGGCTCTGAATTTATCCTTGATTCCCTTGCAGATATCCTCCGGAATTTCCGGATGTCCTTCTTTCAGGGATATCTTCACATGTACATCGTCAGTTCCCAGAGCGTTGCTGCGCAAGATTACCTGGTAGCAGCTAATATATGGAATATCTTCCAATACATCAAAAAGGGAAGGGGGATATAAGGTAGTTCCTTTGAATTTGATCATCTGGTTTTTACGTCCCAGCAACGGACTGATACGCATTGTTTTTCGTCCGCATTCGCAAGGCTCGTAATGGAAACGGGCCAAATCTCCGGTACGGAAACGAAGCAGGGGCATTCCTTCCAGCTTCAGGTTGGTGATCACCAGCTCGCCCGGTTCTCCCATGGGGACCACCCGGTTGTTTTCGTCAATCAATTCGCAAATGACAAGTTCCGGAATGTGGTGTCCTCCCTTTCCATAGGGACATTCACAAAAAGTGGCTCCCAGTTCGGTTGAAGCATAAGTGGAAATCAGTTGTATATCCCATTTTTCACGAATGTGTTTTCCCAGTATATTCAATGAAAAGTCCTGGTTACGAAGATTTTCGCCAATACAAACGGCTTTCTTTACACTGGAATTAAGGTAATCAATCCCATGTTCTTCCGCGTATTCTATCAACCTCAGGATAAAAGAGGGTACACAGATGATCGTATTGGGTTTCATCCTCAGGATGGTATCCCATTGCAATTCGGGCATGCCGTTCCCTACACGGATAATCCCTGCTCCCAGGCTCCGTATCCCTAAAAAATAAGCCAGGCCCGCCACAAAGCGTTTGTCCATGGTAGTCATCAACTGGACTATATCTCCGGGTTTTGTTCCGGCACATTCAAAAGAAACCTTTTCGTTATAAGCAAGCCTGTCCAGGTCCCGGTCGGTTAATGCGTAGGTGGCAGGATCGCTCAATGTTCCGGATGTGGTAACGTAATCTATCAATTGGTCTTTGTGAACACAAAGAAAATCTTCGTTGTATTGTTGAAGATCGCTTTTCTGCGTAAAGGGAATGTATTGAAGGTCTTCCAGTGTCCTGATTTTTCGAATATCTATACCTTCACGCTGAAACATCTTTTTATAAAAAGGTGATCTTTCGTTGAAATAGGATAATTCCCGCCTCAGCAGGTTTTCCTGGAACAGTTTGATCTCACCGGTAGATGTGTATTTAATATCCATATCCTTAGGTATTATTGGATTATTTCTTTGTCAAGCCACAGCAAAAATTCCTGCATCCACAACAGGGCAGTTTCATTATTCCCTTCTTCATCGTACCCGAACCCGTGACCTCCTTCCTTATAGATCAACAAACGATGGTCAATCTGCCTTTTTTCAAGAACAGCACTATAACGGAGGGTATTTTCAGGATCTACTACGGGGTCATCCATGCAGGTCATCAGGAATACCGGGGGCATATCGTCTCTTACATTTTCCTCAAGCGACAATTTTTTGCGTAAGCTAACCGGATGGTTTGCAGCAAGCAGATTCCTGCGTGATTTAACATGAGTTATTCCGTCTGCCATGGAAACTACGGGATAGATCATGGCGACGAATGCCGGTCTCAGGCTTACAGAAGGTTCCAACCCGTAATGCGCCAGGAAATTGGTGTCGTAATAGGTCCCCATCCATCCGGCCAGGTGTCCTCCTGCCGAAAAACCCATCAATCCCACTTGATCCGGATTGATCCCGAATTCAGATGCGTTCTCTTTTACCAGCATTACAGCCCGCTGGATATCCTCCATCATGGTAGGGTAGTTGTAACCGTACATGCTTGTACTGTAACGTAGTACAAACGCAGAATACCCCTTCTGTGCCAATGCTTCCGCAACCCGGTGTCCTTCGTTGTTTATTCCAAGGTGGTGGTAACTGCCGCCCGGAAGAATAATGATCCCGGTTCCCGTGGAATGAGCTGCCCGGGGTGCATAATACCACAACCGGACCCTGCTTTTTTCCCGTATTCCTTCCCAGGGGCGGAAAACCTCCTGTGCCTGTATGGTAAGGCTCAGGGTAATAAAAAAGATTAAAGCTAAAGAACGTTTATTCTCCATTAAAAATAAGCTCTTTTATTTCTTCATCCGATAATTGCTTATATGTCGGATTTACAAACTTCCCGTTTTCCCGGCAAAAATTCACCCGGTAATACTCTTCGGCGTAAAAAGAAAGACGGGATTTGGTGTCGGGATTGCATTCAACGTAGATAACGTTATCGGGGTCTAATCCCTTGGCTTTGCATATTTGTTCAAACAGCAATCCTCCGGCGTAAGTAACGGATGATCCGGGGTTGTGCTGGTAAATTTCAGTTGCGATGACTACATATTTTCCATTACGATCCAGGATCCTCAGTCCACATTTTGAAGGTACATCCCATTTGCCATTAAAATTAAAAATTTCATCAAAATGTTTACTTTGAACTTCCATAACTTTAATTGTTGCCTATTGTACGTTTAACATCTTTTCCAAACGATTTGTTCATCAGTTTTCTGTCACGGGGTTTCCACGTTCCGTCTTCCATTTCACGTCTCATTACCCGGGTAAAAAGTTTGGTCATTTTCAATTCCTGGGATTCTTCCTTGTAGAATGAATTCCAGGCATAATCGTACAGTTCCTGTAATTTTTCCGGAGTTACCTGGGCCGGCTGGTAGACTACCTGTCCGGCGTTGTAATGGTCCCAGTTGTAATCGGTGATCCTGCCTCTGCGCATCATATCGTCGTATGCTTTGGTGTGAGGGAACGGTGCCAGGATGGTAAACTCGGCAAGGTCCAGATCTATTTCCAAAAGAAAATCTATCAGGCGACGCATGTCGTCCTCGGATTGGTTGTCAAGTCCCAGCAGGATGGTCCCTTCCACGCCTATTCCGTAATCATGGTAACGTTTGATCCGCTCCTTGATGTAATCGGATGTGTCAAAAACGGCCTGATAGACGTACCAGGCTCCTGCCTGGGCGGCCAGATCCAGGATCTTGGGATCGTCTTCTATGGTATGGCTGATCCATTTCTTTTTCATAGGGATCATTTCCTTGAAAAGCTGCATTTCCCATTCCTTGTTCTGCGCCAGTGAGTTGTCTACAATGAACAGACGGTTGTTGTCAATGGTTTCCAGTTCTTCCAGGACTTTGTCAAAGGGGCGTGCCCGGAACTGACGGCCGCCCAGATAGGATACGGCGCAGGGATAACAATTGAAACGGCATCCGCGTGAGGCGTGGAACAGGTCCACCATCTGAACGCCTTTATGATTGTATAATTCCCTTTTGTACAGGTCCCTTCTGGCAGGGCCTACCAGTTCAATGGGAGGCAATTGCCCCATATAATTGTATACTTTTTTTAACTGACCTTTTTCCCAGTCTCCAATGAGTTCTTCCATACGGCCTTCGGCTTCTCCCAGGAACACGGCATCTGCGTGCTCAATGGTTTCTTCTGCATGGAGCATGGTGGATATTCCTCCGAATATCACCTTTTTACCTCTTTTTCTGAATTCTGCGGCAATGGCCCATCCGCGCTTTACCTGTGTGGATAACATCATGGAAATGGCCACCAAATCACAAGATTCTTCAAAATCAATTGTTTCTACGTTTTCGTCTGTAAAGGATACTTCTACATGCGGAGGCAGGGCTGCTGCGAATACTACGGGGCCGTGAGGAGGCAGGTTGAATGTGGTTTGTCCTTTGAGCTTCTCCCAGCGTGGGTATATAAGTTTCAGCTTAATAGTTGTTGACATATTCAAGTATTAGTGGTTATGCGTTTTTTATTTGTTTTATCAGAGAATCTATTCCTGTAATTGCCCCGCACGTGAGTACGGATCCTATGATAACGCCCATGATCCCGTGGGCATTAATGTTCTGTCCGGCCAGGTAAAGATTGGGAACTTTGGTCAAATGTGAAATAAAGCTTTCGGCCGGGGCATTTTTATCACGCAGTATTCCGTACATAGAGCCCTCCAGTGTTCCTGTATAATCCCTGTAAGTCAAGGGAGTAGAAGTCCAGAAATCTTCTATGTGGCTTATGGTTCCGGGAAACTGTTTTTCCAGATTCAAAAGCATTTGTTGTGCCTTGCGGGCTTTAAAATCCTCGTATTCGGCACCTCTTTCTCCCGGGGGCAGGTCTTTCCAGGGGATCACATCTTCCCAGCCCATACTTTCAAACAGGACGGCACTTCTCACGAATTTCTGATCCTGCCGGTCACACATGTGCATATAGAAGAAATGTCCGTCCCATACGGATCTCCCGGGGTAATGGTAATAGTTGTAATTCAGGTAAGGAACTTTGTTTTCCCGGAATTTGATATAGACGGTGAAATTGGATAGCGTCTGTTTAATGTTGCGTATCCTTTTTTTGTAGGCTTTACGTATCAAGTGGGTGTCTACCATATCCATCAGCAGGGCGGGATGAATATCAGAGATCACGTGAGATCCTTCTATGACTTCATTATTAAGCAGTGTGACGCCGGTAGCCCCGTTATGGTCAAAGTTAACTTTATTTACAGGCATTCCGGTAATAATTTCACCCCCCATTTCACGAATAGAGTCGCAAAGTAAATGGACAATTATATCGCTCCCCCCCACAAAACGGAACGCACTTTTATTGTAAAAATCTGTAATAAGCGCGTGGTAATACAATGGGGTTTTATCTGCCACACCTCCGTACAGCGGCATAATTCCCGCCAATACGTTTTGCAATTTTTCATCGTCGGTAAGCGAACGGATGTATTCGGCCACGCCTATTTGCATATTGGAACTGTCCATCCAGTAAGGATTCTCCATATTCTTAAATGAATACAGGGGGGAACGTTCGGCAATGGCTTCCATACGGCGCATATACAAACTGATGGAATTCCTTTCCTTCGGGAAATGGCGTGAAAGAATATCCGTAAAAGCTTCATGACCGTTGGCATAAGCGTAACGGTCTCCCAGGTAGGAAACAACGTCGTATCCCGCTTCATCAAGGCGGCTTAGTTCAATCTTATCTGTAAGGGAAAGGTATTTGAAAAAACGGTGCAGCGACTGGCCTTCGTCCATACTGCCAATGTAATGCATACCGGTCTCGAATTTTACGCCTTTACGCAGGAACGTTTGCAAACATCCGCCCGGTATGTCGTGTTTTTCAATGATGGCAACTTTCAATCCGTTCTTCGCCAGAATGTATCCGCACACCAGGCCACCCAACCCGCTTCCAATAATTACTACATCGTATTTTTTACTCATCACTTAGCGGTTTTTCCGTATAAGTCAGGTTTTCCGGAACCCCTGTGCAATGGGCTGCCAGGGCTCTTTTTTCCGGGTCTGCAATATACGCTTTTATCTTCAGATTTTTGCGAACAAGTGAGGCTGTCAGGGCAAATTCTCCCTGTCCGGGATCTTCCAGGTAATACTCACCTGTCAGCGGCAGGGTTTGTATCAGGTCGTTGAAATTATGGTTTGTGCGCATTATCCGGCGAGCCGAGGCCCTTATCGTTTTTCCCTTGTACAGGTAATTGTTCAGCACCTTGTCCGCAAAATAATCCGCGTTTTCCATCTGTGCCGAGAGGGATTTGTACTCCCTTATGAACAGCTTGCGAACGGCCTTGCTCCGATCGCGGTATGTCTCGCCGTACGAAAGGTCATCGTGGTGGATCGCGGGTAGAATTTTTATGGTCATCCGTCCCTTTCGCAGCAAAAGATCTTCTTTAGGCAGCACGAATCCGAATCCGTGCAGCAGTACCGGTGTGATGTCCAGTCCCAGTGTCCCGGCAAGATGAAAGGCGCCTTTATGAAAACGGAGAATAGAACAATCCGCAGAACGCGTTCCTTCCGGAAAGATCATCACGGAATATCCGTTGGCTACCCGGTCCCTGATATGATCCACATGGGTATGCATATATTCTATGGGCAGGAAATCGGCAAAACGCAGGATCCCCCTGTAGAAAGGGGAATTCCACTCCCTGTTGTTTGTCATGATGATAATCTTTGGGTGGAGCATGATAACGGCCATCAGGTCCAGGTGACTCTGGTGGTTTGCCACAATGACCGATGGACGCGAAAAATCCGCATTTTCCTTTCCCAGGAGCTCCGTTTGAGTCTCTGGAACCCGGAAGGTTACAAAACGGCAAATACCCTGCAGAATCCTGTGAAAACGCAGTTTGTTCCGTTCGTTCCTGCCACCGAACACCAACAGGAACCTACCGGCCAGGCTCAGGTATACCACTCCCATCAGAAAAAATGTGAAAGATACGGCCGAATGGAAAAAATTCCTGATCGTTAGCGGCTCGTCCCGGTATTTTCCGCGTTTAGTCACCAGCAGCCTGTACAGGAACGGAGGAACCACATAGGCTGTTATGACAACGGATACCATTCCAATAATGGTGACCTGGGCCAGGGAGCGCATTGCCGGATGTTTTGCCAGTATGAGCGATCCGATACCGGCCAGCATAATCAGGGCTGATAAAGCCACCGTATTTTTATACGTACCCAGCATCTTTTTCCGGTAGGTATATTCATAAATCATCCCTTCGGTAATGAAAATGGTATAATCATCACCCAGGCCGAATATGAAAGTGGCCAGTATGATATTCACTATGTTAAACTGTATGTTGAACAGGCTCATTATCCCCAGGATCCATATCCAGCTGATAGCAAGGGGAGTAAAAGCTATCAGGCTCAGTTCAAGACGCCCGAAAGACAATGTCAGGAAAAGGAATACAATGAATCCGCATATAAAAAGTACATAATCAAAATCTGAAGACAGCGATGCTATCATCATACGGGTTACGGATCCTACATCAAAGGCAAAGGTATGGCTTCCCGCTTCATTCAGTTCCCGTTCCGTTTGAGATGCTTTTTCCGGATCTATATGCAGCATGGTATAGACCATACTTCTTTCCGGCTTTTCCACTATGTAGTTTCCGGCAAGATGAATTATTATGGGTTCAAAATCGTTTATTTCCAGAGGGATATACGTACGCGTAAGTAGTGTTTCCAGACTTGAAAAAGAACCTTCCCTGAATCCCAGCTCCTTTGCCGTACTGTTGAAGCAATCCCTAAAATCCTCCTTGCGGGTGTCCCAGAAACCGTTCCACCGTGCAATACGTTCCTCCTGTTTGGAGCGGGAAGGCAGAAAATTGCCAATCCCTGAATGACGGTATTCCTCAATACGGGGCTGTACAGCTTCATAATGTTCCAGTGCCTGGTCCAGTGTTGTCCCTTCAGACACAAAATACATAACATGCTGAGATCCCTGTGTCTGATCCAGCATTTTATTCAAACTGCTGCGCTGCCCGGAAGTCATATAATTGATGGACTGCATGTCTGCGTTGAAAACCGCACCTTTATTAATAACCAGGAAGAAAATAGTCAAAAGCAGCAATCCACCCGTGATCCATTTGTTCTTTTCCGGATAAGAATCTGCCAGCCTGCCAAAATGAAAATGTCCCGAAACCGGTTTCCGGGAAGGGATCATGTGCGGCAGGAAGATCAGTACAAACAATATGGTTCCCAGCAGCAGGAGGGTGGCAAACAATCCAAAACTGCGCATAGCCGGGGAACTGATAAAGAGCAAACTCAGAAACGCCCCCATAGTTGTAATGTTTCCCGTGGTAAGGGGGGAAACGATGTCCGCTAAGGTACGGCGGGGAGTGAAACCTTCCCTTATATGAGAAAGAAAATGCAACGGGTAATTCACGGCAATTCCCACGATCACGGAACCGGCTCCGATGGCTATCAGGGACAGGGAAGAGGTCAGGACTCCGGATATGGCAAAGGCAAAGAGCGATCCCGCCAAAACAGAAATACCTATAAGCAGGATATGCTTGAAATTCCTGAAATACAAAGCCAGCAGGAAAGCAATGACCGCAAGGGCAACGGCTACTGATATCCATGTGTCCTGCTTTATACGGTTGGCATTGGTCAGGGCAATGTAAGCAGCTCCGAAAGGACTGGCATGTACTTCCTGTTCGAATTCCTGGTGGGTTTCTTCTATGGCCCGGTCTATGGCTGCAATGAGTTTTTTGTTATTCCCTGTATCGGCAGTGGGATACCTGGAATCTATGGTAATTACGGCCTCTGAACCGTCCATGGAAAAGATGTGATCCGAATGGATCATAAACCGGTCTTCCATGCTGAATCCCTTCAGTTTTTCAAGTAACGGACCTGAAAACAACAGCGGATCCTGAAGCAATGTACTTTTCAATACCATCCCGGCCGGGGAAAGTAAAGTCTTTTTAACCTGTTCCAGACGTCCCCGGATAACCTCCGGACGTAGGAGTGAATCCATAACCTTATAATCTTCCTCTTCCAAAAAATAAGGCATGTTAGATGTTACAAAACTGCTGATATCCAGCATTGTAGAAGGATCAATACGCCAGGTTATCCCGGCTATATTTTCCCGGGCCGGTCCCTGTTCCAACAACCCGGCCAGGTGGTCGGAAGCAGCCATCAACAAATCCTTGTTTGGCATTGCCCCGGGTTCTGCCATAGCAATGTTTATAATGATCTTGCTGGCTCCTCCTATGTTCCGGTAAGCGTAGTCAATACGTTCATGTTCTTTGTCCGGAGTCAGGAAACCCGATATATCCTCATCAAAATCCAGCAGTAAAAGACCCCCGGCAGCAAGCGCTGTGCAGCAGGCAAGCAAGAGGTAAAGTTGTCGGGTGTGCTTGCGGAAATGATCGAATATTTTCAGGAACGTTTGAACCATGATCTGAAAAGCATTGAAGGATAACCGTATAATAATGCGGTAACGGTCAGGATGGTGTTTAGTAAACTAATTCTAAGAAAATCCGGTCCTTTGCGAAAATGTGTGATCCTCTCTTCGGCAGGTGCATAAAAAACCCTTATGGGCAGGGGAATTATCGGGACCCGTTTCCAGGCAAGTCTCACCAGGATCTCCAGCTCTGTTTCGTAACGGGTCGTGTACAAGCGCATTTTCTTCATCCGGTACAGCGGATACAGTCTGAATCCTGTCTGTGTGTCGGGCAGCCGTCTGAACGTCTGCACCGCAAACCAAAAATTGGAAAAACGGTTGGCAAATGTATTTTTACCGGGCATGTTTTTCTGTTTTAAAAGACGGCTTCCCAGGATCACGGCTCCCGGATTCTTTTCCAGAGCTTCCAGGAAACGGGGTATATCGGAAGGATAATGCTGCCCGTCGGCATCCAGAGTAATGGCATAACGATATCCCCTTGCCAGTGCAAAAGAAAAAGCTCGTTTAAGGGCGTATCCTTTTCCCTTATTCTCACTATATGATATGATCTCCGGCTTATAAGACATGTTTCTGAGCAATTCCACGGTGTTGTCTGCAGAACCGTCGTTGACCACTATGATGCGGTCGCAAAACCCCAGGGTTTCGTCAATGACGCGGGGCAGTGTGGACGCATTGTTATACGTTGGAATGATTACGCAGATATCGTCTCTTTCAGGCATAAATTCATTCTGGTCATTAATGTGTCCCCTTCCATAATCTCAGTTCTTACTTTCCATGCCCGGTCTTCAGGTCCCTTAATATACAACCTGAAAACAATAATGGGATGTTCCCCGGGGTGTATGCCTTTCAGAAACTTCACATTGTCTGCCTTTTCAACGAGGAGTTCCTTATCCAGAACAACAGATGCCAGTTCTCGCGCCATTTCAAGCAAACAGGCACCCGGAGTGATGGGATTTCCGGGGAAATGCGCCCCGTATATCCTGTGCTCCGGATTCAGACGCACCGTGATAACACGTTCTTCTTCCCGGCTGTCCATTGAGATTATATGGTAGAGGTCATTTAGAAACATATGAACGAAACATTTTATCTTCAACGGGTACGTTAATTCGAATATTACCCATCCGGACCGTGGTTTTATCTCCCGATACTTCATGAATGACTACCGTCTGGATCATATAGTCTTCCTTACGGAAAAAGAGTTCGAGCTCTGAAAAGAGACGTTTCATGTCCTGTTTTACGGGTAAAAGTTTTACATGCAGATAGTCCCCCCCGTTTACATATTGAGGTTTGAAATCTTCATTTTCTTCCAGGATGTCTCCGTTGAGTCCCATAAGTACAATATTCCCTATTTGCCTGAATAGTCCGCCGGCTCCGTTATCGTTTACCGGTTTTCCGTCCCTTCCCAGTAATACCAATTCATCATTCCTGATCAGGAATCCGGAACGATCCGGCATGTTGTATTGCCACAAAAGGGCAACGTCTTTTTGGTAAACCAGGCTGCCCCGGGAAATGCCCTTATCCGTCAAAACCGATACTTCCCGTTCCTGCTGAAAATCACAAGTCAGCGTATTGACCTCCTTTAAAGCGGTACGCATATCCGGTGGAAAATCCTGTGTTCCGGGAAAGATTGCCGGAAGGCATAAAAGCAAGGAAATAAGCAAGTTAAGCATAAGCTATTGTTTTAACAGAAAAAACACCCCTGCAACGATCAAGACCACTCCGATCCAGCGTGTAGGCGGGATCGCTTCCTTGAAAATAAAAAAGGCCGCCAGCATGCCGAATACATAGGCAAAACTGGTGATGGGATATGCAATGGAGAAGGGATAATGCTTTAGAATATACATCCACAGGATAGTGGCAGATGCAAAGAGCAGTCCGGTTAGGGCAAAGTACCAGTTTGTAAACAGATGTTTGAAATAGGTCCAGGTAAAACTGAATTTATCCATATGCTGCATGGAAATTTTCAGGCATACTTGTCCGGATGCCAGCAATATGGTCTGTGTTAGTGACAAAAGTATGAATTTCAGCATTTTGTCATAAATATCAATGAGGTTTCGGATTCCAGGTATTTATTTACCAGCAATACATTGTCAGGTAATAGATCACGTTGCATTTTAACGGCTGCTGCGTATACGTCATAAGCATGGTTGCTGAAGGATTCCCCAAATAAAGGTTTCACGGATGGGGGTGTAATCCAGTCTTCCCGGGATATTCCCAACCGGGTGGATGTATCCGTTATGGCTTTTTCAATACGTTCTTTGTCAGGATTATGCAGTAATATGACTTCATTGATACAAGCCATAGGATTTTTTCCTGGGTTATCCGCCAGCATGAAACTGACAGCGGTTTCCCCTGCCATTTTTCCTTTCCAGAATCCAACTTTGTCCAGAACCTTGAAATAATTGGGGATCATCTCGTCAAAACCTCCCACCAGGGCACTTTTTATCCTTCCCAGCTGAAATTGCATAAAAGCATCCAGCAAAGCACTTTCAAAAGAAACCCCTAAATGTACGTAGGTACTGTTGTAACCGGTACATTTCAGATGGACGGCAATGTGTGAACTGATGGTATTGTGCGTGGAATTGATAAAATTGGTCGGTTGCAGGAATTCTTCCCCTTCCTCCAGCATAGCCATCAGAAATTTTTCCGTAGTTTCCAGGCATCCCAGGCCCGTACCTACAATAATGGCATCCGGATCATTGATTCCCGTGGCTTCCACAACGGTCACGGAAGTGGCTATGGCCCTTTTCAATATTTTTCCCATTCGCCTGGAGGCAACGGGATCCAGGAAACGTTTGTAATCGGCTTCAATGCATCGCTGGAAAGGAACGTCGTAAGAAACCGGATTATCCAGCCAATCATCACAGAGTGGATTTTGTACTGATATTTGTGCTGCTGCCTGTATGTATACGGCCATAATCGTTAAATTTTAGAAAAAATGCATGTAGTGTCATTTCCTCCGAACCCGAATGAATTGCTCATAACATGTCGTATGGGCCGGGGAGGTTTTTCATCGGTAACCGGGCGGAAAGATAGCATCTCCATGGGATTCTTGTAATTCAGGTTAACCGGCAAAAAGTTGTTCAACATGGCCAGTATGGAGATCACCGATTCTACGCTTCCGGCAGCACTGGTGGTATGTCCGGTATACGATTTTGTGGAAGAAACCGGCGGAACGCTATCGGCTCCGAATACACGCATCAGGGCTTTGCCTTCACTTTCATCGTTATTGGGAGTACCGGTTCCGTGTGCATTAACATAGTCAATATCTCCAGGCTTCAGACCTGCTTCTTTCAACGCTTTTGTCATGGAAAGAACCGCTCCGTCACCTTCAGGAGAGGAAGCCGTCTGGTGGTATGCGTCACATGCATTCCCGTATCCCGCAACAAGGCATAGGGGTTTAACGCCCCTTGCTTTGACGGAAGCTTCCGATTCTAATACAAGGTATGCGGCTCCTTCTCCCAGGTTCAGCCCCGCACGTGTATCGTCAAAAGGCCTGCAGGGATCCTTATCCAGGATCTTGAGCGTATTGAAACCGTTCAGGTGAAATTTTGAGAGACATTCACTGCCACCGACAACCGCTATGGATGTTCTTCCGGTACGTATCATGTCAGCACCCATGATCAATGCATTGGCTGCCGAAGAACAAGCTGTCGAAAGGGTGGAGAGCATATCAAAACCTCCGTAATGATCTGCGATCATTTGTGTACAGACTCCGCAATCGTGTGAGAGGATGTAATCGTCGTAGGTTTTGTCGGGGGTAAGCATCTTCAGGAAGAATTTCTCGGTATTTTCCATACCTCCCACGGTTGTTCCCGATATCAGCACGCGGTTCAGGGAATTCTTCTCTCTGATCCCGGCCATTTGCAGGGCTTCTCCCAGGGCAATGATGCCCATCAGGGAGGTCCTTGTGATTGTCTGCTCCTTTGATACACCTGCCATACGACGTAATTCATCCGTACTGAAAGGTATTTCGGCACAGGGAAGGTGAGAATGCATGGATTCCAGCCATCGCAAGGGTCCTATGCCGCTTTTACGATGATGCAGGGATTCCAGGGTGTCAGCCGTGCCGGCACCCAGAGACGTTATGATACCAAACCCCGTAACGTATATTTTTTCCATCCGGAAAATTATTTTGTGCGATTTTTCTGTATGTATTCCGCCATAGTAGCAACGGACTTAAAGATTTCCTTGCTTTTTCCCGGATCTTCCAGTTTTATCCCGTAATTCTTTTCCATAAGCACGATCAGTTCCAGTGCATCAATGGAATCAAGCCCCAGTCCTTCTACAAACAAAGGAGCATTTGTATCTATGTCATCGGGAGTAATGTCTTCCAGGTTTAACGCTTCGATGATCTGTTTTTTTAGTTCTAAAATCAACTCTTCCATGTTAGTTTTAATAAAGTTGGTTAATATTTAATGTGTTGTAATCCATTCCCTGGGAGCTTTCTTTATCCACCATCATAACCAGTACATCACAATGGTTGTCAATATATTCAGTCCATCCGCACAAAACGCGGCTGATACCGGGTGATGAAAAAGCCCATTCTATAAATATATGCATTTTTTCAGCATCAAAATCCTCCAGGATAAAAAAAGATGTTTCTCCCAGTATCTTGTTTCGTATGGCAACTTCGCCCGTCACAATATTGGGAAGTGTGTATACAAAAACTGCCGGACTGGGATAATAACTGTCCGGATTTATGGTTTCCTGGAAACGTTTGTCATCGTCCAGTGAAGCACTTTTATTGGCAAATACCACCGAGGTAGATTCGTCGGGTGTTTCCCTGTCGTAATCCAGTGCTCGCAATACCATTTCAGAGGCAAGGAAACCGGCTTTGGAGAGGTTGTCCATCTTATGGAATTTGGGGTATCCCGCATCCAGGTACCGGTATATTTCCGTCAGACGCGAAGTCCCCGGATCGCCTGAAAATGCAATCTCAAGCTTCTTTCCGTTCAGGATGACCTGATGGTCAGTAATGCGGCAATAGGCAGTTATTTTCTTCATAAGGCATTCTCAAATAACAGGGCGGCATTACAACCGCCGAATCCCGACAATGTTTTCAAACAGAATCTTTTATCCGTTTTTGAAAGGGTAGTGGAAATGTTAATTGTTCCTTCAATCCCCGGTTCTTCAAAACCTGAGGAAGGCAAAACCAATCCCTGTTCAAGAGCTTTGACGGCAATAACGGACTCCAGTATTCCCGCAGCTCCCAGTGTATGTCCAAAGAGTGCTTTCAAACTGAAAACCGGTGTCGATTGCAGATCTGCACGTGAAAAAGCAACGGCTTCCATCTGGTCGTTATAAGGGGTAGCTGTACCGTGGGCGCTAACAAAAGCAATATCATCTGCGGGTACGTCTCCCAACGCTGTTTTCAGTGCTCTGAAAAGGCCTTCACCGGTCCTGGAAGGCCCGGATATGTGGTTGGCATCGTTGCGGATGCTTCCCCTGACCAGCCGGATGCCCGGTCTTTTTTCTTTTCCGTAAACAATTGTGGCAGCCGCCTCGCCCAGGTTCAGACCTTTTCTGCGGGCATCAAAGGGGCGGCAACGTTCTTCGTCAAGTGATTTAAACGATTGAAAGCCCGAGACTATAAAGTCCGGTGCCAGATCCATGCCTGTCACCACCACGTGGTCGTAGTTGCCCTGTTGCAGTAACTGAATGGCTGCGATCTGTGCGCATGCCCCTGATATACAGGCATTTGAAATGGTTACGGGTGTGTTGGGGTTTCCGAAAAAACCTGCCAGCAACCCGGCCGTATGCCACAGATGGACCCTGTCTTTTCCAAAACCGTGCGTGGGCAGTCCCAGTAAATGGATATTTCCTTTGGTAGAAGAAAGTACAAAGCATGTACGTTCCGAGCCGGCCCTGATTCCTGCCTCCTCCATAGCAAGATGAGCCGAGAGGAGCATAGCCTGTTCCGGAAGCGTATATTTTTCTTTCGTTTTGAAAGTATTACGGAAAGTTTCTTCCAGTATTACCGGCTCAATGCGGGAAACAGCAATTGCATTCCCTGCTGCATCTTTCCCGGGGGCTATGCCGCTTTTTCCCTCAAGAACCGCTGTGTAATTAGCGGCAGTGGTAAATCCCAGGGAAGAAATGATGTTATCTGAAATTTTAAATATCATATGACGTTATGTCTCTTTTTCCATTCGGTATAGAAATCGGGACTGTACAGTACCAGTTTGTAATCACTGTCCAGAAATACCTGTGTGGTGCTGCCCGTGGCAACCAGCGCGTTGTCTTTTTCCCTGAATATTCTGTATTTGAAAACCACTTTGGCGGCTTCAACCGGTATGTATTCAATCTCTATACGGGCTGTATCTCCGTATTGCAGCGGATTTTTGAATTCAAACTGCATATCTACCAGCGGTGCATAAAACCCGTTGTCAAAATAGTTCTGGTATGTCAGTCCGTATTTTCTGCCGAATGCTTCCCGGGCGTCTTCAAAGTATAGGACGTAGGTTCCGTGCCATACAATGTTCATGGAATCTACCTCGCTGAAACGTATCAGGATCTGTTTTGTTTCCTTTAGTAAGTTAGGTTTCTTCATAAGGCTGACTTTCTGTGTCGGTTAAAAACAGTTTCATGTGAGCGGTTGCCGCAATTTTTCCGTTGCAACGTACCTCGGCTTTCAACAAAATCGCATTGAAGACCTCGTGTTCTATCAATATACCGGTCTCCAGATGATCTCCCGGTACAGGTCTGAAAAACACATTGAAATCTTTGACCGCACCAATAATGCCCAATTTGACGGAAAGATCGTTGTCCAGACTTTTGTATCCAAGACGTGCCGCACAGGTTTGGGCCATGTTTTCCATCATCCCGGCTTCTGAAAAATACCCGTTCAAACAAAAGATATTGTCTTCCTTAATAGTCATTTCCGTAGCGGCATAATACCCTTCAAACTCTGTCAGCCTGTCCACCATAACAAAAGGAGGTCTGTGCGGTATCAATTCCAGGATGTTGTAAGGCTTTATCATATAGTACCGTTATTCCAGAATTTATAAAAATTGAACCATTGGTGCGGATACGCTTTTACCACTTCTTCCAGTTGCCTGACATAGTTTTGGCAAAGTGCCCGGGCGATTTCTCTGGAAGTCTTGTATTGTGAACGATCTACTTCAACGGTTTTACAGATAGTGTGGTACATAAGACCACGTTCTTTCATCACGTAAAGCGAAACCATGGGAACATTCAGTTGGGCTGCCATCATAAAGGCTCCCATAGGGAACTGTGCCGGACTGCCCAGGAAAGGTACTGTAAAAGATTTTGTGCTTCCGAACAGACGGTCGCAGGGCATGCTTACAATATCTCCGTTCTCCAGGGCGGATTTGATCACAAAAAGATGGGACATATCTGCGGAAACCGGTATCAGATCCGCCATGTTCCCTGATAGCGCCCTGGCCCTGTTGGCCTGGATGAAAGCCGATTCACCTCCAAAGACAACGGCATTGAGTTTCTTCAGATCCTGTTGCATAAAATACCCGCAGATCTCAAAATTCCCCACGTGTGCCCCGGAAATGATAAAGCCTCCCGTGCTGTTGAGTAAACGGGTAAATTCGTCCCAATTGGTTATCCGGGATTTGAAAATGTTTTTCTTACGGGCAAAGATGTAAAACCGGTCCATCATCATCTGACCGAACAGGTAATGGTTTTTGTATACATGATACACAAGATTGCGCCGGAATCCATTGTGTTTCATGTAGTCTTTGATGCCCAGGAAAGCTTTGCGGCTGAACAGCAGGTAAAAGGGTATGATAAATGCCAGTATGGCATAACCCACCCGTATATTTACACAGCGGAATAAAAAGAACAATGCTTTTTGTCCGAAATTTCCCCCGCCGGTAGTTCCCTTCCACGCCGGTTTCTTTTCTGCCATTACGTTGCTTTGATTCTTCCTTCTATATAGTCGTAAAACTGGGACAAGGTTTTGACGTTGGTCATTTCCTCGGGTTTGATCTTAAATCCGAAATTTTGTTCAACTATCACCACTATGTCAACAAAATCCAGGCTGTCTATGCCCAGGTCTTCTTTCAGAAAGGCTTCGTCTTTAAGAGCATCTGCCTCCACCTCTATATCGTCAATTAAAAAATTATTAACAATTTCTTTAATTTCGTTCCTGTTCATGATCTATATATTGTGCGTGCTAAATTTTTTTCAATATCAATGCGCTGTTCGTTCCTCCGAAACCAAAAGAATTGGAAAGGCAAATATCCAGCTTCATATCTAAAGTTTTGACAATTATATTCAAATTTTTTGACATATCATCCGGTTCTTCCAGATTGATATTCGGAGCGATGAAGGAATGCTTCATCATCAGCAGGGTATAGACGATCTCACTGGCGCCTGCCATCCAGCATTCATGCCCGGTCATACCTTTAGTGGAACTTACGGGCGT
>JBAZDQ010000015.1:0-35610 GCA_041654355.1 Bacteroidales bacterium
CGTTATACTGAACGGTAACCAAAGGTTCTCCGCCCGTAAAAGGTGTTCCGGCCTTTTCCGGGGTGATCTTCTTTATATGGAAAACCCTTTCTGCAGGCATTCCTGAAAAAGAGCCTTCCCGGGCACCTATGGTAAAAGTCCCGGTATGCTGATCGTAACTAAAAGGAATGTTGCTGTAATACCCTTTTTCATAATTGTAATTTACCCCTTCATCTTCATAAAGTGTAAACCGGGCATCTGCTCCCGTGTAGAGACACAATGTCAGTGGAGCCCCGGGGTTTTCTCCGGTGTATTGAATCTCCGGACCAAAAGGTAAAATGGTTCCCGCCCTGACATAAAGAGGCATGTTTTCCAGGGGGGCATCGGCTTTGATCCATTTTCCCCCGGATATGTATTCACCGGTATGGAAATCGTACCAGTCACTTTGTTTTGGCAGGTATACATCACGTTCCCTGGCTTTATACTCATATACAGGACATACCATGAGGGCTTCCCCGAACATATATTGATCAGAAATATCAGTAATGGTCTTGTCTCCGTTGAAATCCATGATCAGTGCCCGCATAATGGTGTAATCCATAAACCATGTACGGCTTGCCAGCGTATAGATATAAGGCATTAAACGATAGCGCAGCCGGTCGTACTGCAACATGGTTATGTAAGCAGGGTGATCCTCCGGGGCAATATTATAAATTTCGCGGTACGGATATTGTCCGTGGCTTCTGAAAAGGGGACAAAATGCGCCAAACTGGAACCACCTGGTATTCAGCTCCCTCCATTCTTCCATATCTTCCGAACCTTCCCGTGCCCTTTCAAAGCGTCTTTGTACACAAAAGCCTCCAATATCCATAGTCCAGTAAGGGATCCCCGATATGCTGAAATTGATACCGGCAGGTATCTGGGCTTTCATGTCCTCCCAGCATGTGCCGATGTCCCCACTCCAGGTAGCTGTAGAATAACGCTGCAATCCGGGGAATCCGCTCCTGGTCAGCAGGAACACCCGTTTATCGGGATCTTCCTGCCGCTGTCCTTCGTAAATAGCCTGCGCGTTGACCAGTGCATAAGCGTTCAGGTAACGCGTCGAGGAGCCCAATGCCGTAGGGGTGGATAATGCTTTCCTGTATTCCGGGCTGGCGTTGGAAAGAATATCGGGTTCGGAAGCATCCATCCACCAGGCGTCAAATCCCAAATGATAAAGATGGTCTTCCATTTGCTGCCAGAACAATTTTCGCGCTTCTTCTGCATAGGCATCGTAAAATGAACCGATATATCCGGGCCATATCCAGTCCCGGATACTATCCTCAACAGCAAGGGTGTACATCCATCCTTTTTCTTCAAATTCCTTGTAATGCTCCGTAGTATGGTAGAATTTTGGCCAGACTGATAACATGATCCTGGCATTTTGTTTATGGACACTATCTACCATGGCTTTTGGATCAGGGAATCTTTCGCGGTCAAATTCATGACTGCCCCAGGCATCCACCGGCCAATAGGACCAGTCCTGAACAATGTTGTCAATGGGAATGTGACGTGTACGGAATTCCTTAAGTGCTCCAAGCAATTCATCGGAAGTTTTGTAACGTTCCCGGCTTTGCCAAAAGCCCATGGCCCATTTGGGCATGATCTGGGATTTTCCCGTTAGCAGGCGGTACCCGCTAATAATTTCATCGGAGTTTTCTCCCATAATGAAATAATAATCTATCATATCGGCCATTTCCGACCACCAGGATTGTTTTTCCTGTTCCTTGGGATCCACGGGAGTGTACAACTTAAGAGCCAGGTAGGAAACTCCTCCGTCAGGGAGCCATTCAATGCGTATGGGATATTGTTTGCCGGCTTCCATTTCCACCTGGAATTTGTAGTTATTGGGATTCCATGCAGTTCTCCAGCGTTCTTCCACCA
This sequence comes from Bacteroidales bacterium, assembly GCA_041654355.1. GTDB lineage: Bacteria > Bacteroidota > Bacteroidia > Bacteroidales > UBA932 > DMER64. The sequence continues at coordinate 1,903 of JBAZDQ010000015.1, forward strand.
CTTCTTCCCCGTTGAAAAAGACTTTGGTATAACCCGCATAATAAAGCAAAAACCGATGTGTCCCGCTTTCATCGGATGCAACGTTTCCTTCCCATACGATTTTGGCGTCGTTGAACGGAATCTCTTCCGGAAAATTCTTTACTTTTTCAAGATCCGAATAATCCAGAATGGATTCGCGCCTTTTTAAATATTCTGTTTTGCCGTCACGGCTGGAATAAACGGCTGTCAATGCTCCCTGTTGCCCATCGGTATCGGTCAGATTTAACACATCCAGCTGCATATAATCCCCGGGATTGCCGAATCTTGTAAGGGAATTATTGTCCCACAGCAATCCGTAATTCTTGCCGGATACTATAAACGGAACGGAAACCTTGGTGTTGTATTGGTACAACGTTTCGTTCTTGCCTTTGTAATTGAATTCATCGGACTGATGCTGTCCCAGTCCGTAAAAGGATTCATCGACGGGGGATTCAAAGACCTGTCTTACGGTGTAACCCTTATCTCCTTCCACTTCTATCGGAGAAAAAGACTTCCCGCCTCCCTCGTTTTCCTGCAAGATCACATTTCCCTTTTCATCCAAAAAAACCACTTCCCCGCTATGGCGATCTACCCGGGCAGTAACAGACTCGGTCATTACGGATACAAAATCATCTTCCTCTGTACATTCAAAGGGCACGGAAGGAAGGTCTTCCTGCGAACGCATCAGACTCGGCCTTTTTGAGAATTTTTCACCTGCCGGAACGGCAGAAATACGGAATATTTTTTCACTTACAGGTTCAATACGCACTCTTGATTGATCAGAGATCCTTACCACCACGCGGTCAGAGTCAACGGTCAATGCGCTGTTGCACGACATCAAAACAAGTCCTGCAAAAAGGACTGCCAGCTGTTTTTTCATATATTTGTTTTTAGATTATTTCTTATTCAAAGATAATTGTTTATGAAAACTTTCACAATTCTGTTATTGGCCTGCGGTTTGTTTTGCAGTTGCAATGGTGAAAAAAATGAAGAAGATCCCGGAATGCGGGACATAACGGCCACAGAATTTGCACAATTAATGGGAACAGGCTGGAACCTGGGCAATACCCTGGAAGCGACCGGTGGGGAAACCTCCTGGGGAAACCCCAAAGTAACGCCGGAACTTATTGAAGCAGTGAAACAGGCCGGGTTTCATGCTGTCCGGATTCCCGTTTCATGGTCCGTTCATATCACGGAACCGGCAACGTACAAGATTGACAATGCCTGGATGCAACGCGTGGGTCAGGTTGTCAATTATGTGATAGACAATGATATGTACGCTATCATTAACATTCATTGGGACAACGGATGGATGAACGATCCCAGGGAAAGCAGCCGCGACGCCATAAACGACAAGCTCCATGCTATCTGGACACAGATCGCCACCTATTTTAAAGGTTATGACGACCGCCTGCTTTTTGCCGGATCCAATGAAGTGCATATGGAAAACGATTGGTCTTCAAACCCTCCTGCCGCATACATCGCTGTACAAAATTCTTTTAACCAGACATTCGTAGATGCCGTCAGGGCGACGGGAGGCCGTAACCTCAAACGCTTTCTGGTGGTACAAAGCTACCTGACAAACATTGATCTGGCCTATAATTCATTAGTTATTCCGACTGACCCCACACCGGATCGGCTGATGGTGGAAGTCCACTATTACGATCCATATGAATTTGCACTTAAAGAAGACCAACCGTACGATACCCAGTGGGGATCCGTGGCAACCGGAGCGGTAACCTCATGGGGTCAGGAAAATTGGGTGGTAAAGCAATTCGGCAAAATGCAAGAGAAATTCACAGGCAAAGGTATTCCTGTAATATTGGGTGAATACGGAGCTCTCTACCGTTATGCTTTAAACGGTCAGGCACTTGAGGATCATAAAAGATGTCGGGCCTATTATACGGGATATGTTAACCGGGCGGCTCTTGATTACGGAATGGTTCCTTTTTATTGGGATAACGGGGCGGAAGATTTCAGATTGTTCAGCCGTTCGTCGTACCAGGTCCTTCATCCGGATGTTCTGGATGCAATAATAAACGGGCTTCCATAAAACCAAGGTCTTCCATTAATTCTTCTTCCGGAGCAGAAGCCGCCTTAACAGCCAATTGATCACACTTTTCGTTCTGTGGATGGCCCGCGTGGCCTTTAATCCACACAAACCGGACCTTGTGTTCTTGAGCTGCTTCCAGGTAACGTTTCCAGAGATCTACATTTTTCTTTTTTTTAAATCCTTTGGCCTTCCAGCTGTTGAGCCATCCCTCTTCCACCGCTTTTACCACATATGTAGAGTCTGAATACACACAGACATCGGTTCCCGGTTTTTTCAATGCCTCCAAACCGATGATTACGGCCAACAATTCCATCCTGTTGTTGGTGGTCAGTTTGTATCCTGCCGAGATCTCTTTGTAATGCCTGCCGGAACGCAGTATCACTCCGTAACCACCCGGTCCGGGATTGCCCAGTGCAGAACCGTCAGTAAAGATTTCAACCTTCATGCAGTTTTTCCGATCCAATCTCCTGGTTCCGTCGTCTGTTGCTGTAAATGTCACAAGCCATAAAAATAGCCGCCAGCATGGATTCAGGAGATGCTTTATCCTCTCCTGCAAGCCGGTATGCTGTTCCGTGATCGGGAGATGTTCTGATAACGGGAAGTCCGGCGGTAAAATTTACGCCCTGGTGAAAAGACAGCGCTTTAAACGGGATCAAACCCTGGTCGTGATACATGGCCAGTACGGCATCAAATTTTCTGTATTCAGCCGCTGCAAAAAAACCGTCTGCGGGATAGGGACCGAAAGCCAAAACTCCCGATTTATCGGCTTCTTCAATGGCAGGAGTAATGATTTCCTGTTCTTCCGAACCAATGAGTCCTCCGTCACCGGCATGGGGATTAAGTCCCAGTAAGGCGATCTTTGGTTGTCGTATAGTGAAATCCTGTTTCAGGGTCTTATCAAGCAACAGAATCTTTTGCAGAATCTTTTCTTTAGTCAGTTCCTTGTGAATCCGGCTTACCGGGATATGACCGGTAACTACACCTACGCGTAAGGATTCGTTACACAGGATCATAAGGGGTTCGGCTTCTCCAAAAGCATTGGCAAGATATTCGGTGTGTCCGGGAAAAGCGAATCCCTCCCGGCTCATGTTCTGTTTGTTGAACGGGGCGGTGACAAGTACATGTATCCTTCCGCTACGCAAATCGTCAACAGCTCTTTCCAGTGCCTGTAGGGCAGCCTGAGCGCCGTCCTCGGTCATTTTCCCGGGTTCGGCCATAAACTGATCGGACACACAATTCACAAGGTTAACCATTTTATAATGGAGATCCGACGCAGATTGGGTTATGTGAACATTGAAATTCTCCACACCCACACACATTTTTTTATAAAAACCCATCAACCGGGAGGATCCGTAGATCACAGGAGTGTATAATTCGTTAATGCGACTGTCAGCCAAGGCTTTGATCAACACCTCATAACCTATCCCGTTTGTATCTCCCTGCGTTATTCCAACTATGATCTTTTTATGCATAATGCCTTTGATTTTTATTGATTATGGTCCTTCCGAAAGGCGTGAAAGCCAGGGCAACCATTTTGAAATGCTGTTTTCCGAAGGGAATGCCAATTATGGTAATGTACAAAATTACACCCCACACCAAGTGACTCAGGGCTATCCAGATACCGCCGAGGAATATCCACAGGATATTCAAAAACGAGCTCAGGCATCCCGTACCTGATTCAACTACCTGGGTAGTCTTCCCGAAGGGCCACAAAGCAAATGCAGCCAGTTTGAAACTTTGTATTCCAAAGGGGATTCCAATTATTGTCATACACATAAGGACACCCGAAATGATATACTCCAGGGCGATCATAAAACCACCGAACAAGAGCCAGATGATGTTTCCCAAAACGTTCATACCGCAAATATACGCAAGATATCCTTATATTTGTATGCTATGATTTCCGTTCGGGATACAAACATACAATTTCTGACCGGGGTAGGTCCAAAACGCGCCAGAGAGTTGGAGAAAGAGCTGAATATCAAAACCTTCGGCGATTTAATACAGCATTTTCCATTCAGGTACATTGACCGGACCCGTTTTTATGCCATAAATGAGATCAATCCCAATCTGGCATACATACAGATCAGGGGAGTGGTCAGGGATATGAAGATTATCGGGGCCGGTTCTCGTAAACAAAGACTGGTGGTACTGTTTGCCGATCCCACAGGTACTCTGGAACTTGTTTTTTTCAAAGGCATTAAGTGGATCAGGGATAAAATTAAAACAGATACCGATTATATTGTGTTTGGAAAGCCCACCGTTTTCAACGGTAAGTTAAACCTGGTTCATCCGGATATGGATATTCCCGACAGCCAGAGTCTTCCGGGCAGTGCTGGCCTTCAGGCCGTTTATTCATCTACTGAATCATTACGGAATAAAGGCTTTACCCAAAAACTGTTCTCCCGCCTTGTGGCCCGTGCGCTTACCGCTATGGAAGGACACCTCCCGGAAACACTCCCGGAGTACCTGCTCAAGCATTTAAAGCTGATGCCTTTACCATTGGCAGTGGAAGAGATCCATTTTCCCAAAAACCTTAAAAGTCTACAGGCTGCCCAGACCCGCCTGAAATTTGAAGAATTGTTTTACATCCAGCTGGGATTACTCCGGCAAAAGTCTGTCCGGATGAGGGCCGGAGACGGGTTACCCTTTTTAAAAATAGGCCAGGCCTTCAACAATTGCTATAACAAACTTCCTTTTTCTTTGACAGGGGCACAAAAACGTGTTCTTCGTGAGATCCGCTCGGACCTTAAAAGCGGGCGCCAGATGAACCGTTTGTTGCAGGGAGATGTAGGCAGCGGCAAAACACTGGTGGCCCTGTTAAGTGCACTGATAGCGGTGGACAACGGATACCAGGTGTGTCTTATGGCCCCCACAGAAATATTAGCCAATCAACACTTCAACACAATATCCAAATTTCTGAAAGAGCAGGATGTTTCCACCGGGTTACTTACAGGTTCCACTAAAACGGCTGAACGTAAGAGACTGCATGAAAGCCTGCGTGAAGGATCTTTAAAGTTGCTGATCGGCACCCATGCGTTGATTGAAGACACCGTCACTTTCAACAACCTCGGCTTTGTGGTTATTGACGAACAACACCGTTTTGGGGTCGAACAGCGCGCGCGCCTCTGGAAAAAAACCAACGGTCCCCCCCCTCATATAATGGTCATGACGGCAACTCCCATTCCCAGGACATTGGCTATGACACTATACGGAGATCTGGACGTATCGGTTATAGATGAATTACCTCCGGGCAGACAACCCGTACAAACCATTCATTATTCAGCATCACGTCGTGGCACGGTCTATTCTTTCATGAGAAAACAGATCCGGCAGGGACGCCAGGTTTACATTGTATACCCTCTTATACGGGAATCCGAAAAAATGGACTACGAAAACCTGGAAACTGGCTACAGAGATATTACCGCCGCCTTTCCCGCTCCCCTTTATTCAGTAGCTGTTGTACACGGACAACAAAAGACTGAAAACAAAGCCTTTGATATGAATATGTTCGTTAACGGAAATGCCCAGATACTGGTAGCAACTTCTGTCATAGAGGTAGGTGTAGACGTTCCCAACGCGACGGTCATGGTCATCGAAAGTGCGGAACGCTTTGGGCTTTCCCAACTTCACCAGTTACGGGGCCGGGTAGGACGCGGAGCCGAGACTTCTTTTTGCATCCTGATGACCGGCAATGCGTTGAGCAAAGAAGCCAAAGAACGCTTGAAGCTTATGTGTGAAACCAACAACGGGTTTGAAATTGCCGAGGCCGACATGCGTCTCAGGGGTCCCGGCGATCTGGAAGGTACGGCCCAGAGCGGACTGGCATTTGACCTGCATATAGCAAACCTGGCAAAAGACGGTCAGATCCTGGAATGGGCACGGATGGAAGCCGTCAACATTCTAAACGAAGACCCTTTGCTGGAATCGCAAAAAAATAAACTTTTAAAGGAACAACTGGAGATACTGACCAGGCACACCGTGGACTTCAGTAAAATTTCCTAAGTGTATCTATTTGTTTAAAAAGGATTTACCGGCGTTCTGGACGGGATGATCATTGTGTCGGACACCTTAAACTGCTGATGGAGCTCCGTTTTTTCCCGGAGAACTTCAAAATAAAATTGCCTCAACGTATCTTTGTATTTAAGATTGGGGTCGGAATAATCCACGATAAATTCACGCTGAGGTGAGTTTTGTGTAAGTGACACAATATATTTACCCTCAGCATCTGTATAGGCTGTATCGGCATGCAGCGATGATCTGTACGTCTTGAACATCACCACCTCAATTCCCTCAACAGGCATATTCACAATATTCTTAATAACCCCTTCCACCACATAGGTGTAGGTATAGTCTTCCCTCTCAATACATGAAGACAGGATCAATATAAACAGTAACGGCAGGAATATATTTTTACAGCACATTGAGCACCTGCTCTTTGATCTTTTCCAGTTCATCTTTCATCATTACTACGTATTGTTGCATACCGGCATGGGCCGCTTTGGATCCCAGGGTATTGATCTCCCGGCCCATTTCCTGGGAGATAAAGGCCAGTTTTCGCCCGGCAAATTCATCTTCATCCAGTGTTTGACGGAAGTAATTACAATGCTGCCGCAAACGTACACGCTCTTCGCTGATGTCGGCCTTTTCCAGGTAATAGATCAACTCCTGTTCCAGGCGGTTCTTGTCTATGGAAATTTCTTCACTGAGTCCGGCCAGTTTGTCTTCCAGCCGTTTTCTCACGGCAACTATCCTTTCCGGGTCCAATGTCTCGGCTTTTTCCAGGTGGCTTTCAATATTATCTATGTGGGACAAAAGATCTTCTCCCAATCGCGCTCCTTCCCTTTTTCTGAATTCGTCCAGGTTTTCCGCAGCTTCGTGTATACATGTCTTTAAAGAATCCCAGACCTGAGGGTCCAGTTCTTTTTTTTGAACTTCCCGGACTTCGGGCATCCTTAAAAGTGCCGCCGCCAGATCTGTAGAACAGATTTCCTGGTCCATATCCCTGAAAATTGTTTGTAACTCTTTAAAATACTGCTTAATAAGTGATACATTAAAAGTACTTTCCAGGATTTCTTCTTCCTGGTCAACGGAAATGAACAGGTCAATATTTCCCCTTTGCAAACGTTTAATAAGGCTTTGCCGCAGATCGTATTCGAATTCTTTGGGGATCTGGGAAGTTTTGAAACCTATATCAGCTGTTTTACCATTAACCGAACGAATTTCCACGGTATATTTTTTCCCGGAAAAAGAAGTTTCGGCTTTTCCGTAACCGGTCATCGAGCGTATCATTTGCTTAAATTTTCAACAAATATACATTAATATGCTTACTTTTGTACGTAAACTTTTCAGACATATGAACGAAGAAACGATCAATACAGTCCCTGAACGCCCGTTGAATTTCCTGGAAGAGATCATTCAGAATGATCTATCACAAGGCAAATACGATTCCATAGTAACCCGGTTTCCTCCCGAACCCAACGGCTACCTTCATATAGGACATGCCAAGAGTATATGTCTGAACTTTGGCCTTGCTCAGAAATTCGGAGGCAAGACCAACCTCCGTTTTGATGACACCAATCCCACTAAAGAAGAAACGGAATACGTGGATTCCATCAAGGAAGACATTCATTGGCTGGGTTTCCGGTGGGCCGGCGAATTTTATGCATCCGATTATTTTGAACAATTATACCGGTGGGCACACGAACTCATAGCCAAAGGCCTGGCTTATGTAGATGATCAGACCCAGGAACAAATTCGCGTAGGCAGGGGTACGATCACCTCTGCCGGGACCGAAAGTCCTTACCGCAACAGGAGCGTTGAGGAAAATGCCGATCTGTTTACCCGTATGAAAAACGGGGAATTTTCGGACGGAAGTCGTGTTTTACGCGCAAAAATTGACATGACACATCCCAACATGCTAATGCGTGATCCATTGATGTACAGGATAATCCACGCGGATCATCACAGAACCGGAACTAAATGGTGTATATACCCTATGTACGATTACGCACACGGACAATGTGATTCCATCGAGAACATAACCCATTCCATTTGTACGCTGGAGTTTGACGTGCACAGACCGCTTTACGATTGGTTTATTGAAAAACTCGGGATATTCCCTTCACACCAGTACGAATTTGCACGTCTGAACATTACCCATACCGTAATGAGCAAGAGGAAACTGCTTGAATTGGTGAAAGCCGGGCTGGTTCAGGGATGGGACGATCCTCGTATGCCAACCATATGCGGACTCAGACGACGGGGCTTTACTCCTTCAAGCATTCGCTTATTCGCTGAAAAGGTAGGTGTCGCAAAACGAGATAATGTAATAGACATTTCCCTTATGGAATGGTGTATGCGGGAAGAATCCAACAAAAATGCCCCCCGTTATATGGCCGTACTGGATCCTGTAAAACTGGTCATAACCAATTACCCTCCGGATAAGGAAGAATTCATGAAAGCTCCCCTTAACCCGGAAGAACCCGATACCGGAGAAAGAGAAGTCCCGTTTTCAAGGGAAATCTATATTGAACGCAATGATTTTATGGAGGATCCCCCTAAAAAATTCTTTCGCCTGAGACCCGGCGGAGAAGTCCGTTTGAAATACGGATACATCATCCGCTGTGAAAACGTAATAAAAGACGGGGACGGCAGGATCACAGAACTGCAATGTTCGTATGACCCGGAATCCCGTCCTGGTACCGGGGCCTGGAGAAGCGTAAAAGGGACCATTCACTGGTTATCGGCCCGTCATGCCGTAAAGAGTGAGATCCGTTTGTTCGACAGACTGTTCACGGAACCCTATATGGGAAATATCACGGAAGACAAAGATTACAAAGACTACCTGAACCCGGAATCCCGGACAATTGTTCAAGGTCTCATAGACAGGGATGCAGCAGGTATTGCAACCAAAGCCGTCCCGGGCCGGGACAATACACGTACCCGCATTCAGTTTGAACGTCTTGGTTATTTTGTGCCGGATTACGACACTTCTTCGGAAAACCCTGTTTTTAACCGTATTTGCACCCTGAAGGATTCGTTTGCCAAAACAATGAAAGCCTAAACTTCCATTTTCTGATTCTTGTCATCCAGCCAGCGAGCCTGTGTCACTGCAAGATCAGGGGCAATTCTTACATTCAGTTTACATCCGTATTTCCGGGACCATTTTTTCGCCCTGGGAACCAAGCCTTTTGTCAAATAGGCTTCAATAAACGGATGTACTTCCAGTAAAACGGTTTTGAGCTTTTTCTCGTTGGCAAAAAATGCCAGCTGATTCTCGATATTTTCCGTAAATAGCAAACTCGGGGCAATTTTCCCGGTTCCGTTACATGTAGGACATTTCTCGCTGGTATTGATCTCCATTGCCGGACGTACCCGCTGACGGGTAATCTGCATCAGCCCGAATTTTGAAAGAGGCAGGATATTGTGTTTGGCCCTGTCGGTGGTCATCAGTTCCTGCATCTTCTTATAAAGCTTTTGCCGGTGTTCGGATGAATCCATGTCAATAAAGTCGACGACAATTATACCGCCCAGATCCCGTAATCTTAACTGCCGGGCAAGTTCTTCGGCAACAAGCATATTGACTTCAAATGCATTTTCTTCCTGTCCGTTTCCCATCTTGGACCGAATCCCGCTGTTTACGTCTACAACATGCAGGGCTTCAGTGTGTTCTATAATAATATAGATCCCCTGTCTTAACGGGACAACACGTCCGAACGAACTTCTTATCTGACGGTTGACGTCAAAAGCGTCATAGATTTGATCTTTTCCTTTATACAGCTTCACAATCTTCTCCTTTTCCGGAGCTATAGTGGCTATATAACTGCAGATCTCTTCAAAGACGACTGTGTCGTTAACGTGAATACTGTTAAAGGTATCGTTCAGCAGATCGCGTATAACCGTTGTAATACGGCTGTTTTCTGTTAACAATCTGGAAGGGGTTTTTCCTTTGCGCATTAAAACCCAGGATTCTTCCCATTTATGGATCAGGGAATTCAGCTCAGTATCCAAAACTGCTGCCTTTTTTCCTTCGGCAGCAGTTCTGACAATGAGTCCGTAATTGGGAGGCAGAATACTCTGGACCAAACGGTCCAGCCTTCCACGCTCTTCCTTGAGCGTAATTTTGGATGACAGGTTAACCTTTTCTGAAAAAGGCAATAAAACAAGGTTTCTTCCGGCTATGGAAATGTCGGAAGTAAGGCGGGATCCTTTTGTGGAAATGGGTTCTTTGACAATTTGCACCAAAACCGGCTGCCCTACTTTTAAAACATCGGAAATCTTGCCTTCCTTAGGCAATACTGAGCCCAGTTTCAGACTTGAATAGATTTCCTGGGGAGAATTCTTTTTGGCGATCACCTGCTGGGTAAAATAATTGACTGCCGAAAAAGCGTAGCCCAGATCAAGGTAATGAATAAAAGCATCCTTATCGTCTCCGATATCAACAAAAGCTGCATTCAAAGCAGGCATGATCTTTTTGACCCTGCCCAGACACAGATCACCCACCGAGAAATGATTGTCACTAGTCTCTTCCTTATGTAGTTCCGTTAGCCTGTTGTTTTCCAGCAACGCTATGGTGACATCGGAAGGAGTAACATCAATAATTAAATTTTTCTCCATTCTGTGGTAAAAGTAAGAAACCTAAAGAGTCTTTTCGAAAAAAGTTGCTTTAGGTTTCTTGGTTCATGAGACATATGATGGCTTATTTCTTTTTATGACGGTTCTTGCGCAAACGTTTTTTACGTTTGTGCGTCGCCATTTTATGTCTTTTTCTTTTCTTTCCGCTTGGCATAATAAATTATTTAACGCTGTTTTTCACTTTATTCATGAAAACTTTAGCCGGCTTGAAAGCGGGTATGTAGTGTTCAGGAATTACTATTGTAGTGTTTTTGGATATATTACGAGCCGTTTTGCGGGCGCGTTTTTTCAATATAAAGCTACCAAAACCTCGAAGGTATACATTATTATCCTGAACCAAAGAGTTTTTTACGTTATCCATAAAGCATTCCACAACTTTCTGAACGGCAACTTTTTCCAGGCCTGTTGTTTTGGCAATTTCGTTTACGATATCAGCTTTAGTCATAATACGATAAATTTAAAGAGTTATTGTTAATGATTGCATTCCAAATGGACTGCAAAAGTAACATTTAATTCTTAATATCAAGAGGTTTAGAGTAAAAAAACAAAAAAAAACGTCTGTTTAGCTATCTTTGCCCTATGGATTTCACAACCCTCCTGATGGCATGGTTCAGAGATAACCAACGGGCATTACCCTGGAAAGAATACAACGATGCATACTCTGTGTGGGTATCCGAGATCATACTGCAACAAACAAGAGTACAGCAGGGAAAAATGTATTTTATACGGTTTCTGGAAGCTTTTCCGACCATAGACCGCCTTGCCGAAGCCCCTGAGGACCAGGTTTTAAAAATATGGCAGGGATTGGGTTATTATTCCCGGGCACGAAATATGCATAAGACTGCAAAAAAGGTTATGAGGGAATACGGCGGATCATTTCCCAAAGACACAAAATCATTACAAAAATTGGACGGCATAGGACCTTACACTGCGGCCGCCATAGGTTCTTTTGCGTTCGGACTGCCTGTCGCAGCACTGGACGGGAACGGATACCGTATACTGGCCAGGTATTTTGGGATTGATATTCCGGTTGATTCTTCGGAAGCGAAAAGATCATTTGCAGCTTTGGCACAATCTTTATTACCTGCCGGGAATAGTGCATCATTCAACCAGGCCCTGATGGATTTCGGGTCCCTAATCTGCACTCCCAGACCGGTTTGCGGTATCTGCCCCATGGCCCAAACCTGCAATGCGTACCGTGAGGGTCAAACAGAAAAGCTCCCTGTAAAAAAAGAAAAAGCAGCGGTTAAAAAAAGGTATTTCCACTATTTGGATATAGACTTCGGGAATGCTACGTTCATAAGGCAGAGAAAAGGGAACGACATTTGGAAAGGTTTGTATGAATTTCCTCTTATTGAAACCTCAACACCGGCAGGTTATCAGGATCTGATCATAACGGAGGATTTTCGAAAATTGCTGGACGTTTCATCTTGTATACTTACTAATATATATAGAGCCAAAACCCACAAATTATCTCATCAGACCATATACCCTGTTTTTTACAGGATTCGTTCCCAAAAAAGGGGGACGTGCCTGAAAACGGAATATCTGGAAATTGATCGCAAGGACTTGTCACGGTACGCAGTTTCCAGATTGATAGAAAAGTATATGGATTTTTTTCATAATTTTGCCGGCTTATGAAACCGACGCTTTTCCGAATCTTTTTTCTTCTCCTATGCTTTTCAATGCTCTCTGTAACAGGATGGAGCCGGCAATTGCGCATTGACGGAATTGAATTGACGGGCAACAAGATCACCAAAGATTTTATCATCCTGAGGGAATTACCCTTCGCATCGGGAGATACAATCAACGAGAACAACCTTGCGGAACAATTGCGCCTGGCAAAAGAAAATTTGAACAACCTGCTCCTGTTCAACTTTGTTGAAATATCCCCCCTCAGATCCATTGAAGATCCGTCTTTGATCACTCTGATCATCCAGGTACAGGAAAGATGGTATATATGGCCCCTTATAGAAGTAAAACTGGAAGAACGGAACCTGAGTACCTGGCTGCAAAACTGGGATTTTTCAAAGATCACCATTGAAGCCGGAGCCCGTATTGATAATTTTTTGGGGTTGAAACATAAATTGGTCATAGCGGCTCACGGAGGTTATCAGTGGGGTGTTTTCCTGGGATACCGGGACATATCCCTGGACAGAAAAGGCAAGCATTTTATGAGCGTGGACATGCAGGGAAATTTCAGTCATAACCTGGATATTTTTACCGGAGAAGACAAGCCTGCAAGGTATAACTTGCCGGATATTGTACTGGAAACATCCGTAGATACCAGGATCAATTACACATACCGTCCCGACATACGCACCCTGCATCACATTTCCTTCATGCATGAATACAGCATGCTTGCCGATACAGTATTGAAGATCAATCCCCACTACTGGGGAAACGACCGGCTACAGCGAAACGCTTTCAGACTCAATTACAGGTACCGGCTTGATCAAAGGGATTACCACCCCTATCCCCTGAACGGCTATTTTCTTCAGGCCGGTATGAACACCTATATTACATCTGATGCCTCTGTACGTTATGCACAGCTTACACTTGGACTTCAGTATTTCAAACAGATCCGCGATTCCCGCTGGTATTTCTCCACTGTCTTTTCCGGGGGGTATTCCATGGCCAACACACAGGCTTATATCCTGGAAAAGGCCATTGGTTACGAAAATAATATGATGCGCGGGTACGAATATACAGTGGCAGACGGCCAGATCTTTGCCATTTCCAACAATACGATGAAATTCAATATCCTAAAAAAAAGAACGTTTACCCTGAATTGGCTATCATTCCTGCCACAATTCAACAAGATCCATCTTACTATATACGCCAACGCGCATTTTGATATGGGATATGCCTATAACAAATGGGATTACCATCTAAATACCCTGAGTAATCAGCTTCTTTATGCAGGAGGACTGGGCATAGACCTGGTAACCTATTACGATATGGTGATAGGCATAGATTATTCGGTGAACAAACAGTGTGAGCATGGTTTTTTGTCATGGAAAAATTTCTTTTTTTCCATTAAAGTTCCCTTCATATAAGCATCGGTCATTTTGTCAGTCACATCCTGTGGCACGAAGATTGACGGAATGAATGAATAAGTTACAGATATGAATTTAATTCTCAGTGATAAGATGACCGTTATTCCCTTAATGGAAATGGATATGGAAGAGCAACAGGGAAATATTCGCGAAGAAGAATCGCCCCAGATACTTCCCCTGTTGGTGTTGCGCAATGCCGTCGTTTTTCCGGGAACTTTGATCCCCATTACCGTTGGCAGGGAGAAATCAATGAAACTGGTCAGGGAAAGCTTTGCAGGTGACAAATGGGTAGGAACCGTTACACAAACGGATCCGTTGGATGACGATCCCGGTGAAGATGACGTCAGCCGCCACGGATGTTTGGCCAAAATCCTTAAGATCATTGAAATGCCCGAAGGAGGCATTACAGTAATATTGCACGGAAGCCGGCGTTTCCACGTGGAACGCATGGTCCAGAAAGACCCCTACTTTGCAGCAGAAGTCCGATACCTGTCGGACATTATGCCCCTGGAAAACAACACCAATTATAAAGCGGTTGTTGATGGCATAAAAGAGGTCGCCGCCCAGATCTTCCAGCTAACCCCCAGTATTCCGCGGGAAGCTGAATTTGCCCTGAAAAACATTGAAAAGGAAGATTTCCTGGTAAATTTTGTAGCATCCAATATATACCTGGAAGGCATAAAAGACAAACTCAACCTGCTGGCTATAGATGCCCTGGAAGACAGGGCTTCTAAATTACTGGAATTGCTGTACAAACACCTGGAGCTTCTCAAATTCAAAGAACAGATACATCAGAAAGTCAGGGGTGAGATTGATCAGCAACAAAAAGAATATTACCTGAGCAACCAGCTAAAGACTATACAGGACGAGCTGGGGCTTTCACAGGATATGGAAGAGATTGACAACCTGCGGGATCAGGCTGCAAAGAAGAAATGGAGTAATGAAATTGCCGAGATCTTTGAAAAAGAGGTCCAGAAACTGGAGCGTGCCAATCCGCACCAGCCCGATTACGGGATCCAGCTGAATTACCTTCAGTTCCTGGTAGATCTTCCCTGGGGAGAATATACAAAAGATCACCTGGATCTTAAAAGGGCACGCAGAGTGTTGGACCGGGATCATTCCGGCCTGGATACGGTCAAAGACAGGATTCTGGAACACCTGGCAGTACTCAAACTGAAAGGAGATATGAAATCCCCCATCCTTTGCCTTTACGGCCCTCCAGGCGTCGGTAAAACTTCCCTGGGAAGGTCGGTGGCAAAGGCATTGGGAAGGAATTTCGCACGTATTTCACTCGGCGGTCTTCACGATGAATCGGAGATCAGGGGGCACAGGCGAACATACATTGGTGCCATGCCCGGACGGATCATACAAAGCATAAAAAGAAGCAAGTCCTCAAACCCGGTTATTGTGCTGGACGAGATTGACAAAGTTGGAGCCGATTTCAGGGGAGATCCCTCCTCGGCATTACTGGAAGTACTGGATCCCGAACAAAACAACTCGTTCCACGACAATTACCTGGATGTGGATTACGACCTTTCAAAAGTTTTGTTCATTACTACCGCCAATAGCATAGGGAATATCCAGCCGGCCCTGAGAGACCGTATGGAAATGATCCCTATTAACGGATACCTGGCCGAAGAAAAAAGGACTATTGCCCGCAAACACTTATTGCCCAAGCAACTGGAAGCTCACGGACTGAAACCGTCTCAACTCCGGCTTAGCCGCAAGGCCATAGACGTGGTGATCAACGAATATACAAGGGAATCCGGCGTACGCAACCTGGAAAAACAATTGGCCAAAATTGCGCGCAACATTGCCAAAAGAATCGCATTCGGGGAAACCTATGATCCCAACCTGACACCCGATAATGTACGTCAGATCCTGGGAGTCCATCGTATCATACAGGATATTCAGAAAGGAAATGAATTTCCGGGAGTAGTTACCGGACTGGCCTGGACCGAGACAGGAGGAGAAATTCTTTTTGTGGAATCAAGCCTCAGCAAAGGGAAAGGGACCCTTACCACTACCGGAAACCTGGGAGATGTCATGAAAGAATCGGCCATTATTGCCCAGCAGTACCTGAAAGCACATGCAGGGCTTTTGGAACTTGATCCGGAGGTTTTTGAAAAGACCGACATTCACCTTCACGTTCCGGAAGGGGCTATTCCCAAAGACGGGCCATCGGCCGGTATAACCATGATCTGCTCTATTGCCAGTGCCTTTAAAGATAAATGCATCCGGAAAGGTGTTGCGATGACCGGTGAGATTACCCTGCGGGGCAGGATCCTTCCGGTAGGTGGCATAAAAGAAAAAATTCTTGCTGCCAAACGTTCCGGGATCAAAACAATTATTCTTTCCGAAGACAACCGGAAAGATATTGAAGAGATCAACCCCGAATTCATAAAAGGCATAGAATTTATATTCATGAAGACCATACCTGAAGTCATCAAATACGTATTGTAGCGTGGATGTAACCATTGAAGACAGCTGGAAAAAAATTCTGGAGCCGGAATTCTCAAAGCCATATTTTGAAAATATCGTTTCTTTCCTGCATGCGGAAAAAAAGAAGGGAAAGACCATATATCCCCCCGGCAAACAGATCTTCAATGCATTTGAAATGACCCCCTTTTCTGCTTTAAAAGTCCTGTTACTGGGACAGGATCCCTATCACCGTCCCGGTCAGGCTCACGGATTGTCCTTTTCAGTGCCCCGCAATATTGTTCCTCCGCCTTCGCTTAAAACAATTTTTACCGAGTTGACTGCCGACACGGGTATCCTGCCGCCTTCCCACGGATGTCTGGAAGCCTGGGCCGCACAGGGAGTCATGCTACTCAATGCCATCCTCACGGTAGAGGCGGGTAAACCCGCCTCACACAGCAACATAGGCTGGATGGAATATACCGATGCCGTAATACGGACTGTTTCTGAAAAAAAAGAAAATATAGTCTTTTTATTATGGGGAAATTTTGCCCGCAGCAAAAGGAGCCTCATTGACCCGTCAAAGCATTGTATTCTGGAAGCAGCGCATCCTTCACCCCTTGCCCGCGGGGCATTTTACGGGTCCCACCCTTTTTCAAAAACGAATGCATACCTGATTTCAAAAGGGATCGATCCCATAGACTGGCATTTGTAAAGAACTATATCCGATATTTTTCTTACTTTTGGTGCTTAACCAATTTATTTATCTCCATGGAAAAGATAGCTGTCTTTCCCGGCTCTTTTGATCCGTTCACTTCCGGCCACCTGGATGTGTTGCGCTCAGCATTGAAGCTTTTTGACAGGATCATTGTTGCAGTTGGCGTCAATCAACAGAAAGTAAGCCTTTTTTCTCCTCAGGCACGGGTAGCCATCATCAAAGATGTTGTAAAGGATATGACACAAGTGGAAGTCTGTTCGTTCAACGGCCTGACCATAGATTTTTGCCGAAAAAACAACATCAATTTCATATTCAGGGGTATCCGAACAACAACCGACTTTGAGCTGGAACAGGTAATTTCGCAGGTAAATTCCAAGATGGCGCCCGAAATCCAGACTATTTTTATTCCGTCGGGGCCCAAATTTTCTTTTATTTCTTCTACTGTGGTACGGGATGTGCTGTTAAACGGCGGGAATGCAGGATGTATGCTGCCCCCCGGTGTGGATTTAAATAAGTATTTAAAAATGTAGGACACCCTATGTGGTCTCTGTTTTTGGCTGTTTTTTACAACCTTTTTCTGTGTCTAAACGGGGGAAGTGATTCTCCTGTTATCCTTGCCATACAACAGGGAGAGTATGTGGTACCCGTAGACACACTGTCTCCTGACTTCCAGGGATGTGTGACCTTTACGGGGGAACAAGCCCTGGAACCGGGGCAATATATGTTTGTCCAGGATAACAGGAGGCTTTTTAATTTTCTTGTATCCCGCCCGGAACCTGTATCCATTCGTTTTATAGCTACCATAAACAAAGGCAGGACCGAAGACATTCAGATAGACGGCTCGGAAGAAAACAATGCCTATATGCGTTTTTACCAATTCCTCCAGGATAAATACGCTCTGATAAACAAGATCCTGGATTCAGATTCCGATACACAGGTAAAATTACAGGAAGTAGAACGAATGGAAGGGACCATCAGGGATTACACCCATTTTCTGGCCGGACAGTTTGACAGTTGCATGCTGGGAATCATTGCCCGGAACGTGTTTACTCCCGAACCGTCCAATGAAGATGATACGTTACATTATCTGGACTATATTGATTTCATGGATCCGAGGTACCTGAACACTTCCATTCTTCCTGTCAGACTAAAGGAATTTTTTACACAGAAACTGGAACAGCAGCCGGATACACTTATCAGTTATACCGACCTTTTCCTGAAAGAAGAAATGCATCCCCGTGTAAGGGTGTATTGTGCCCGGTACTTGTTCACCCTGTTTTTCACAAGCGAAATCATGGGAATGGAACGCGTTGCCGTACATATTGCACAGGCTTATTTTTTAAACGATCCCTCTTTCTCTGACGATCCTGAAATGTTGCGGGAAATGGAAACTTATGTACAATTCAACAGTCAATGCCTTACCGGTATGAAAGCTCCTTCGCTGGATTTGCCGGACGCGGAAGGAACCGTCCGTTCCCTGTATGCGATCAGCGTTCCGCATACTGTTGTTTTCTTTTTTGAAGACAGCTGCCCTGCCTGCAGTGACGAATTACTAAAACTGGTTAAATTTTCTCAAAGCGCTGATAATAAATCCGTTAAGATCTATGCGGTATATACAGGAGATACCCGGAATGTTTTTGTAAAATATTCGAATTTCTTTCCGGAAAACTGGATTACAGTCTGGGATCCAGATCTCAGTTCGGGATTTCAAAGGAAGTACAACGTCAGAAGCACACCCAGGATCTATTTATTGGATAAGAACAAGATCATTATCGGAAGAGATATAGGAACTGAAACACTCAATGAGATCCTGCAGGATCAACGCTCAAGGGAAGAAGTTGAATTGCCGGCAGCACCGGACATGATCCTGGAAACCGAGAACGGGGAATCTTATGCGCTGCATGATATAGAGTCTTCCTATACAGTTCTTTACCTGTACGATCCTTCCTGTGCTACATGCGGTATGGTAACTCATATTCTGTACGATTTGTTTGAAAGCACCCGGGATAAGGGAATCCGTTTTTCAGCCGTATATACAGGAGATGATTATAAGTCCTGGAGAAAATGGTTGGCAGAAGGTGGATATAATGAATGGATCAATCTGTGGAACCCGTCGGGAGATGCCCGGATAACCAGTAGTTACAACATCAATGACATACCTCTGATCCTGCTGTTAGATGAAGATAAGAAGATCATAGCAGATCATCTCTCCGTGGAAACATTGACATATATACTAAAAGAACTGATGCCTTATGATCCATTATTTTGATGAATTTTTAAAAATACTACATCAGAAAGGCGAGTTGTTGACTATAACCCGTCACGTTGACACCAATCAGGAAATAACTGAGATCACCGACCGTCAGGCCAGCCGTCATAACGGAGGAAAAGCCCTGCTTTTTACGGATACCGGCACTGCTTTCCCTATCGTGACCAACGTTTTTTCTTCTGAAAAAAGAATAGCACTGGCATTCGAAATGGACACCCTGGATGATGTATGCAACAGGATATCGGCATTTTACCAGGCCATTGCACAAAGCCGTACAAGCAACCGGTTTATGAGAAGATCCCCGGTTTCGGAATTTAACCAATACGTTCCCAAAACTTCAAGTGCAGGTTCCTGCCAGGAGATCGCCCTGTTCCCTCCGGATCTGAACAGGATCCCTTTTCTGAGAAACCGTACCTTTGACCAGGCACACAGTCTTCATGAAGTACCACTTTTGATTAAGAATCCTTACCTGGATACTTATACCATAGAATCCACCCGTTTGCTGTGGCATTCAAAAACTACCGTACAGCTCAGATTCGAACCGGGATCACAAGCTTCATTATTTATCAATGAATCTCCCCAGTCAAGAATTCCGATTGCGTTATTTTTCGGGGGAGATCCCCTGTATACACTTACCGGGATAGTTCCCCGATCCTCCGATGTGGACCCGTTGTTACTGGGAGGTTACCTGAGAAGAAAAGCAATTGTCAAAGTTCCCTGTCTGAGCCAGCCGCTGGAAGTTCCTGAAAATTGCGACCTTGTAATAGAAGGATATATAGATAAAAATGCCCAGCAGGTAGCTTCCGCATCGTGCGGTGAAAACACCGGTTTTTATTCCACCGGGGGAAAAGAGCCTCTGATGCACGTAACTTGTGTTACACACAGGAAAGACCCGAAATTACTCCTGAACATTCCTTCTCTGGGAGTAATGCGGTCAAGAAGACACCTGTCCAAAGCTGTCTCGGTTTTTGTAGAGACAAACATTGAACAAACCATCGCTATGGAAGTGCGCCGGATCTGCTTTCCTTATTTTGCCGAAAACGGTTCTGCAGCCATTGTAGCCATAAGAAAGTATTATCCGGGTCAAACATACAAAGTAGCCCATGCTTTTTGGGGATCATCCATAACCTACCTGAACAAATTACTGATCCTGGTAGATGAGCATGTAGATGTTACGAACCTGCATGAAGTAAACGAATGCATTAAAAAGTACTACAACCCGGCCCGGGATACTTTTTTCAGCAGGGGTCCGCTCGGTATGTCAGACCATGCCGCTCCCCAATCGGGTTTTGGAGGAAAAATGTGTATTGATGCGACTACAAAAGGGAGCAATAATCGCCACAAACCGTCTATAGGTAACGAACCGTATCAGTTCTTTCATAAATCAGATAAGGATCATCTGAAATATCATTCAGACATACGCATCATGATAGCTGTTGATAAAGAAGTTAATCTGAAAGACAAAGATTTGTGTTTCTGGATGATGATCAATCAAACGGACCCCATAAGAGACGTTAGCATAGAAAACGGGGTTTTGCTTGTGGATGCCTGCACAAAAAAGAAAGGTGACCCGGGGATACTCCGTTCCTGGCCAAATGTATGCTGTTCGTCCTCGGACACTATAAAGGCTGTGGATAATTACTGGGAACGCCTTAAGATCGGGGAATTCATTCCTTCTCCCTCTCTCAGGTTTCATCCTTTTCTGCGAAACGGCAAAGCGCAGATCAGCGAATAGAAAGCTAACAGTAACATGATAATAACGGATAACCTGCCTGTATAGTCCCCGTGTTTGACATAATAAGTCAGAGCATCATTCAGATTGATTATCCCGTTTAGAGACGCTGGTTCCCACCATTGTGTCTGCACAAGGCGTTCTCCTTTCTGGTTGATCAGAGCAGAGATACCCGTGTTGGCACTGTGTACAATACTTCTTCTTGTTTCAATTGCCCGCAGGGAGGCATAACTGATGTGTTGCCGATATCCCGGTGTGTTCCGCCACCAGCCATCATTGGTGATAATTGTCATAAAATTGGCTCCGTTCTTAACATAACCGGTAAAGAATTCCCCGTAAACGGATTCATAACAGATTGCCACGCCGGTAACCTCCCTGTTGTCAGTCCTCGAAAAAACAGTCCGTTCTGTCTGCGTACCGAGCGTGCCGGTTGTCCCTCCAAGATTCAGCGATAATTTTTCAATAAATGGGAATATATCTATGTAGGGCATTTTTTCACTTCCCACTACAAGTTTTGATTTGTGATATATCTGAACGCGATCTGAAGTATCCAGCTGTAAAGCAGAATTGTAAACTTCGTACCACCTGTCTCCGTAGCGTCGTGCTGAAGGAGTGGGCTTTTTTGCGGAAGCAGGATAAAAACCAATGGTATTGGCTCCGAAAATAAAAGCTGTCCCGGGATATTCTTCCACCAATTCTTTATAAAGCACCACAGAGGGTGATGAAAAATAATTACCCAATATGATCTCGTGAACACTCGTCTCAGGGGCAATAACATATCGGGTGGAAGAAGTGATCTGTTCCCGCGCCAGTGTAAGGATCTTAGAATCCTGTTGTTCCTGGGGCATCGTACTGTATTTTTCATTCCAGGGATCAATGTTCGGTTGAACAACTACGACCTCAACCGGCCTTTCAGATTCTTTGTAGGTATAAAACCTTATTAATGAGAGCATTATAGGAGCAAAAATGAAGATTGCCAGCAATATAATTTTTATTTTGGCAAATTTTTGCCTGAAAACGAAAAAAAATCCCAGGTTAATGACCCAAACCCACAGGCTTCCTCCAAGTACTCCTGTGACTTCATACCACTGGATCAGGCTCACGTTGGTCGCAAAACCGTTTCCAAGGACAAGCCAGGGAAATGATATTTCTGCATTAAAGTAGAAAAATTCCCATGCGACCCAAAGCACTGCCAGAAAAACATAAGCTAAAAAATCGTTTTTCCCTTTTCTGACAATCCATTTTTTAACTCTGCGGAAAACCGCAAAAACCACAAACATTTGAAAAGCATTGCCAAAAATGGCAAAAAGACCTCCTGCCAGTGTACTGTAACATACCCAGAAGACTGTCAACGCATTCCAGACAACAAATGTAAGCGCATAATATTTCCAACATCCTTTTGTCCTGTTCACTGTAAATGCATGCTCCATCCATAAGAGGGGAACAAATGCGAATAACAGGATAAGCCCGGTATGAGGAAGAAGAAATGGGATGCTAAGCAAAATGCCCGATAATACGGACATTACAAGATTCTTACGTACGGAATTCATAAGACAAATCTACAAATTATTATTAAATAACTGATTTTTTATAACTTTGCCCGCCATGAATGATTTTCCGCTGAACTTATTAATGGGAATGATAGCCGGTTTTTCGGTTTCCGTACCCCTGGGCCCCGGCGGATTATTCTGCATTCAAAGAACATTAAGTAAAGGTCCCCGATCCGGTTTGATCGCCGGTCTTGGGGCAGCCACTTCCGATGTCATTTATGCTTCACTTGCCATACTGAGTCTTTCATTCATAAGGACCGTTATCGAAAACAACAAAAATTTACTTTTTTTCATAAGCGGAATGGCCCTGATGATCATAGGGCTGGCAATATTTTCCTCTAATCCCGTAAAACAATTGCGTCAAAACCGGGAATCAAAAAAATTCTGGGAAGATTACCTGACTGGCTTTCTTATGTCCATAACCAACCCGGGATGTCTTTTTCTTATCATGGGTGTTTTTGCCTTCTTGGGAACCAGTGTTGACAGGAGTTCGGGATCTTTCATCATTTCTGCCATACTGTTGGGAGTTTTTCTGGGAGCTTCGTCATGGTGGTTCTTGTTAAGTACTTTTGTTAATCTGTTCAGAAAAAGATTCAGGCTCCGGCAATTGTGGAACATTAACCGTGTTGCGGGCATTGCTATAATGCTTTTAGGTGTTTTGGCGGCGGCCAAAGGATTGTCAAATTTACTCCGCACATTAATACATTAAAATTTTACCTATCTTTGTGTTATACTTACCATGGGGATGTTTTGGTTTTGACAGCAGACGACATTGGGAAGTAAGCACGTGGAGCTTCGTGTCCCGGCTCCTAAATATCAGGACTCAAGCCATAACTGGCAACAACAATTACGCACTCGCTGCCTGATCGGTTATAAACTGATCACTTAATCACGCCGGACAAGGTCCGGAATGACGAGTATCCCGCCGCGATTTTCGCCTTTTGGATTTCGGCAAACGGGGTATCATTTACAAAGGGCTGGTTGTAAAGAAGCTCCGGCTTTGCAACAAGATTTTGGAGATACGGTTCTGATGGCCTGTCTGCAGGCAGTCATTTTCCCGACAATCAAATGCAGACTAAACGTGTAGAAAGCTTTTGGATGCGCTGTTTGGACGGCGGTTCGAGTCCGCCCATCTCCACTTCATTTAACGGGTTTAATTAACAGGCTGCCATGAAAAAAATACATTTCATTTTACTGGCTTTTATCCTGACCGGTTGTATCAATAATTCCTGGTGGGAGCCCCGTACCATTGTAACTTACGATGCTCAAGACCAGGCCCGGGGCCGATTCCAATTCATTTACGATGAACAAGGAAATAAATTCACTGAAACCGGAGATTTTTGGGACCAAGAGACCGAAAACTGGAAAAGAGAATACCGGATCTCCTACTCTTATGATATTTATGGCATACGTACTGGATCTCTCAAAGAAAAAAGAGATCACGGCACGGGAAAATGGATTCCAGACGCACGTGTTATGTGTGAATACATAACAAACACCGGTCACCTTCTCAAAGAAATACATCAGACTTGCCGCCAGGATAATGGTCTGTGGGAAGATACATACAAAGACCACTACATACGTGATGAAGAGAACCGGCTTTTATACGTTGTACGCGAAAAATGGAATAACGGGGAAATCGAACGGGATATTACGCTGCGGGGCAGATTTACATTAAAGGCCCGATTGACCACATCCGAAATTGGCTGGGAAAATTTTATCCGGGATTCGTTCCTGTATGACGAAGACGGGACGAGGGTCGGGGGAACAGTTGATTTTTGGAATAAAACCACACGTGAATGGGATCCTGTTTTCCAATATATTTATACATACGATAAA
This sequence comes from Bacteroidales bacterium, assembly GCA_041654355.1. Lineage (GTDB taxonomy): Bacteria > Bacteroidota > Bacteroidia > Bacteroidales > UBA932 > DMER64. The sequence goes on from JBAZDQ010000015.1 coordinate 26,196, forward strand.
AAAGGTAATGTGATCAGCGAAACGGAGAAGAAAAGGAATCAGGAAACAGGAATATGGCAGGAAGCCGGTAAATACATCTATACTTACGATGATCACAACAATGCGATTGAATCCAACTATATTCCTGCCCGGGAGGATCTGCAGACAGAGCATTTTCTAATTTTCTATTACAACAATATGAAATCTTCCGTTGGGTATTACCTGGGAGATACCGGAATGTTCCCGGGCGTCAGAGGCACTGCAGAATATTTCAGATTAAAAAGATGAGCCGGACTTCATTTCTGAATTCCGTCGCCCGGTCACTTTATAAACAATACGGAGAACGCATAGCTAATTGCTGCCTGGTATTTCCCGGCCGGAGAGCAGGACTGTTTTTTCAAAAGGAACTGTCCCGATATATTAAGAGAGAGATTTGGATGCCCCGGACGTTGGTTATCAATCAACTGACAGAAGAAATTACCGGAGAAAAAGCAACCGACCCTTTGATCCTCCTGACTGAATTGTACAGGATCTACAGATCATTAACAGGAAAAGAAAACAGCCTCCAGGAATTCTATACCCTGGGAAATATTATTATCCGCGATTTTGACCAGACAGACAAATATTTACTTGACCCTGCGCAGTTGTTTCACAATGTACGGGACCTGAAACGTATCAGCGCGGACTTCAGTTTTCTAAATTCTGAACAACAAGAAGTTATCAAATCCTTCTGGTCATCATTCCAGGTAAAGCCGGACCACACCCTGAATCTTCATTTCATGACCTTATGGGAAAATCTTCCTTCCCTTTATCAGGCCTTCAACCGTTCTTTAAGAGAAAAAGGGTATGCCTATGAAGGGATGATATACAGGAACATGGCCAATCGTTTAAAAAATCATAAAGACCTTGCTTTTCTTAACGAATATTCAGGCTTTGCATTTATAGGATTCAATGCACTTAATACCTGTGAAAAAGAATTATTTCGTTATCTGAAAAACAATGACAAGGCACTATTCTACTGGGATTATGATCCTTATTATATAGAAAATCCTATTCAGGAAGCCGGGATGTTCCTGCGTGAAAACATAAAGGAATTTCCCCCGGCAGACGGATATGTAAAAGACTTATCTCCGCTCCGCGATCCACGGAACATTCATGTAATCCCTACCCCGTCATATGTATCACAGGCAAAAATAGTACCTCAACTGCTGAAAAAAAACAATTTGCCATACAACACAGAAACGGCGGTTGTCCTGGCAGATGAAAACCTTTTGTTGCAACTTTTATACGGACTGGGTTATTACGCTTCTGAGGAACAGGAGATCAATGTCACTATGGGATTTCCTCTCCGTCAAACAGCCCTTTATTCCCTGATCGACTCGCTTCTGCGCTATTATAACAATAGTAAGACAACACGGAATTTCAAACCTGTGGAAATGCACCCTTATGTCCGGACTTTGAACCTTGCAGACATATTGAAAAATATCCCTGCAAACACCCCGGATCTGTACAACTTGTTATTGTCTGTCCTGGAAAATATTGATCTTTCAGAGTCCTTGCCTGCCGGTGACCTTATGCTTATTCCCGTTGTCCGGGAAACAAGAAAACAACTGAACAAACTTTACCTTGCCGTTACACAATCCGACATGGATATCCATCCCGAGGTTTTTTCCAGACTACTTAAACAACATCTTTCTCTTGCCAGTATACCCTTCAGTGGAGAACCTCTGACGGGACTGCAGGTTATGGGTATTCTTGAAACCCGTTGTCTGGACTTTAAAAACCTGATCATTGTATCTGCACAGGAAAATATCCTGCCAAAAGCCTACCGTGACAATTCCCTGATCCCGTATAGTATCCGCAAGGCGTTCGGGTTGCCTGCCTCTGAACAGCACACGGCAATTCAGGCCTATTATTTTTACCGCCTGATACAACGTTCGTCAAACGTATTCCTGATATGGAACAGCAATCCAGAAGGTCCCTCCAAGGGAGAATTGAGCCGGTTTATTCGCCAAATCAATTATGAGCTTCCTGATTCACACGTTATAACAACACCCGTTTTAATACAGCATTCCATTCCTGAAATTAAGCCTGTTTCCATAGCTAAATCCGGGGCGGTCAAAGAAGCTCTTGAGCAATACCTGGATCCTGATTCCGGTCAATTTTTAAGTCCTTCTGCCCTTCAGCTGTATATACGCTGTCCGCTCAGTTTCTATTTTAAATATATCTTGTTGTTAAAAGAACCTCTTGATGTGTCGGATCAGGCTGATCCCCTTCACCTGGGGAACATTGTACACAGGACACTGGAACATCTTTATAAGCCGTTTTTGGGGAAAACACTGTCCGGTAAAGAAATAGTACGACTTATAGAACCTCGTGCTGTTTTACGCAAAACAGTATCGCGTCTAGCCAATGACTACCTGGTTGAACAATACGGAAATGATTGTTCCCGTGAAACAGGAAAATGGATATTGTTCACGGAAGTGGCAACCCTTTACGTGGAACGATTCGTAAAATACGATGCCCACCGTGCCCCGCTCGTGGTTACAGCCGTTGAAAAAATGTTCAGGTGCAGGTATAACAACGTAAATATCAAAGGCATCATTGACAGGGTAGACATTAGTAAAGGACAAGAATATATTATTGATTATAAAACCGGAACGGAAAAAAATGCCTTTACAAAAATTGAGGATCTTTTTAATCCTGAAGTTACTGTAAAAAACAAGGATGCATTCCAGATCCTGTGCTATGCCTTTTTACAGGAGTCCCATCCTGAGAAAAATTCCTTTCCGATTCCTTTATTGTTTTACCTGAACACTGTTTTCTCTGACAAGTTGCAGGGTTATTTACTCTTTAACAAAAAAGAAATGAGTGAATTACCTGTTTTTCCGATTTTAAAAGAAGACTTTCTGCACCATTTAAACTGCTTGTTGGAAGAAATGTTTAATTTTAACACGCCTTTCAGACAGACGGATCATCCTGACAATTGTTTGTATTGTCCTTACAGTTCAATATGTCAAAGAGAAAAATACTATGACTAAGAAAGAAAAGGAAAAAGTAATAATACCCCTGCTCTTTGTGTTGGCAGCGGCCCTGATGGTTTTCTCTTTACCCCGGGAAGGCCAGTTTAAATATCAGTATCAGAAAGGAAGCCCGTGGATGTATGAAAATCTGGATGCCACTTTTGACTTTCCCATCCTGAAAACGGACGAAGAACTACGTCTGGAAAGGGAAAAATTAGCTGAAAATTTTACGCCTTACTTTGTATTAAGACCCGATATAGAAGCTGAACAGCTCCGTGCCTTTACAGCCGAAGCTACCCTGGCCGGGCTCTCCGATGCACTGCAGAGCAAACTGCTGTCTTTTTTTAAAAATATATACAGCCGGGGCATCATGGATGAAGGCCGGCATAATGAGTTAAAACCGGAAACCGGGCTTGTTGTAGTACAAGGAAAAATGGGAGATAAGAAAGCCCATACGGAAGTTTTTTCTACGGTTACTGCCAATCAATTTTTTTTAGAAAATCTGGAAACACTATCCCGGAAGGAACGGAATGACTTAGCTTCTGCCAATATTGATTTTTCTGCTTTTTTTATACCTAACCTGATATACGACGAAGGCACCACCTTTGCAGTCCAGTCCAGCAGCCTCCAGGATATATCGCTCACAAAGGGAATTGTACATACCGGACAACGCATTGTCAGTAAGGGAGAAGTAATTACCGGAACAACTGAACAGATCCTGAATTCCCTGCGTGCTGAATACAATTCGAAGATCGGCTTTTCCGGGAATTTGTTGCTTCTGATTACCGGACAAACCCTTATGATAGTCCTTCTTGTATTTATTGTCTTCATACTTATGGAAGCCATACGTCCCGGAATGCTAAAAAAATTTCCGGAACTGGTTTTCACCCTTTTTCTTTTTGTTTTGGTAGTATCCGGATCTTCTTTCGCATGGAAAATTGGACCTTTAGCTTTGTACCTGTTGCCTTTTCCGGTGATCGTACTCTTTTTGGACTCTTTCTTCCCTACCAAAGTCTCCCTTCCCCTGTACATTCTGTTTCTGTTGCCGTTGGCGGTAGTAACCGATAGCTACCAGCCGGTTCTTATCAATATTGTAGTGGGCGGTGTAGCTGTGTATGTATTCCGTCACTGGGGAAGAGGCTGGCAACAATTCCTGTCTGCACTTATTGTCTTTATCACCTACCTGACAATTGATCTGGCATTTCATCTCATTTCAGAAGGAACTTTTTCAAATTTAAACGGAGTTGTATTCAGAAATTACGGAATAGCATCCATTCTTGTAATAGCATCCTATCCGTTGGTGTTCTTATTTGAGAAAATTTTCGGGTTTGTATCCCTTTCACGCCTGCGTGACCTTTCCGATACAGGGAACAAAGCGCTCCGGGAATTGTCAGAAAAAGCCCCGGGAACCATGCAACATTCCTTACAGGTAGCAAATCTTGCCGAGATGGCTGCCAGAACCATCGGGGCCAATGCCCTTTTGTGCCGGGTGGGTGCCCTTTACCACGACATAGGGAAAATCAACAATCCCCAATATTTTGCAGAAAACCAAACTGCCAGTTTCAATCCTCACTCGTTGCTTGATCCCCGGGAAAGTGCACGGATAGTGATCCAGCATGTGGAGGACGGAAAAACCCTGGCAAAAAAATACGGACTTCCCTCACTGATCGTTGATTTTATTGAGACACATCACGGAAGAACCCGTACCGAATACTTTTATAACACCTGGTGCAACGAAGGTGGAGATCCTGCAAATGTGGAAGATTTTACCTATGAAGGCAGGTTGCCTGTCACCCCGGAACACGTTATAGTAATGTTGGCCGATGCCGTTGAAGCTGCATGTCGCAGTCTGGAGGATTATACCCCGGAGAGCATCTCGGAAATGGTGGAAAAAATGGTAAAACAACGTATCTCGGGGGATCAATTGCACAACGCAGATATCACATACAGGAATCTGCGACGGATCCGGGAAACTCTGAAAGTACAGATCCAGGAAATGTATCACACCCGCATAACCTATCCAAAAAGAAAACGGCTAAAATAATGAAACCGCATAGACCAGTATTCCCGCTATAAGGATCTTCAGGGCTTTGTCAAGTCCGGCGCTATTATTGTTTTTTACCCATATAAGATGTATCGCAAAGAACGGGAGCGCTATCAAAAAAAGGAATGACCCCGGCTCCCAAATACTCGTAAAAACTACCGATAATACCAGGGCCAGAAGGATCAGTATCCCCTGGTATACCTTTGCCGGTAGCGTAGATTCCGTTTTAAAAACCCGGGACAACACTATGGCAAACGTGTTCTTCCCGAATCTTTTATCATTCTCATAGTCCCTGATATTATTTACGTTTAATACGGCTGTTGCAAGCAGCCCCATGGCCGTTGCTACCAATAAGATCTCCGGATCCGGAGATCCTGTATAGATATAATAACTGCCGCTTACTCCTGCCAGGCCAAAAAATAAAAATACAGAAATATCTCCCAGTCCACGGTATCCGTAAGGTTTTTTCCCGGTAGAATACAAAACGGAAGCCGTCAGGGCACAGGCCCCTATACCCAGAAAAACAACAGGCATGAGGCCTTTATAAGTTCCGAAAGCCAGATAAATCAATACCAGTCCGGAACCCGCGGCAAGTATAAGTATAACTACAATTGCCCGGACAAGTTGTTTTTCAGTTAGTTTGCCACTTTGCAAGCTCAAAGCTTTTCGTCCGGGCTGCCGGTGGTCTGTCCCTTTCTTCCAATCACCCAACTCATTGGACAAATTTGACAGGATCTGCAGCAATACAGCCGTCAGCAACAAAAAAATGAAAAGATTCCATGAAAAACAGCCTTCCTGTCGTGCAAGGAAAGTTCCAGCCAAAACCGACGATACGGATAAAGGAAGCGTGCGCGGTCTGGTACTTTGCAGTATAGGCCACATTCCGTTTTACTTGAGAAAATACTGGTTCAGGAAATTTTGAAAATCCTTTTTATATTGATCGCCAATGGGAACTGAAGCATCTTTACCAAAGACTATCCGGTTTTGTACCACTTCCGTAATTTTGGTCAGATTCACGATAAACGAACGGTGGACACGCATGAAAATGTCTTTTGGCAATCGTTCTTCAATGGATTTCAAACTGAATAGGGTCATTACCGGGATACTGTTCTCTGAAAAAATCACCACGTATTCCTTGCGGCTTTCAATATATTGGATATCAGAAATTTTAAGGCGTACTGTTTTTGAATCGGCACGCACAAAAACATATTCACTGTCCCATCCTTTGGGAGATTGTCTTGTCCCGGATTCTTCCGTTTCTTCTTCCTTTACGGTTTCATGATCATCCCGATTGGCAGCAGGAGTACTAACGGAAGTGGCATGTCGGAGTTCAAACTGTTGCTTTACTTTTTCCGCACTTCTCATAAAATCCGTCAAGCTGAAAGGTTTGAGTAAATAATCCGTGGCATCTACCTGGAATCCTTCTACGGCAAAATTGGCATATGCCGTAACAAACACGATGATAGGCCTGTTTTTGAGTGAACGAATGTACTCCAGCCCGTTAATATCGGGCATTTCTATGTCCGTGAAGATCACGTCTACTTTTTCAGTAGTCATTACTTCCATGGCTTCCGTGGGTCCGGAACAAGCTTTTACCAGTTCAAGGTATGGGATTTTCCCCACATACGAAACCATTTGCTGTAAGGCAAGCGGCTCATCATCTATAACTATACACCTTATATTCATAGGTTCTTTTTTTATAGGGGGAGCTGCAAATGTACAATATATTCTGATTGTGTCTGTTCCATGGTTAGTTTATAATTGTTTCCGTACAACAGATTTAATCTCTCTTTCACATTTTTTATTCCCAAACCGCCCTGTTTCGTGGTTTTGGGTTTGTCAGGGAATATGGTATTGGATAATGAAAAATGGAACCACCCGGGTTCTACCCAGAAATTCATGTTTATATGGGTTTCTTCCCCGTACACGATCCCGTGTTTAAATGCATTTTCAATAAATACGATCATGATCAGAGGAGGCAGTTGAACGTTGGGTATATCCCGGGGAACCGTAATATTAAGCTTGACATTTTCACCGTATCTCAAAAGGTTCAGGTTGCAATATGCCCTGAATACTTCCAGTTGCCTTTCAAACGAAATCTTCGTGTCCGGTGTGCTTTCATAAAGCATATGCCTTAAAAGTCTGGACAGGCTCACAATGGCATCTTTGGCCTTTTCTTCGTCTGTATCTACCAGTACATGAATATTGTTAAGGGTATTCATCAGGAAGTGCGGACTGATCTGGAACTGAAGGAATTCCATTTTGTATTTTATCAGCTTGTTATCTGCTTCGTGGGCCAGCATTTTGGATTTGATATTATTGAAAACCATCCGAACAGCCACATTCATTCCCATCAGTAACAGGGCAATTACAAAATTGCTTAGCAGGGTAGATTCATATGGGATGTAATTGGTCCAGGTGGCTCCGTACTTAACATCCATAATGTCAATAATGGCTTCACATCCAAAGACGATCCCCAGCAATAAAACAAACAAGAGGAAAAAATACGTAAAATAATTCCCTTTCAGCAAAAAGATAGGCACATAAATATAGTGGTGGATCAACAATCCCACGAAAAAAGGAGATAATATTGCCCAAAGCGACAGAACGTGTTGCTGTATCAATAACGGACTCAGAAAAGCTACGGCAGAGATACCCCAGATTGTTAAATTTTCCAGCCTCCGCAGTTTCCTGAGTTCTTTATTAATTTCGTATTCGCTTTGTTTTACCATAAAGGAACATAAAGGAAATAGTATACGAAGATACGATTTACTGAAGAATAAATAAAAAAAAAGGCGGGATTTAGATCTCCCACCTGTAAAAAAGATTTCGCATCTTTTTTGTGTACGTTTTTAGTTCAAAAAACCATTCATTATTTATCCTATTGGCAAAGATAAAACCCCTGAATCAATATTACAAGGAGAATTTATCCGGGTGCGGGTTTTATCTACATAACCCGCATTTTTATCAATGAACAGCCCATTTTCTTCAACATAATTTAATAGCCGAATATTTCTTCCCGGGACAATCTCACAACTTTTCCATAGCCCGAAAGGTAATCCAGGTCTAACGCCTTGATATCGCTTAATATACAATAATCGGTAGATCTGCCTTTTATCCATTCCTGTTGAAATGCTACGATATCTTCTAATGCAAGGTCCTGAACGCCTTCAAAGACGACCTTCCTCATATCTTTCCACATATTCTTCTCTTTAGCCTGTCGGTAAAAATTCAAGAGACTTCTGCCTGTGATCCTTTCTGTCCTGAGGGTAGAGATCAGGCCTTCTTTGGCCAGTGAAAATGACCTCTCAGATTCCGGCATATTGTTGATAATATCTTCAAAAGCTTCCATGGCTTCCTCCATCTTGTCATTCTGGGTAGCTATAAAACTGCTGAAAATATACGGGAAGCCTTCCCGGTTCAGGGAAGGTTCGCTAAAACGGGCACTTGCGCTGTAAGCCAAGCCCCTGGCCTCCCGCATTTCCTGGAAAACAATGGCATTCATGGAAGAGCCAAAGTACTCATTGTACATACGTGCCCGGGCATAGGGTACATTGTCGTACGTATCGTTATCCCTTGCAGAATAGGAAGCATAATACATTTGGTTAGCATCGTACTCTGCCAGGTATACTTTATTTTCGTTATCGATAACCGGTTTGAAATATTCTTTTTCCGGCACAGGTCTCAGGTTTTCTGCCATAGGCCAGGAAGCTTCAATAAGAGCACCTACTTGTTCTATGGATGAAGGACCGTGATAATAAATATCTGCCCCGTAGGAGAGCAGATCTTCAATTTTTTTCAAAAGTGAAGCGGGATCCGTACGTTTTAATTCTCTTTCAGTCATAATATGGGTAGCCGGATTTACGGGGCCGTACTGCATATATTGCTGCAGACGCTGAAAATTCGTTCTCTGGTCGGTTTTAGCATCGGCCCGGCTTTTCAGGATATTCCCGGTCAGGGAACTGTATACTTCTTTGTCGGGTTGAGCACCGGTAATCAACTCAGACAAAAGTTCAAGGGCCGGTTGCATATTCTCGGCCAATCCGCTCAACGTAACGGAACAGGTGTTTTGAGAAACACTTGCATAGAAGGAACAAGCCAGTTCGTAAAATGATTTGCTTATTTCTTCAGCCGACTTTTCAGATGTTCCAAGGTAATTCAGGTAATCAAAAGCCACCGGCAGGGCCTTATCATAATTACTGCCCAGTTCGTATACTATAGATAAGGTAAAGAGATCGTTCACAGTATTGGGAACGTAGACAAGCGCTACTCCTTCCCGGATAGTATGTTTTGCAAAGTCTTTTTCAAAGTCTACAAAAACAGGTTCAATGGGATCTACTCCGGCAGCGAGGATTTCCTGCAGGAACGC
>JBAZDQ010000016.1:0-34608 GCA_041654355.1 Bacteroidales bacterium
ATCTATCCTGCAAAGGTAAGAAAATGATTGGTTTTTTGACGATTAATACCTACTTTTGCAGCCCCTTATAAGATTAATACTATGAATATCACTAAGAAACAAATTGATGACCTTTCCTTGCAGGTAAACGTTTCTATTGAAGAAAATGACTATAAAGAAAAGGTGAAGAAAGCCCTGAACGATGTCCGCAGAAAATTGGATATCAAGGGATTCAGAAAAGGAATGGTGCCTATGGGCATGGTAGAGAAGATGTACGGACGTTCTACGTTGCTGGAACAGGTCAATACGATTATATCCCAGGCTCTGAATGATTATATGGAAAAGGAAGAAATTCGCATCATAGGAGAACCCCTGGCATCGGAAGAGCAGGCAAAAACAGACTGGGACAACGATGTTGACTTTTCATTTTCTTTTGACCTGATGCTGGCTCCCAAAGTGGATATCCCGATTAACAAAGACCTGCATATTCCTCTGGTGAAGAAGGCGATCACGGATAAGGAAGTAGATGAATATATCACTGGGCTTTTGAATCAGCACGGAACCATGGATGCTGCTGACAAGGTGGAAAAGGAGGATTTTTTGAAGGTGGATCTCAAACAGGGTGAAAACGTGATTGAAGATTCCTATCTGAACCTGAAGTCAGTGCCCAAACTGAAAGACAAAAAAGTCTTTATCGGGAAAACGGCCGGTGAAGAAGTCCAGGCCGATATAACGACTCTTTTTGCCAAAGAAGAAGAACGTGCCATGTTATTACAGGTAAAACCGGAAGAACTGGATAAATACCCCGATCCGGAGTTTACCTTTACCATAAAAGAAATCAAACGTTTCAAAATTGCTGAGGAAAACCAGGAATTCTACGATAAACTTTACGGAGAAGGAACCGTAACCGATCACGATGCTTTTGTGGAAAAAGTCAAAGAACAGATAGAAAAGAATCATGAAGGGGAGAGCAATTACCAGTTTGCACAGGATGTGCGCAAAATCCTGATGGAAAAAGCCGCTGTTCAATTGCCCGAAAACATGCTTAAACGCTGGTTGTATGAAGGCAATGACGGCAAGTTTACCATGGAACAGATAGAGAAAGACTTTCCGGCATTCCTGGAAGATTTTCGCTGGCAGCTTGTACGGGAATCCATCATGAAGGCTGCCGGGATCAAAGTTGAAAAAGATGATATGATCCAAAGTGCCGTGGCCATGGCTCGTTATCAATTTGCAATGTACGGTATGAACGATGTGGCAGACGAGCATTTGATAAAATATGCGGAAAGTATGCTGGCCAACGAAAAGGAGGCGCGGAATCTCTATGAAAGGGCTGAAGAAAATAAAGTAATTTCGTATATTCGCGAAAACGTTTCAGTCGACAATAAAGAAGATTAACCCATGACGGAATTTGAAAAATTTGCCATCAGGCACAAAGGTATCAGCAGCCAGAGTCTGCACCGGTACCAGTCTTTGTACAGCAGTCCGGAAGGATCCATTACACCTTATATTATTGAGGAACGTCAGCTGAATGTTGCCCAGATGGATGTTTTCAGCCGTTTAATGATGGATCGTATTCTTTTCCTGGGAGTTCCCATCTACGACGAGGTGGCCAACATCGTCCAGGCACAGCTTCTTTTTCTGGATTCAGTGGATCCGGGGAAAGACATACAGATGTATATCAACTCGCCAGGCGGGGCTGTAACGGCCGGTCTGGGCATTTACGATACCATGCAGCTGATTCACTCGGATGTAGCAACCATTTGTACGGCCCAGGCTGCCTCTATGGCAGCGGTGCTGCTGGCTGCGGGCAATCCCGGTAAACGTTCAGCATTGGTCCATTCGCGTGTTATGATTCACCAACCTATGGGCGGTGTTCAGGGACAGGCTTCCGATATGCAGATAGCTGTCAAAGAGATCCTGGAACAACAGAAACAATTGTACCAGATCCTTGCCGAGCATACGGGAAAATCCCTTAAACAGATCACTAAGGATGCCGACCGGGATTTCTGGATGTGTGCGGAAGATGCCGTTAAATACGGGATCGTTGACGAAGTGTTGAGAAAAACCAAAAAGTAATGCTGAAGAAACCGCTCGATACCGACCATTGTTCCTTCTGCGGCAAATCCAGTAAAGAAACAGGGTTGCTGATTACAGGTCTTCATGCCTCCATTTGTGAAAACTGCCTGCGGGATGCGAATTTAGTCCTTGAAGAAATGTACGGGGACACGGTGCATGATGAAGAGCCGACCCTTTATCAACATGCGGAGAGCCCACTTAAAACGCCTCGGGAGATCCATGAATTTCTGGATCAGTATGTCATTGGGCAGGAAGAAGCAAAAAAATTTCTTTCCGTTGCAGTTTACAACCATTATAAAAGGATCCGATACAACGGAAAAAAAGATATTGATGTTGAAAAATCCAATATCCTGCTGGTCGGGCCTACAGGTACCGGAAAAACACTTTTAGCCAACACCATAGCACGTATGCTGAACGTGCCTTTTGCCATCGTGGATGCCACGGTCTTAACCGAGGCCGGGTACGTGGGAGAAGATGTGGAAAGCATCCTTACCCGTTTGTTGCAGGCCTCTGATTACAACGTGGCAAGTGCCGAGCAGGGTATTGTGTTCATAGACGAACTGGACAAAATTGCCCGGAAGAGTGACAATCCTTCTATCACCCGGGATGTATCCGGGGAAGGCGTGCAGCAGGCATTGCTAAAATTACTGGAAGGAACGATTGTCAATGTACCGCCCCAGGGTGGCCGCAAACATCCCGAGCAGCACCTGATCCCTGTCAATACCAAGAACATCCTGTTTATTTGCGGTGGTGCGTTTGAAGGGATCGAGAAAAAAATTGCAAAAAGACTGAATACGGCTGTTGTAGGTTATGGGATGGCGGAAAAAACGGCTCGTATTGACAAGGACAACCTGATACGTTATGTTGCTCCCCAGGATTTGCGTGCATACGGACTCATTCCGGAAATCGTCGGAAGGGTGCCTGTTATTACTTTTCTGAACAGGTTGGACCGTGCCGCATTACTGGATATCTTGATCAAACCAAAAAACGCACTGGTAAAACAGTATAAACACCTTTTTGCACTGGACGGGATCAAATTATCTGTTGACAAAGAAGTGATGGAGTATATTGTGGATACAGCTATTGAATTCAAGCTGGGAGCCAGGGGGTTACGTTCCATTTGTGAGGCCATTATGGTAGATGCTATGTATGAAGCACCTTCTTCTGACAGGAAAACATTGCGCATTACAAAACCATATGCCGAAAAACGTGTGGAAAAACTCACGAAAATCATTTAAATCAAGATATTATGAGCGAGATCAAAGACTTTATTAAAAAGAATTCACCGCGTTTTGTTGAAGAACTTAATAAACTGATCCGGATTCCGTCTGTCAGTTCTCAGAATGAGCACAAAGAAGACATGCACAAATGCGCTCAGCAATATGTTGTGTCTTTGATGGAAGCCGGTGCCGATGAAGCCTTTGTATTTCCTACAACAGGACATCCTGTTGTATTTGCTCAAAAGATCATTGATCCCGAAAAACCCACTGTCCTGGTCTATGGCCATTACGACGTGCAACCCATAGACCCTGTTGAATTATGGAAATCACCCCCTTTTGAACCTGAGATCCGGGACGGAGCTATTTATGCCCGCGGAGCCGATGACGATAAAGGGCAGTCTTTTATGCATGTAAAGGCATTTGAATACCTGGTCTCAACCGGTCAGCTGCCCTGCAACGTCAAGTTTCTGATAGAAGGAGAAGAAGAGATCGGGTCACCTTCACTGGGCGCCTGGGCCCGTGAAAATAAAGAATTGCTTGCCTGTGATGTAATCCTGGTTTCGGATACCACAATGATCAGTGAAGAAGTACCTTCCATAAACACCGGGATGCGCGGGCTGGCTTATGTGGAAGTAAAGGTTACCGGGCCGGACAAAGACCTGCATTCAGGTCATTATGGCGGTGCCATTACCAATCCCATCAATACGTTGTGTTCCATGATAGCACAGTTGATAGATGAGAAGGGAAGGATAACCGTAAAAGGGTTCTATGACGATGTGGTAGAATTGTCCGATGCAGACCGTGCGATGCTGGCCCGTGCTCCTTTTAACCTGGAGCATTATAAAAAATCCATAAATGTAGGCGATGTCACCGGGGAAGCCGGTTATTCCACACTGGAACGCACCGGTATACGTCCGTGCCTGGATGTGAACGGAATATGGGGCGGATATACCGGTGAAGGAGCCAAAACGGTTTTGCCCTCATATGCCTGTGCCAAAATATCTATGCGCCTGGTACCCAATCAGGACCATAGGAAAATAGCCCGGCTATTTACCGAACATTTCAAGTCACTGGCACCCGCAAGTGTGAAAGTGGAAGTGATAGAGCATCACGGAGGGCAGGGATTCCTGGCACCCATATCTTCCCGGGTGTACAAAGCCGCTGCGAAAGCCGTAGGAGAGGTATACGGGATAGAACCTGTGCCCAGCCGCGGAGGCGGAAGCATTCCCATTCTTGCCGAGTTGGAGGGCATATTGAACGCACCGCCACTGCTTATGGGATTCGGACTGGAGCGGGATACTATTCATTCCCCCAACGAAAGTTTCCTGTTAAGCCAGTTCCATAAGGGGATCGAATCCATCATTCTGTTTTACAAATATTACAACCAAAAATAAAAGGCTATGAAATGGCTTTTTCTACTGGCTTCTCTTGCAACGTGGTTGCAGGAAGGTGATCCCGTGAAGTTTTCCGCCAATTTTGATTCAGGGTGCCTGGGTGAAATAGAAATGATAGACTCGGTCTGGGTCAGGCCTTCTGTGACAGATTCTGTTTTGCATCTTTCATACCGGGTAATATCCAGGTCGGATCCTTATAATCCGGCAGATCCTGAATTACAGCCCAGCGGCAGATGGTTTTATTTTTTAATGGAAAATGTACGCGGAAAGCACATTTATCTGAATTTTGAGAATACCGATCCCAAAAGGGCTGTCTTTTCCTATGACGGGGAACATTTTCAACGTTTTGAACATTACATGGCTTCTATGCGAAAAGTCTCCGCTTTGTTTGAAAGGGACTCGGTGTACATAGCCTATTTTGTTCCCTATGGATGGAATATGCTGCAGGAAAAACTGAAAAAGTGGACCACTCTGTCATACGTTACAATGGACACTTTAGGATCCGGCATGATGGGGTTGCCCGTTCAGATGCTTACAGTTACCGATCCGGGAATACCGGAAAATCAAAAAAACAGGATATGGATACATGCCCGTATGCATCCCAGTGAAACGCCTGCAAACTGGCAGCTTGAAGGATTGATGGACCGCCTGACGGAGGATTCTCCCACAGGACGCGAATACAGACGCCGCGCGGTCTTTTATATAGTCCCTTTTACAAATCCCGATGGAGTGTACGGGGGTTATTCCCGGTCCAATGCCCGGGGTATCAACCAGGAGATCAACTGGGATCATCCCGACTCCTTAACTGCGGTGGAAGTTTCCCTGTTACGATCTAGAATGGATTCCCTTACACGGGAAAAACCTTTTGATCTGGTATTGAACGTTCATGCCCAATCGTCCGATAAGGCAAGTTATTACATACATACCGCAGAATCCACCAGCCCAGAATATTACGAAAATGCTATGCGGCTGGCAAACCTGACTATAGATGATAATCCGTACTTTTTCCCGGAAGACATGTTTTATTCGTCTCCTGCTCCCCGTTATGTGGAAGGGTGGATCTGGAACAGAACAAAAGGCAAAACACTTGCACTAACCATTGAAATGCCGTATTCCTTTTACAACGAAAACCCGGACAATGAATGGGTTACAATTGAATCCCTTAAAGAGAACGGGGAATACCTTCTGCGGGCCATATCTGACTATTTCCACTGGGATGTGCCCGGAAGGCATATTTTGGAAGGGACAGTCAGAGGCAAAAGGACTGTTTTCCGCTATTCCATGCTGCCGGCAGGCGAGTATCGGATCTATACCTGGGACAATGCCTGGGTACCTTGCGATACCGTGATCAAAAAACGTCCGGGTCCTTTCCGTTATGTAATCCGTTCCGGAGATGAACCCTATTTAGGCCCTCTCCGGATTAGTTTACCCGAACAATTTATTTGGCGTAATTAACAGCTCTGGTTTCCCGGATCACAGTGATCTTAACCTGTCCGGGATATATCATTTCGTCCTGGATTTTTTGCGCAATGTCATGAGAAAGCATTTCTGCATCCTGATCGCTGACTTTTTCCGATCCTACAATAACGCGTAATTCCCTGCCGGCCTGAATGGCATACGTCTTGGTTACACCCGGGTAGGTAAGTGCCAGGTCTTCCATGCCTTTAAGGCGTTTGATGTATGATTCAATAACTTCCCTTCGTGCGCCCGGACGTGCTCCCGATATGGCATCTCCCACAAGTATAAGCGGGGCAATTATAGATGTCATTTCCGTTTCCTCGTGGTGAGCCCCAATGGCGTTGGATACTTCCGGCCGTTCTTTGTATTTTTCGGCAAGCCGCATACCCAGAATGGCATGGGGAAGTTCCGGATCCTCATCGGATACTTTGCCGATATCGTGCAACAATCCCGCTCTTTTGGCCAGTTTTGTATTCAGACCCAGTTCGGAGGCCATGATGGAACACAAGTTGGCTACTTCACGCGAGTGTTGTAACAGATTTTGACCGTAAGAAGACCGGTATTTCATTTTTCCCACCAGCCGGATCAGTTCGGCATGCAGTCCGTGTATACCCAGGTCTATACAGGTTCTTTTACCTGTCTCTATGATTTCTTCTTCTACCTGTTTCTGTATTTTGGCTACTACTTCTTCTATACGAGCCGGGTGTATGCGGCCGTCGGTCACCAATTGGTGCAATGCCAGACGGGCCACTTCCCTGCGTACGGGGTCAAAAGCCGAGAGTAAGATGGCTTCCGGGGTGTCGTCTACAACTATCTCTACACCGGTAGCGGCTTCCAGGGCACGAATGTTCCTGCCTTCACGGCCTATGATACGTCCTTTGATTTCATCGCTGTCAATATTGAAGACGGTAACGGCATTCTCGATGGCTGTTTCAGAAGCTACACGCTGAATAGTATTGATAACAACACGTTTTGCTTCTTTGCCGGCTGTCAGTCTGGCTTCGTCCATAACTTCACTGATGTATGACATAGCCTGGCTTTTAGCCTCTTCTTTCATGTTTTCAATAAGTAAAGCCTTGGCATCTTCTGCAGACATATTGGCCATGCTCTCAATTTTTTCAATTTGATGCTGGCGCAATTTTTCGTATTCCTCCACTTTCTTCTCTGCCAGCTCCATCTGGGCTGCCAGGGTGTCTTTCAGGGTCGAGATTTCTTTGTTTTTTCGCTGCATTTCGGCATTCTGCTGATTCATGGCTATTTCGCGCTGCTTCAGCTTGTTTTCTGCCTGTGCGACTTTATTGTTTCTTTCGGATATCAGCTGTTCATGTTCAGATTTTAATTGCAGGAATTTTTCTTTTGCCTGGAGAATTTTTTCACGTTTAATGTTTTCGGCTTCCAGTTCGGCATCTTTCAGCAGAATTTTAGCCCTCTTTTTCAGGACAACAGACCTGAAGTATGTGTATCCCAGCACAAAGCCGGTCACAAGGCCGGCGATGATGCATATAGCAATCGTAATATATGTGTTGTTCATAAGTGTAATTAGTATATATATGTTTTAAAGTTGTCATCATAATATAAAAAACCCGTTAACATACCGCTGTTTAGCAAAAACCCTGATAAGCAGGATTTGGAGGATCTGAGCTTTGTTGCAAACTTCCCACGTCCCGAAACCGGAATTCCCCGAAGGGTTACAAAGGGGCCTGTTTTTAACAGTCAAGACACTCCATAAAGTAAAAAGTGTTGAGTTTCGCAAAGAGCTTGGTATGTAACGGGTCAAAAATTATCTTTCCAGGTATTCTCCTAAAAAATTATCCAGTGTTGCAATCTCGGTAATAATCTCGCTCGTTTCGTTATCTTTTTCGTATTTCAGCAGGCTCAGTACAAACTGAAGGGCTGCCATGGCAAGTGCGTCCTGGGTATCCTGTCCGGAATACTTTACGCTGAATTGTTCAATCTTCTGATTGATGCGCAAAGCCGCGGCACGAACCATCTCCTCGTCTTCGGACGCTATTCGTAAGGGATAATAACGATCCGCAATACTGATCTTTATGGATAATTTTTCTTCACTCATTGTTGTGCTCTACCTGTTGAGCATGTCTATACATTTATCAATTTCCCTGATCAACTTCCCGATTTTCTGTTTTGCTTCCTTTGCATCTTCATCCGATGACTGAAAAGCTCCGGCCATCTGGAGTTTTTGCACTTTATTTTCTAAGTCTTCTTTTTCTTTTTTATATCCGTTAAGTTCTTCGCTAATAGTTTGTAGTTGGCTGTTCAATTCACGGTTTTCCGTCAACGCCCTTTCATGCAGAGAAATCAGTGTCTCTATCTTCTGCTTTAACGGGTCTATAATGGCTGCGTGTTGAGGTTTCATCTTTTTATTCCGTTAAGCAAAGATAATGCTTTTTTAATGAATAAAAAAAGAGGTCTAAACGACCTCTTTTACGTGTTCTTTTCCCACCTCTATCGCCTTTTCGTTGAGTGGAATAAGGTGATGATGCCGCTCGGGTAAGGATTTTTTCAATCCTTTCAGCACATTCTCTTTATCCAGTATAGGTTTTAGTTTCAGGTAAGCGCCCAGAACCATCATGTTAAAGGACCTGGACATTTCCATACGGTTGGCCAGATCGGTAGCTGCAATGGAATATACCTTTATGTCTTTTCGGGTCGGGTGACGGGAAATTCCGTTGGGATCGTAAAGCAAAAGACCTCCTTTCCTGATCATCGGTTCGAATTTATCCATTGACTGTTGATTCAGTACGATGGCCGTATCACACCATTGCAGAATGGGTGAGCTGATTCGTTTATCACTAATAATTACGGTGACGTTGGCTGTTCCTCCCCGCATTTCGGGTCCGTATGAAGGCATCCAGGTGACTTCCTTGTCCTGCATAATTCCTGAATAGGCAAGTATCTTACCCATAGAGAGGACTCCCTGTCCTCCGAAACCGGCAATAATCAATTCTTCTTTCATAATTATCTGTCTTTTATATCTCCCAGGGGATAAAACGGGAACATGTTATCTTCCATCCATTTATTGGCTTCTACAGGGGGCATCTTCCAGTTGGAGTTGCACGCTGCGACTATTTCAACAAAGGAAGTGCCTTTTTTCTGTGCCGAGTTCTCAAATGCTTTCCGGATGGCCTTTTTTGTTTTCCGTACGTTGGCAGGATTCTCGACAGCCTGGCGTGTAACATAGCAGGTACCTTCCAGCTGAGCCACCAACTCGGTGATTTTAAGCGGGTATCCGTTCAACTCGGCTTTTCTCCCATAAGGTGTTGTGGCCGTTACCATATCCAGCAGGGTTGTCGGGGCCATTTGTCCTCCGGTCATGCCGTATATGGCGTTATTGATGAAAATCACGACAATATTTTCTCCGCGGTTGCATGCGTGAATGATTTCGGCGGTTCCGATGGATGCCAGGTCTCCATCTCCCTGATAGGCAAAAACATATTTATCCGGGTAAAGCCTTTTGGTAGCAGTGGCCAGTGCGGGAGCCCTTCCGTGGGCAGCCTGCTGCCAGTCGATATCCAGGTATTTGTATGCGAAAACGGCACATCCTACGGGGGATATGCCTATGGTTTTGTCCTGAATGTCCATTTCTTCGATCACCTCGGCCAGTAATTTATGTACCACTCCGTGGCTGCATCCGGGGCAATAGTGCATCACCGTATCTGTGAGCACATTGCTTTTTTGGTATACCAGATTTTCGGGTTTGATTATTTCGTTAATGTCCATAATGATCTTCAATTAAAGGTTGAATTTTTCGGCAAAGGCGTTGAATACTTCTTCGGGGGAGAAAATGGATCCTCCCATACGACCGTAAAACTCTACGGGAATCACTCCGTTAACCGCCAGCCTGACGTCTTCTACCATTTGTCCGGAATTCAGTTCTACAGACATGATGCCTTTGAGTTGCGGCAACATTTCCTGAATTACGGGGGTCGGGTAGGGGAACAGGGTTATGGGCCTGAGGAGTCCCAGTCGGATGCCTTTTTCACGGGCTATTTCCACGGTGCCCTCACATATCCGGGAAGAACTGCCAAAGGCAACCAGCAGGTATTCTGCATCGTCACACATGGTCTTTTCAAAACGGATCTCATTTTTTTCAATGGTCCTGTATTTTTCCTGCAGTCTGAGGTTAATGGCTTCCATTTCCGAAGCTGCCAGTGACAGCGAAGAAATGATATTCCCCTTCCGGTTTGCGGGTTTTCCCACCGTTGCCCAATGACCGTATTTTTCGGCGATTTCCCTGTCTGTCAAGCGTTTGACAGGATCACGCAATTCTACTTTTTCCATCATTTGACCGATCGCTCCGTCAGACAGGATCATGGTGGGAGTGCGGTATTTGAAAGCCAGTTCAAAGCCGAGTCCTACAAAATCGTACATTTCCTGTACGGAAGCCGGGGCCAGCACAATGATCTTGTAATCGCCGTGTCCGCCGCCTTTAACGGCTTGGAAATAATCTCCCTGGGCGGGTTGTATGGTGCCAAGACCCGGGCCGCCGCGTATAACATTGACAAGCAGGCACGGAAGTTCAGCACCGGCCATATAGGATATTCCTTCACACATCAGACTAATGCCCGGACTGGAAGAAGATGTCATGACTTTCTTCCCGCAGCAGGCACCTCCGTACAGCATATTGATGGATGATGTTTCGCTTTCAGCTTGAAGAACTACCATACCGGTGGTTTCCCAGGGCATTTCTTCCATCAGTGTCTCCATCACTTCGCTTTGGGGGGTTATGGGATAACCGAAGTACCCGTCCGCACCATAACGGATAGCGGCCAGGGCAATGGCTTCATTCCCTTTCTTCAATAATTTTTCTGCCATAGTATTACTTTTGTTAAATTTTAACTTTATATACAGTGATCACCGTATCCGGACATACTATTGCGCAATTACCGCAACCTATGCATTTGTCCGGATTTTCCATGTAGGCAAAGGGATATCCCTTACCGTTAACTTCTTTGGAGAGGGCAATGGTCTGTGTAGGGCAATTGACTACGCATACACCACATCCCTTACATTTTTCTGTGTCTACTACAATAGCGCCTTTGAATGCCATATTATTTTATAATTATTAGTTGTTTGCTCAAAATTCTTACAAATGTATAGGAAAAATTTAAAATTCCTTACATTTTATCGGTTAAAATACGAAAACCCTTTGGCTATATCTTCCAGTATCCGGTCCAGGCTCAGGAGTATGGCCAACAGAAGCAGTGGTATCAGAATAACCATGATCTGCAAGTGTACAGGCAAATTTTTAAACCATACTGCCAGCCGTCTTATCATGTTCTTGAAAGTCTTATTCTGGCGTCAACCACAATCACATTATGTTTTGTTCCCAGAAGCGGGTTCAGGTCCATTTCCGAAATTTCCGGTGCACAGGTACATAATGCAGATATCTTTACAATAGCCTCGGTGAACAGGTCTTCATTCACTCCTTCCTGTCCCCTGACCCCCCGGATCAGGCCGTAACCTTTCAGGTTGCGAATCATTTTCCGGGCTTCTTCTCCGGACACGGGGCTTAAACCTGTGCTGATATCGCGCAGTACTTCAACAAATATACCACCCAGACCGCAAACTACGGTATGTCCGAAAGTGGGTTCTTTTTTGGCACCTATGAAAAGTTCCCTGCCACTGAGCATGGACTGAAGCAGTATAGAGGTAGTATCCTTGATGGTCATCATTTCCCTGAAATTGGCCAGCAGGGTTTGTTGGGTTGTAACGTTCAGTCTGACCCCTCCTACATCCGATTTATGAACGGGCCCTACAACTTTCATTACCAGCGGATAACCTACCTGTTCCGCGGCTTTTAGCAAGTCCTTTTCATTATCAGCCATGGCTTCCCCGGCTCTGGATATACCTGCGGCATCCAGCAGGGTGCTTACTTCGTTTGGAGACAGATATCCGTCCCGGGCATTGTCAATAATGGTCCGGACGGCTTTTTGATCGATTGCGGGAAAATCTGTTGCATCAGGAACCGGATCCGGTGTGCTCAGGACTCTTGCCAATGCCGATCCAAAAACAACTTCATCGGGGAAATAGAGCCTTCCTTTCTTTTGGAATTCCCGGATCTCTTCCCGGACGTTCAGCACGGAAGGGAATATGGGGTATACGGGTTTGGTACATTCGGCCATTTTTGTATCCAGCAGGTCGTATACATCAAAGACAGGAGTCAGTCCCGGTGATCCGAATATTACTGCCATACCATCCATTTCGGGACAGTCGTATTCCACAAAATCTATGATCTCTCCCAATTGTTTAGCCGTTCCGGTAGCCAGAAAGTCTATGGGATTGGCCACTGAAGATCCGGGGAACAGCTTTTCCATCAGTTTCTTTCCTTTTTCGGTGTCTATGGGGGGGACATTTATCTTGTTTTCTGAAAGCACATCTGTCAGCATTACGGCCGGGCCGCCTGCATGGGTAATGATACACATGTTTTTCCCTTTTGGGACACCTTTTAATAAAATACATGCAGCGGTTAGAAGCTGATTCCTGCCGTTGCAACGTATGATCCCGGCTTTTTCAAAAAGAGCGTTGACTGCTGTATCGGGACTGGCCAGGGCTCCGGTATGTGAAGATGCAGCCCGGCTTCCCGCCTCTGAAGATCCGGCTTTAATAGCCGCAATACGGGCTCCTTTACGGTACAGGGAAGCAGCATGTTTCCATAATTTCAGGGGATTCTTGATGCTTTCGGCATAAATGAGTTTTACCGGAGCGCTTTTCCCCGAAATATAACTTTGATCCAGAAATTCCAGGACTTCTTCCACACCTATCTGCGCCGAGTTACCCACCGAGAAAACATTGGCAAAGGGGATACCCAGTTGTACGGCTGCATCAATAATGAATAGTGCCGTAGCACCGGATCCTGAAATCAAATCAATGCTGTCGGGTACAAACCGGGGAATGGGAGAAGTGAATACTCCGGCATAATACTGGTTCATGTAACCCACGCAATTGGGACCTATCAAAGTCGCTTGGTATTGGTCGACTATCCGGCGTATTTTATTTTCTAGTTCTGCTCCTTCCGGGCTTTCTTCCGAGAAGCCCGCCGAGAAGATTATGATTCCTTTTGTCTGTTTGACCGAACAAAGCACTTCTACGGTATGCAGGCAAAAGGCTGCCGGGATAGCCAGTATGGCCACATCTGCCCTGGGGAGGTCTTCCACACGGCGGTAAGACGGCAGTCCCTGTATGCTGTCGGCTTTGGGGTTGACAACATAAAGACTGCCTGAATAACCGGTGTCTTTTAAATTTTTTAATACTTTACCTCCGGGTTTTTGGAAGTCGTCGGAACCTCCAACGACAACAATACTTTCAGGATTCAGAAATTCTTTAGTAATCATCAAAATTGCTTGTTTATCTTACAAAGGTAGCAATTTGTTTGCCAATTTATCTAAATTTGTACCCTCATTAAACTAGGATAACATGATTATAATTGCCGACAGCGGATCCACGAAAGTAGCCTGGAGAATTCTTCATAAGGACGGCACTGTTCAAGCCATTCAGACCATTGGGATCAATCCTTTTTTTGTATCGGAAGATGACATTTACCGGACTTTGGAATATAGTCTCAGGCCCGGCATCAAAGGAAATGTGGAACAGGTATTTTTTTATGGGGCAGGGGTGGCCGGAAAAGATAAAATTGATATTCTTACCCGTTGTTTCCAGCGGGTGTTCCCGGGATGTGAAGTTGAGGCAAACTCGGATCTTTTGGCTGCAGCACGTTGTTTATGCGGGCACGAAAAAGGAATAGCTGCCATTTTGGGAACGGGAGCCAATACGTGTTTTTACGATGGAGAAAAAATTGCAGATAACGTTCCGGCTTGCGGATACATTTTGGGTGACGAAGGCGGCGGGGCGGTACTCGGCAAAAAATTTGTCTCGGATTATTTAAAAAGGATGTTGCCGGAAGACCTCCGGGAAGCTTTTGAAAAACAATACAAACTAGGTCTTTTGGACATTATTGAAAAGGTTTACAGGCAACCTATGCCCAACCGTTTCCTGGCTTCTTTTACCTTATTCCTGGGGGAACATCATACCCATCCCTACATCCGGGAATTTTTGGCAAAAGCTTTTGATGAATTCTTTTTGCGCAATATTATACATTACGATTATAAAACGTATCCCGTGAATATAGTAGGTTCGGTAGCCTTTTATTTCAGGGATCAGGTGGAAGCCGCTGCTGCCCGGAACGGGATGAGAATCGGGAGAATTGTCCGTACGCCTGTTGAAGGATTGGTTGCCTATCACAAAGATTTGATCAGTAAACAGAAATGATACAGAATATAACTGAACAGGCGTCCCGGTACGAACGCCTGGAAAAAATGTCCGTAAGGGAATTGCTGGAGAACATTAACAGGGAAGATCATACGGTTCCCCCTGCCGTAAAACCCTGTATCCCTGATATTGAAAAACTTGTGGAAGGAATCGTGCCCCGCATGCAGGAGGGAGGACGGCTTTTTTACATTGGAGCGGGAACCAGCGGACGGCTGGGAATACTTGATGCATCCGAAATTCCACCTACTTTCGGGGCTCCTTACGACTTGGTCATAGGACTTATTGCGGGAGGAGATACTGCCATCCGTCGTGCTGTGGAACAGGCAGAAGACAGCCTGGATGCCGGATGGGATGAATTGGTTTCCCATCATATAGGAGTGAACGATGTTTTGGTAGGAATTGCCGCTTCCGGAACGACCCCGTATGTCATAGGGGCATTACGCAATGCCCGCAGGCAGGGATTACTGACGGCATGCATCACATGCAATCCCGGATCGCCGGTAACACTGGAAGCCGAAATACCCATAGTAGCAGTGGTAGGGCCCGAGTTTGTGACCGGGTCTACCCGTATGAAATCCGGTACCGCCCAAAAACTGATCCTGAATATGATTTCCACAGCCGTTATGATACGTATGGGACGTGTTTCCGGCAACAAAATGGTGGATATGCAGCTGACCAACGCAAAACTGGTAGACAGGGGCACAAAAATGATCATGGAAGATACAGGTATAACGGATTACCGGGAAGCACGCGACCTTTTAATGAAATACGGAAAGGTTCGTAAAGCCGTAGAAGCCTTTAAAAAAGAAGAGGATGTTTGAACCCCGTTACAATTCTGAATTGCTTCAAAAAGCGGTGGATGCCTTTTCCCGGCTTCCGGGGATCGGGCCCAAATCTGCTCTGAGGCTTGCGTTGTATTTGCTCCGTCGGCCGGTGGAAGAAGCTGACAGCCTGGCAGAAGCCGTTGCTGATCTGCGTCACAAGGTAGTATATTGTTCGGAATGCCGGATGATATCGGACGCTCCCGTATGTCCGGTGTGTTCGGATCCCAAACGGGATAAAGGGATTATCTGTGTGGTGGAAAATGTCAGGGACGTCATGAGCATAGAGCATACCGGCCGTTATAAAGGCCTCTACCACGTACTGGGAGGTATCATTTCTCCCATCGACGGCATAGGTCCTGCCGATCTTGCGGTGGAACCTCTTCTGGAAAGACTGGAAAAAGGAAACATCCGGGAAGTGATCCTGGCCTTAAGCACTACTATGGAAGGAGAAACCACGTGCTTTTACCTGTATAAGAAAATGGCCCCGTACCATCTGAAGATAACCACAATAGCCCGTGGGGTGGGTTTTGGCGATCAGCTTGAATATACCGATGAACTGACATTGGGAAGATCCATTGAAAACAGACAACTCTTTAAACCTGAATAACCAATTATTTACCTATGGAACATACCTTTCCCCTTTCCTGGCTGTTGACGGCTTTTGCAGTGTATACGGCCCTGCTTTTTATTGTATCCTGGATCACCTCACGAAAAGCTGACAGCAATTCCTATTTCCTGGGCAATAAGAAATCACCCTGGCCCATTGTGGCGTACGGCATGATTGGAACATCCATAAGCGGGGTTACTTTCATTTCGGTGCCGGGTAATGTAATGAATGAGAATTTTTTCTACATGCCCCTTGTGTTGGGCTTTGTAATTGGTTATGTGGTTATTGCCAAAGTATTGCTGCCCCTGTATTACAAAATGAATGTAACTTCCATATACTCTTATCTGGATAGCAGGTTCGGGTTCAGCACCTATAAAACGGGTGCCGCCGTATTTATGGTATCACGTGTTTTGGGTGCCGCCGTAAGAATATTCATAGTTGTACTTGTTCTTCACACTTTTCTGCCTCCCGGATCTGTCCCCTTCTGGATCGTGTCAGCGGTATTTATGTTCCTCATTTTTCTATACACTTTCAAAGGCGGTGTCAAAACAATTATATGGACAGATGTTCTGCAAACAACCTTTATGCTCCTGGCCGTTATTCTTACAGTTATTTCTATTTCCAACAGGATGGACTGGAATCTGGTAGAAATGACAAAAGCGGTAACTGCAACCGATTATTCCAAATGGTTCAACTGGGACTGGAGCGCTTCCAACAATGCCATCAAGCAATTTATAAGCGGTATATTCATTACCATTGTAATGACAGGTCTGGATCAGGAGATGATGCAGAAGAACCTGTCCTGTAAAAACATCAAAGCGGCACAAAAGAATATATACTCAACCAGCATTATTCTTGTAATAGTAAATATTCTTTTTGTCTTTTTGGGAGCTGTAATGGCCATATACGTAAACCAAAGACTGGGCGGCATGGAAGGAATCGGTTTGGCAGATGCTGCCGGGGTGTTCACTAAAGCACAAACGGACAAGCTCTTTCCCGTTATAGCATCCCAATACCTGGGATTGGGAGTGGGACTGTTTTTTATTATTGGATTGATATCAGCCTCTTATCCGAGTGCCGGAGGTGCATTAACCTCACTGACTACTTCATTTTGCATAGATTTCCTTGGGTTTAACAATAGGGAAGATATCTCGCAGGCCAGGAAAGACAAGATACGCAAGGTCACACACGCATCGTTTGCGGTTCTCTTTTTCTTTATAATACTGATTCTATATGTAGTAAACAATCAGGCTATCATTAACCTGGTATACCTGCTGGCCGCTTACACCTACGGACCCCTGTTGGGCTTCTTTTTCTTCGGGATCCTTACAAAACACCGCGTACGTGACCGGGTAGCTCCCTACATTGCTTTAGCATCACCGGTTTTATGTTATCTGGCAGACCTGGCACTTAAGACATGGTTTAATTTTGGACTAGGCTTTACCGTGTTGATTATCAACGGGCTATTAACATTCTTTGGAATGTGGATCTTCCGTGAAAAAACAACCCGGAAAGCTAACTGATGTTTGTTTGAAAAAAAAAGTTACATTTGCAAAAATTATTCTATCAGAGCAGATGCCGGACGGTTAAATAACCATATAATCCCTCGCTTGCAAGGACTTAAAAACATGGGTATGCATATAGGTATAAAACATACAGGAAGTTCATGGGCCTGCTGGCGAATTGCTCATAAAGTAAGATCAAAGCCGCGAAGTAGAAGGTAAACGTTTGCAACCGAATGTTTCACCTGTCAATCTTCGTATTATGATCGAAATTTTTTACAAATCAAAAGGACAAGTCTTAAGCGACACTGAAGTAAAGATCCTGGATAAACTGGGATTGGATGATGTTTTATGGATTGATCTGCACGATCCCACGGGAGAAGAAAAAAGAGCGGCTGAAGAGTTTCTGGATACGACACTGCAAAGCAGGGCGCAGGCAGAAGAAATAGAATCTTCATCCAGGTATTTTGAAACCGAAACCACCATATTTGCGAATACCAACTTTCTGATCCCGGGCCCTGACGATTATTCATCGGAACCTGTTTCGTTTATTATCTCCGAAAGTATCCTGGTAACATTGCGTCATACACCTCTCAGGACGTTGTCCGAGGTACAGCGAAAGCTTTTAAACAATTACAGACTGTTTCCTACCGGGTATCATATCATGGTAAGTATCCTGGAAAACAGGATCGATGTGGATGCAGATCTGGTTGAGATCCTTTCCAAGGAAATTTCGCAACTCTCTAGACGTATAGACCTGGGTGAGTCCATGGGGGAGAACTTCCTGTTGGATGTGAACCAGTTACAGGAAAACACCATGGTGATCCGTGCCAATGGTGTAGACAAACAAAGAGTCTTGTCGGGAATCCTGAAAAGCGACAAATTCCCCCGGGATGTATATTCCAAGCTGGAGGTCCTGAACAAAGATGTGGATTCACTGATCCATCACGCCAATTTCAGTTTTGAACGTCTGGAATACCTGCAAAATACGGCACTGGGTCTTATCAACCTGGAACAGAATAAACTGATGCGGGTTTTTACATTTGTATCCTTGTTGTTGATGCCACCCACTCTTATTGCCAGTATTTACGGAATGAATGTTAAGTTGCCCATTATTTCTGAACATAAGTGGTGGGATTTTGCCTTGCTGCTGTTTCTGATGTCGTTGACCGTTGTCATGGCCATATGGTTATTCAAGAAACGAAAAATGATCAAATGAAACCCGGATTGAAAATTAGTGAAAGAGTTGCGTTTTTAAGAGAAACATCGTATTTGGCTGAACCGTCTTTGAGTATTGAAAGAGCTCGGATACTGACGGACTTTTATCGAAAAAATGAAGGCAAATACTCTGTACCCGTATTGAGAGCGCTGTCTTTCAGGGAATTATGTCTTAAACAATCCATATATATAGGTGACCGGGAACTTATTGTAGGGGAACGAGGCCCGCGTCCCAAAGCCGTACCTACTTATCCGGAACTGACCTGTCACAGTGTGCAGGACCTGCGGATCCTCAATACCCGGGAACGGCAACGTTATTCAGTAACAGAAGAAGATATATGCATTTATAATGAAGAGATCATTCCTTTCTGGAAAGGCAAGACCCTAAGGGAGCAAATTTTTTCCGTTTTGCCCACAGACTGGATACTGATGTATGAAAGCGGCCTTTTTACCGAGTTTGCGGAACAACGGGCTCCGGGGCACACTGCCCTTGACGGGAAGATATATAAATACGGAATGAATGATTTCCGTCGGCGGATAGCCGGTATGGTACCGGGATTAGATTCCTCTGTTGATCCGGAGGCAGTCGGGAAAAAAGAAATGCTCAAGGCCATGGATATTGCCTGTGAAGCATTGGTGATTTTTGCGCAACGTCATGCTGCATTAGCTCTGGAAATGGCGAGGGACTGCATGGAACGTGGTGACAGGAAAAGGGCGGTTGAACTGGAAAACATAGCTTCTACATGCCGGCGAGTACCCGCCAACGCTCCATCTACATACCGGGAAGCCTTACAGATGTATTGGTTTGTACACCTGGGAACCATTATGGAACTTAACGGATGGGATGCCATGAATCCCGGTCACCTGGATCAGCACCTGGAACCTTTTTACCGGAAGGAAATTGAATCAGGAACACTTACGGAAGATGAAGCCCGGGAATGGATGGCCTGTTTGTTTATAAAAGTCAACAACCATCCGGCTCCGCCAAAGGTGGGAGTTACTGCACGCGAAAGCGGCACTTATAATGATTTTACAAACATCAATATAGGCGGGGTAAGGCCGGATGGAACCGATGCCGTGAACCCCGTATCGTATATTATGCTTGAAACACTCGGAGAACTTCACCTTCTTCAACCCGGGGCCTCGGCACATATTGCATCCTGCACGCCCGATCGTTTTTTGCTGGATAGTTGCCGGGTAATACGTAAAGGTTACGGCTATCCCTCGCTTTTCAATCCCGATGTCTATATCAAAGAATTGACCCGGCAGGGAAAGACTCTCCGGGATGCACGGGAAGGAGGGTGCAGCGGTTGTATAGAAGTGGGGGCCTTTGGTAAAGAAGCTTATTTATTGACGGGATACCTGAACGTAGCAAAAATCCTGGAAGTAACACTCAATAACGGAACGGATCCCGTTACCGGAAATAAGGTATGCCTGCAAACGGGAGATCCCGCTCAGTTTGAAACTTTCGATACTTTTTACGGGGCATTCATCCGTCAGCTTAATTATGTCGTTGATACCAAGATCCGGGTTAATGATCGGATAGAGCGTCTGACGGCACAAATGACACCGGCACCTTTTCTTTCTGTATTGATAGATGATTGTATAGAGAAAGGAAAAGACTATTACGATGGAGGTCCCAGGTACAATACATCGTATATTCAGTGTACCGGTCTGGCTACAGTGACGGATAGCCTGTCTGCCATCAAGAAGCATATTTATGAAGACCGTAGGTGGACCATGAACGAATTATTGCACGCATTATCCGAAAACTTCAGGGAACATGAACCAATGCGGCAGTATTTAATTAACAAAACTCCGTTTTTCGGGAATGATGACGATTATGCTGACAGCCTGGCTGTGAGACTGTATGAAGAACTGTTCCGTGCCATAGACGGAAAACCCAACACCCGGGGCGGTGTTTTTCATATGGATTTGTTGTCGACAACCTGTCATGTTTATTTTGGATCGGTTACCGGGGCATTACCAAACGGGCGCAAGGCCGGAAGGTCATTATCCGACGGTACCTCTCCTTCGCACGGAGCGGACACAAAAGGACCTACTGCCGTTCTTCATTCTCTTTCCCGGCTGGATCAGGAAAAATCAGGTGGCACTTTGCTCAATCAGCGTTTTTCTCCTTCAATGATGAAGACAGACCGGGACCTGGAGAAACTGGCTTTCCTGATTCGTTGTTATTTTGAATCGGGAGGTCACCATATACAATTCAATGTTGTAGATACCCAAACACTTCGAAAGGCTCAAAAAGATCCCGAATCATACCGGGATTTGATGGTACGTGTTGCCGGGTACAGTGACTATTTTAATCACCTGGCCCCGGCTTTGCAGGAAGATATTATTTGCCGAACCATGAACCGGGAATTTTGAGACCATGTCTGTTCAAGGATGTATTTTTGATATTAAGCGATATGCTATTCATGACGGACCCGGAATCCGTCTGAGCCTTTTTTTTAAGGGATGTCCTTTATCATGTCAATGGTGTCATAACCCGGAAGGGATAGATCCCGTGCCTCAACTTATATACAATAAATCACGTTGCCTGGGATGTAATGCCTGTGAAGACTTGACATTGGCTGAAAATTGTCCTTCGGGTGCACTGGAATTATGTGGAAAGTACATGGACCCCGAACAGGTTATGGAGCTCATTATCAGGGAGAAAATATTTTTTGACCGTTCTCGTGGAGGAGTTACATTTACCGGAGGTGAACCGCTGGCCCAACCTGTGTTTTTATTGCATCTTCTTAAGGCGTGCAAAGAAAAAGGAATCCATACTGCTGTAGATACTTCCTTATACGCTTCCCGGCAGGTGATCAGGGAAATGATCCCCTATACCGGCCTGTTCCTGGCAGATTTGAAAATAATGGACTCTTTGCTGCATAAAAAATTCACGGGAGTAGACAATGTCCTGATACATGAGAATCTCCGCTATGTAGCTCGTTCCGGAGTGCCTTTCATGATAAGGATTCCGTATATTCACCCGGTCAATGACAACGGTGCCTGTATTGATGATATGATCCGGTTTATTCTTGAACTAAATGATCTTGGCAATTTAAACGGTATTCATTTGCTTCCGTACCATAGCTACGGAACGGATAAGAAAAAACGTATAATCAGCGGAAAAGTACCGTTTCAAAAATCTTTTTCCTCTCCTCACAAAGAGAGCACCGATTCCCTGCTCTTGAAATTACTATCGCTTGGAATTGATACAATGATAGGAGGCTGATCTGTTAAGCCTTAACCGGGGCGGTTCTCTTTTCCAACCAGACAGATTCTTCATAGGTCAGAAAAGAGGCCAGCTTTGTATAAACAGTCTTGTTGTAGTCATTGAGCCATTTGATTTCTGAAGGTTCCATAAGTGAAACAACCAGCGGAGACGTATCTATGTGACATAAAGTCAATGTTTCAAATCCCAACCAGGTACCGAATTCATTTTCTTCCAACAAATTGCATAATAAAACATTTTCATGACGTACCCCGTGTGATCCTTCCCGGTAGATGCCGGGTTCGTTGGAAGTTACCATACCCGGCAGGATGTCCTGATCTCTCCAGGTCATTCTGATATCCTGAGGACCTTCGTGAACACAAAGAAAATGCCCCGTCCCGTGCCCGGTTCCGTGTCCGTAATTAATGCGGTGCCTCCACATGGGATCCCTGACCAACATATCCAGATGGGTCCCTTTGGTCCCCTTAAGAAAAACGGCCCGGCTCAATGCGATCATACCTTTTAAAGCCAATGTGTAATCTTCACGTTCTTCTTGTGTTAACGATCCTAAGGGAACGGTACGTGTTGTGTCGGTCGTTCCGTATAAATAATGTCCGCCGGAATCGATCAGATACAGCCCTTTTTTCTCAAGAGTAAGAGCTGTCCGGGGATTCGGAGCATAATGGGGCAGGGAGGCGTTGGGCCCGTATGCAGAGATGTATTGAAAACTGTCTCCCATAGCTCCGTCGGCCAGCGTACGCATCCAGGAAAGTTTCTTAGCAACATCAGTTTCTGTCAGCACAACGTTTTTTTCAAGTGATCTTTCCAGCCAGAAGAAAAAACGTTCCAGCGCTATACCGTCATTCAGATAAGCTTTTCTGAATCCATCAGTTTCAACAGAATTTTTGATGGCCTTATCAAGAATTACGGGTGACTGTACATCATGAACGGTACAATTTGTGAGTAAATTATTGAAAGTGCTGTAGTTTAAACTGTCCCCGTCAGCCATTATCCTGGTTCCTTTCGGCAGGGACTGCAGTACAACGGAGAGGGAATCATAAGGCAAGACCGATACCCCCTGCTCCAGGAGAACGTTACTGACGTTCTCACTTACTTTCTCCGGAGTGACAAAAAGGGTAGCGTTTTTTTTGTCTACCAGTGCATATGAGACTGCTACCGGATTGTATGGAATATCGTGACAACGTATGTTAAACAACCAGGCTATCTGATCCAGGCTGTTCAGAACAATATGCGTACAGCCCTGTTCTTTGATCTGTTTGCGTAGATGCTCCAGTTTGTCACGTGTAGCTTTTCCGGTGTATTTTTCTTCAAGAACAAAAACCGGGTTGAGGGGAAGCCCCGGCATGTCATTCCATATGGCGCTTAGAAAAGAAGGCCGGTTATCTAAAGTGGCGTTCAGGCCTTTCAATGCTTTTTTCAGGCGTTCTGCGTCCCGGTATTTCAAACATTCTCCGTCAATGCCCAATACAGAGCCGGAGGCAAGGTTTTCAGCCAGCCATTCCGGATAATCTACGGCATCGGGTACGCGTAAGGGATGTAATTCAAAATCAGTATCTTCCATTTCTCTGCGAAATTGAATAAAATACCGCGTATCGGTCCATAACCCGGCATGATCACGGGTGATAACCACCGTCCCGTAAGAACCTGTAAAACCCGAAATCCATTTTCTTTGCTGCCAGCGTTCTGGCAGGTATTCACTTCCGTGAGGATCTGTACCGGAAATTAAAACAGCGTCCCATCCGGCTTCCTGCATCAGTATTCTGAGTGCCTGTATTTTTTCAGAAATGTTCATAATCTACTTTTGTTTTTTTATGACAGTCCGGTTGAATACCATGAGCCCCGCCACACTGGTTAGTCCTATGCAGCTGAATATTATCCATAATATATCCGGTCTGCCCAGGTTGTCAACAAAATGATTGTACAAAGGAGCACCTATGAATCCGCCCACAAAACTTCCAATGACACTGCAAAAAAAAGAATAACCCATATAAAGACCTTTTTTGTCTGCGGGAGCAATAAGGCCTACAAAGGAATTGAATTTGGGGTGAGCAGTCATTTCTCCCAGCGTGAAAACAATACATCCCGTGATGAAGACCCAGGCATCTCCCGAAATGGCAAGTATACCCATGCCCAGGGTCCCCAATCCGATTCCGGTAATGATAGTAGGCAGGGCTTTAAAACGATTGACCAACCTGGAAACAAACAATTGCAGCAGTATTATGACCCCGGCATTGAGAACTGTAACGTGTTCCACATCAAATTTCCATCCGGCAGGTTTTCCCGTGACCCATTCCAATGCCGTGTTTACGGCATGATTCACAGAAGCCATGTCCATCTGGTCGTGTACATACCACAAAACAGTGCCGTACATCTGAAAATACATGATCCAGAATCCGGAATACAACAATATCATTACAATAAACTTCCAGTCCCTGAATACCAGGGTCATGTCTTTGAAGACCCTGGTTACAGATTCTTTGGACCTTTGGTGTGCGGGTTCTTTGTAAAAAAAAATATTGATAAGCAGGAGCACAATCCCCGCTGCGGCAGCCATCCAGAAAACGTATGTGTAGGACTGCTTTTTTAATACGGGAACCAGGATCAGCGGAAAAAGAAAAGCACCGAGATTAATTGCCCAGTAAAATATACCAAAGCCAAGTGTAGAATTTTTTTCATTTGTTGCATGTGCGATGGTCCCGGAAATGACAGGTTTAAACAATCCGGCTCCTATGGCCATAATTATAAGGGACGCAAACACCAATCCGTATGATTCCGTTATGCCGGTCAAAAAATACCCCGTTGCCAGGAACGTGAATGCAACCATCAGCAGGTTCCTGAATCCGTATCTGTCTGCAAGTGCCCCGGCAAATATCGGAAGGAAGTAGAGCAGGGGAGGAATTGTCCCCATTATTGCGCCTGCAGCCTCCCTGGAAAAACCCAGTCCTCCTTCATCACCTGTAAGAACCAGATAAACAGATAAAACGGAAAGAACCCCGTAATAGGCTCCCCGTTCAAAGAACTCCATAATTATTGCCGTCCAATAATTTTTCGGGAAGGACCTCACACCGGTATTGTTCTTTTTCATAAAAGCAGGGCTAAAAAATGACCTCGTAAAGTTACATTCTTTTGATAATTAAAAAATAACATTTACTTTTGCAGCCCCTTGCAAAGGGATTATAAATAAAGTCTAACTTTCTAATTCTTATTGAAATTAAACAAAATGGCAAAAGAAAAAGATTTGTCCCCTAAAAAGAGCCTGAATGAAAATCAGGACCCGGATGAGATCATTATCCGGAAAAATGAAGAGATTGAAGATTATTCAGAAGATCTTAACGCAGAAGAAAACCAACCTAAAAACAAGATCAGCAATGCATCCGTTCCAGGTGATCAGTTTGACTGGGATGCTTTTGAAAAAGAGACCGTGTACGACACCCCTAAAAGCGTCATAGAAGATCAGTATCTTCAGACACTGAACAAGGTGATCGAAAATGAGATTGTAGAAGGTACCGTTGTCGCCCTTAACAAAAGAGAAGTTATTGTTAACATCGGATTCAAAAGTGAAGGTGTACTTTCGGTTAACGAATTCCGCTACAATCCCGAACTGGCTGTTGGTGACAAGGTGGATGTTTATGTTGAAACTGCCGAGGATAAAAAGGGACAGTTAATCTTATCACATAAAAAAGCCCGTTCCCTGCGTTCCTGGGATCGCATTAACGAGGCTTACGATAAAGATGAAATCGTTAAAGGATACATTAAGTGCCGTACAAAAGGCGGCATGATAGTGGATGTATTCGGAATTGAAGCCTTTTTACCGGGATCGCAGATAGATGTGAAACCGATACGAGACTACGATATATATGTAGATAAGACCATGGAATTCAAGATTGTGAAGATCAATCACGAATACAGGAATGTGGTCGTATCGCATAAAGCCCTGATAGAAGCCGAACTGGAAGCTCAGAAAGCGGACATCATAGGGAAACTGGAAAAAGGCCAGATCCTTGAAGGGACTGTCAAGAACATAACTTCTTACGGTGTATTTGTTGACTTGGGAGGTGTTGACGGACTGATCCATATTACGGACCTTTCCTGGGGTCGCATTAACCATCCTGATGAAATTGTACAGCTGGATCAGAAGATCAATGTGGTTATCCTGGACTTTGACGATACAAAAAAACGTATTGCGCTGGGTCTGAAGCAGCTGACGCCTCATCCCTGGGATTCCCTGGGTGATGAAATTAACGTAGGCACCGTTGTTAAGGGTCGCGTAGTAGTTATAGCCGATTATGGAGCCTTTGTTGAGATCCAGCCGGGTGTGGAAGGTCTGATCCACGTAACGGAAATTTCATGGTCTTCACATTTGCGCAGTGCACAGGATTTCCTTAAAGTAGGACAGGAAGTGGATGCCGTGGTTTTGACCATAGACAAGGAAGAAAGAAAGATGTCCCTGGGTATCAAACAGCTCAAACCTGATCCCTGGGCAACCATCAATGAAAAATATCCGGTAGATTCCAGGCATAACGCCGTTGTTAGAAATTTTACCAATTTCGGTATTTTCGTGGAATTGGAAGAGGGTGTGGAAGGCCTGGTTCATATCAGTGATCTGTCCTGGTCCAAAAAAGTGAAACATCCTTCAGAATTTACTTCAATAGGAGAGAATCTGGAAGTTGTTGTCCTGGAAGTAGATCAGGAAAACAGGCGGCTTCGTCTGGGACACAAACAACTGGAAGAGAATCCCTGGGAAGTGTTCGAAACAGTATTTACTCCCGGATCCGTACATGAAGGTACCATTACCAATTTTGTAGACAAAGGCGCGACGATTACATTACCTTACGGAATAGAATGCTTTGTAAGTCAGAAAAACCTTACCAAAGAAGACGGCACAGCCGTTTCCCTGGAAGAAAAACTGCCTTTTAAAGTTCTGGAATTCAATAAGAACAGTAAACGTATAACTATATCTCATACACGTACCTGGGAGCAGGATGTAAAAAAAGAACCCGTTGCCAGGGACAATAACGGTAACGAACCTGAAAGCACCCAGAAAGCTGTCAAGAAATTGAAAGCCAACTTGGAAAAAACGA
Source organism: Bacteroidales bacterium (assembly GCA_041654355.1). Taxonomy (GTDB): domain Bacteria; phylum Bacteroidota; class Bacteroidia; order Bacteroidales; family UBA932; genus DMER64. The sequence continues at coordinate 26,890 of JBAZDQ010000016.1, forward strand.
CATTGGGAGATATTTCCGATTTGGCTGCCCTAAAATCGGAAATGGAACAAAATGCCGCTAACACTGACTAGTCTTGGATGTGCCTCGGCACTTCCTGCAAGAGATACCTATTTTACCGCTCACGTATTGAACATACGTGGGCGGTTATTTTTACTGGATTGCGGTGAAGGGACTCAGTTAAGATTACGGCAGCTGGGTATATCCACGGGGTCGATAGATCATGTTTTCATCACCCATTTGCACGGGGACCATGTGTTTGGATTGTTGGGAATGCTTTCCACAATGCATTTGCTCAACAGAAAACAGCCTCTGTATATTCATGCTCCCGGGGGATTGGAAAAGATGATCGCTTTTTATTTCGATTTCCTTGGAGAACGAAAACCGTCCTTCGACATTTTTCATGAAACAGTACAGACTGACGAGTTTTTGCCGGTTCTGGAGACAGATACGGCGGATGTTTATGCATTCCCGTTGAATCACAGTATCCCTGCTTACGGTTATTTGTTCCGCGAAAGACCTGTTCGCAAGAGTTATCCCAGGTCTGTTGCCTATTGTACCGATACGGCTCCCCGGCCTGAGATTCCTTCCTGGATAAAAGGAGTGGACCTGTTATTCCACGAAGCTACTTTCCTGGAACAGGACACCGTCGCGGCAGCAAAATACCTTCACAGTACAGCCCGTCAGGCAGCCCAAACAGCACTCGATGCAGGGGCAGGCCAATTGCTTTTGGGACACTTCTCGTCCAGGTACAAAGAAACCCCGGCCTTTTTGGCCGAGGCCCGGGATATTTTTCCCAATACAGAACTGAGCACGGAGGGTCGTACTTTCAGTGTTCCTCGCCGGTTTATCCAAGCAGCGGCTGAATAACCCCAAAGATCAGGTAAGCTATTAAAAGGGTAAAGACAATATTCACGCCCTGTGCTGTAAGGAATGCTTTAAGGGGCTGGCGGTTTTCCTTAGAGAAAATTTCTTTAAACCGAGTTTCCAGACCAATGCATACAAAGGCAATACTGAAGAGGGAATTGCTGAATCCTTTGGTGATTTTTCCAACAACCTTGGCGTCTTCAATGCTGAAGAAAATACTGAAGATCAGTGAGGCAAGCACAAATCCGACTACAAATTTCGGGAAACGGTCCCAAATCAGTTTTACGGTAGGTTTTTCCTGACCTTCTTTTCCTTTATAAGTCCAGTAGAGTGCTATCAGGAAGGCGGCAATGCCCAGCAGTACATTTTGGGAAGATTTCACAATAATGGCCGTTTGAGCGGCTTCCTCTCCCAACATGGTACCGGCGGCAGCTACTGCTCCGGTAGTATCTATGGTCCCGCCCAGCCAGGCTCCTGCAACCGATGAGGATAACCCCATAAGTTCTGAAAGCCATGGCAGCAGGTACATCATGGGAATTGCGATTACCAGTACTAGTGAGATAACCGTGGACAATTTTTTGTTGTTTCCCTTGATCACACCGCAGGTGGCAATGGCGGCAGATACCCCGCAAATGGAAACACCACTGGCCAGCATAGTGGCCATTTCATCGTCAACTTTCATTTTACGTGCAACCCAGAATGCGAAATTCCAGACAACAAGAACAACCACCAATGCCTGGGCAAGGCCGTATGCACCGGCTTTCATGACTTCTCCGAACAAGATGGTGGACCCAAGTGTGATGATACCTATTTTAATGTAAAACTCACTCTGTATGGCCGGCTTCAGCCATTTTGGCACACCCACTATGTTGCTGATGATCAAGCCAAAGATTACAGCAAAAAACACGGATTCAAGCCCGGTGGCTTTTACAGCAGGAATGGCTGCAACTACATTGGAAAGAAGAGCAAGGAGATAGATTGCCAGGAAAGAGAGGAATAATCCTTTAAGGGGTTTTTTAAGAATAAACGATGTCAAATAAGTAACAAGCATCAAAAAAACAAACATATACCCCGCATCCAGCCATTCTTTGGCCATAAAGAGGGTTTTTGGCATCCTGGGCATTGCGGCCGGTACGATTACCGCCAGTGCCAGAATGATGGTGGCTGCAATTACAATGATCCAGTCTTCGGTCATTAATTGTTTCCACCACGGTTGTCTAGTCTCTTTAGTCATAAAAATCAGGTTTTAGTAAGTTATCTTCTTTAAAAACGTGCCGTAAGCATAATGCCCAGCAATCCGTTGTTGTTTTCTTTTTCAATAAATGTCCGGTAGGTGTAGTTGACCTGCAGACGGAACATTTTGTGGGGCCAGTAGTCAATTCCAACCAAGTAGTTTATTTGCCGCGAATTTTCATTGGCCAGGTCCTTACGCATAAAATCGTATTTTAGTAAAGGCTGAAATTTCCCGGCGAATTTATAACCGGCAACAACGTAAAAACCATCACTGTCTGTCTGGTCGGTCTTTCCTTTCAGATATTCACCCCTGAACAGTATGTTCCCGTCATCATACCGGGCCCCGAAGCCGTAACGTGTTCTGGGCTTCAGGTCTCCGTCCTCCCCGATCTTTCCGTTGTAGTAGGATGCGGTCAGGGTTACCGGGCGAATGGGATGGATTTCCAGCCGGCCTGTAATGTCCTTATGTTTGTTATTGTCTTTTACATTGATGCCAGTCCCGTTGTACAGACCTACTACGTAATCAATAATGTTGTACCCGTCCTGTTGAAAAAAGCCACCGTATACAGCAACTCCCAGGTCCCTTCCGGCTCCCTTGCTTCCTGCAAGGTCATTAATTCCTGAAAGGAGGCTGATAACCTGTGAATTTTCCATGGTCTCCAGTGTCAGTGGTCCGTAGGGGTTTTCAAGAGAAAAAGCCAGTTTGAACTGACCTGCCTGAATATTGAACATGGGACTGAATTTCAACCTGACATACGCGTCAATGATCTTGGGAGAAGAGGCAAAGTCTACCTGCAACCTGTAATCGAACCATTTGACAATGTTGCCTTTAAAGTCAAGTCTGGCGCGTCGGATGTCAAAAGAATTTTGATCGTTTTCATATTGGTATCGTAAGTTCAAAAATCCCGATACTTTAGGCAGTTTTGACACGATACTTTCCAGATTGGCTGTTCTTTCTTCAAGCTCTGACACCTGGGCCTCTGCAGGTACGCCGGTAAAGAAAATCAGGAATAATACGATAATAGGCCGGATGATTGTTTTCATAAAAATCAGGTCTGTTAGATAGTGTTAGGTTAGATAGTAAATACAAATATAGTAAAAGCATTTACTAAATAACAGCCTGGTTCAAAAAAAACAAAAAGAGGAGTAATATTTATTACATTTGCACATTATGAGAAAGATCCCCTTCATTCTACCGGTATTGACTTTCGTGTTGATGGTAAGCCGGCCTGCATACTCACAAATTTCCGATGACGGATTGAATCAACAAGTTAACAAAATGGGACAGGCGTTGTTTTATGTCGGTCAGTTCTATCTTGACAGTATTGAGACGGGAGCAGTAGTGGATGGCATGATGAAGACACTGGTGGATCAGCTGGACCCGCATTCAAGTTATATACCTGCCGATGAAGTGAAAGCCATGAACGAGCCCCTGGAAGGCAATTTTGAAGGGATAGGCATTGAGTTTACCATCATACGGGATACATTGGTGGTAGTAAACCCGATCGCAGGGGCTCCATCCGAAAGTGTTGGCATAAGGGCAGATGACAGGATAGTGGCCGTGGACGGCAAGGAAATATCCTCTCCGGATCTTACCAATCAGCAGGTATTTAATTTGCTGAGAGGTCCCAAAGGGACCCGGGTAGGGCTGACTGTAATGCGCAGAGGAGAAAGTGAAGCTTTGTACTTTGAAGTGGTACGGGATAAAATACCTATCAACAGTATTGATGCTGCGTACTGGGCAGCTCCCGGCATCATGTACGTTAAGCTGAACAAATTTGCTTTGACTACACAAGAAGAATTCATAGATGCTTTCAGGGGGCTGGAACGGATGCCACAGGGATTAATACTGGATCTTCAGGGTAACGGGGGCGGCTTTTTGGGGGCAGCGGTATTCCTGGCAGAACAATTTTTGCAGAAAGGGGAACTGGTCCTGTTTACAGAAGGGGGAAAAATGAAACGCAGGGAAGTACCGGCCTCGGGAATGGGTTTCTTTGTCAGCACTCCGGTTGTCGTACTGATAGATGAAAGGTCCGCCTCGGCAAGCGAGATTGTGGCGGGAGCCATCCAGGACTGGGACCGTGGAATGATCGTCGGAAGGCGTTCGTTCGGGAAAGGACTGGTGCAGCAGTCGTTCCCGTTGAGCGACGGTTCGGAATTGCGACTGACCGTGGCAAGGTACCATACCCCGAGCGGGAGGGTGATCCAGTCTCCCTATGAAATGGGAGAGAGGGACTTGTATTACAGGGATTTTATGGAACGCTACCAGAGAGGCGAATCGTATCATGCTGACAGTATACAGATACCGGACTCGCTGGCATTCAGAACATTGAAGGAAAATAGGATTGTGTACGGGGGAGGAGGGATCATGCCGGATGTGTTTGTCCCGGCAGATACAACCTATTATTCGGAATTTTACATACAACTGGCCCGCAGAGGAATCGTAAATGCATTCATCAATGATTTCCTTGACACACAAAGGAATGAGCTGTCAAAGCGTTACGACTCTTTTGAATCGTATGACAAAGGCATGACAACGGAAAAAGTACCGTTTCCCGGTTTGTTGGAATATGCAGAAAAAGAAGGAATTGTACCGGAGGAAGGAGAGCTGGCTTTATCGGAAAAGCATATAAGACTGCAGCTCAAGGGTTTGATAGGTGCGCGCCTGTTCGGACAGGGATGTTTCTACAGGGTGATCAATCCGCTTCTGCCAGAATACCGGAAGGCGCTGGAAGTTATGAACGGGATGCTATGACCCCTGACCCGGCCAGTTCTTCTCCTGAGTACCACGCTGCAAATTGCCCCGGGGTAATCCCGCGCTGAGGTTCGGTGAAAGTGATGCTTAGGCCTTTCTCACACCTTACGATGCCTTCCTGGAGCGGTTGCCTGTAACGTATCCGAATGCTGAAAGATCGTTCTTCACCTTCTTTTAATTTAAGTCCCGGACGTATCCAGTGAATATCTTTTTCTTCAATGGTCAGCCGGTTGTGGTACAATCCCGGATGGTCCTGTCCTTCCCCCACATAAACGGTATTGCTGTTAACGTCTGTCGAAAGCACAAACAAAGGATTTACGTGCCCGCCTATGTTGAGCCCTTTGCGTTGTCCGATGGTGTAGAAATGAGCTCCGTTATGCTTGCCGATGGTTTTGCTGGAACCATCCCGGAACACTTCCACAACATCTCCTTCACTCGGTTTGAGTTTCTGTTGCAAAAAGACCGGCAGATCCACTTTCCCGACAAAACAAATACCCTGGGAATCTTTCCTGTCCGCTGTTGGCAGGCCGGCTTCCTGTGCCAGTTCCCTTACCCGGGGTTTTCTAAGATCACCTATAGGAAAGATGGCCCGGGACAGTTGTTCCTGGTTAAGCTGGCACAGGAAATAAGATTGGTCTTTATTGCTGTCAATTCCCTGTAATAGCCTGTATTCTCCTCCGGCAGTCATATCTGTACGGCAGTAATGTCCGGTGGCCACTTTTTCCGCGCCCAGCTCAAGCGCTTTTTTCAGGAATGCGTCAAATTTGATCTCACGATTACACAACACATCCGGATTAGGGGTGCGTCCTTTCCCGTATTCGTTGAACATATAGTCTACCACCCGTTCACGGTATTCCAGGCTCAGGTCAGTAAAATAAAAAGGGATATCCAGCTTACGGGCGACCATCTTGGCCAGGTCCAGGTCTTCTTCCCAGGCGCAGTCCCCGTGCAAAGTACCCGTAGTGTCGTGCCAGTTGCGCATGAACATGGCAATTAGATCGTACCCCTTTTGTTTAAGAAGAAGGGCGGCTACGGAAGAATCTACTCCGCCTGACAATCCGATTGCTATTTTCATATTAATAAAAAAGGGTAAGCTTGGTGTATCGCACCGCTACAACCACCTACCCTTGCTGTCTTCCAACCCTGGGGGAGTTCAGTGGGAGCTGGTCGTACACGACTTACCCGTGGCAAAGGTACAAAAAATCAGAAAGAATCAAATCCGAAAGGCAGGAGATCTTTCACGCTGTTAAAAATAAAGATCTTATTTCCGTTCGCCAGGATCATGCGTATGGGAGCCCCGGCTCGTTTTTCACTTTCCAGAAGTACCTGGCGGCAAACTCCGCACGGAGATGCAGTAACGGCAATGGCCCGGATCTTTGATTCGGGAAAATTGGCGTGTGCATAAAAAATTGCGGTACGTTCGGCACAGATCCCGGCAGGGAAGGAGGCATTTTCCTGGTTGTTCCCCTGCAGGATCATTCCGTTATCCAGCCGGATAGCGGCTCCCACCCGGAAGTTGGAATAGGGTGAATAGGCATTCTGTGCTGCAGCAAAAGCCTGTTCTACCAATTCGGAATCTTCCCGGTCCAGGCTCTCTTTGACCGTCTCTGAGTAATCAATTTTAAGGGTACTCCTGTTCATGAGGTATGGTGGTTTATTGAACGCAAATATAATAATTTATGCTACATTTGCAGCATGTTGAATCCGTGTCTATATAAGGCATTTTGCATTGTTTTATTTATTCTGCCGGTAAATGTCACTGTTGTTGCCGGTCCCTTATCCGGTCAACGGGTTCAGGAATTGACGCGTGAACAATACATAGCACATTACAAAAATATTGCCATAAAGCAAATGCACCGGTACGGTATACCTGCCAGTATCATTCTGGCGCAGGGTTGTCTGGAATCCGGTAACGGGAACAGCCGTCTGGCCGTAGAGGCAAACAACCATTTTGGAATAAAATGCCATGAATGGGAAGGCGGCCGGATCTATCACGACGACGATACCGCCGGGGAATGCTTCAGAAAGTATCCTACGCCCGAAGATTCTTTTTACGATCATTCCGATTTTTTAAGAACACGTCCCCGTTACGCCGGTTTGTTTGAACTGGATCCTGCTGATTACAAAGGATGGGCATACGGGCTTAAAGAGGCGGGTTATGCTACAAATCCCATGTATGCCCAATTACTCATAGACCTGATAGAAAAGAACCGGTTGTACCTGTACGACACTTATCCTCTTCCGGAAACCGGGGAGGAACCTGTTGTTGCCGGGGTTCGTCCGGAACAGCTTATCCTCTCAAAGGACGATGACGTATTTACCATTTCATTGGAAAGAAGAATCAGGATAACAAACGGAAAAAAATATATCCTGGCCGCACCCGGAGATACATACCGTTCATTGGCTGCCGAATATAGTCTTTTCCGCGGAGAGATCACCTGCTTTAACGACGTTTCCCGGAATGCAGGTTTGGCTGTCGGAGAAAAAGTCTATCTGGAGCGCAAGGCCGGGAAAGGACCAGAACGTACTGCCACAGGGACATCCCGTGAAGGAGAAACCTGGCACGATGTATCTCAGCGCTTTGGAATAAGACTGAAATCACTACATAGCATGAATGCGGGGATAGAAGGAGAATTGATCCCGGGAACGGTATTACGTCTGAGATAAGCAATCATCCCATGAAAAGAAGATCTGGAATTTTTAAAAGCTTTTTGGTGTTGACCCTGTTAGCGGTTGTTATTGCAGCAGGATGGCTTTTTTTTACTTTTCGTCACAAGAATATTGTAATTGAAAACGGTGTTGTTTCTTATTTGTTGGTCCCGCACGGGGCGGATTTTGAACAACTGATGGACAGTTTAACCGGTAAC
>JBAZDQ010000017.1:0-33020 GCA_041654355.1 Bacteroidales bacterium
GTTTCCGCATCGTAGCCCAGGGAGCGGTCGTGCAATCCGTTATAATTGTATTCCATTCCCGCTACAAATTCAGCAGGCATAAACCATAAACGTTCCCATTTGTGTGTATACTGCAAACCGGATATGACAGTCATATCCTGAGTGGTTCCGTAGGCACGGGGGTCCTGTCCCGCTCCGTAATAACTCTTACGGTCAATATATTGCATAGAAGCAAACATATTCAGCCGGTTGCTGTAATCGGAGGAGAACAGGTCATAAGAAATGCCACCCCCATGGATCTGGTGTTCGGTCTGCTCTGCTATATCCGCTTCATGCGGGGGCCGCTCCAGCATATTTCCTCCCCTTCTGTATTCCCCAATACCATGATACTGTAAAGTGATCTTTGAATTCAGACCGGTTCTGAAATTGGTTCGAAGTCCGATAGTATTACTTTGTATTTCAGGCAATTCGGTAAATCCGTCTCCGTTGTGATCGTAGCCCTGCCTTGTACGCATCTGACCGTAAGCCAAAAAACCGGCTTTCCCGTTCCCGGTAACAAGAGAAGCATTAAAAGTAGTATTGTTGTCCCATGCTTTCCCCCCTCCTATTGAAGTGATTGTGTGTGCCACTTCCGCATCGTTTGTTACGGGATCGCGCGTAATGATATTAATGGTCCCCCCGATGGCAGACGAACCGTATAATGCCGATCCCCCGCCCCGTACAACTTCAACCCGGTCTATCATATTGGCAGGGATCTGCTCTAACCCGTAAACTCCTGCCAGGGCAGAAAATACCGGACGTGAATCTATCAGGATCTGTGAATAATGGCCGTCAAGACCATTGATCCGCACCTGGTTAAAACCGCAATTCTGGCAATCGTTCTCTACCCGTACCCCGGGCTGAAAAGGCAACGCGTCTGCCAGACAGACGGCATTTGTCTGTTCAATGATTCCCGCAGTCATTACATTGACCAGGGCGGGGCTGTTTCGCCGGACCACTTCTGTCCGGCTGGCAGAAATGACTATCTGGTCCAGGGAAACCACATCGGGAACCAGCTTGATATCCTGCATGGTCATTTCATCATTTTTAAGTTGTACGGTAAAGGAGGCGGGACTATACCCTACCAGTGACACCTTTATGGTATGTGAACCTTCCGGAAGATGATGAAGCCTGTAATAGCCGGAATCGTTGGCTACGGCCATCAATGTGGTACCGTGCAGCACTACGGAGGCGTATCCCAGGCTGTCACCGGTAGAGGCATCTGTAATGTATCCGGTAAGAGTGGCTCCTTTTTTTGAATTTTCTCTTTCTCTGTGTTGTCTTTGCTGCGCATGGGATACAGATAATACGGTAATAAGCAGCAATAAAGTCAGTACTATTTTTTTCATGGCTCTTTATAAGGTAAATCGAATTATTTTAAAAAACTGAAAATAATTAGATTACCGGAGGAGCCCTCAGATTACAAACCGGACGATCTGCAACAAGAACCGAAAAGATCTCCGGATAAAGAAAGACAGCTGACAGAAAATTGTAACGTGACAGGATCCCGGCTGTTGCAGGGAGTATTATCACTACCACAGATAAAAAAACAATAAGCTGTAACTGGCTGTTTGTGTGGGTATGAGTACGAGATGAAAAAGGGTGCGAATGTGTTATATCACGACCATTTTCAATATGGTGATGATAACACATGGATGTCCCGGCATAATATCCTAAAAAGAAAAGAGCCAGTATAAGCGCTACTATCTTGTTTCTATAGTATCTGTTTTTCATCTTAGAAGCTGCAAAGATAAAGGAACCCGACGATTACATAATACCTGAATCTGGGTATTTCTGAAAAAACTTATGTAACTACCTTTGCATCCAATATTGGAATATATGGTATCAAATATTTTGCTCCCGTTTTTATTGGCATTATTCGCCGGACTGGCCACCCTCATAGGCTTTGCTATAACTTTCATCGCTAAAAGCACCAACCGCAAACTGCTATCCTTTTCCCTGGGATTGTCAGCCGGCGTAATGGTATATGTGGCTTTTGTAGAGATTTTTAACGAAGCCAGGATCATACTCACGGAAAACATGGGACATCAAAAAGGATTACTAATCACTGTCGTGTTCTTTTTTGCCGGTATGGCTTTGATAGCGATCATAGACCGTTTTGTCCCTTCATTCGGTAATCCCCACGAAGCCCATATGGTGGAAGAAGTGGAACAGGGAGTACACGGCTCAGCGTGTAGGAAAAAGCCCAAATTAATGAAAATGGGCGTTATGACTGCCATAGCCATAGCCGTTCACAATTTCCCGGAAGGAATTGCCACTTTTATGGCCGCACTGGAGAATCCTACACTGGGAATAGCCATTGCCACCGCCATTGCAATCCACAACATACCGGAAGGAATTGCCGTCTCCATTCCCATTTTTTACGCATCCGGGAGCCGGAAAAAAGCCTTTTGGATCACCCTGTTCTCCGGATTGGCAGAACCCCTGGGCGCATTTATAGCCTACCTGATCCTGATGCCTTTCCTTTCCCCGGTTGTCATGGGTTGTGTTTTTGCCATAGTGGCCGGAATCATGATATATATTTCATTTGACGAGTTGTTGCCCGGAGCCCACGAATACGGAGAGCATCACATTGCCATTTACGGACTGATCTCGGGGATGGCTGTTATGGCCCTGAGCCTGATTTTATTTGCCTGATCTTTTTTCTTATCTTTATTGTCCTAAAATACTGGTTTGTCAAAAAATGACAGAAAAAATCTACAAACTGGGAAAATATACACCGGCAGACAGCATGAGCGATTTGATCTGCAACAATTATCCCATGCTTTTGGTCCTGAGCCGGTTTGGAATATCTCTGGGCTTTGGTGAAAAGACCATTCGGGAAGTCTGCCGTCAGAACGGTGTGGATGAACAAACATTTCTGGCTGTGGTTAATCTGCTGATCAGTGATAACAGAGAAGAGGTCCATAACTTTGGAAACGATTCTATCCAATGTTTGCTGGATTACCTCCACAATTCCCACAGTTATTTCCTGGATTTCCGGCTCCCCTCCATACGGGAAAAGCTTCTCTCGGTTTTAGATATCAATCAAGACCATGCCGCCAAAGCCATTATCCGTTTCTACGATCTGTACGTGGAACAAGTGCACACCCACATGGAATACGAAGAAACCACCGTCTTCCCTTATGTAAGATCCCTGCTTTCAGGAGTAAAACGGGGCGACTACAACATTCGTGTTTTTTGCAGGCAGCATGACAATATTGAATCAAAACTTTCCGAACTAAAAAACATCCTGATTAAATACTATCCCCCGGGAAATGCAGATGAGCTGAACAGTGTTTTGTTTGATATTTTTGCCTGTGCTTCTGATCTGGCTTCTCACAATTTCATTGAGGATAACCTCTTTGTTCCCATGATAACTCAAATGGAACTCAATGTAAAAAAACAATGAGCAAAAAGATCCGTGTTGCCATAGCCGAACCTTCTGAAATTCTTCGTGCAGGGATCATTGATATGCTTAGACGGATTAACTCCCTGGATATTTACATAATTGAGATCACAGACATGAACCAGCTTGAGTGTGTATTATGCAAGTACACACCGGATCTGTTCATTATCAACCCCTCTGCCACCGACACTCGCATAACCGGAAAAGTCAGAACCCTTTGCGGCAACAACAAAATGAAATCCCTTGCTTTGCTCCATTCACTGGCAGACAGCCATACCTTGGAACATTACGATGATTCGATCTCTATTTACGACTCGGCAGAACAGATCCGCAACAAGATCATCAAACTCTTCAACGTAGACCTACAAAAGGACATTTCCAAAGAATTGAGCAAACGCGAAAAAGATATCATTGTAGAAGTAGTCAAAGGGTTAACAAACAAACAAATAGCGGACAAACTGTTTATCTCTGTGCATACGGTTATGACCCATCGCAAAAACATAGCATCCAAACTGCAGATCCATTCTCCTTCAGGATTGACCATATACGCGATCCTGAACAACCTGGTGGATCTGGACCAGGTTAACTACTAAAACACGACAACATGAAAGCAAGAGCTATCAAAAACACAGGGCTTATTTTATCCCTGGCACTGGCTGTTCTCTCCGTTGGATGCAATCCTTCATATCCACACCACAGCCTGGGTGCCGATATATCCTTCATTCCCCAGTTTGAATCCCGGGGCCTTACCTTTACAGATACGGCAGGCGATCAGAGAGACATCTGTTCCATTATGGCCGAAAACGGGTTTGACAATATCCGTCTGCGGATCTTCGTTGACCCTGCCGCTGAAGAAGGGTATTCCCGGGAAGGGTTCTGTGGACTGGAGGAAACCATAGCCATGGCCCGGCGCATCAAAGCCGCCGGCATGACTTTTTCGCTGGATTTCCATTACCGGGACACTTGGGCAGATCCTGATAAACAATATAAACCATCTTCATGGAAAGACCTTACCGGAGAAGAACTGGAAAGTGCACTCTACCGGTATACACGGGATGTGCTTGCCGCCATGAAAGAAGCAGATACGACCCCTGACATCATCCAGATTGGCAATGAGATCAATCACGGCATGGTCTGGCCGGAAGGATACATTGACGATAACGCAGAAGAAAGCAACTGGGCTACTCTAATGGGGCTTTACAAGGCCGGAGAAAAAGCCGTTCGGGAAGTGTTGCCCCAAGCCCGCCTGATGGTACACCTGGCCCTGGGAGGACAAAATACCTTGTGTCGGCAGTTTCTGGACTATATGGATAAATACAATGCAGGATACGACATCATAGGACTTTCCTATTACGAACAATGGCATGGTACTTACGAAGACCTGCAGGCCAATCTCTACGATCTGGCGACAAGGTATCAAAAACCCATCTGTGTCTGTGAATACGGAGCAAACGCCCGGAACATCAAGCGCATCAACGACATCGTGCGATCCATCCCCGGCGGCATGGGATACGGCACCATGGCCTGGGAGCCTTCGTGGGTTCTTTTCCCCGAAGGAAAAGCCTCTGAAGAAATGCTTCGCATATACAGAGACCTTGCCGAGTCCTACGCGCAAAACCGCCCGCAACCCCTTCCTCCGGCAACTCGGACCGTTTCCTTTGACCGGCCGATCGTGGGAGCCGACATTTCATGGGTACAGCAGCAGGAAGACAGGGGCACGGTCTTCTCGGACAAAGAAGTGCAAAAAGACGTTCTTGAGATTCTCAAAGACAATGGATTCAATTGGATACGGCTGCGTTTATTCACAGACCCGACTGCGGAAAACGGTTATTCACCGGAAGGCTACTGCGGACTGGAAAAAACGCTGGAAATGGCCAAACGCATTAAAAATGCCGGTCTGAAGCTGTTGCTAAACTTTCATTACAGCGACAACTGGGCCGACCCCGGGAAGCAATACATCCCCGCTTCCTGGAAAGAGTATCACGGATCGGGACTGGAAGGCCAGGTTTATCGCTATACAAACGAAGTGATCAAACGTTTTATGGAAGAAGGTGTCCGCCCCGATATGGTACAGACAGGGAACGAAATCAACCACGGAATGCTTTGGCCCCAGGGAAAAATTGAAAATTCGTACATGTCCTTTAGCGTATTGTTGCGTTGTGCCTCGGCCGGTGTCCGAGCTGCAGATCCGTCTATACCGGTGATGGTTCACATTGCCTGTGGCGGACAGAATGAAGAATCGGTCAATTTTTTGGACAAAATTTTAAGCCGGGATGTGGTGTTTGATATAATAGGACAATCCTATTATCCCGCGTGGCACGGGACGCTTGATGACCTGCGCCATAACCTGAACGATCTGGCAGCCCGGTACAACAAACCCGTTGTTGTGGTAGAATATAAGGAAAGCCGCCTGGAAGTCAATGAGATAGCACGGGACATTCCCGGAAATTTGGGATTGGGGAGTTTCATATGGGAAGCCACTTCTCCCCGTTGGGGCGGGTTGTTTGACCAAAACGGAGCCACAAACGAAAACATGAAGATATATCAGGAATTCCTGCAAAATTACCCATCCGACTGACTTTCCAGACTCAATAATTCTTCCCAGTTCTGATCCTGTTTGTGCAATATTTCGCCCATTCGCACCGAGGTTTTAGTGATTTCTTCCAGGGACTTTCCGGGATCGGAGAGGGTTTTTTCCAGGTCCGTCTTTTCGCGGTCCAATTCCTGGATATTCTCTTCCAGTGCCTCCATACGCTTCTTTTGCCTGTAAGTCAGTTTCTTTGGAGCAGCGGATTCATCGCCGGCGGGCACTTTGTGACCCGGTTTTGCTTTACCGGGAATTTCCTTCTCCGGTGCAGCTGTATTTTCCATTTTCACAGACATAAAATACTCACTGCTTTTGCCCGGATAATCCCTTATAATGCCTTCTCCCTCAAAAACAAAGAGGTGATCTGCCAGTTTGTCTAAAAAATACCTGTCGTGGGACACGATCAGCAAACAACCCTTAAAATGCTCCAGGTACTCTTCCAGCACATTCAATGTAAGTATGTCCAGGTCATTGGTAGGCTCGTCCAGGATCAGGAAGTTCGGGTTTTTCATCAGGATGGTAAGCAGGTACAAACGTCTTTTTTCTCCCCCGCTCAGCTTTTCCATCTTTATCTGGTGTGTGGAAGGCGGAAAAAGAAAACGGTTCAGAAAAGTGTTCAGGGTTACCCGGTTCCCGTCTGCCATAAGAACGGTCTCGGCAATATTATGCACCACATCAAAGACTGTATCTTGCGGATCAAATTCTATTCCTTCCTGGCGGTAAAAACCGAAACGAACCGTTTCTCCGGTTTGGAGTGTCCCGGCATCGGGGGTTATCTCCCCTGTGATCATTTTCAGAAAAGTACTCTTCCCTGCCCCGTTCCCGCCAATAATCCCGACCTTTTCATAGCGTGCAAAATTGTAAGTAAAATCCTTTATTATCCATTTTTCTGCATAACTGAAAGATAGCGATTTACAATGTATAATCTTTCCTCCCAGGCGGGCAATGCCAGGATTGATAGTCATTTTTTTTATATCCTGACGGACTTCCGCTTTTGTTTTTAGCTCTTTGAAGCTTTCAATGCGAGATCTTGATTTGCCGGTTCTCGCACATGGAGTACTCCGTATCCATTCCAGTTCTCTCCTGTATAGGTTCCGGGCTTTATCCGTTTCTGCCGCCGTATTGGCCAGACGCTCCTCCCTTTTTTCAAGGAAATAGCTGTAATTGCCTTTGTAAGTAAACAACCGGCCGTTATCCAATTCAAAAATGTGATTACACACCCGGTCCAGGAAATACCTGTCGTGTGTGACCATCAAGATGGTTTTGGAAGAAGTTGCCAGGTATTCTTCCAGGTATTCTATTATCTCTATATCCAGATGGTTGGTAGGTTCATCCAGAATCATAAAATCTGCTTCCTGAACAAGTAAACCGGCTATAGCTACTTTTTTACGTTCGCCTCCCGATAAAGAACCGATCTTTTTATCCGTGGACGTCAGGCCCAGACGTGTCAAAACTCGGGTAACCTTATTGTCATAATTCCATCCGTCCAGCCGGTCCATATCGTTAATGGCCTGTTCCAGTTTTTTCTTATCCTTGTCAACAGCTGCCCTGTTGTAAGTCTTAACCGCCTGCCAGACTCTTTGGTTGGCAACCCGGACCTGCTCCATGATTGTCAGAAGGGGATCCAATACCGGATCCTGTTCCAGGAAACCCACACGAACCTCTTTCATAAATTTGATATTCCCCTTTCCTTCGGGTGATTCCCCACCCGCCAGAACATGTAATAAAGAAGATTTTCCGCTCCCGTTGGAGGCCACCAGTGCTACTTTATCTCCCTGGTTTATGTGGAATGAGATATCCCGGAACAAGACTTTGTCCCCGTATGTTTTTGAAAGATTGTCCGCCTGAAGAAATGCTGCCATAATAATTTCGGTGAGCAGCAAATGTAAAAATTATTATCTTTATACGATAATCATTCCATAAGTCATGAAAGGTATAACCAATATTCGTTACGGTATTTTAAGAAGCCTTCTGGGCGTCATCCTGGGATTGTTCCTGCTTATCAATCCGGAAGGCAGTGTGGTTACCCTGGTAAGGATAATGGCTGCCATTATGCTGACAGGAGGTCTCTTTTCCCTTTACTTTGCCTGGAAAAACGAGGCAGGGGACAAAGGGCTGCAACGCATGCTTTTTTTGTCATCTGTCGTATTTTTGATCTTTGGCTTATTGTTGCTGATCTTTCCCCGTTTTTTCACCGGACTGACCATGTTCATAGCCGGTCTGATCCTGTTGCTATCAGGAATTGTTCAGTTCACTCATATTTTTCATTTCCGGAAAAGCAATGAGGCCGGCCTGCCCTGGTATATTTATCTGAATCCTGTATTGGTGATCATTCTGGCAGTCGTAATCCTCTTGAATCCTTTCAACACCGCCGTAACACTAACAATTTTTGCAGGTATATTTTTCCTTATTTATGCCCTGACCGAAGTCATACAGTGTATTGTTGAATACCGTCTGATCCGAAAGAACAAATAAAATGACACTAACGTGAATATCGTTATTGCAATGGATTCCTTTAAGGGGAGTCTTACATCCTGGGAGGCGGGACATGCCGTACAAAGAGGCATTGAAAAAGCTTACAGGTATCAATCGCGTGATATCCCCGGAATCAGGGTACTTCCCCTGGCCGACGGGGGCGAAGGAACAGTGACTGCTTTGATCCAGGGGATGGGCGGTGTATACAGAACCATTAAAGTAAGAGGGCCTCTTAAAGCCCAGGTGGAAGCCACCTACGGTATCATTCCCGGACCGGAAAATGCTCAGACTGCTGTCATAGAAATGGCCGCTGCCGCCGGCTTGTGGCTTGTTCCTGAAAATGAAAGAAATCCTTTATATACAACAACTTATGGTGTCGGAGAATTGATCCTGCACGCTTTATCAAAAGGATGCCGTACTTTTTTGATCGGGATCGGAGGCAGTGCTACAAACGATGGGGGAATTGGCATGCTTACCGCTTTAGGATTTGAATTCCTGGATTCTCAAGGCCGGGAAGCAGGACTTTGCGGGAAAGACCTGGAACATATTGCTTCCATCCGAGACCTGGGCAAACATCCTTTACTGGATCAATGTACCTTCCGCATAGCCTGTGATGTGACCAACCCGCTTTGCGGGCCGCAAGGAGCCGCTTATATATACGGGCCGCAAAAAGGGGCCTCTCTCAAAGATATTGTTGTCCTGGACAATGGATTGTGTCATTTTTCGCAAGTGGCCGTAAAACACCACCACAATGTTCCGGGATCGCTTGAAAACAAGGATGTTCCGGGTGCCGGGGCTGCAGGAGGTCTGGGCTATGCTTTCCTGCAATTTCTAAACGGGCGGCTGGAATCGGGAGCCGGTATGATCATGGATGCCATTGGACTGGAAAATGAGATCAGGAAAGCAGACCTGGTAATTACAGGCGAGGGAAAGATGGATGTCCAGACCCTTATGGGAAAAGCCCCGGCCGGAGTGGCCCGCCTGGCAAAGAAATACAATAAAAAGATCCTGTCATTTTGTGGCAGTGTAACACCGGGATCAGATACGTTATTGCACAACGTCTTTGATAAATGTATTTCCGTTACACCGTCGGGAGCCTCATTGGAACAGGCCTCAGAATGGTTGCAGAAAGCTGTTTACCATTATTTCATAACACCCGTCTAAACCCTTAGCTTAGGTTACCTGACAATCAACCTTCTTCCAATACGCAGAACCGTTCCGGAAGATATATTGTTCCACGCGCATATCTGCCGGACAGTCGTGCCGTATTTTATGGCCAATGCTCCTAATGTGTCCCCCGATCTTATGGCGTGAATAATTCTCTGTGAAGCAGCCAGGGATTCTTCATCGTTCTGGCCGTAATGAGAATATATACTGAAATAATGTTTTTTGAGCACAAGCACGGAGTCCCTGAGCAATCCTTTTTCAAAATCAATTATCCGTTCCGGATCAAAGGCTTTTCCTTTGTAGCGCGTCTCAAAATGAAGATGGGCACCTGTGCTTCTGCCCGTGTTCCCGCCCAGGCCTATTACTTCGCCCGCCTTTACGATCTCTCCCGGTTTGACAAGGAATCTGGACAAATGCCCGTAATACGTTTCCAGTCCGCCTGGATGCCTGACAACCAAGAGGTTCCCGTATCCGCCGGTGTTTCGCGAAGGTTCCATAACCCGTACCACCCCGTTAAACGCAACCCGGACGGAATCCCCGGTATCCAAAGCTATATCCGTACCCCTGTGCGGACGGGTTCTTCTGAATGCATACCGTGATCGGATTTTCTCAGTAAACGGGCAACAAAATCCCTGCAGGGAATCGGCCAGGACCAAGGTGATCTCTTCAGGCAAATCCTCCGGTTTAAGCTCTTTGAAAGCGTGAATGGAGGACGTATCCCACCCGGTATACATTTCCGTCTCATCAAAGACCGGTTTTCCCAGATCCAGGTATTTCCAGGTAAAATCCTCCAACAATATGATTCTTGTAAATTTATCTTCTGTAGCTAACGTATCAAGTGCTGACGGCATTTCACGATCCGCCCCCTGGGCAAACAATACGTAACAAAACAAAAAAGAGAAAATGGATAAAAAAGACCTTTTCAAAATTGAAAGTATTTGGGTTAGAACCCCGCAAAGATAACTGTTTTTTAGTTCCAGCCGTTTTTCGTTTATCTTTGTCTTGATGAAAAAGCTGTGGATCCCTTTTGTTATGATTCTGCTCATAGCCGGCGACCTTTTTTTGGGATCGGTACACCTTCCTTTCCCGGATATTCTGAACGCTATGCTGGGGAATGATGCTTCAGACTACGTATATAAAATAATCTGGAACTTCAGGATCCCCAAAATGATAACAGCCCTTCTGGCCGGTATGTCACTTGCCGTATGCGGGGCACAAATGCAAACCCTGTTCAGGAACCCGCTGGCAGATCCGTATGTTCTGGGGATCAGTTCGGGAGCAGGACTCGGCGTGGCTTTCTTCGTAATGGGATTTTCCTGGCTGGGCTTTGGAAATGCGCCTTCCTGGCTTACCAACCTGGGAACAGCTGCTTTTGCCTGGATAGGAGCCCTGGCAGTCATGTTTATCATCGTGGCGGCTTCAAAAAGACTGAAAAGCAATATGACCCTGTTGATCCTGGGAATAATGATCGGATCTGCCGGCTCGGCACTTATTGGACTGATCCAGTATTTTTCAGAAGCAACGGCACTCAAGACATACGTACTGTGGACCATGGGCAGTTTCGGGAACGTTACCGGAAACCGTCTGGCGATCATGGCCCTGCTCTGTCTTACAGGGTTGGGGATTTCTTTTATGAATATTAAAGACCTTAATGTATTGCTCATGGGTGAACAATACGCAAAAAGCCTGGGTATTCATGTGTCGCATGTAAGAAATCGCATTTTCCTGGCTACCACCCTGCTTGCCGGAAGCGTTACCGCATTTTGCGGTCCCATAGGCTTTATTGGCATAGCCGTTCCCCATATAGCACGTATGCTTTTCAATAACGCCAACCACCGCGTATTGATCCCCGCCTCTGCCATCCTGGGAGCCGGCATGATGATCCTGGCCGATATCATTTCCCAGATGCCCGGTTCACAAAGCGTTTTACCCGTCAATACCGTAGCCGCCCTCATGGGAATTCCCGTGATCATTTACGTGATCTTCAAAAACAGAGCCGTAAAATTATGACACCCTGCCTGGACATATCCGCTTTATCCATAGGATACTCAAAAAAACAAGTTCTTTTTGAAGACATCACACTGCAACTACATTGCGGAAAAATAACCGGTATACTCGGACCAAACGGCATCGGAAAATCCACCTTATTAAAAACTATAGCCGGATTGCAGACCCCTCTGAAAGGTTCTGTTGTACCATTAGGTCTCTCCGATGACCGTGACCAGTGTGCTTTTGTACCGGCACAACCCTGGAGGGCAGCCAATTTCTCTGTTGAAGATACCGTGAGTACAGGAAGGTACCGGTATACTAACTGGCTGGGGCTGGAAAACCCTGAAGGGAAACGGATCATTGCCGAAGTCCTGGAAAAAACAGGAATATCGTACCTGGCCCAAAGAAACAGTGCCGATTTGTCGGACGGTGAATTTCACCGGGTAGCCATTGCCCGCGCCCTGGTACAGGACACTCCGCTGATCCTGCTGGATGAACCTACGGCTTTCCTGGATATTGCCAACAAACGATCCACCATACTGCTACTTAAAAAAATCGCCGTTGAAGAGAATAAAGGCATCCTGTTTTCCACCCACGACCTCTCCCTGGCCATGCAGTATTGTGATCTGTTCTGGATCATGACCCCCGACAAAGAAATATTTTGCGGAACTCCTTCCGAAATGAAAGATCAGGGGATCATTGATCGCCTATACTAACTAGCTTAAATGCAACATATTATGGACATTTTGGAAATTATTAAGAAGAACAGATCTTACAGAAAATTTATTCAAAACGAACCTGTAAGCCATCGGGAACTGGAATCAATGATTGAAGCCGCACGTCTTAGTGCATCAGCCGCCAACAGGCAACCGTTAAAATACCTGCTCTGCAACAATGAAGCATCCTCATTGGGAAAAGAAATATTTGAGTGCCTTGCCTGGGCAGGCTATATAAAAGAATGGGACGGTCCGGCCGAAGGAGAAAAGCCGGCAGCCTATATAATTCTTCTGCACGACAAATCGGTTCACCCCAATATTTATTGTGATGCAGGAATTGCCATGCAAAGCATCCTGTTACAGGCTGTAAGTCTGGGTTACGGCGGTTGCATTTTTGCTTCCGTCAACAGGCCCAGGCTGGCAAAATTCCTGACACTTCCGGACAGGTTTGAAATACTATATGTCGTAGCCCTTGGTAAACCGGCAGAAACAGTAGTCCTGGAAAAAACAAACCCCGACCTCACGGCCGGGGAAAACATCAAATATTGGAGAGATGCGAATGGAATACATCACGTACCCAAACGCTCATTGAATGAACTGATTATTGACCTTTGATCTTTTTTTCTTCCATCATCCTGCCAATGGCACCGGCCAGACGACGGATTCCCTCCTCGGCACGTGATTCTTCCATATAAGAGAAGTTGATCCGCAAGGTGTTTTTTCCGGATCCGTCACAGTGAAAGGCTTCCCCAATGACAAAGGCCACATTTTCATTGACTGCGATCTTAAAGAGGTCCTTGGAATCATACCCTTCAGGTAAGGTGACAAAGAGGAACAAACCTCCTTCCGGATTGGTCCAGGTGACTCCTTCGGGCATGTATTTTTCAAATGCGGCTATCATGCTGTCGCGTTTGTTACGGTAATTGATCTTAACCCGCTCAATATTCTTATCGTAATACCCTTTCTTCATAAAACGGGCAGCTATGAACTGATTGAACACCGGTGCGCACAGGTCCATGGATTGCTTGACAATTTCCAGTCGTTCTATGATATTTACCGGAGCCATAATCCACCCCAGGCGGAACCCGGGAACGAATGTTTTTGAGAAAGTCCCCAGTAATATAGTACGTTCATCCTTATCCAGTGAATAGATCAAAGGCATAGGTTCTCCGCTAAAGCGGATCTCTCTGTAAGGACTGTCTTCCACCACCAGCAGATCAAACTCCCGCGCGACTTCCAGCACATTGCAACGTTGCTCCATATCCATAGTTACTCCGGAAGGATTCTGAAAATCCGGGATAGCGTAAATGAATTTCGGCTTCTTCCCGGCTGTTACCAACGCACTAACTACGGAATGCAATTCTTCATCTTTAGGAATTCCCACGGGATTTGCCCTGTGTGCATAAAAAGCCTGCAATGCCCCCAGGTAGGAAGGCAGTCCGCAGACCAGCGTATCCCCGGGATTAATAAACAACTGACTCAGCATATCTATTGCCTGCTGCGATGATGTGGTAATGATGAAATTTTCATAAGTAACATCTATTCCCTGATCGCGGTAACGCTGTGCCAATACTTCCCGCAATTCCTTCACGCCCAAAGTTTCACCGTATTGCAATGCCTGCAGGGCATTTTCTTCCAGGACTTCCGTGACTACTTCCTTAAGCTGATCTACAGGAAAAGCGGTAATGTCCGGAAACCCGCCTCCAAAAGATATAACTTCCGGACGAGTAGCCATTTTCAAAAGATCCCGGATAGCTGAACGCCTCATGTTTTTGGCGTTATCAGAAATAATGGACTTTAAAGATTCGTCTCGCATAATTTTAATTCCTTTTACGGGGGCAAAACTAAAAAAGTTTAATCAATAAAGCAAAATATATGATAAATATATAGCAGGAACGTTAATAAACATTTAAATCATAAGCCACAAGGGTTACTCCAAGAAATATACTACATTTGTACGAATAAACGCGATTTATGTCACAATTGCAAATTACCCGTGAATTCCGTTTTGAAGGGGCGCATGCACTCACCCATTACGATGGGAAATGCCGCCAGATACACGGACACTCTTACAAACTGATGGTAACCATTACGGGAGAACCCTCCCACAAACCGGGAGATCCAAAATCAGGCATGATCATGGACTTCAATGACCTTAAAAAAATAGTATCCAAATACGTACTTGAACCTCTGGATCATTCCCTGATGCTCAGAAAAGATGCTCCTCTTTCCCGGGAACTGGCCAAAGCATACGATAACGTTCTTGTTTTTGATTTTCAACCTACCTGTGAACAATTGACATTATACATAGCCGGCATCCTGGATCCGGTCATAACCCCGCCCAACCGTCTGCACAGCGTGAGGTTGTATGAAACCCCCACATCATTTGCCGAATGGGTGAAATGAAAAGAATATTCATGATAGACGGGCACGCCCTGGTTTACCGGGCGTATTTTGCCTTTATTAACCGGCCCATGCTCAATACAAAGGGTGTTGACACCTCGGCAATTTACGGCTTTTGCCGTTCCCTTTTCGACATTATTTTAAAGGAAAAACCCACCCATCTTTTTGTGGCCTTTGATCCGGGAGGCAAAAATTTTCGCCACCAGGCATATCCGGAATACAAAGCCAACCGGCCCGAAACACCTGCGGTGATCAAAGAGTCCCTGCCCGTCATACACGAATTCCTGGAATCGTGCCGCATCCCTGTGATCATCATTCAGAATGCCGAGGCCGATGACGTAATCGGAACGCTTTCCAAACGTGCCGAGAAAGAGGGATTCCAGGTATTCATGGTGACTCCCGACAAAGATTACGGACAACTGGTTTCCAAGAACATACAAATGTTCCGGCCCCGTTCGCGGGGAGACGGCTGGGATATCCTCGGAGAAAAAGAGATCTGTACTAAATACAATATCAATGACCCTGCCCAGGTAACCGATATCCTTGCAATATGGGGAGATGCATCAGACAATATCCCGGGAGTGCGGGGCATAGGAGAAGTCGGTGCGAAAAACCTGGTATCGAGCTTTGGAACCGTAGAGAACATTTTGGAACATCTTGCCGAGTTACCCGTCAAAATGCAGGAAAAGATCACGCATTCAAGGGACATGCTGGAACTTTCTAAAGACCTGGTCACCATCCGCACCGGCCTTGATATACCCTGGGACGAAGAATCATTCAGGATCCGGGCTCCCCAGCTGACCCGACTGAAAGAATTGCTCAGGGAGTATGAATTTCATTCCCTGGTCCGACTAATCCCAAAACTGGAAGAGCTTTTTTGCTGTTTTGAAGATAAAACGACAACCCCATCTGAACCTTCACAGGAATTCAAGCCGCCCGTTTCTTTTGAAGACATCAGAAACAGTGAGCAAACCGGATCTCTCCTGAAAGAGGCATCGCTCAAGGGTCAAGTAGGCATAGCCTGCAATACGTCCGTTGCAGCCGTTTTCACGGGAGAAAAAAACTATTTGGTTCCTGCAGCCCGGATTCTTCCCCTGTTAACTGACCGTAAAATTGAAAAATGCGGATTCGGAATCAAAGACCTGCTGCTGATATTGAAACATCAGCAAAAAGGCATGGACGGTATGTTATGGGACCCCGGACTGATGCATTACCTGGTCAACCCGGAACGCAACCACCGTCCTTCAGACCTGGCTATACAGTACCTGAATTTGTTCCCGGATGAAACCGAAACAAAAGATCAGGACTTGTTCCAAACCCAACAAGAAACAGACACCGCCATTAAAAACCTGTTAAACGAGGCTTTTATTGCTTTCCATCTGAAAAAACCGCTGCAGGACATCCTGAACAAGGAAGGGACGGCTACACTTTACACTGATCTTGAAATGCCCTTGATGGAAGTGCTTGCCGATATGGAATATCAGGGGGTCAACGTAGACATTGGTTCGCTGGAAGAATACGGGCGGGAACTTACAGCCACATCCCTGGAGATCGAAAAACAGGTCAGGAATTACGCCAATGAACCCACACTTAATGTGTCTTCCCCAAAACAACTGGGGATCGTGCTGTATGACAGGCTGAAAATTGATGACCGGTCCCGGAAAGGAAAAAAACAGTATTCCACAGACGAAGAGACACTCAGTGCACTGGCAGAACGTCACCCGATTGTGCCCCTGATCCTGGAATACAGGTCTTTAAAAAAACTATTGTCCTCTTATATTGAAAGCCTGCCTGCCCTGACAGATCCCGACACCGGACGCATACACACAACCTTCAATCAAACGGTTACCGCTACCGGGAGACTGAGTTCACAGAAACCCAACCTTCAAAACATACCGGTAAGGGAGGAAAGAGGAAGGGAAATCAGGAAATTTTTTATTCCCAGGGATAAAGACTACGTGTTGATGTCTGCCGATTATTCTCAGATAGAGTTGCGTATAATGGCTCACATGAGCGGGGATGAGGATTTTATTGCAGCCTTTAATGCAGGGGCCGATATTCATACGGCTACAGCAGCAAAGATATTTCATTGCGGTAAAGAAGAAGTAACTCCCGAACAACGGAACAAAGCAAAAACAGCGAATTTCGGAATCATATACGGCATCTCTCCATTCGGACTTGCCAGCCGTCTGAAAATACCCCGTTCAGAGGCAAAAGAACTTATTGACGGATACTTTGAACATTATCCTAAAGTGAGGGAATACCTGAACAATACCATATCTATGGCAAAGGAAAAAGGGTACGTGGAAACACTTTTTCACCGCAGACGTTATGCCCCTGATATCAATGCTTCCAACGCATTGCTGCGGGGGTTGGCAGAACGTAACGCCATTAATGCGCCCATTCAGGGAACAGCGGCTGACATCATAAAAAAAGCCATGGTTATGGTACATCGTGAAATGACAGATAAAAAAATGAGAAGCAAAATGATCCTCCAGGTTCATGATGAATTGCTGTTCGATGTCCATATTACCGAAAAGAAAGAAATGGAAGACCTGGTACGCAACGTAATGGAACATGCGGTGACGCTGAGTGTACCGTTATCTGTTGGTTTAGGTTTCGGAACTAACTGGCTGGAGGCGCATTAGTATGGTATTAACGGATTGGATCCTGGTATCTTTCATTCTCCTGGTTTCTGTTACAGTGCTTCTGTTTCTGCAATATTACAGACCGGCCTTTGCAAAAAAAGATAATATGCAGGCGGGAATCGGTGTTACACCCGGTGTATCCGTAATCGTGTGTGTCAGGAACGAATACGAAAACCTGGTGAATTTGTTGCCTGCCCTGCTGGAACAGGAATACGAAAATTTTGAATTGGTTGTGGTAGATAAAAACTCACAAGACAATACAGACGTACTCCTGGCTTCACTGGAGCATTTTAATAAAAATCTGACCATAAGGACCCTGACAGCAGATTCCAAATTTGGACAAGACAACCTTATGGCTCTTGGAATAGGGATAAGAGCTGCCCGTTATCCATCCATAGTTTTTTTCAGACCGGACTGTTTCCCGGATTCTAAAAAATGGCTAGCCACCCTGGTTCAGGCAAATCGGGAACCGGGAAACACTACCGTTATGGGATATACATCATTCAGAGGCAACAACCTGCTTATACGTTATGACCTTCTGGAGCAACAGCTTCACGTAATGGGGGCTTCCGCTCTGAATATGAGCTATACCTTTGACGGCAACAATAAAATGTTTCCTGCAGACAGGTTTTTAACAGGAGCCAAACTGAACATGAAAACCACCGGTTGTAATCAATGTGAACAGGCCATTGTTTCTCATGTGTTAAAACAAACCAAAGCAACAGCCTGTGTGAATCCCGCCGGAACGGTGTATATGAACCGTCGCATGGGAATAAGGGAATACCATATGGTCAGGACTTTGGAATTGTCTACCATGCAGCTCACAAAAGCCCGGCCCTATATATTGCTATCATTGGAAAAAATGCTTATTGCCGCTTTTTATGTGATGTTGTTCCTGACTTTTGTCCTTTTCAGGGAAATATCAGACATATATACCTATAGCGTTTTGGGAGGCATGTTGCTGTTCAGGTGGATAACCGTATGGATCCACCATATAGGGTTTCGAATACATTTGGGCGAAAAAGGGCTTGTTCTGGCATCACCTTTGTGGGATATGATTTCTCCCTTTGTACATTTTTATTTTTTAATTGTGCTCCTGATTAAGAACATCAAATCCTAAGAATATGGGCGTATCGCTGGATAATATGGATGACAGGGAACTTGTCAGACTGGCTCTGGAAAACAGGCAGGAAGCATACACGCGTTTGCTTGTCAGGCACAAAGACCGCGTACAGGCTTTTATCAATAAGCTTATTGTTAACTCATCCGAATCTGAGGACCTGGTGCTGATGAGCTTTGATAAGGCTTTCCGGAACCTGAAACACTACAATCCCAAATACGCATTTTCCACATGGCTGTACAGTATTGTGCAAAATCTCTGCATTGATCATTTCAGAAAAAACAAACAATTTTTCGTATCGCTGGAAGAAGCCCGGGAAACCGAAGACATTAACCCGGAAGATGTTATGATAGCGGAACAGCAGAAACAGGCCATCGAATCGGTAATATCACGTCTTAAACCTGATTATGCAGAAGTGATCCGCCTGCGTTATATGCAGCATTACGCTTACGAAGAAATCGCCGATACTTTGAACATTCCTCTGGGAACGGTCAAAACCAGGATCTATCGCGCCAAAGTGATGCTGGCCCGGATCATTGAACAGGAAAGTGTAGATTGAATATGGATGCAAAACTGATTTTCAAATATTTTCCGGATTTGGACGAAACAGCAAAAACCCGTTTCATTCAACTGGGGGAGCTGTATTCCAGTTGGAATCAAAAGATAAATGTAATCAGCCGGAAAGATTTGGAACATTTGTACCTGAGGCACGTTCTCCATTCACTGGCTCTTTCAAAAGCCCTTGAGAATAATCCATTCCAAAAAAACGTCACGGTCCTGGATGCCGGGACCGGGGGCGGATTTCCCGGCATTCCCCTGGCTATCTTACATCCCTCAACCCGTTTTGTGTTATGCGATTCCATTGCCAAGAAGATCAAAGTCGTTTCCGGGATCACTTCGCAACTGGGACTGACCAACGTAACGCCTGTTGTCTCACGTATGGAAGCGCTGCCGGACCGGGCTTATGATATAATTGTTTCAAGGGCTGTTGCCAGTCTTGAGAAATTTATTCCCTGGGCTCGTAATAAAATTAAAAAAAACGGCCGGATTCTGTTCCTTAAAGGCGGCGATCTTACACCGGAGATACATGAAGCCTCCGGCAAACTGGGTATTCCCGTATCCTGCTTTTTTATAACGGAACTGAAAAACACGTTCCATGGACTTGATGACGAATTCTTTGACACGAAAAAAATTTGCGAAATCAAACAAACTTCGTATCTTTGCGCTCCCCTATTGAAAAGTAGTTAAAGTAGCAAAATAATATGAAAAGGACATTTCAACCCTCTCAGCGTAAACGCCGTAACAAACACGGCTTTCGTGAGCGTATGTCTACTCCCAACGGACGTCGCATTTTGGCTGCGCGCCGCAGGCGCGGACGCAAAAAATTAACCGTATCCGACGAAGATCGTTTTTAAAAAGTGCCCGGCAAAAAAAACATAAGGAAACCGGTTCTCAGGAACTTACTGTGGATTTTGATTTTCCTTTCAGGGCTTTTCTTAAGCACCTACACTTTTTTACATTTCTTCACACGTCACGGCAAAGGATTTATTCTTCCCGACCTCTCCGGATTAACTCCGGAAGAAGCCCGGGATGTTGTTTCATCCATGGATCTGCGTTTGGAAGTAACCGACTCGCTTTATATGCCCAAATTGCCTAAAGGCGTAATATTCAGACAGGTTCCTCCGGCCGGGCAACACGTCAAGAAAAACCGCCGGGTAGAACTTACCGTAAATTCCGTACTTCCCAGGCAGGTGAATATGCCATCACTGGTAGGATTCTCCCTCAGACAGGCCAAAGCGGAACTTGCATCCAGCGGACTGAAACCCGGCCGATTGATCTATGTTCCCGATATCGCTACCAACAACGTTTTGGAACAACTCTATCAGGGAGAGCCCATTGCACCGGGCACATCCGTTGATATTTACAGTTCCATTGACCTGGAACTGGGATTGTCCCCGAATCACGAACTGGCTTACATTCCCTTGCTAAAAGGAAAAAGTCTTGAAACAGCATTGGATATTCTTAGCGACCATTCTCTGAATGTAGGCAGGATACGTTACGACCAGACAGTCATGACCGCTGCAGACACCCTGGCTGCCAGGGTTTATATGCAATCTCCCGTATATTCACAACAACCGGAATGGCCTTTGGGAACATCGGTACATCTCACCCTTACCACGGATCCTGAATTACTCAAACCGGAAGAACTTCTCCCGATAGAAGACAGCCTGTAAATGATAGATGAGCAGGAACTATTTGAACATTTTCACTTAACAGTCGACAAAGGCCAGTCGCCTTTACGAATCGATAAATTTCTTGCATCCAAGCTGGAAGCTACTTCAAGGAACCGTCTTCAACTGGCGGCTGAGTCACAATATATCCTGGTAAACGGAACACCCGTAAAAAACAATTACAAAGTTCGGCCACTGGACGAGATCCGTATCATGCTTCCCTTTGAAAAGCGGGAATTCAAACTGATAGCGGAAAATATACCCCTGGACATTGTATTTGAAGACCCTGATATTCTGGTAATAAACAAACCTGCGGGATTGACGGTACATCCGGGACACGGCAATTACAGCGGAACCTTACTAAATGCACTGGCCTGGTATTTTGGGGAAAGAGGCACAGTCGATACAGATGACACCCGTATGGGGGTCTTGGTTCACAGAATTGATAAAGATACTTCCGGCCTGCTGGTAGTAGCCAAATCAGAGGAAGCTCAGTTCCGGCTGGCCCGCCAGTTTTTTGACCATACCGTTGACCGGATCTACCATGCCCTGGTATGGGGGGACATGGAAAATGAAGAGGGAACCATAACGGGAGATATAGCCCGGCATCCTTCGGACAGACTTCGTTTCAGTGTCTGCGCTGAAGGCAAAACGGGCAAACATGCCGTTACGCATTACCGTGTGCTGGAACGTTTCGGGTACGTGACACTGGTTGAATGCCGTCTTGAAACAGGCAGAACCCACCAGATACGTGTACACATGGAATACGCCGGACACCCGCTCTTTGGAGACGCCCGTTACGGGGGAAACCGCATCCGTAAAGGGACCCGGTTTACAAAATACAAACAGTTTATTGATAATTGTTTTGAGATAATGCCACGCCAGGCACTTCATGCTTTAACACTGGGATTTGTACATCCCCGGACACGGGAAAAAATGCATTTCCGGGCGCCCCTTCCCGACGATTTCGAAAAAGTACTGGGCAAATGGCGCAAATACGCTATTTCCGCACAATTCTCTGAGGATTCCTAGAAACATAGACTTCCCAGGATCCGGCAGAAGCGGGTTTGCCGGGTAATTCCATCTGATTGGCATGGCAAACGGCTACGGCCAGTGCATCTGTAGCATCCAGTGGACAGGATTCCGTTCCAATATCCATTATCCTTCTTAACATTCCGGCCACCTGCTCCTTGGAGGCGGCCCCTTTTCCCGTCACTGCCATTTTGATCTTCCTGGGTGCATATTCACAGACAGGAACGTTCCGGGACAATGCAGCGGCAATAGCTACCCCCTGGGCCCTGCCCAGTTTTAGCATAGACTGTATGTTTTTGCTGTAAAAAGGGGATTCAATGGCCATGCAATCGGGATGGTAACAATCCAGTAATTCGTACATTTTTTCCAGGATATGGCTCATCCTCCGGTACGGATCTTTGATAGCTGTCATCTTTACGACACCCAGAGACAGGGTTTCCATTTTTGATCCTTTCTTCCGGATCACCCCGTATCCCATAATACGTGTTCCCGGATCAATACCCAATATGATACTTTCCTTATTCAAAACTAGATCCTGGAAAAGTGCAAATATTTATGCAAGGCCTCCGGCATATCAATGCCATCGGGAGTCTGGTTATTTTCAAGCAGGGCGGCAACAATACGCGGCAGGGCCAACGCACTCCCGTTTAGTGTATGGACCAGGTTGATCTTACCGTCTTCTCCCCTGAAACGGGCTTTCAGCCGGTTGGACTGAAACGTTTCGAAATTGGATACCGAGCTGACTTCAAGCCAACGTTTCTGGGCTGCCGAATATACCTCAAAATCATAGGTCATGGCAGAGGTAAAACTTAAATCACCTCCGCATAAACGCAAGATCCGGTATGGCAATTGTAAAAGCTGTACCAGACGCTCTACATGCTTAACCATTTGGTCCAGTACAGAATAAGAATTCTCCGGATGGGTCAGTTGAACAATCTCTACTTTGTCAAACTGGTGCAGGCGGTTCAAACCCCTGACATCTTTCCCGTATGATCCGGCTTCCCGCCTGAAACACGGTGTGTAAGCCGTCATCCTGACCGGCAATTCTTCCTGTTCCAGGATAGTATCCCGGTATATATTGGTTAAAGGTACCTCAGCAGTAGGAATCATGTAGTAATTGTCCAGTCCGGCATGGTACATCTGATCGCTTTTATCCGGCAATTGCCCTGTCCCGTAACCGGAATCTTCATTAACCATGATAGGTGGCATAATCTCTTTGTACCCGGCACGAGTATTCTGATCCAGGAAAAACTGGATAAGACTCATTTGTAACCGGGCCCCTTTTCCTTTGTATACCGGGAATCCCGCTCCGGTCAATTTTACACCCAGATCAAAATCAATCAGATCGTATTTCTTTGCCAATTCCCAATGAGGAAGGGCATCAGCAGGAAGCTCGGGAACCATTCCTCCTTCCCGGACCAGGACGTTTTCGTTTTCCCCTTGACCCGGTACCACCAGGTTATAGGGAATATTGGGCAGGGTAACCAACAGGTCATTCAGCTCTTTTTCTAATGATTCCTGCTCCTGGTTCAATGCTTTGATCTTTTCCTTTGTCTGTGCGGCTTGCTTTTTGATCTCTTCCGCCTCTGCCTTCTTACCTTCCTGCAGGAGCTTTCCTATACCCGCTGCGATCTTTTTCTGCTCTGCAGTAAGTGCATCGGATTGCGTTTGTGCCGCTCTCCTGCGTACATCAAGTTCCATTATTTTTTTAATCACAGGGCCTGCATCCATATTCCTGATTGCCAGACGTTCTGTAACATAACCCGGATTTTCTCTTAAAACTTTAAGCGTTAACATTTTTTTACGATTTTATCTCCATTATGGACTCTGAAACATTGATAACATAATCCCCCACCCGCTCACATTCGGCTATGATGTCCATAAAATACACGCCGGTAAGGTAATCGTATAGATTTTTCCCCAGATTCAACAAATTGCCTTCACGGAGCATATCCCTGTATTTGTTGATGTCTTTCTCGGCATCGTAGGCATTTTCAATATTGTTGAGTTTAGTATACCCGGCTTTCAGGTTCTCTATCATTACAGTAAACGCCTTATCAATCAGATCAAACATATTCAGTACATTCTTGATCATGTGTTCGTCAAAAACGATGTTGTTGAGGCGTTTTCGCTGCATGATGCGGGCGATGTTGTAAGCCGAATCTCCCATACTTTCCATCTCCCCTATGATCTTATACATAGCCTGGATACGGCTTCCGGATTCAGAACTGATCTCTTCTTCTCCTATCTGGTTCATATATTCGGCTATTTCAAATTCAATTTTATCCGTTACTTCTTCGTAATAGGATATCTTTTTGAAAAGGACATCAAATTCTTCATCATTTGCCTGTGTCAGAGCACTGCGTACAAATGAATATTGTCTCATGATGATATCCCCGTAATGTATTATCTCCTGTTTTACCTGATCCAAAGACAATTCCGCAGTACTGAGCAAACCTCCCTGAATAAACTTGAGTCTGAATTTTTCTTCTTCTTTCGGGTTTTTTATCACGTAAGTCACAATTTTAACCAGCAACGGAGTAAACCCTACCAGAAGTAATGTATTGGTTACATTAAATAGAGTATGAAGCAAGGAAACGGCATAAAGCATGGACACCGAAGAAGCGTCCGGGTCCGCTGCCTGGGTTACCGGTATGAAAGGATCTGCAGCTCCCAGTCCGGTTATGATCACTCCCACCAGTTTCAAAAACGGCCTGAAAAGTATCAAAACCCAAAGGACTCCGAAAAGGTTGAAAAATGTATGGGCCAATGCCGCTCGTTTGGCAGAAACGTTCCCTACTGAAGCGGCTATGTTGGCTGTAATGGTAGTTCCTATGTTTTCCCCAAGAACCAGTGCGGCGGCCATTTCAAACGGGATCCATCCGAAATTAACCATAACCAGGGTCAGGGCCATGGTAGCACTTGAAGACTGCAGAACTATGGTCAGTATTGTCCCAATCCCGACAAAAATCAATACAGACCAGAATCCCCAATCGGTCAGGGATTGCAAAAAGGCCAATGTTTCCGGATTGGAACGCAGATCGGGTACGGATTCTTTCATAAAAGTCAGTCCCAGGAAAAGCAGGGCAAACCCAATCACCATTTCACCCATATTTTTTCTTCTCTGCCTCTTGGACATTGTCAAAATGAATCCCACAGCTATTAGTGGAATGGACAGAATAGATATATCGGCCTTAAATCCCAACAGAGATACGATCCATGCCGTAACGGTGGTCCCGATATTGGCTCCCATGATCACGCCAATGGCCTGTGCCAGGGACAATAGTCCGGCATTCACAAAGCTGACAACCATTACGGTGGTAGCACTGGAAGACTGTATGACTGCGGTAATAAATATCCCGGTAAGGACTCTTTTAAAAGAATTTGAGGTCATTGAAGCCAGAAAACCACGCAGCCCGTCGCCCGCGACCTTTTGTAAGGATTCGCTCATAAGCGTCATCCCGTAAAGAAAAAGACCTAATGAACCTGCAAGATTGAGAATTTGTAATACAGTATTCATACCTTTGAGATTTCTCTGCAAAGATGCATTGTTTTTTTGTACTTTTGGTTAATAAACGGTTACAATTATGAACATCCGCAGAATATTCCTGTTAGTTTCGGGTCTGGCAAGCCTGCTGACTCTACAAGCACAAAATACACCTATAAAAGTGCTGGCCTTTCACAATCCCGGAGAAAATTCTTCGCATGTGGAATTTGCACAAAAGGTCGTTTCCTTCTTTTCCGGTTTCAACGGCAACAGCGAGTTGCTCTTTGAACATACTTCGGATCCCGGACGAATGAACGAACGGGAACTGGAAGATATCAGTGTGATCATAATGCTGAGTCATATCCCTTTAAATACAAACCAGCAAAAAGCTTTTCAAATTTATATGGAAAACGGAGGCAGGTGGGTGGGATTTCACCGGACAGCTTGTTACGCAACAGGAGAATGGCCGTGGTTCCGGGAGTTTATAGGAGGAATCTCCTATGAAAAATCCTGCTTACCTGCCATGCCGGCAAAACTAAAAACGGAAGATCCTTTACATCCCGTTTGCAGGGGCATTCCCGGTCATTTTATTGCCACTGCCAATGAATGGCATGTTTTTTCTCCCGTACTGCGTAACAATCCGAATGTATCCGTACTGCTAAGCATGGCTGCAGAATCGTTACCGGGCAAAGACATTCCGGTAGCCTGGATAAACAGAAAATACAATATGGTATACATAGGGATGGGACATGACGGGGACAGTTTTTCGGAGCCCACACAAAATCTACTGATAACAAATGCCTTGAAATGGTTGGTAACGCCACAAAACCCTATAAGGGAAAAAGTAGTAGCCGCTTATGTTACATCGTGGAAAGAAGCCATGCCGGATCCGACTCACATTACTCACATTAATTATGCTTTCGGACACGTTAACGATTCCTGTAACGGTATTACGGTAGATAACCCAGAGAGGCTGCGTGAGATCGTGGCTCTGAAAGATAAGAAACCCTCTCTTAAAGTGTTGCTTTCTATTGGCGGCTGGGGAAGCGGGCGCTTTAGCGAAATGACGGCAAACGATACTAACCGGGAATCTTTTTCAAAAGATTGCCGGCGGGTTGTTAATGAATTCGGCCTTGACGGGATAGATATTGACTGGGAATACCCTACCAACCCCGGGCCGGGCATTTCATTTGCCCCGGAAGATACCCGGAATTTCACCTTTTTAATGCGCGATATCCGGAAAAACCTGGCCCCCGGTCAATTACTGACCCTGGCATCTGCGGCCAGTGGAAAATTCATAGACTTCAAATCCATAGTGGATTATGTAGATTTCGTAAACATCATGACGTACGATATCGCATATCCCCCTTTCCATCATTCCGGGTTGTATCCTTCTTCCCTGACCGGCGACCTTTCCTGTTATGAAGCCGTACTGGCTCACGTTACAGCCGGATTCCCGCTGGATCGCTTGGTTTTGGGCATACCTTTTTACGGGAAGCCTTCGCCTGACTTCCCGCAGGGAATGAACAGCTACGGCAAGCTCATACAACTTAAAAATTATGAAAAATGCTGGGATGATATTGCAAAAGCTCCTTACCTGAAAGACAGTACGGGAAAGATCGTATGCAATTACGATGATCCCGGTTCCATAGGATACAAATGCCGGTTTATTCATCAATACGGTATGAAAGGAGC
Organism: Bacteroidales bacterium; assembly: GCA_041654355.1. GTDB lineage: Bacteria > Bacteroidota > Bacteroidia > Bacteroidales > UBA932 > DMER64. Next base: position 26,978 of record JBAZDQ010000017.1, read on the forward strand.
CATGTATTGGGAATACGAAGGAGACGATGATAAAGGGTCGCTCAGACAGGCAGTCTTCAACGGAATTTTCGTACCTTAGTATTTTATGCCCTTCTCTATAATGGAATTTTTGAATTATACATTTGACCAATATCCTTCCTGTTCCGTACAGGTATCTGCATTCACGCCCGTAAAAAACGGATCCGAATATCATATGATATTTCAAATCCGGGAACCCGGAAGGCGGCAGCTCCACAAGCAACAGGAAGAATCAACTGATATTTTACATTACTGTGTACAGGAATTCCTGTCCCGCGAACCATACAACAAGGCGCAACACATCTTTGCCCGTTATTTTCTCAAAAATGCCAAAGACCAGCGTCCCCGCATTCATACACGTAAGATCTTTCCGGCATCCTGTGCAATTTCCTGTATTGAGCAACCTCCTGCAAACGGGTCGCAAATTGCATTATGGATTTATCTGAGAGATCCCGGAACAGATACGGAACAATATACCCATTATTGGATTACCGAACGGTATTGCCTGGCCGGGGATGTGACCGGACAAACCCTGAAATTGCTGACAGATTACGAGAAATGGCTCCTTGCCAAAGGATGCTCAATGGCTGAGAATTGTTTGCGAACCTGGTTCTACATACAGGACATAGATACCAATTATGCCGCATTTGCCAAAGCACGTACAGACTATTTCCGCAAAATTGGTCTGAACGAAGAAACACACTACATTGCCAGTACAGGGATAGAAGGCAGTAACGGCACGGATTCATCATTGGTAACCATGGATGCCTATGCGGTTGTCGGCCTGGATGCCTCCCGGATCAAATACCTGCACGGGCTCTCTCATCTGAGTCCCACAAATATATACGGAGTGACTTTTGAACGCGGCGTTGCCCTTACATTTGACGATCGCCGTCAAATCCTGATATCCGGAACCGCCAGCATAGACAAATCCGGGAACGTGCTTCATATCAATGATATACAAGCCCAATCGCTCAGAATGATAGAAAATGTGGAAATACTTCTGGCAGAAGCAGAAGCTACTTTTGAAGATGTTGCCCAGATCATAGTATACCTCAGAAGGAAAGAGGATTATCAACTGGTACTGGACCTGTTTGCCAGCCGCTTCCCTGCCATTCCAACTGTTATAGTCATGGGTAAAGTCTGCCGGCCGACCTGGCTCATTGAAATGGAGTGTATAGCACTTACATAAAAATGGCCGACTAAAAAGTCATTCTTTCTATAAGTAACCAACAACGCCAAGATGTTACTTGCACGCAAGTGAGTAAAACATATCCATGAATGCCGATTGCTGCCACCAAAAAAGAATCGGGAGCTTTTATGTTTGCCGAGGCTCCCGATGCTTTTCTGTGTCAGCAACATGGAAGTGGAAAATCCCAGGTTCCTCCACAAAAACGGCCCTAAATGTGGATGAATGGCGGAAAATCCCAGGTTAATCCACAAAAACAGCCTTATATGTGGATGAATGACCGAAAATCCCAAGTCCATCCACAAAAACAGCCTTATATGTGGATGAATGACCGAAAATCCCAAGTTCATCCACAAAAACAGCCCTAAATGTGGATGAATGTGCAAAATCCACTGGTTCATCCACAAAAACAGCCTTATATGTGGATGAATGACCGAAAATCCCAAGTCCATCCACAAAAACAGCCTTATATGTGGATGAATGACCGAAAATCCCAGGTTCCTCCACAAAAACAGCCTTATATGTGGATCAATAGCATGAATTCCGATTGCTGCCACTAAAAAAGAATCGGGAGCTTTTATGTTTGCCGAGGCTCCCGATGCTTTTCTGTGGCAGCAACATGGAAGTGGATCAATGACGGAGTTCTTCTTGGGGAAGGGTTGCCAATGCCGCTAAGTTCGAGCCTCGCTAAGTTCGCGCCTTTCGAGCCTATCGCGCCTATTAAAAAATAAAAAAACCGGCTGCATTTCTGCAGCCGGCCTTCATTTTCAGGTATCCGTTTCAGTTAAGCCTGTGCGGTTTCTGTCAGGGGTTGAACCGATACATATGATTTATTATTGGCTTTCTTGCGAAAAACCACAATTCCATCAGTCAGAGCATACAAGGTATGGTCTTTTCCTATACCTACATTTTCTCCGGGTTTGTGTAAAGTACCTCTTTGACGGATCAGAATGTTACCGGCTTTGGCAACCTGCCCGCCAAACAATTTAATTCCTAAACGTTTGCTGTGTGATTCGCGGCCGTTCTTTGAACTACCGACACCTTTTTTATGAGCCATAATCCTGTGTCTTAGTTATTATGAAATTGTGTCAATCTGGATTTGCGTCAAATACTGACGGTGTCCGTTACATTTCTGGTATCCTTTTCTTTTTTTCTTTTTGAAAACCAGCACTTTTTTACCTTTCAGATGCTTCAGTACAGTGGCACTGACAGTAGCTCCTTCCAGGTAAGGTGTTCCAATTACCACGTTTCCGTCGGTATCTTTGAGCAATACTTTCTCAAAGCTGATAGTGGATCCCTCTTCAGCCTGAAGGCGATTGACGAAGACTCTTCTGCCTTCTTCTACCTTAAACTGTTGTCCTGCAATATCTACAATTGCGTACATAAAATAAACTTTATCTTGTTTTCAACCGCAAGCGGGTGCATTTAAGCACCTCTTATTCAACAGCTTGACGATCATTTAATATTTTCCGGCTAAAATCGGACTGCAAAGGTAAAAAAGTTTCCCGGAATACCAAAGAAAAAGTATCTTTGTGAAATTGCAACAACTTTGTTATGAATTCTCCGTTTATAGTTACCCGCCCGCTACAGGCATCTGAAGTGTTGGGAAGAACTGCCGGGACTGACTGGCTGGCATCCAACCTTCTGAAGGGACAAAATTCCGTTATCTGGGACAATCCCAAGACAGGCAAATCTTCCCTGATCAACAAAGTATTAATGCAACTACGAAAAGCCGAACAAGATCCGGTCATTTGCAGGTTATCCTGTTACAACATCCGTAGCGAAAACAGCTTGTATGCTGCCCTGGCAAATGCGCTCATCGGTTCTGTTGCCGGTACTCTCGGCGAATGGGAAAGAATCACCTGCGATCTTCTGCCCATCAGCCAACCGGGCATCTCTGTTCCCCGCATTCATGAACAGGAATTTGCCCTGACTTTTTACACGACTCCTGACGAAGAAGGCTTTATGGAACTTGCCCGATTCCCCGGAGCGTTTGCCGCTTACCTTAAACGGCCCGTGATCTTGGTTATGGAGTCTTTCCACTCATTGGTTCCTGCTTTCGGGAACGCTGCCCGCTCCGTTTTCCAGCGAATTGTCAAAACGTGGAAAAACACGGATGGTGTTACATTTCTCATCACCGGAAGCGGAAGTGTGGCCTTGGGAGGATATTCCGTTTACAGAGATCTCTTTGACATACGGAAACCTTTTCACGGTTTTGCTGAATACATCCCCCTGGAAATTATAGAAGAAAAAGAATTTTCAGATTATATCATCAGGAATTTTGCCAAAGCCGGCCGGGTTATTTCCAGGGATTTCGCTGAAATGATCTACCGAAAAATGGAAGGGCATCCCTATTATGTCCAGTATTTTGCCGATCTGTGTTTTTCCAATACCAAAGGGTATATGAACGAAGTCATGTACCTGAACGGTCTGGAGGAATTGATAGAAATTTTCAGGCAACCTTTCGAGATTATATGCAAAGACCTGACCAACCCCCAGATATACTTTCTCTGGGCTCTTACAGACGGGGTGGAACAATTCAGCTCCCGTGAGGTACTGGAGAAATACAGGCTTAATTCTTCCGCCAACGTGTACCGGGTAAGAGATGCCCTGGAAAGAAAATCCATCATTGAGATCGTAAGAAAAAAGCCCCGGTTCATAGATCCTCTTTTCAGACTGTGGTTTAAGGAACGTTATTGCAGCACATACTGGATCCAATGAAAAGTATTGTTGTCTTGACAGGAGCAGGGATGAGTGCCCAGAGCGGGATCAGCACATTCCGGGACAGTGGTGGTCTCTGGGAGAATTACCCGGTTCAGCAGGTAGCATCTATTGAAGGATGGCATACAAATCCGGAATTGATGCTGGCTTTTTACAACCACAGAAGAACTGCGCTGCAAGAAGCACAGCCCAACAGGGGCCATCTGATCCTTGCCGGACTGGAGAATCATTTTCACGTCAATATTATTACTCAGAACATAGATGACCTTCACGAACGCGCAGGAAGCACACATATTCTTCATTTGCATGGAGAGTTGACTAAAGCCCGTAGCAGTGAAGATCCGGATTTGATCACCCATATAGGATACGATTCCATAGAATGGGGAGATAAAGCAGCCGACGGGTCACAGCTCCGCCCGCACGTGGTATGGTTTGGAGAGCCTGTCCCCAATATGAACAAAGCTATACAATGGACTCAGGAAGCCGATATTATGATAGTGGCAGGAACTTCCCTGGCGGTATATCCCGCTGCCGGACTGGTTGATTTTGCGCAAAACGACATTCCGTTGTTCCTGGTAGACCCAAAACCCGCACCCGTAAGAAGAAAGCATCTATACGTTATTGCAGAAAAAGCCGTAGAAGGGATGGAAAAAATAAAAAAAATACTGATCGAAAATTATTTATGAAACCGAAAAACTTTTTTTCCGGAACCCTTCCGCCGGAACGCATCCGTACCGACTATCTGCATCGACTGGCTTGGGGAACCGATGCCAGTTTTTATCGGAAAATCCCCGGGACCGTACTTTTTCCGGACACAGAGGATGAAGTATCCCGGATCCTGAAAATATGTCACGAAAACAAGATTCCTGTTACCTTCCGTGCAGCAGGCACCAGTCTTTCCGGGCAGAGCCTTTCCGACAGCGTATTGCTTGTTGCAGCAACGCGCTGGGATAAATACGAAGTACACGACAACGGAGAAACCATCACCTTGCAGCCCGGGATCGTGGGAGACCGAGTCAACGAGATCCTGAAACCATACGGAAAGAAATTTTCACCCGATCCTGCATCGGTCTCTTCCGCCATGGTCGGAGGTATTATTGCCAACAATGCATCCGGAATGAATTGCGGCACCCACGCAAACAGCCACCGTATAGTCCGTTCCATTCGCATCATCCTGGCAGACGGGACCGTGCTGGATACAGGGAGTAAAGAAAGTAAAGAATCTTTTTGCCGTACACACCCGGAATTTTTAATGGAACTGAAGCAAATCCGGGAACGGGTTATGAGCAACCCGTCCATGGTGGAAAAGATCAGGCACAAATACTCCATTAAAAACGTAACCGGCCTGAACCTGCTTCCCCTGGTTGAATTTGAAGATCCATTTGACCTTATCACGCACCTGATTGTGGGTTCGGAAGGCACACTGGCATTTTTTTCTGCCGTTACTGTAGATACAGAACCTCTTTGGCCGTTACGGGCCAGCGCCATGGTCTATTTTCATTCCATTAAAGAGGCTTGCCAAGCCGTACAGACATTAAAAACATTGCCGGTCATAGGAGTGGAATTGCTTGACAGCAAGGCGCTAAAGTCTGTACAGGACAGAGAAGGCATTCCCTCCTACATTAAAGATCTCCCTGAAGGGACCACATCATTGCTCATTGAAACGGCATCACAAAACAAGCAGGAACTCCGCGAAAAAACGGACATAATTGTCCGGGGATTGGACCGGTTCAATAAATTGCAACCGGTCACTTTTACCGACAAGGAAAGTGAATATTCCGTCCTCTGGAACATACGTGCCGGCATCTTTCCCTCCATAGGAGGCATGAGAACACCGGGATCAACATGCCTGATAGAAGATGTGGCTTTTCATCTTAAGGATATTCCGGAAGCCGTTGCCGAATTACAGGATATTCTGATCAAACACCAATACCACGATAGTGCCATATACGGACATGCCCTGGAAGGCAATTTTCACTTCATTCTGAATCAATCATTCGACACACCCGCTGAGATCCAACGCTACGAAGCACTCATGCAGGATGTAGTAAATATGGTGACTGAAAAATACCAGGGATCTTTGAAAGCAGAACACGGAACGGGCATTAATATGGC
>JBAZDQ010000018.1:0-31131 GCA_041654355.1 Bacteroidales bacterium
TCCCGGGTTTCATCCAGTGTGTATGAATATAGGGTATAGAACAGGGACATGAAAAAGATTTCTCCGATGACCCATATAATATATTCCCAATAAGTAAGCGTCCTTTTTTTTGTGTAATAGAACATGATGATCCGGCTTATTACCACAACAAGGACTCCTGTTAATATGATCAGGCTGGAATACAGAAAATATTCAAACTGTGTAATAGGATACCACTGGGGAGATTCAAAGGGCTTGTATATGTTAATGAAGAGAAGAGCAAAAACAGAAGTAAAGACAACCAACAGGGTGAGGTTGGACCTTTTATAGATAAAAGGCGGGATCTTTCTTCGAAAAATACTCATAATACAAAGGTAAAATTTTGCCCCAAATAAAGGCGGTTCACCCCGTAAAAGAAACATTCATCCCTTTTCCGGAGATCCGGCCCCTTTTATTTGTTAGGTGACAAAGAATAGAGTTGTTTTGAACCATGCAAAGAACAAAACAGTTGAACGCGTGGTTCTCGTACGACCTTCCGGTTAATATTCCGGACAGACCTGTCAGGACAATTCCTTTTCTTTTTACTCAGGATACGGGCCGGGAAGAAGTCGGTAAAATACGGGAGCATATCAACGCAGCTCCTTTCTACCCGTGTTCGGACTCAGCCATAGAAGAAAATCAACAATTCCGGTATGTAGTATTCGCTCCTGCCGGGACATCCCGTTTCAACAGGGCTGTTATTATGTTACACGGTCTGAATGAACGTTCATGGAGTAAATACCTGGCCTGGGCCGAAGATCTTGTCATGAACTGTGGCATTCCTGTTATTTTGTTTCCAATAGCTTTTCACATGAACAGGACACCTGCTGCCTGGTATACGCCCCGCTGGCTTCAGCCCTGGCTTAACCGTCGTAAACAGGAAATTAAAAACCTGGTCAATGCCTCTTTTGCCAATTTAGCCCTGAGTTCACGACTTACGGTAAGTCCGTTGCGTTTTTACAGTTCCGGCCTGGAATCGGCTTTTAACCTGAATCAGCTTGTAAGAGAGATAAAACAGGGAATACATCCGTTATTTACAGAAGATACCGGGGTGGATTTTTTTGCTTATTCCATAGGGGCGTTACTTTCCCAGGTAGTAATGATGGCAGATATTGACGGGTATCTGAAAAAATCCCGGCTGTTTGCGTTCTGTGGCGGATCCGTATTTGAAAGAATGAACGGGAATGCCCGTGACATCATTGACCAGGAGGCTTACAATGCCATCCGTTCTTATTACCTTAATGACTATTTGAACAAAGAATTTTATGAGAATACCCGGGAAACGGATTCCGGCCTTTTATTGGAAACAGCATTTAAAAACATGATTCCGTCTACTGACAATACAGGAATGCGTAAGGCTTTTTTTACTTCGGCAAAAAACAGGATAAAAATGGTTTCTCTCAAACAGGACATTGTAATACCTACCGTTGGTTTGCAGGAAGCTGTGGGAAAAGAGCTGTCGGAACATATGCTTGAAGAATTGGATTTCTCGTATCCGTATTCCCATCAGATGCCTTTTCCCGAAAACGAGAAAATTTCCGACAAAGAAATCAGGGGATCATTCAGGGCGGTATTTGATCGCGCTGCTTCGTTCCTGGTATGAAGATCAAATTTTAATCGCAAATTTCTTCAATCGTGTATCCAACATGTCCGAAGGAATGATTCTTTTTATAGTGTCGGCAACTGCATTCAAAAGGCGTTCACGGATAAAATCATGGTATACGATAAGGGATATCTCCCTGACCGGAGGTGGTGAAATTACCGGACGGACATTTTTGAGCTGTGTTTCATTAAGCATTGGTACATGCAGTTGGGGTATCAGTGTGTACCCTCCGTTCGTGTCTATGATCCTTACCAGATTGTCTATGCTGCCGGCCTCATAAACCTGTTTGTCTGCGGGGGTGTTCTCGGTGCAAAAATTAAATATCTGGTTTCTCAGGCAATGTCCTTCCTGTAGTACCCACAAATGTTGCAGGGGAAGTTCTTCGGCCGAAAGTTCTTCTTTATGGTAGTTGGGATCGGAAGGGGATACATAAGCTACAAATTTCTCATAATACACAGGAATTTCCAGTAAATCAGCATCCATAAGGGGTGTGGCCAGCAATCCCATATCAATTTTAGCCTCTTTCAGATCCCTTGTGATCTCATCGGTTCGCATTTCCATGATGCGAACTTCTGTCAGTGGATAGAATTCCTGAAAAAGACCAATGAAGCGGGAAATGATATAAGGAGCTACCGTGGGAATAATGGCCAGGTTCAAATGCGTAGCCATTACTTCTTTTCTTGAAGAGACGGTCTCTTTCAACTGCATGCTGTTTTGCAGTACCACCCTTGCCTGGCGAAGGATCTCCTGCCCGACGGGAGTAGGTTCAACCGGGTGTTTGGACCGATCAAAGATCCTGACATCCAGTTCTTCTTCCAGTTTTGCGATCATGGCACTCAGGGTGGGCTGGGCAACCCTGCAAGCCTGTGCCGCTTTTACAAAGTGCCTGTGACGGTCCACCGCCACAATGTATTCCAATTGTTGTAATGTCATAAACAAAGATATAGAAAATATAAATAAAAACATAGAAAATATCTGTTTGATAAATATAATATACACCCTTACCTTTGTATCAGAAATAAAAACAACAGCTCTAAACTATTAAACATTATGAAAACATTAGATTACATCAAATTAGACAAAAACGGGATTGTACCTGTTGTGGAAGAACTTCACAAATTGCTGGCAGATATCCAGGTGTTTTACACCAACCTGAGAGGATTTCATTGGAACGTAAAAGGTAAACAATTCTTTATGCTCCATGAAAAATTCGAGGAGATCTATGACAATATGAACGAAAAAGCCGACGAAGTGGCAGAAAGAATACTTATGTTAGGTCATGTTCCGGCAAACAATTACAGTGACTATTTAAAGGTTTCTGAAATAAAGGAAGTAAGTGGTATCTCTGACGGAAAAGAAATTGTGAAAAGAATCCTGGATTCACTCTCTGTCCTGATGACACGTGAGCGAGAAGTGCTTGATATGGCCGGAAAAGCAGAAGACGAAGTTACAGTAGCCATTATGAGCGATTATTTGAAAGAACAGGAAAAAACCGTCTGGATGCTTGTGGCCTATCTTGACGAATAAAATAATGAACCCATGAACCGCTGCACTTGCTAAAACATAAAATTAAAAAAACATAAAAATACAATATCATGGAAAACATTAACAATGTAACTGAATATAAACCGATTCCCAGAATAGGTGAACCCGCTCCCGCATTCAAAGCCGTAACCACGCAGGGAGAAATAAATTTTCCCAATGATTATAAAGGAAGATGGGTAATCCTGTTCAGCCATCCCGCCGATTTCACACCTGTATGTACGTCCGAGTTCATGACCTTCGCTTCTATGGAAAAGGAATTTAAAGCATTGAATACCGAATTGGTAGGTTTATCTGTTGACGGTCTTTACAGCCACATAGCCTGGCTGCGAACGATCAAAGAAAAGATCCAGTACAAGGGGATGAAAAATATAGAAGTAAAGTTTCCCCTGATAGAAGACATAACAATGGAAGTGGCAAACCTTTACGGTATGCTACAACCGGGAGAAAGCAACACAAAAGCTGTTCGTGCCGTATTTTTCATAGATCCCAAGGGGATTATCAGAACCATCATTTATTATCCTTTATCCCTTGGCCGTAATTTTGACGAGATCAAACGCGTTTTGATAGGACTGCAAACAGCCGATAAATTTAATGTAGCCCTTCCTGCCGACTGGCGTCCCGGAGACGACGTTATTGTTCCTACGGCAGGTTCCTGCGGACAGGCACAAAGCCGCCTGGAAGTACCCGAAGAAGGAGTTACTTGCTACGATTGGTTCTTTTGCACAAAAAAACTGGAGAAAGAGAAAGTGGAGAAAGCTTTATGGAACAAATAATAGTTTAGATTTTTGATTTTGTAAAGCAAAAGAACAAACCGGCGCGCATTGGCTTGCAATGCGCGCTTTTTTATTAATTTTGATAAAAATAAATTCTTATGGAAGAAGATTACCTGATCTGTTATTGCAACGAAGTTTACAAAAGTACAATCGTTAATGCCATTAAGGAAAAAGGCCTGAAAACCGTTGAACAGGTTGGTGAAGAAACAGGCGCAGGACAGGTCTGCGGACAATGCCAGCCGGACATCCAAAAGATCCTGGATGAATTAAACGGCAATTAATAACAGGTCCCTCTTGTCAGGCAGACAGGAGGGATTTCATGTTTTTTGCAATCAGACGGCTGGCAAAACCGGGACTCAGACGATACAATCTGTTCAGCATCCTGGAATCTTTTCCCACAAAGATCCTCTCTTTACCTTTTTCCATTCCTTCAACGATAATGTCTGCTGCTTTGCCGGCATCCATCGGGTTGAAATTCTTTTCCTGTCCGGGATCAGCTTTCGGCATTTCCAGACCGGAATTTGTCATGATATTCGTTTTGATGGCACCGGGAAAGACAATAGATATATCAACATTCGTATCTGTAAGTTCTGAATTCAATCCTTCCGTAAGCAGTTTCAGGGCAGCTTTTGTAGCCCCGTAAATGCTTTGACCGGGTATGGGAATGAATCCTCCCATGCTGGCTACATTCACAATGTGTGCTGAGGGACGTTTCAGCAAATGAGGCAGGAAGGCTTTGATCATGTATAATGCTCCAAAGAAATTGACATGACACAGACGTTCAATAATAGACATGTCCAAGTCGTTTATCTTCACGAAAGGTTGTACGATCCCCGCATTGTTGATAATGCCGTCTACGCCTCCGTGAATTTCAATTATCTGCCCCGGTAATTGATCAATAAGGTCTTTGTTCCCAATATCCATCAGGTGCAATGATAAACGGTCCCTGTCTTCCGGACGGGCCAGTTCTTTTGTTTGGTTCAGGGTTTCTTCATTAATATCCAGGGCAGCTACCCGGCTTCCTCTGCGCAACAGGGAAAGAACCAGTTCCCTGCCAATACCGTTTCCGCCTCCGGTTACTACGATCACTTTGTTTTCTACTTTCATAAGGTATGTGTTAAGAGATTGTAATACATTGAATATCAATAATTGTTCCACCCTTTATAACTCTATGTTTACATGACAGGAATGTCATGTAAAATTTATAAAAAAAACTATGAAATGAACATAGGTTCATTTTATTTATTATATTTGCATTGTTAAACCAATAAAAAAATTAAATATGCCAAGAGGAGATCGTACCGGTCCAATGGGACAAGGTCCCGTTACCGGAAGAGGATTAGGGTACTGTAGCGGTTATGAATCACCAGGTTTCACCAAAGGATTCGGAATGGGTCGCGGTTTAAGCCGCGGACGTGGTTTTGGCCGGGGAATAGGCTATGGCCGTGGAATGGGTTATGACCGTGGTTATGGATTTGGCCCGTGGCCTTCTTACAGTAAAGAAAATGAGATTCAGGTCCTGAAAGATCAGGCAGAATCTTTAAAACGCGCTCAGCAAGATATTGAGAAACGTCTGAGTGAACTGGAAAAAGAGTAAAACATTAAAATAAAAAAGTATGCCAAACAGAGACGGATCAGGTCCTGAAGGAAAAGGGGCCAAAACCGGTCGCGGCATGGGTGGATGCCGGCCGGAAAAAGATACTGACAAATTGATACGTTCAGGAACAGGCCGGGGTCAAGGTCAACGTCAAGGTCAAGGCCGGGGTCAAGGCAGATAGTAATGCTTTTATTGCAGCCGGAAAACAAAGAAACGTTATCTTTGCTGCATGAAACGTACGATTGTTTATTTTTGTTTGTTATGGATCCCGTGGATAGCCGTGGCACAATCCGGAGACCTGTTGTCGGAACAGGTTAGATATACCCCTGAAGATCGAAAAGTTTATGAAAAAGTAATGAACATGTTGCTGCCTATAAGCAGCGAGCCCATGCCCGTACTGATCATGAAAGCGGCAGAAACCATGCTGGAAACCCCTTATGTGGGTGGGACACTGGAGCAGACACCTGAAATGCTGACCGTTTCTCTGGTCCGTACCGATTGCATACTGCTGGTGGAAGCCTGTGTTTGTATGGCCCTGACTGCCAAACAGGAAGATCACAGTTATGAAGCTTTTTGTGAAAATCTGAGAAAGTTCCGCTACCGTGACGGCTTAACAGACGGGTACGCCAGTCGTATTCATTACACGAGCGAGTGGATCCGGCAGGCAGAAAAACGTGATCTGGCCCGGGAAATGAGCCGGCAAATATCCGGAACCCGACTGGACCAGACATTTTCCTACATGTCCGTTCATGCAGACAGGTACCCGGCGCTGGCCGGGAATCCGCAACTTACAGAACACATCGCCACTGTAGAAAAAGAACTCACCGGAAAAAAATATTATTACATACCCAAGGCACAACTGGAAGAGAACCTGGATCAAATTCAACACGGGGATATGATCTGTTTTGTAAGCAATACAAAAGGTTTGGATATTACCCACGTGGCTTTTGCTTATGAATCCTATGTATGTGAAAACGATTGTTGCCCGGACGGGCGCGGTTGCCCCAACGGTCAAAGACGTTTAGGGTTTCTACATGCTTCTTCCAAAGCAAAAAAAGTGGTCATAGATGAGATGACGCTGACCGGATATGTCAATACCACCGGATCCTGCAAAGGGATCAGGATCGTTCGCTTTTTGTGATCCAGTCAATAATTACCTGAATAAAACCCGGTACGGGTATTTCCGGATCGCCGGCAAAAGACATCATTTTTCCTTCCATTTTGTTGGTGGAATATTTGTCCAGGTATTTTTGAAATGCCGTTTCTCCCCATTCTTTTTTCAGTTCATCTGCATAGGTATAGGTGGAATAAAACAATTTAATTCCCTTTTCACCGTATCCCAGCAATTTTTCGTTGATGATCTCTTCGTCGGCCCTTCTGTCGGCAAAATAGGTGCTGTGTTTATCAAATGCCAGGGCAATACAAATGTCGAAAGCCAATGCCAGTTCAGCAAAATCGGGCATACTTGATTTATTGCCTACGTCCAGTATGGTAACACCCAGCATGTCGTAATCCAGACCCAGTCTTTTTTCGTAGTCCAGTAAAACTTTTTTCTGGTAATCTGTTTCTATCAGTATGGCTTTTTTGCTGAAGAATATTTCGTTAAGATCCGTCGAATGGATATTCCTGAATTTGTCCTTCAATGATTCTATACAAGAATGATCAGGTGCTTTTACTTGTGTTCCGTTTCCTTCATTGGTAACGATCCGGACCGAGTCAAAATCCGGCAGTGTGACAAAATTGGTGGAATGGGTGATGTATATCACCTGGTTCTTTTCACTCAGATTTCGCAACACCTTGTAGAGATTTCGTTTCATCCTGGGGTAAAGATACATTTCCGGCTCTTCTATCATCAGGATGAACCCATCACTTTCATGCCGGTTATAGGCATCTAAAATGGATAAAATGATGGCGTTCTGTACGCCTTCCCCAAGCGCGCGCAGGGGTGTCACCCGGTCGTCTTCGTACAGGCACATTTCCATGGACTGGTAAAAATCCTTAGAGGTAATGGGTTTAAAGAAAATATCCCACCGGGTGTCATCGGGATCCAGCTCGTATCCCAGGTAATCCAGCATGGATTGCCGGATGGTATCCTTGAGCCGGGTAAAAGCCTCTGTCCGCAAGGTGATCATGGCTTCTTCAATGCACTGGTCAAACCATTGTTTGCGGGGTATTTCTGTTTCCGTGCCGTCTGTATTCATCATACTTATGGTGTTTTCTTCCCTGAGAAAATCACGGTTGATGTCATTCAACAGGCTGTTTAGCAATGTTTGCCGGATGTCGGAACGGGATTGCGTGGTGATCCTGTCTGTACGGATGTATACAACGGGTGTTTTTTCCCGGATCTTATCCAACGGACAATCCAAGGTGTTGAATACTTGTACGCCCCTTGTGCCTGTATTTTCTGAAAGGACCTGTACGATCCGGTTATCTTTTGTCAGGCAATGTTTCTCCACAAACCTTCTTCCCTTGAACGGCCCTTCTTTATGGCGTTTGTAAATGCATCGGACTTTGTCTACCCGGGCAGGTTCGGCACCTGGAAAGGGAACGTGCAGGTACGGTTCATCAAATTCAATTTCCACATCAATGTCCCTGGCAGGGTCCTGCCTGTAAACATCTTTTTCAGTAAATATTTCATCTACGGGGCATTCCTGGCTCAGTATCTTGTTGACACACCATAGAATGTTGCTTTTTCCCGAATTATTGGGACCTATAAAGACGGTTAATTGTGAAAAATCAATTTCGACCGTGTCCTTGATGGAGCGGTAATTGGAAATGCGAACCTTTTTAAGTTTCATACCTTAAAGGTATAAAAAAAATAATCCCGCCATTAAATGACGGGATGATAAACATATGAAAAGTGTTAAAAAGTGTGAATTGCCAGTCCGCTTCTCAGTTTGGGCTCAAACCAGGTTGTTTTGGGAGGCATGATGTTCCCGGTATCGGCTATGTCTATCAATTGCTGCATGGTTACCGGGTATAGCGCAAAGGCTGCTGCCATTTCACCCGAATCCACGCGACGTTTCAATTCGTCCAATCCTCGTATTCCACCCACAAAATCAATGCGTTTGCTGGTTCGCAGGTCCTTTATATCCAGCAACTTATCCAGGACCAGGTTAGAAAGCACCGTCACATCCAGCGTCCCGATGGGATCGTTGTCGTTGTATGTACCCTGGCGTGCCGTCAGGGAATACCAGCAACCGTTCGTGTACATGGAAAAATTATGCAGCCCTGAAGGGGAGTAAGGAGCATCCCTGTCACACAAACATTCTACCAGGAAATCCCGGGATAACGCCTGTACAAAAGTTTCGGGTGCCATCCCGTTCAGGTCTTTGACCACCCGGTTGTAATCGATGATCTTCAGATGACTTTGGGGGAAAACCACTGCCAAAAAATAATTGTATTCCTCTTTTCCGGTATGATGGGGATTCATGGCTTTACGCTCTGCCCCCACCAATGCGGCGGCGGCTGTACGGTGGTGACCGTCGGCAACATAGAAAGCCGGAACAGTGGAAAAGATCTCTGTGATACGACGGATGTCCTGGGGACGGGATAGTGGCCAGAAATGATGTCCAAACCCATCGGGTGCGACAAAGTCGTACTCGGCAGGTCCTGAAACTACATTTTCCACAATTTTATTGATTTCGGGAGCGTCCGGGTATGCAAAAAAAACAGGTTCTATATTGGCACTCTGGATCCGGACATGGACCATCCGGTCTTCTTCCTTGTCTTTTCTTGTAAGTTCATGCTTTTTGATCTTGCCGGACAGGTAGTCGTCAATATGGGCACAGACCACCAGGCCGTATTGAGTGCGCCCTTCCATGGTCTGGGCGTATACGTAATACATTTCCTGTGGGTCCCTGACCAGCCATCCACGTTCCTGCCAAAGCCGGAAATTGGTGACGGCTTTGTCGTAGGCTTGCCGTGAGTGTTCATCAATCAGTGGGTCAAAGTCTATCTCGGGTTTTGTTATATGGAGCAGGGATTTTTCTCCCGCCTCGGCTTTTGCCTCGGCAGAGTTCAACACATCGTAAGGCCGTGCTGCCACTTCTTCCACCAGTGGCACAGGTGGACGAAGGGCTGCGAAAGGTTTAATTTTTACCATAACTATTTGTTCAATTGGAACGTTTTGTCTCCGTTTGTCAGGAATGCAACAATCTGCCGTGCTGCGGCAAGACCTGCATTTACATTGGCTTCCTGTGTCTGGGCTCCCATCTTCTTGGCTGTTGCAAAAACACGGGTGTCAAACTGGGCGCGTAGTGTATCCATATTACCGGGGGCCACGTCGGTAGCGTATTTAAGATCTGTACGCTCTGCCAGGACGGCTTCCAGTTCTGCTTCGTTCATTACTTCTTTGCGGGCCGTATTGATCAGGCAGGCTCCTTTGGGCATCAGGGACAGCAATGACCTGCCGATAGATCCTTTTGTGGCAGCGTTGGCCGGAATATGAAGCGACAGGTAGTCGCTGCGGCTGTACAAATCTTCCAATGTATTGGCTACGTGTACCCCGTCGGTCTGCATTACAGATGCCGGAACAAAGGGATCGTAGGCATATATCTCCATACCAAAGCCTTTGGCCAACCCGGCCACCAGACGGCCTACGTTCCCGTAGGCATGGACACCTAACGTTTTACCCCTTAACTCCGTGCCGGTACCGGGTTGGAATTGTTTGCGTGCCATATAGATCATCATCCCAATGGCCAGTTCGGCCACAGCGTTGGAATTTTGTCCCGGAGTGTTCATAGCTACAATGTTATGACTGCTGCACGCTTCCAGGTCCAGGTTGTCGTACCCCGCACCTGCGCGGACGACAATCTTTAAATTGGGGGCTGCCTGTATTACTTCACGGGTGACGTTGTCTGAACGGACAATGAGGGCTTCGGCTTTGGATACAGCCTCAAGCAATTGTGTCTTTTCCGTATAGTTTTCAAGAAGTGACAATGTCATTCCGGCTTGTTCCACAATGGTCCGGATTCCGTCTACGGCTTTTTTTGCAAACGGTTTTTCGGTTGCTATTAAAACGTTCATGACTGAATTATTTATGATGGTTTTCAAATTCCTGCATACAATTTATCAGGGCCAGTACGTTTTCTTTTGGACAGGCATTATAGATGGAAGCACGGAACCCTCCCACGGAGCGATGTCCTTTTATACCTGCCATGCCTCTTGATTTGGCAAATTCCAGGAATGCAGCTTCCAGGGATTCGCGTCCTTCAGACATGACAAAACATACGTTCATTATGGAACGGTCTTCCGGGGCTGCCGTTCCCCGGAAGAGCGGGTTGCGGTCAATTTCATGGTACAACAGGTCCGCTTTTTCACGGTTAATCCTGTTAATGGCTTCCACACCGCCCAGGTTTTTGAGCCACTTAAGTGTCTGTGTCATGATATAGACGGGAAATACCGGAGGGGTGTTGAACATAGAATCTCCCTCAATATGTGTCTGGTAATTCAACATGGAAGGAATATGCCTGGTCACTTTTCCCAGTATGTCTTTACGTACAATCACGAATGTAACGCCTGCAGGTCCCACGTTTTTTTGTGCGCCTCCGTAGATCATGGCATATTTTGATACGTCAACCGGACGGCTCATGATATCTGAGGACATATCTGCCACCAGGGGAACGGGAGAATCCATATCCGAACGGATCTCGGTACCGTAAATGGTATTATTGGTGGTAATATGGAAATAATCCGCATCCACAGGAATTTTGTATGCTTTGGGAATGTAATTGAAAGTGGTGTCCGCGGAAGACGCTACGGTAACGACTTCTCCGAATCCCTTTGCCTCTTTAATGGCTTTTTTTGCCCACACTCCCGTTTCCAGGTAGGCTGCTTTCTTCTCCATCAGGTTCATGGGAATCATGCAAAACTGTAAACTGGCTCCGCCTCCCAGGAAGAGGACTTCATAATTATCGGGAATGTGTAACAGCTCTTTCCACAGAGCCCGGCATTCGTTCATTACGGCTTCCCATTCTTTTGAGCGGTGTGATACTTCAATAACAGACATGCCGGTCTGACTAAAATCCTGTAAAGCTTCAATCCCTGCCTGTACTGCTTCCCGGGGAAGGATACAGGGTCCTGCGTTAAAATTGTAGGTGGTTTTCATATTGGTGTTGTTTTATTACGATTTCTTTATAAATGCAAATATAAAGTAAATATATACAATCAGAAACTAATTATTGCTAATGATCTGTAAGCTTTTTTGCCCTGTTTCTTTTTCGCAGTAGTGGCACTTAAGAACAAGGCCTCCCGGAGTCATCCGGGTTGTAAAATGTGTTTTGACCGGTTCGTGGTTGGTTATACATCTGGGATTGAGACAGCGAACCAGACCGCATATCTCGGAGGGGATCACAACCGGCCTCTTTTCCACGACAAGGTAATCTTTTATTATATTGAGGATTGCATCGGGTGCAACCAAAGCAATCCGGTTGACATCATCTTCTTCAAAAAATTTATCAGAAATTTTAATTATAGATTTTACCCCAAGGACTTTACTTTCCAGGTTAGTCCCGAAAGTCATTTGAAAATCTCCCTTTGCCAGTCCCAGGATTTCTATGACATGGAATAATTGCCCGGCCGGGATCCTGTCAATGACAGTCCCGTTCTTAATAGCGCTTACTTTCAGTTTTCTCTTTGTTTCCATTGTCTTACAGTTGATTCATTAAATACGTGATGATCCCCATTCGGGTGTATACCCCGTTACGTGCCTGTTCAAAATAGTAGGCTTCCGGACGGTCATCTACATTGGTGGAAATTTCATTAACCCGGGGTAACGGGTGAAGTATCCTCAAATTGCGTTTGGTGTTTGTCAGCATGGATACATCCAGGCTCATCAGATTTTTAACACGTTCATATTCCATGGGGTCCTGAAAACGTTCCTGCTGTATCCGGGTCATATAAAGAATGTCGGTGTTATCTATCTGGCCTTCCAGGAAGTTGTGCTGGGTATAAGGAATATTCCTGGAATCCAGAAAATCAATATATTCCTGAGGTATAGCCAATTCCGGGCAGGACACAAACCGGAATCGGGGTTTGAAGTGGCTCATAGCCTGCAACAGTGAATGAACGGTCCGTCCGTATTTCAAGTCCCCTACCATAGTTATTGACAGGTTGTCCAGGGTCCCCTGTGTCTTTCTTATGGAATACATGTCCAGAAGTGTTTGGGTAGGGTGCTGATTGGCTCCGTCCCCGGCATTGATCACGGGACATCCGGCTATTTCAGAAGCATACCGCGCAGCTCCGTCCAATGGATGACGCATAACGATCATGTCTGAGTAATTGGAAACCATCTTAATGGTATCTTTAAGCCTTTCTCCCTTTGTGACGCTCGTGGCATCGAGTGAAGAAAAACCTATAACTCTGGCGCCCAGTCGGTTGGCAGCCGTTTCAAAACTTAGGCGTGTACGTGTGGACGGTTCAAAAAAAATGCAGGCAATGACTTTTCCGGTATACAGGGGACGGTTTATCTCGGCTTCGTATTCCAGTGCAAGGTCAAGTACCTGCAACATTTCTTCTTTGTTGAAGTCGTTTATTGATATGAGAGATTTCATAGTTGAAATATTACAATGACTATGTAGGTTCAAGGGACGATAAAAGGGTCTGCCTGCGTGAAGGAAGTACCTTTACTTTGATACGACAGGGCAGTGAACTGTCCCGGTAATCCTGTTCAGTTATTACGGCTTCTGTGTCCCGTATGGCTTTCATCACTTTATCCGTCCGGTCGTAATCAAATTGCATCTCAACGGTCTGGAAAATTTTCTTTTCCGTTATCTCGGCATTTTCCAGTGCATTGGAGGCAGCTGTTTTGTAAGCGTTTATAAGTCCTCCCGTCCCCAGTTTTATACCGCCGAAATAGCGCACTACGGCCATCAATACATCGGACACATCTCTGGAGATCAATTGTCCCAGGATGGGTTTACCGGCGGTGGAAGAAGGTTCTCCGTTGTCATTCGCCCGCCAGGGCTCTCCTTCAGGGCCCAAACGGTACGCATAACAAATATGACGGGCATCAAAGTATTTTTTTTTCAGGTTCCCCAGCAGTTCCCTGATCTCTTCCTCATCTGAAACGGGAAACCCGAAGGACAGGAAACGACTTCCCTTTTCCTTATAAAGGCCCTCGCAGGGAGCTTTCAGGGTTTTATATATCTCGCCGGGGCACATCATGCGAAAATACGTCTTTTACGTATCTTTGCAAAATCGAGGCTAAAAAATATGGGGTTTGCAGAGAAATTCATTGTACAGGCATCCGCCGCTATTTCCCGGTGCGATGATCTGTTGATCGCACAAGCAGGGAAAGCCAATCCCTGGTTTTGTCCCGCATTTGTAGAACACCGGCTCAACACGTTGAAAAAAAGCCTGGAACAGGAGGAACATCTGTTACTTCAATTACTTGATTTTCAGGTGCTGCCTTCTGCTCCTCGTTTGATAACCCTGGTTGCGGCAGGCAATATTCCACTGGTTTGCTGGCACGATTTTGTGTGTGCCATGGCGTATGCCGGAACACATCCGGAAGAAGTCTCCGTAGAAATAAAATTGTCTTCCAAAGATGATGTTTTACTTCCGGCAATAGTCGATCGGCTGTACCGCATGGAAAATTCCTGCCTGCAAGGTGTCCGGGTGCGATTTGTATCCTGTGCGGATCCCGGAACCCGTGCGATCCTTTTTACAGGAGGATCCCATGCCGAGGCTCATTACCGGCAGTCTTTTGCCGGTAAACCTTTACTTATACGGACTGGGAGAAGTTCCATCGCTTTGCTGGATGGGACCGAGTCTGATGCACAACTGGAAGGTCTTGCCCTGGATTGTTTCTTGTACTTTGGGCTTGGATGCCGGAACGTTTCCTTGCTTATGGTCCCTCTGGAATACGATTTTCGTCCATTCGTGGAAAAAGTCAACGCGGTAATGGGACCGGTATTGAGTGAACACAAAAATTACATGAGTGCTCTACGTCATGCAAGAGCGTGTGCCTTGATGCAAAAAGATCCGGAAGGGCGAAAAAATGAGTTCTTTGAAGATCTTTTTGTTCTGGAGGAAAGCGATGATTTGAATCCTCCGGTGGCAGTCGTGAACTACAGAAAATACAGGAAAAAGGAGGAAATATCCTGTTTTCTGGAAATAAATCGTAATCTTATACAATGCGTTGCCGGAACCGGGTATCTTCCTTTGGGAAAAACCCAATGTCCCGCATTTACGGATTATGCCGACGGATTAAATACATTGGAATGGCTACGAAAATTATCATATTGATGGGGCCCACATGCGTGGGAAAAACCGCACAAAGCCTGGCAATAGCCCGTTTGTTGGGATCGCCTGTGATCAATTGCGACAGCCGGCAGATTTACAAAGAACTGAAACTTGGGGTGGCACGTCCTACGGAAGACGAATTGTCACAGGCCAAACATTATTTTATTGCCAGTCATACCATACATCAAACTTATTCTGCGGGTGATTACGAGCGCGAGGCATGGGAACTGGTCCTGAAGCTTGCCCCTTCGCACGAGTACCTGCTTATGGTGGGAGGATCGGGGTTTTACATTGATGCTTTTACAGAGGGTATTGACCATATGCCACCTTCAGATCCCGGGTTAAGGGAAGAGCTGGCCCTGAAGGCAGAAGATTCTGAGGGGTTTAGAAATTTGCAAAATCAATTGAAAGAACTGGACCCTGTCACCTGGTCTCGTATAGATCCGGCCAATAAACGCAGGGTTGTACGTGCCGTTGAAGTGTGTTTGTCATCCGGCAAACCCTATCATTACTTCTTAAAACATACACCTAAAAAGCGCCCTTTTGAAATAGAAAAAATAATGATGGACAGGCCCCGTGAAGAATTGTACGAACGCATTGACCAAAGGGTAGAAAGAATGATAACTGATGGATTGATGGCAGAAGCACGCCTTTTGTATCCTCATAAAAAACTCCCTGCACTCCAAACGGTGGGGTACAGGGAGCTGTTTGCTCATTTTGACGGTGAATACTCTTACAGTGAAGCCTTACGCCTAATCAAACGCAATACACGCCGATATGCCAAACGTCAGCTGACATACTGGAGGGAAGTGCCTAGAAGGGAAGATCATCCTCTCCTTCGTCCGGTTCCGTCATTATAGGTCCGGGAACCGGAGAATCCGGTGCGGCAGCTGTCCCCTGGCCTTTTTCCAGGCGCCAGGCACGTACATCGGTATACCAACGTCCGTTGTATTCCCTGGATTCAATATTGATCGAAGCTTTAACGGCCTCTCCGATCTGGAATGCATCCAGTTCCCTAACCCTGTCTTCCCCAAATAAGGAAAGGCAGACTTTACGCGGGTACCCCGATTCCCGTGTTTCCAGGATAAACTCTTGCTTTACCCAGTCGCCACGGGCACCGGTTCCTTTGAATACCGGACGTTTTTCAATCAAAGTTCCCTGGAGTTCCACGTTCGCTATCAGTTTTGGGCAGGAAAGACCTTGTTCATTTCCACTTCAAAGATCAACGTGCTGTTGGGCCCTATGGCATTGCCGGCTCCGTTGGCTCCGTAGCCGAGTTCGGAAGGAACGTATAATATGATCTTGCCGCCTTCGCCAACCAGCTGCATGCCTTCTGTCCAGGCAGGAATAACCCTGTCAAGAGGGAATTTGGCCATTTCATTGCGGGAATAGGAAGAATCAAATTCAGTGCCGTTTATCAGCGTGCCCACATAATGAACTTCTACCGTATCGGTAGCGGAAGCACGAACCTCGTTGCCTTCGCGTATGATCTTGTATTGCAAACCGCTGGGTAGGACAACAACGCCTTCTTTTGTCTTGTTTTCTTCCAGGAACGCTTCTCCTTCTTTAATATTGCGTTCTCCTTCAACAACTTTCTTTTTTTGCATGAAAGCCGTAATGTCCTCATTCCAGGACATCATCTCTTCCTGTGAGGGGTCTTCTTCTCTGGCCATCAATTCTTTGTATGCCTTAATGACCAGGTCATTATTTAATTCACCAAAGTTGGATTGTCTGACCATGGAAGCCAGGGAATACCCCACGGCACGACTCAGTGAATCAACGGCTCCCTTTGAAAAATCGGCGTTTGCATCCGATGTGCTGCTGTTACAGGATGCAACAAGCATTCCGCCCATAAGGACGATAGATAGAATCTTTAATGTTCTCATTGTAAAAAATATTGTTTTGAATTATGATCAGGTTTAGTGGCAAACAACAAATGTAAGGTTTATTTCTTGTTATTTAAATAGGAATAACAGCAAATTTTGTGCAAAATACGTGCCCCTACGATGGCATCCCAGGGATCGTTCTCTCCCGGGGCCACTTCGCACAGATCAAAACCTATGATCTTCAATGGGGAGGAGGCCAGCAAATACAATAAGTAATCCACCTGTTGAAAGCTGAGCCCTCCCGGAACCGGTGTCCCCGTATGCGGGCACAGATCCGGAGAAAGACCGTCAATATCCAGACTGATGTATACCTGTTCGGGAAGACTCTCCATGATACGGTGGCATTGTTTTCTCCAGGTAAGCCCTTCGTACAGGTCTTCGTACAGGTCTTCATCAGAGAATAAGGCTATGCGAGGATCACTGCGGATGATCCGTTGTTCTTCCAGGCAATAATCCCGGACACCAACCTGGGTTAGTGCGGTTATGCCAGGTATTGATTTTAAGACATTATGCATAATGGAAGCATGCGAAAAAGTGAATCCTTCATATGCTTCACGCAGATCGGCATGAGCATCTATATGCAGGATCCCGAAAGACCCGTAATGTTCTCCAAGTGCCTGCAAATATCCCAACGGTACGGAATGGTCCCCGCCTACAAGTCCTACAAATTTTCCCGCCCGTAACTGTTCCGAACATTGCAGGTAAACAATTCGGTTCATCCGGGCGCAGGCCGAGTTGACCTGGTCCAGGACTTCGCCCAGTCCGTTTTTCCTTGGATCAATCCCGTCTTCCCAGCTTTGAATGATCTTTTGTGCCAGGGTTCGGGTTGTCCGGTTAAGGATCGGCAATTCTTCATGTTCTTCCAGTGTAGCTATGGGAATGTTCCATGCATCGATCACCCGGGCGTTGAAAAGGTCTATCTGGGCGGAAGCATCAATAATGGCTTCCGGACCCATGCGCGTTCCGTCGCGATAGGAGGTGGTTACGTCCCAGGGAACCGATACAAGTACAATTTCCGCTTCTTCCCGGCTAAAGGGAAGGGCAAAATAACGGCCGTTAGGTACTCCCGGCAGGTTGGGATCGAATATGCTCATACTATACCTTCTCTTATTATGTCGTGTATATGGACCATACCCTCATATCGTTTATCCCTCAATACGATCAATTGGGTAATCTTGTTGGACTGCATCATTTCGTAGGCATGAACTGCTAATTGATCATGTGGTACTGTTTTGGGGTCTTTGGTCATCACATCAGAGGCACAGAGATTGTCAAGATGACTGTTCTTCTCAACCATCCGGCGTACATCCCCGTCTGTAATGATACCCTGTAATTGTCCGTCCTGATTCAGAACAGCTGTTGCTCCAAGACGATTGCGGGAAATTTCAAAAATAGTGTCTCTGATGGATTGCCCGGGTAATACGTTTGGGCGAAGGGTATGATCCATGATATCGCATACCCTCAGATACAATTTTTTTCCCAAAGAACCTCCGGGGTGAAAACGTGCAAAATCTGCCTGCGAAAATCCTCTCAACTGCAACAGGCATATGGCCAGTGCATCTCCCAAAACCATTTGGACCGTAGTGCTTGCCGTAGGTGCCAGGTCGTTGGGGCAGGCTTCGTGAGGAGCAGATGCTACCAGTACATAATCAGCAGATCGGCTCAAATAAGATTCCCGGTTGCCCACCATGCCTATCAACAGGTTTCCCATTTTGCGGATCAGTGGCACCAGGACTTTGATCTCGGCAGTATCCCCGCTTTTGGATAAGCACATGACCGTATCTCCGGGCTGGACAATTCCCAGGTCTCCGTGTATGGCATCGGCAGCATGCATGAAAATGGCAGGAGTACCCGTGGAATTAAAAGTGGCCACTATTTTTTGCCCTATTAGGGCACTTTTCCCAATGCCTGTAACTATCAGGCGGCCCTTGGAAGCGTAAAGAATTTCGACAACTTTCAGGAATGATCCGTCAATGGACTGACGCAATGCATTAACTGCAAGTATCTCTTTTTCAATAACTTCAAGTGCTGTTTTTTGAATATCCGCTTTCGTAGTGCTCATAAAATTTTGAAAGAACAAAACAAACGTATAACTTAGTGCACAAAGGTAGTAAAATATGTGTACTTCATCTGAATTGCACTTTCAGCTGAAAAAGCATTTTGGTTTCAACTCATTCAAAGGACAACAGGAAGAGATCATAACCCATTTAATGAACGGGGAAGATGCTTTTGTACTGATGCCGACAGGAGGAGGAAAGTCTTTGTGCTACCAGTTACCGGCCATAATGATGGAAGGCACTGCCGTGGTTATTTCACCCCTTATAGCCTTGATGAAGAACCAGGTGGATGCTATTCGCGGGTTTTCTACCGACAATTACGGAGTCGCTCATTTTCTGAATTCATCACTGAATAAAACCCAGGTTATGGAAGTCCGGGAATCCTTGCTTGCAGGGAAAACAAAATTACTTTATGTGGCACCCGAATCACTTACCAAATCGGAAAATATTCAACTTCTTAAACAAGTCAATATTTCCTTTTATGCCATAGACGAAGCGCACTGTATCTCGGAATGGGGTCATGATTTCCGTCCGGAATACAGGAGGATCCGCCCCCTGGTAAAAGAAATAGGGAAAGCTCCTATCATTGCGCTTACTGCCACAGCAACCCCAAAAGTTCAGCAGGATATACAGAAAAATCTGGGCATGATGGAAGCGCGTGTTTTCAAAACATCTTTCAACCGGGAAAACCTGTATTACGAAGTCAGACCCAAGGTAAACGTAAATAAAGAGCTGATTAAGTTCATCCGGCAGAATCTAGGGAAAAGCGGTATTGTATATTGCCTGAGCCGCAAAAAAGTGGAGGAAATCGCTTCGCTTTTACAGGTAAACGGGATCAGGGCACTTCCGTACCATGCAGGAATGGATGCGGCGACCCGCTCAAAAACCCAGGATCAGTTCCTGATGGAAGATATAGATGTCATTGTGGCAACCATAGCCTTTGGCATGGGGATTGACAAGCCGGACGTAAGGTTTGTCATTCATTACGATATTCCCAAGTCGCTGGAAGGGTATTACCAGGAAACCGGCAGGGCGGGGCGCGACGGAGGAGAAGGCAAATGTATTGCTTTTTACAGTTACAAGGACATTCAGAAACTGGAAAAGTTCAAACAGGGCAAACCCATTGCTGAACAGGAAATAAGCAAACAGTTGCTTATGGAAACCGTGGCTTATGCAGAAACAAATGTTTGTCGCAGGAAAATTTTGCTGAATTATTTTGGGGAAGATTACCTTCAGGAGAATTGCACGAATTGCGACAATTGCCTGCATCCCAAAAAGCAGTTTGACGGGCAGGAAGAAATGTGTCTGGCACTGGAAGCAGTGCAAAAATCCCTGGAACAATTCAATGCAGAACATGTTGCCAATATTATTGCCGGTGTACCCAATGCCATGATCAAATCTTACCAGCATCACAAACTGGATGTTTACGGTATGGGAAAGGACAGATCTGCCCATTTTTGGAATGCGGTCCTCCGGCAAGGACTGATCCACCATTTTCTGGATAAAGACATTGAAAAATATGGGGCCTTGTCCGTAACTCCAGCAGGAAAAGCATTCCTGGAGGACCCATCTCCACTGATGCTGTTTGAAGACAGGGAAATGGAAGAGGAAATGAATGCTTCCGATTCATCCGCCAAAGCCGGCGGAGGTGGGGGCGATACTACGTTGCTGGCCCTGCTTAAGGACCTTCGCCGGGATATGGCTCACAAGCTGAAGCTGGCCCCTTTCGTAATTTTCCAGGACATCAGTCTGGAAGATATGTCAATCCTTTATCCCATTACGATTGAGGAATTGGTACATTGTCAGGGAGTGGGTGAAGGGAAAGCCAGAAAATTCGGAAAACTGTTTGTGGAACTGATCAATAAATATGTAGAAGAAAACGAAATTGTCCGTCCTCAGGATATGGTCGTTAAATCCGTGATCAATAAGTCTGTAAATAAGGTCTATATCATTCAGAGCATAGACCGTAAAATGGATTTTGAAGACATAGCCGATGCCAAAGGACTTACGATGGATGAATTGCTGGAAGAAATTGAAGTTATTGTTAATTCAGGTACCAAACTGGATATTGATTATTATCTGCAACAGGCCATTGATGATGATAAACTGGAAAATATATTCGATTATTTTCGTTACGAAGCTCAATCCGAATCTTTGTCAGAAGCCGTTAAAGAGTTGGGAAACGAGTATTCGGAAGAAGAAGTGAGGCTGGTAAGGATAAAATTTTTAGTTGAGGTTGCCAACTGATGTTTTATCTTTGTCATTTATGCGAAAACGTACCATCATATTTTTAAGCCTGTTGTCTCTCTTTTTAGCCGGAGCTTCCGTTCTCGGCTATTTGATGCTTTTCAGGGAGCCATCTAACCACACGGTCCGGAATGATACGTACCGGGCTGTACCCTTGGATGCTGTTCTGGTACAGCACTTCAGCCAGGTTAACACCTTGACCGATAATATTCTAGATCCCGAAGGTTACCTGGAGAGTTTCTTTCATCCCGGAGAAGGGTTAGGCCGGTTTTTGAAAACTTTCAAAGAAACAACAATTCCGGGATTTCCGGGAATGAAGAAAGCCGAGGCATTATGTTCGCTGCATCCTTCGGCTAAAAATACGCTGAGTACGCTGTTTTGCCTTTCCTGCTCAGATGCCCGCGATCCTCAATGGTGGTCCTCTTATATAGATTCAACAGGAATTCCTTATAAAACAAGGCCTTACGACGGACAAACCATTTATACATTTTATGGGGAAAATGAAGATCAAAGTGTCTACGCAGCTTACGTGCCTGATGTGCTGATGGTGTCATCGTCACTGGTTGTTCTGGAATCCTCCCTGCGGCATTTAAAAAACGGGACTTCCCTGATGGACGATCCCAAATTTGCCCGGCTGGTGGAAGAAACCCCGGTCTCAAAACCTGTCAGGACCTTTTTATCACATGCACGTATTCCCTCACTTTTTGCTGCTTACCTGGGCGTTCCGCTCCAGAAATACGCAGCGTTTTTAAGTACTTCAGCCGGCTGGACCGTGCTGGACGGATTTGTTGAGCAAAACCAGGTCAGAATGGACGGGTATTCTATGCTTCCCGATGGGCAGGAGCACTACCTTACTACGCTGACAGGTCAGCAAACGCAATCGTTAATGGCCCCGGAGGTGTTGCCTGCAGCCACTCTTGCAGGTATGTCCCTGGGGTTTTCAGACCTTCAGACATACCTGGACAGTTACGGCAGGTATCTTGAATTGCATAAGAAAAACCGAAAGACACCGGGTAGCGAAACGTTGGAATGGTTCAACCTGTTGTACCCCACAGAGGTATCTCTGGCCTGTATCCCTTTCAGAAGCAGCGCCCAATGGATAACCGTGATCCATTCCCGGTATATACATCAGGCCAGGATCCAATTTGCCCTGTTGGGAAAACAGGAAGAAGACAAAGTTCTGGAAAACCCAAAGCCCGGGCTTTTGAAAGATATTTTCGGACCGGTATTCGGTTTGTGTCAGGCGGATCATTATTGTTACCTGGGATCCTGCATATTGTTGGGACCACTGGATCTTTTAAACGATATTATGAGCAAAAACCGGAGTGGAAATTATCATTCACTGGCAGATGCCGTCGGCAGGACAAAGATCTCGGCAAATTTAATGAATGCTTCCAATCTGAGTTTGTTCCTGCAGCCTTCGGTGGGTCTGGATCTGCTGGAGCCTGTCATGGATAAAAGGTATGCAGACAGACTCAGAGAATGGAGAATGTACAACGCCCAGTTTGTTTTTCTGCAGTTTTCCGCGTTGGAGGATCGCATGTATACGCATCTTTGCGTTTACGGAGATTCCCTGGAAACTTCTCCACTAATTCCCCGGCAGCAGACAAACCGGGTGCGGCGCGGATTGGTTCAGGATTCTCTCGTCCGGGAGAGACCACCTTATACCGTATTTAATCATTTCACCCGGAAAGATAACCAGCTGTATCAGACCCCATGGCCCGAATGCCGGCTCATGCTCAAAGACCATGTAGGAAAAACGTTGTGGGAAAAAACAATGGAAGGAACCATACAGGACAGGTTAGAACAGATAGATTTTTTGAAAAACAATAAATTACAAATGTTGTTTACCATTGGCAACAGGTTGTATTTATTGGACAGGCTGGGAAGAAATGTATCTCCGTATCCCCGTGCATATACAACCAGCATCCTCTACGGCCCCTATGTTTTTGATCCGCGCGGAAATAAAGATTACCTGATTCTGCTGGTCCACCAGGATAACGTATTGCGTTGTTATAACAGGTCCGGGGCAGGGATCCCTGGATGGAACGATTTTTTGATTCCTGATTACCTGACGGGAAAACCGCGCTACATAGAGACCGGGGAAACCGGTGCGTGGATAATATACACGAACAGTCAGACAGTAGTGTTATCGCAGGAAGGACAAATCCGGGCCATGGTAACACAGAAAGATTGCCTGGATCCACTGGCTGAAATTGAAATTTCCGGTCCTTATGAACTGCGCGGCACAACTATTGAGGGGAAACCCCTTACTATAATGCTCAATTAAAATGACCTTTTTTACTATTCTTTTCTTAATAATGCTGGGAGGATTTCTGTTAATGCGCCTGATCCCCTGGCTTTTAGCCATGAAGATCCGGCAAATGCAAAGACACGGACAAAACCCGCAAAACCCGCAAAACCAACAGACCCAACAAAAAAGCAATATAAAAAGAACCCGCAAAAAACGTATAGATAAAAATACGGGAGATTACATTGATTACGAAGAAATAAAAGATTGATGAAATCCTTCCTGCGCATACTGGCATACGGGAAACCGTTCGGAAGATACTGGCCTGCCTATCTGGCGCTTTCCGTTTTTAGCGTTCTCTTTGGGATTGCCAATTATGCACTTATTGCTCCATTACTGACCATATTGTTTGAACCTGACACATTGACAGGTGAAATGGTCCGGCCCGAATACAGCTTTTCCTTTTCATATATAGCGGATATTTTCCGGTATTATTTACTCAGGATAAAGACACAGGACGGGATAATGATGGCCCTTGTCTATGTTTCGGTGTCCCTGCTAGCCGCTTCTTTGTTGTCCAATATAACCCATTACCTTTCCCAACGGGTCTTGGTAAGCGTGCGGACCCGCCTGATGAAAAATGTCAGGGACGATCTGTTCCGTAAAATCAGCCGGTTGCACATAGGCTATTTTCACAAGCAACGGAAAGGGGACCTGCTTTCTTCCATATCCAACGATGTAAACGAGGTTCAAAACTCCGTGGCCAGTTCTTTCCATGTGATCTTTCGTGATCCTTTGCTTATACTGGGGTTTCTTTCCATGCTTTTTTACATGAGTCCAAAACTAACACTGGTGACACTGTTAACATTACCTGTTTCGGCTTTACTCATTGGAAGAATAACACGGGCTTTGCGTTCCGGGGCCGAGGTGTCTCAAAGCCTCCTGGGAAAATTACTGAGCCATTTTGAGGAAGCCATTTCCGGCAGCCGGATCGTTAAGGCATTCAATGCGCAACAGTATGTCAGGGATCGTTTTGGAGTCATTAACGACCAGCACAGACAGGCCACAAAACGGTTGTATAACCGCCAGGAACTGGCCTCACCGCTGAGCGAATTCCTGGGTATAGCCGTTGCCGCAGCCATCTTGTTTTACGGCGGATGGCTCCAGGTCCACGGTCAACTGGGTATGAGCTGGCCCGAGTTTGTGGTTTATATCGGTTTTTATTGGCGGGTGCTTGAACCTGCCAAATCCATTACAAAAGCTTATGCAATGATCCGGAAAGGAATGGTATCGGCACATCGTATTTTTGCCATTATGGATGTTCCCGTTGAAATTCTAAAGGATCCAAAAGCCCTTCCCGTGAAAGATTTCAGCAAATCCCTTGAATATTGTAACGTGAGTTTCCGTTATAATGACAACGATCCTTATGTATTGCGGGAGATCAACCTGGTTATTCCCAAGGGAAAGATGATTGCCCTGGTGGGACCATCCGGAGCCGGTAAAACCACTTTGGCAGATCTGTTACCACGGTTTTATGATATCCGGGAAGGAGAAATTTTGCTGGACGGGATCAATATAAAAAGGTATCAGCCAAAAGATTTAATAGGTTTGATGGGCATAGTAACCCAGGAAGCCATCCTTTTCAACGATACTGTGGCAAATAATATTACCTTTGGTTTGGAAAATGTGCCTTTTGAAGCCATCCGGCGTGCTGCAGAGATTGCCAATGCCCATGATTTTATTATGGAAATGGAACAGGGCTATGATACCAACATAGGAGACAGGGGAGGTAAATTATCCGGAGGACAGCGCCAGCGCATAGCCATTGCACGGGCAGTACTGAAAAATCCTCCCGTTTTGATCCTGGACGAAGCGACATCGGCCCTGGATACGGAAAGCGAAAAAATGGTGCAGGAAGCGTTGACAAAGTTGATGAAGAACCGTACTACGGTGATTATTGCACACAGGCTTTCCACTATAAGAAATGCAGATGAGATTGTAGTAATGAACAAGGGTATGATTGTGGAAAGAGGAACCCACGAAGCATTATTGGCAAATGAGGGCATGTACCGTCATTTGTGTGATTTACAGGTTTTTGGATAACCTTCAACTAAATATTATGAATCAGGACATTTTTAACACCAAATCCCTAAATAAACTTTTTGAGAAAAGTTTTAAAAAATACTGGGATTTCAAAGCCCTGACGGATTTTCACGGGGAAACACTTTATTACCGTGATCTGGTGCGCCGTATAAGGATGATCCATATAGGCTTTGAGAAATGCGGATTGAAGAAGGGAGATAAAGTGGCATTATGCGGCAGGAACCAGGCTAATTGGGCCGTGGCGTTTCTGGCGACAGTTACTTACGGGGCTGTGGTAGTACCCATTTTACATGAGTTTAAACCCGGAAACATACAACACCTGGTCAATCATTCTGATGCACGGATTTTCTTTGTGGGAGAACAGGTTTGGGAAGGGCTGAGTGAATTGGAAATGCCCAACCTGGAAGCAATAGTGGGATTGAATGATTTTGACATTCTTTACACACCGGAGCATGAAATTGAAAGTATCAGGAAGAACATTGAACCCATGTTTAATGAGATCTATCCCGATGGCATGAAGCCGGAAGATGTGCGATTCCATAAAGATGATCCGGAAGAACTAGTACTGATCAATTA
Organism: Bacteroidales bacterium; assembly: GCA_041654355.1. Lineage (GTDB taxonomy): Bacteria > Bacteroidota > Bacteroidia > Bacteroidales > UBA932 > DMER64. Next base: position 25,903 of record JBAZDQ010000018.1, read on the forward strand.
TACCAGTGGTACCACCGGTTTTTCAAAAGGCGTTATGCTGCCTTACCGTTCCCTGCTTTCTAACGTGCTTTTCGGCTGGGAGGTTTTACCCCAGGTCAGCAATGGGGCCAAAGTGGTATCCATGTTGCCTTCTGCCCATATGTACGGATTGATGTTTGAATTGCTTTTTGAACTTAGCAGCGGTTGCCATGTACATTTTCTCACCAGAACTCCTTCACCAAAGGTTATTGCCGAAGCATTTCAAAACGTAAAACCCAAAGTGATCATTGCCGTACCCATGATTATAGAAAAAATCTATAAACAAAAATTGCTACCCTTACTCAAACGTCCGTCCATAAAGGTGATGTTGAGGATGCCTTTTATTGATCAGAAGATCAAAAAGCGTATCCATGACGAGCTGGTTAAAGCTTTCGGGGGAGAATTTGTGGAGATCATAATAGGAGGCGCTCCGTTGAATCATGAAGTGGAACCTTTCCTTAAAAGCATAAACCTGGCCTTTACCGTGGGGTACGGACTTACAGAATGCGGACCTATAGTATCTTATGCGGCTTGGAGTAAAAGGCCGTTATATTCCTGCGGAAAAGCAGCTCCCAGGATGACCATACGCATAGATTCAGGAGATCCCCAATCTGTTCCGGGAGAAATACAGCTTAAGGGAGACAACGTTATGTTGGGATATTATAAAAATCCTGAAGCCACGGAAGGAATTTTTACTAAAGACGGGTGGCTCAAAACCGGGGATATGGGAACCCTGGATAAAGACGGATACCTGTTCATCAAAGGCCGTTCCAAGACCATGTTCCTTGGACCCAACGGTCAGAACATATATCCGGAAGAAATTGAAAGTTCCATCAACAATATGTCTTATGTAAGCGAATGCCTTGTGATTATGGAAGACGGGAAATTGGTTGCCCTGGTATATCCCGATTTTGAAAAGGCCGCCGCCGACGGGTTACCCGATACAGCAATGGACAGCACCATGGAAGCCATGCGAGCCCAGATGAACCTGGAGCTGCCAAAATATTGCCAGATATCCAAAGTACGAATAGTACCCGAAGAATTTGAAAAAACACCTAAAAGAAGTATTAAACGATTCTTATACAATGGATAAACAGACCCAATTTGACCTTCATTACCTGGAAATGGCGCAGATATGGGCTCAGAATTCCTATTGCGAACGCAGAAAGGTAGGAGCCCTTATGGTCAAGGACCGGATGATCATTTCTGACGGTTATAACGGCACCCCGCGCGGCTTTGAGAATATATGCGAAGATGAGGACGGCAGTACCAAGTCTTATGTACTGCATGCAGAAGCAAATGCCATAACCAAAATAGCCAGGAGTAACAACAGCAGTGAAGGAGCTACCATATATATCACAGCCTCTCCATGTATTGAATGTGCCAAGTTGATCATTCAGTCAGGTATTGTACGCGTAGTTTACCGTGACGATTACCGATCACAGGAAGGCATTGATCTGTTGAAACGTGCCGGTGTCCGGGTAGATAAAATGTAAATAAAATGGAAGAACAAAGAAAGACAAGAAGGACAGGAACAATTGTCCTTATCATATTGATTGCCCTGGTGATAGCAGGGATCCTAAGATGGCAGGTCTACAGGGATCAGGCAGGAGCCGGCAATGGCAAGCTTGGGAGGGAGTGGTCAAAACTGGAATTGATATTGAACCAGATTGAAAGCAATTATGTAGACTCGGTAGATGTGGATGATTTTATTGAAAAAACACTTCCTTATATCATGGAAGAACTGGATCCGCACTCCATTTACCTGTCTCCGGACGAATTGCGTTCGGCTGATGAAGAACTCCGAGGTAATATTGAAGGCATCGGCATTGTGTTTAATGTGCCCCAGGATACAGCTACGGTGATCAATGTGGTTGTGGGAGGTCCTTCTGAAAAAATGGGACTGCAGCCCGGAGACAAGGTCATAAAAGTAGATACTCAAACCATAGCCGGGGTAGGGTTGCCCCAGGATTCCATAGTAAGTCTGTTGAAAGGACCCAAAGGGACAAAGGTTGACGTCTGGGTTAAACGTTACGGAGAAAAGGATCCAATATCCTTTTCCATTATCAGGGACAAAATCCCGGTTCATAGTGTGGATGTGGCCTATATGGCTGATTCCATTACCGGGTATATTAAATTGTCCCGGTTTTCCATGACCAGCTATGCTGAAGTGCTTGGAGCCATTGCCGATCTTATGAAACAGGGCATGACGCAGGTAATCTTTGATTTGCGTGACAATACAGGGGGATACCTGGACCAGGCATTGAAAATTACCGGAGAATTCCTGGATGAAAACCAACTGATCGTATATACGGAAGGTACTCATCGGGAAAGACAGGATTTTTACACGAAAAAAAGGGGTTTTTGTTACGATATGCCTCTGGCGGTTCTGATAAACGAAGCTTCGGCTTCCTCTTCCGAGATCATGGCCGGCGCTTTGCAGGATAACGACAGGGGAACCATAGTGGGAAGACGTTCCTACGGGAAAGGGTTGGTACAGGAACCGGTTTATTTTTCGGACAATTCCGGGTTGCGTCTTACTGTGGCCCGTTTTTACACCCCTTTGGGAAGGTCTATTCAGAAACCATATGGAAATAACACACAGGAATATGCCTACGATCTGATTGAACGTTACAGGAACGGAGAATTAATGCAGGAGGATTCCATTCCCAAAAACGATTCGTTGCGTTATGTTACTGCTGCCGGGAAAGTACTCTACGGTGGCGGCGGTATCATCCCCGATGTATTTGTCCCTTTGGATACCGCAGGAGTGAACGATCTGTACCTAAGGATTTCCAGGCAGAATTTACCTATTCGTTTCAGTATGGACTACGCTGACCGTCACCGGAAAGAGCTGTCCTCGATAACAAACCTGGAAGAGTTGGGAGCGTTTTTCGCTCAAAATTCCCTCAGGAAGGACTTTATTGCTTACCTGCGTAAACAGGGAATTAACCCGGGTTCACCCCAATGGGATGAATGCAGCGATATCCTCATGACCCAGATCAAAGCTTATATAGGAAGGAATACACGCCTTGAGGACAAAGGCTTTTACCCGTACCTGGGAAAGATAGACAACGTTCTGCAAAAATCTTTGGAAATTCTGTATTCCCCGTTAGTAACCGAACTGCCTGAGTCTGGTCTTATTCTCGCGCCAATCGGGAACGACTTTAACGAATAACTCCAGAAACACCTTTTTCTCAAAAAAATCTTCCATATCAAGGCGAGCCTGCGTGCCAACACGCTTAAGGGCACTGCCTTGTTTGCCTATTAGGATCCCTTTCTGTGAATCACGCATTACATTGATAACGGCACGTATATTATATCTTTGGTCGTTCTCAATAAACTCCTCAATAGTTACTTCCACACTGTATGGAATCTCCTGTGAATAGTTGAGGAAAATCTTTTCCCGGATAATCTCGGAAGCAAAAAACCGAAGACTCTTATCTGTTAACCGTTCTTTTTCAAACCAGGGAGGAGACTCGGGCAATAATTCAAGGATACGTGAAAAAAGAGCTTCCAGGTTAAAGCGTTCCAGCGCACTTACGGGAAACAATTCGGCTTTAGGTACCAGAGACTGCCATTGTTCCATTAATGCCATTACTTCTTCCTGGGAGCTTTTGTCAATTTTATTAAGTACGATCAGGACAGGAATTGTTATACGATTGAGCTTTTGGATGTACTCGGGATTTTTGGTAACCGTTTCCACGACATCCGTTACGTATAGAATAATATCGGCATCTCCCAGGGCGGCATCTACAAATTGCATCATATTTTCCTGCAATCTGTAATTGGGCTTAAGAATACCGGGTGTGTCGGAATAAATAATCTGGTAGTCCGGTTCGTTCACTATTCCCATTATACGATGACGTGTTGTTTGTGCCTTGGATGTGATGATGGATAATTTTTCACCTACCAGGGCATTCATCAGGGTAGACTTACCTACATTGGGATTGCCGATTATATTTACAAAACCTGCTCTATGTGTCATGAATTCTTTATTCGTAGAATCCCGTTTTCAGCATATTGATTTCTTCCTGGGAAAGAAAACGCCATTGCCCGCGCTTGAGACTCTTTTTGGTCATGCCGGCAAAATATACGCGGTCCAGTTTTTTTACCTTGTAACCCAATGCTTCAAACAAACGACGGACTACACGGTTTTTACCGGAATGGATTTCAAGACCTATCTCTTTTTCGTCATTATCTATATATGAGATCATGTCTACTTGCATAGGTCCGTCTTCCAGTTCAACGCCCTGAACCAACTGTTCCATGTCTGATTTTTTCAGATTTTTATCCAGTCGGGCCTGGTATATTTTTTTACGGTTGTATGACGGATGTGTCAGTTTTTCTGTAAGATCTCCGTCGTTGGTAAATAAAAGAACACCCATAGTGGATTTATCCAGTCGTCCTATGGGGTACACGCGCTGCTCACATTGTCCGGCGATCAGGTCCATGACCGATTTTTCTGCATGGTCATCACTCATCGTTGTCACAAACCCCCGGGGTTTATTCATTATAATGTATGTTTTGGGTTCGCCTTTGATCCGTTCTCCGTTCACCCTTACATCATCTTCTGGTTTTATTTTTATGCCGAGTTGGTCTGCCACATCTCCGTTTATCGTTACCAGTCCTGTGGTGATGAATGTATCTGCCTCCCGGCGGGAGCAGAGTCCCGAGTTGGCAATAAATTTGTTGAGTCTGACTTCTCCGGGAACTTTCGTTTGCTTGGGTTCCGGAGCTGATGCCAGTTTCTTGAAAGGCTTTTTGAAACCCGGTTTTCTTGGTCTGTCGGCTTGGTAGCCGCCTTCGCGACGTGGTCTGTCGGATTGATACCCGCCTTCACGGCGTGGTCTGTCGGATTGATACCCGCCTTCGCGACGCGGTCTGTCGGATTGATACCCGCCTTCACGACGTGGTCTGTCGGATTGATACCCGCCTTCGCGACGTGGTCTGTCGGATTGATACCCGCCTTCACGGCGTGGTCTGTCGGATTGATACCCGCCTTCGCGGCGTGGTCTGTCGGATTGATACCCGCCTTCGCGGCGTGGTCTGTCGGATTGATACCCGCCTTCGCGACGTGGTCTGTCGGATTGGTAGCCGCCTTCACGACGTGGTCTGTCGGATTGATACCCGCCTTCGCGACGTGGTCTGTCGGACCGGGGCCCGCCTTCACGGCGCGGTCTGTCGGATTGATACCCGCCTTCACGACGT
>JBAZDQ010000019.1:0-28449 GCA_041654355.1 Bacteroidales bacterium
TGCCCCGCTCCTGTTTCCGTGGTCAGGCGACGCACACCTTCAACTTTATTGTAATAAGCCTGGGGCAATGCCGAGTTGAGTTTGTGGGAACCTACCGGGGAAACGCTTTCGTTCTTGAAATAGATGCGGGCAGGTGTATCCAGAGCTTTTTCCAGTCCGCTGGCACGAACCAGAGGGGTAGGCCTGTATATTTTATACAACGTACGTACTTCTTCCGGGATCTCTATCCATCGCTCTTTGGAAAATTCCTGTTCAATAAGACCTTTGGCAAACAGGGGTTCCAGGTCTGAAGGTTTTACGGGTTGACGCGTTCCGGGATGTAACATCGGTTGCAACGAAGGCAGATCGGCTTGGATATTATACCATGCTTTAGGAATTTCCTGATCCGGCAAAAGAAATTTTTTGGTTGTTTTCATTGTGGTGTTTTGGTTAAAAAAGAATAAAAAAAGCCCCCTTGCGTAGCAAGAGGGCAATAACGGTTAATAAATCGGGTTATTTAAACTATGCCACAGATGCGACGCGGAAATCTTTATCTCCGTGCCACCACCATCTGTTGATCATAGCGTTTTGTCTCATAGTAATGCAAATATAAATAAAAAAGTTTTCATTGTATCCATTTTGCCTCAACAAACCTTTTTTTTTCGAATAAATCTTTATGGATCCGGACATCCGTATACCCTGCTTCCCGCATCAGTAAAGTAATTTCGCCACCATACATTTCGTTGATCTCGGCAAGCAACAAGCCTTCTTTTTTTAAATACTTCCTGCCCAGGAACGCGAGGGGTTTGTAAAACAGCAGGGGATCCTTTCCGGGGACAAAAAGTGCCTTGTGCGGCTCATAAGATAAGACTCCTTTGGCCATGAATTCTTTTTCCTTTTCCGTTACATAAGGAGGATTGGCCGTGATCAGTCCCAGTGAATTTGTTTTCAAACCTGCATTATTTGCAGCCTTTTCAAATCCGCCGGGATCCATCAGATCTGCCTGGAAAAAAGAGACGTCTGTCTGATTGTCTAATGCGTTTTTTTTTGCCAGTTCCAAGGCCCCCGGGCTGATATCAAAAGCAAAAACAGTTTTACCGGGAGACGCCTTTTTTAAGGCTACTGCCAGGCACCCGCTCCCTGTACAAGCATCCAGGATAGTGCCTTCCACCTGTTTGGCGCGGTTCCACATTTCCTCCGTTTCCGGCCTGGGGATCAGCACCTGTTCATTGACGGCTATGCGACATTCCCCAAATTTTACATACCCCAGGATGTATTGCAGGGGTTCGCCTGCTGCAGCCCGGTGAATCGCTTTCAGCAGTTTTTTTTCAGCATCTGCCGAAAGCACATGATCCTCCTGAGTATGGTACCAGTAATGGGGTATTCCTGCGAATTCCGCCAGCAGGGAGCTGATAATGACACGAATTTCGGGAGCTTCCCGGTCTTTTTCCAACCGGGCTTTTGCATAGGATTTAAACGCGCTGATATTCATCAATTGTAGCAAGAATCAATTCATCCAGGAACTCGGGCAAGGTAAAACCGGCGGCTTCAATTTCCTGGGGCACCAGGCTCCGTGTGGTCATCCCGGGGACGGTATTGACTTCCAGGAAATACAAATCATTCCCGCGGATGATGTAATCAACCCTGACGATTCCCCGGCAGAGAAGGGTGTCGTATATTAATGAAGTAGTCTGTTGTACCAGAGCTGTTAATTCCGTGGATATACGCGCCGGGGTGATCTCCGCCGAAGCTCCTTTGTACTTGGCGTTGTAATCGAAAAATTCACATTCCCCGTGAGGCACGATCTCCGTTACCGGCAACATGTAGGCCTTTTCACGGGTTTTCATGATCCCGTTGGTGACTTCTGTTCCTTCAATATACTCTTCCACAAGTGCCTGGTTGTCTTCTTTCATGGCTTCTTCCACGGCAGACAGCAAAGCCTCTGGCTCACGCACTTTGGAGATACCGAAACTGGATCCTCCTGCCACGGGTTTTACGAACCAGGGTGGAGGGCCAAGTGCCCGGGGGACTTCTCCCTGCCAATCCCGGGCTAATGTTTTTTCAGTTATACGACAGGCACGTGGCATTTTAATACCGGCAGGACGCAAGAAGGTTTTACAGGCATATTTATCGAAGGCCATCAGGGCCACCCGTGCGGGACATCCTGTATGGGGAATGCCCATCATTTCCAGGTAGGATATGAACAAGCCGTCTTCTCCGGGAGTCCCGTGGATCATCAGAAGGGCCACATCAAACCTGATCTGCGTGTCTTCCCATAAGACCGTAAACCCGTTTTTGTCCACTTGCACAGGCTGAATTTCCAGACCGTTGACCGCCACCAGTTTCCAGTTGTTGTAATAGATGTCAACTTCAAATACGTTCCGGCCTTCCCTGAATAAATTGACGGCAATGTTTTTGCCACTCAATACGGAAATTTCGCGTTCGGAGGAATTGCCCCCGTAAATCAAGGCTATATTCATGATCAATTGAAAAAGCTGTCTGTCCGGCGCTGTTGACGTTCAATATCCTGGTCAGATCCGTCACAGTCCAATGAGATGTTAAAACCGGGAGGGGCTGTAAACTGATCTTCTACCGTAAAACCCAATAGGGGATCTTCCATGATCTTTTTCATGAAAATGCCCCATACGGGAAGTGCCATATTGGATCCGCCTCCCAGTGCAAGCGATTCAAAATGAACCTGCCGGTCTTCGGCTCCTACCCAGACACCGGCCGTTAATTTGGGAGTGATACCCATAAACCAGCCGTCTGCCTGGTCATTTGTTGTTCCGGTTTTCCCGGCCACGGCTCCCTGGGGCAGGTACAACGCGCGAATACGGACCGCCGTACCTTCATTGACCACCCCCTGCAACAAATTGATCATCAGAAAAGCGGTATGCTCTCCTATGGCTTCGCGTTTGCGGGGACTGAAAGAAGTCAGCAGGTTTCCGGTATTGTCTTCTATGCGTGTCACCAGGAAGGGGTCTACGTAAACGCCTTTGTTGGCAAACGTGTTGTAAGCACTAACCATTTCGTAAAGACGCAGATCGGCAGGTCCCAGGCACAGTGACACCACGGGGTCCAGATGGCTTTTAATTCCCAGTTTATGGCACATGGCTACCATTGCTTCAGGACCAAATTGCTTCATCAGGTAGGCGGAAATGTTATTGCTACTCTTGGTAAGGCCCCATTTTAAAGTCACCTGTCTGCCTATCCATTCCGGTTTGTCAACACTTTCCGGTGTCCAGGTAGTATCTCCCAAAATAAAAGTCTGGGGTACATTGACAACCCGGTCACAAGGTGTATATCCTTCCTGCATGGCAAGTGAATAAAGAAACGGCTTGATGGTGGACCCAACCTGGCGTCTTCCCTGCCGGGCATTGTCGTATTTAAAATACCGGTAATTAGGACCGCCAACATATGCTTTTACATGACCCGTTTCAGGTTCCATGGCCATCATGGCTCCCCGCAGAAATGACTTGTAATGCAAAATGGAATCCCTTGGGGTAAGAAGGGTGTCTACGGCGTACGTCCCGTCTTTTGCAGTCCATGCAAAAATACGCATGGATGTTTTTGTCCGGAATGCTTTTTCAATTTCTTCTTCACTTGCCCCGTCTGCCTTCATGTTCCTGTAACGGTCGCTCCAGCGGACGGCCTGTTTCATGACCAAATCAATCACTTCCGGGGGCACTTCATCTGAAAAAGGGCGGTTCTTTTTGTACCGCAGGTCCCTGTAAAAAACCGGCTGAAGGGCACTCAGGTGTTCTTCTACGGCCTGGTTGGCATACAACTGCATACGGGCGTTTATGGTTGTATAGATTTTCAGTCCGTCACGGTCCAGATCGTAAGAAGTACCGTCGGGCTTGTTGTTTTTGTTCAGCCAACCGTACAGGGGATCGTTCTCCCACATATCCAGGGCTTCACTGTAATGTTCCGGGTAATCAAAATCCTTTTTTTGCGGTTCCCCTGCGCTCATAACCCTACGGAGCATATCCCTGAAATAAGGAGCCAGTCCGGCGTTGTGGTCGCGAGTGGAATAATTCAGCTCTATGGGAAGTGACATTACGGAATCTGCCTGCCGATGCGAAATGAATTTGTATTTGCTCATCTGGGAAATGACGCGGTTTCTCCTGCGCAGGGAGGATTCATAATTCAATACCGGGTTGTAACGGGTGGGTTTATTAACCATGCCCACCAGAGTGGCAGCTTCTTCAACAGTCAGTTGTGAAGGGTGTTTATCAAAAAAAGTAGCCGCTGCCGCCCTGATCCCGTAGGCATTGCTTCCGAAAAAAACGGAATTCAGGTACATGGTAAGCAATTCTTCTTTGGTATAATTGCGTTCCAGCTTCACTGCCGTGATCCATTCCTTCATCTTGATTACTATCATTTTGAAGGCGGCTCCCCCGGGGAAATTGTAAACTGTTGTGTCCCTGGGATACAAAGTCTTGGCCACTTGTTGGGTGAGTGTGCTTCCCCCGCCGGAACTGCTTTGTCCCAATAATATGGATTTGACGGCCACTCTTGTCAGGGCATAAAAATCTATACCCGAATGTCGGTTAAAACGGATGTCTTCAGTAGCAATTACGGCATTTATTAAATTTTCGGATAAGTCTTCATAGTTTACATAGGTACGGTTTTCCACATGAAACGTGGCAATGACCACTCCGTCTTCAGAGATCAGTTCTGTTGCCAGATTGTTGGTGGGATTCTCCAATGCCCGGAAAGAGGGAATATTGGTAAAGACACCCACCAGGAATAACATGAGTATTCCCAGCGCAACAGGAATAAGGATTATGATCCACAGCCATTTACAAATTATTTTCTTTGTCTTTTCCTTCATAAGATATGCGTGTAGTTCTGCAAAATTACGTATAAATATTTGGAATATACCTTACTTTATGTCTTACTTTGCACCGTCAGACATTGATTGCGTATGGAGAAGAACCTTGTTATTGTAGAGTCACCGGCAAAGGCCAAAACCATTGCCAAAGCGTTGGGAGAAACATTTACGGTCACATCAAGCTTCGGTCATATTAGGGACCTTTCCAAAAAAAAGCTTGGGATTGATCCGGATAAAGGTTTTTCTCCCGAGTATGTCATTCCCCCCGACAAGAAAGATCTTATCAAAAATCTTACCAAAGCGGCCGGGGAAGCTTCCCTGGTATGGCTTGCCTCGGATGAAGACCGGGAAGGAGAGGCCATTGCCTGGCATTTAAAGGAAACGTTGCAGATCCCGGATGAAAAGACACGCCGGATAGCTTTTCACGAAATCACCAAAGATGCCATTCTGCAGGCTATTGAAAATCCCAGGGATATTGATATGAACCTGGTGATGGCACAGCAGGCACGCCGGGTTTTGGACCGGCTTGTTGGCTATAAAGTATCCCCCATTCTCTGGAAAAAAGTAAAACCGCGTTTGTCTGCCGGACGGGTACAATCTGTTGCAGTCCGGCTTGTGGTGGAACGCGAAAGGGAAATACTGCAGTTCCAATCCGCTTCTTCTTTCCGGGTAGAAGGACTTTTTAGCTGCCCGGCAAGAAATACGGACCTTTTCAAAGCAGAACTCAACCGTCGTCTTAAAACGGACCGGGGAGCGGAAGATTTCCTGAACACATGCATCGGAACGGAATACCGGGTCACCAATGTGGAGAAAAAGCAGGGCCGCAAATGTCCCGCCGCTCCGTTTACCACATCTACCCTTCAACAGGAAGCTTCCCGTAAACTCGGCTTTTCGGTAGGCCAGACCATGAGTGTTGCACAACGTCTCTATGAATCGGGACGCATTACTTACATGCGTACCGATTCCACGCAGCTTTCCAAAATAGCCCTTGCCTCGGCAAAAAAGATCATTACAGATTCCTATGGCGCAGATTACAGCAAAACAAGGCAGTACACCGTGCGATCCAAGGGAGCCCAGGAGGCACATGAGGCCATTCGTCCCACGTTTATGGAGCAGGCCAAAATTGAAGGAAACGCGGCTGAAAAGAAATTGTACGATCTGATCTGGAAAAGGACATTGGCTTCCCAGATGGCTGATGCTCTGGTAGATAAAACACAAATATCACTGGATAACGGGAAATCTTCCCATGTATTCGTGGCCACGGGAGAAGTGCTGGTTTTTGAGGGATTTCTTAAGGTATACCGGGAGTCCTCGGACGATGAACCGGAAAAAACAGGAGGAAAACAAGCGGAAACATTGCCTCCCCTTGAACCGGGAGACAAACTGGAAAACACACAGATAAAGGCCGTTGAGCGGTTTACCCAATCCCCGCCCCGGTACACGGAAGCCAGCCTGGTCAAAAAGATGGAAGAGCTGGGAATCGGCCGTCCCTCCACCTACGCCCCTACCATTTCTACCATCCTGCAAAGAGAATACGTAGTCAAAGGTGACCGACCGTCCAAAACCAGGAAATACCTGGAACTTGTCCTTGAAAACGGCCAGGTAACCCGCCGGGAAAACACGGAAAAATACGGGGAAGAAAGGGGAAAACTTTTCCCGGAAGATATCGGAATCCTGGTAAACGACTACCTGATGGAATATTTTGCTTCTATTGTGGATTATAATTTTACGGCCAAAGTAGAGGAAGATTTTGACCGGATCGCTTCCGGAAAGCTGGTATGGAACAAAATGCTGGAAGAATTTTACCGGTCTTTCAGCAAAACACTGGACCAGGCACTGGAAACTTCACGCCCGGGGAACGGGGAAAGATCCCTGGGAAATGATCCCGTCAGCGGGAAACCCGTGAGTGTCAGACTGGGACGATTTGGAGCTATGGCCCAACTGGGAGACAGCGATGATCCGGAAAAACGTTATGCCGGGCTGGCCAAAGGCCAGTTGCTGGAATCCATTAGCCTGGAAGAGGCCTTGCAATTGTTTAAACTGCCGAGGGAAATGGGTCTTTACCGGGATTCCCCGGTACTTGTTTCCAAAGGTCGTTTTGGCCCCTATGTGAAATGGCAGGGGAAATATGTATCTTTGGGTAAAAGTGACGACCCGTATTCCATTGCATTGGACAGATGTGTGGCGTTGATAGAACAGGCGCGGGAGCAGGAAGCAAAAAAACATATCCTGGAATTCCCGGAAGAAGATATACGCGTACTGAAAGGCCGCTACGGACCTTATATAAGTCACGCCAAAAAGAATTACAGGATCCCCAAAGGAACGGACCCTGAAACCCTGACCCTGGAAGATTGCCTGAAAATCATTCAAAAGAAAGACAATGATTGAGAAACGTTTTCCCCTGGAATCGCTGCATGCCGATGCGCTTTGTGCGGACATGCCCGGTTGCATGGCTCTTCTGGTCTTTTCCGGAAAAGGCGGAGAGGTTCTTAACCAATTGAAATTGTTATATCCCCAAAGTCATTCCCGTATTTATTATATAGAAGACACCTTGCAGACGCAGATGCCCAAAGTGTTATCGGTTGCAGAAAAATTGCAACTACCCTGCATTGTGCTCTATGGCGACGAACTACCCGATCCGGGGGTTTTCATTCAGACATCCAATCCACGTGTGAGCCTGATCTCACGCGGGACAGAAAATCCGGACCCCGTTAAGGCCATCCTGGATAAAATGATACCGTCTTATTTTACCTGGATAGGCTTCCAGCGTTACCTGACCGATCCGGCACTTTTGGAATCGCTTACGGATCGTTACATGGAAACGCTTCGCCTGGGGGAATTCAGGAACAGTGTTGTAACAGCAGAACCTTTGCTCCGGGAAGCTTCTTATCATTTTGCGGACCTACGTTCGGTACGCCATTCAGATGCCCCGGACGGGATCAGCACCATGCCTAACGGGTTGTATGCAGAAGAAATGTGCATCCTGGCCAGGTATGCCGGTCTGTCGGCAGATTTCCGGCTGGCCGTACTTTACGGATATCCCGCAAAAAGCCGCCGGGATTCGCAATCGGCGCTTCTTACGGCGCAGATCGTATGGCACTTGACAGAAGGACTGGCAGTATCTGTAAATGAGCACCCGGAAAAAGACACTGATTCTTTCCACAGAAAAGTGGTTCAGATGGGTGAAGACGGCCAGGAACTTGTTTTTTTACTGTCTAAAAAGAGCGGAAGATGGTGGCTGGAGGTTCCAAATAGTAAGGAACCTGGCTCTCCTGTCTATATTGCTTGCTCCACCGAAGATTACGTCCTTGCCTGTAAAGGAGAAATCCCTATAAAATGGCTGTTTTACTACCAGAAGTCTAATAATTTTTCATAACTTTACAGACTTAATGAAGAATTATTATGCCCAAGTATCAGATTGATGCCACAGACCAGAGAATTTTAGCATTTCTGGTTAAGAACGCGCGTATGCCTTTTCTTGAAATTGCCCGCGAATGCGGGGTTTCCGGAGCAGCCATTCATCAGCGCGTGAAAAAAATGGAGGCCCTGGGAATTATCACCGGTTCCCGACTGCTTGTAAAACCCCAAACGCTTGGCTTGAATGTATGTGCTTTTGTAGGGATCCAACTGGCGCAGGCAAACCAGTATCCCACTGTAATCGAGGCACTGAAGAGCATTTCAGAAGTGGTTGAATGCCATTTTGTTACAGGAAAATATGCCTTGTGGCTAAAATTGTATTGCCGCGATCACGACCACCTTATGGAAGTGCTCATAGATATTATCCGAAACATTCCTTCCGTAATACAAACCGAGACGCTGATCTCCCTGGATCAGGCTATAGAGCGTCAGGTATGGGTGAAACAATGACAAATAATCTAAGAAACATTCCCGTAAAAAGCGCCCTTGTTTCCGTATACCATAAAGAGGGGCTGGAACCGATTGTCAGAAAGCTGGCTTCTTTAGGCGTGCATATCCATTCTACCGGGGGAAGCCTGGAATACATCAAAAAACTAGGCATACAGGCTACTGCTGTAGAAGATTTGACCGGTTATCCTTCCATCCTGGGAGGTCGTGTCAAAACACTGCATCCCAAAATATTCGGAGGCATTCTGGGCAGACGGGACATCGCGGAAGACCAATCCGACATGAAACAGTGGGAGATCGGGCCCATAGACCTGGTCATAGTAGATTTGTATCCTTTTGAAGATACCGTGGCATCAGGAGCAGACCATCCTGCGATCATAGAAAAGATCGATATCGGCGGCATTTCACTGATCAGGGCCGCTGCCAAAAACTACAAAGACGTACTAGTCGTTCCCGACCGGTCGCTGTACCCGCAATTGATGGACCTGCTAAGTGCCCAGAACGGTCACACAACGCTCAGTGACAGGATGTATTTTGCAGCACATGCTTTTAAAGTCAGTTCCCACTACGACACATCCATTTTCCAATACATGAACCGGGATATTGGTATTCCCGCATTCAGCCACAATATTCTGGAAACACCTGTTTCTTTACGCTACGGGGAAAATCCGCACCAGGATGCCATGTATTTCGGATCGACCGACAGCCTGCCGTTTCAATTACACGGGAAAGACATTTCCTACAACAACCTGCTGGATATTGAAGCGGCCCTGCGCCTGATAGGTGATTTTTCGGATCCGGCCCTTGCCATCATGAAACACAACAACGCATGCGGTTGCGCTACGGGCAAAGATCTGAAGCAATTATGGGAACGTGCCCTGCAGGCCGATCCGGTAAGCGCTTTTGGAGGGATCATCGTTACCAACCGGCCTCTTTCCGGGGATGTGGCACAATTGATGAACCCGCTTTTCTTTGAAGTGGTCATCGCTCCTTCTTACGATCCTGAAGCCCTTGAAATACTCAAAAGTAAAAAGAACCGTATCATCCTGTTGACCGATACGGCAAAGCCGCTTCCGGAAAAAGAATTCCGCTCACTTCTGAATGGGGTAATCGTCCAGGACCGGGACAACAAAGTGGAAGATGCCGCATCTTTTACGCAAGTCACCCATAAAGCCCCGTCCAAAGCCCAGGTAAACGATCTGGTCTTTGCCAACAAACTGGTCAAACATACCAAATCAAACGCTATCGTACTGGCCGGCAACGGGATGCTGATTGCCAGCGGCATGGGCCAAACTTCCCGTGTGGATTCCCTGAAACACGCCATAGAAAAAGCTCATGCGAACAAATTGTCTCTTAAAGACGCCGTTATGGCTTCAGATGCTTTTTTCCCGTTCCCGGATTGTGTAGAGCTGGCCTGCCGGGAAGGCATCACCGCGGTTATCCAGCCCGGAGGCTCCATAAGGGATCGTGAAAGTATTGATTTTTGTAACGAACACAACATGGCTATGGTCTTTACCGGCATACGCCATTTCAAACATTAGATTTTTATATGGCTTTTTCATTCTTATCTCAAAAACTGGCCATTGACCTGGGTACTGCCAATACCATCATCATTCACAACGATAAAATTGTAGTGGACGAACCGTCCATTATCGCAATAGATCAAAACACAGGAAAGCCTATGGCTATTGGCCGGACCGCCCGAATGATGCAGGGAAAGACACACGAAAACATCAAAACAATCCGCCCCTTGCGCGATGGTGTGATAGCCGATTTTAACGCTGCCGAGCAAATGATTCGCGGAATGATCAAAATGATCAATCCGCAAAACAAATTTTTTATGCCGAGTTTACGGATGGTAGTGTGTATCCCTTCCGGAAGTACCGAGGTGGAGATCCGTGCGGTGCGCGATTCCTCAGAACATGCCGGAGGCCGGGATGTATACATGATCTATGAACCCATGGCTGCTGCTTTGGGAATTGGTATTGACGTAACTGCATCTGAAGGGAACATGGTGGTGGACATAGGCGGAGGAACCACCGAGATCGCGGTCATTGCCCTGGGAGGGATCGTCTGCAACCAGAGTATTCGCATAGCAGGGGATGTATTCACTATGGAGATCCAGCAATATATGCGCCACCAGCACAACATAAAAATTGGCGAACGCACTGCGGAAGACATCAAAATCTGCGTGGGGTCTGCCTTGTCGGACCTGGACACTCCCCCGGAACCCATGCTGGTCCGCGGCCCCAACCTGATGACCGCCCTGCCAGTGGAAGTTTCGGTTACTTCACAGGAAATTGCCCACTGCCTGGATAAATCACTGGTAAAAATTGAAACTGCCGTACTGTCTGTCCTGGAGCAGACACCTCCGGAGCTGTATTCGGATATCGTACAACGGGGTATTTTCCTTACCGGAGGCGGTGCCTTGTTGCGCGGAGTGGATAAACGGCTGGAAGACAAGATCAACATTCCGTTCCACATTTCGGAAGGTCCTTTGCACTCCGTTGCCAGGGGGACCGGAATTGCATTGAAGAATATCGGGAAATTCCCGTTTTTGTTAAGGTAAAAATAAAGATCGTGCATGTTCAATATCTCCCCTTTGCTCAGGAGACTCTTGGTTCTGCTGCTGTTTCTTGTCCTGCAGGCGGGTGCTGTTGTCATGCTTGTCAATAACAGTTATTTTCAGCAAAACGCCATCCTCAACTTCATTCGTGCCCGGCAGATCAGCTTGTGGGAAAGGCATTCTTCCTGGGTGGCTTTTACCAATCTCAAAGAGATCAACCAGCAGCTGGCACTGGAAAACAACCGGCTTTTAAATGAAATTTCCCGGCAGAAAGATCCCTCGACGGGCAGCGACTTTCAAGCGGAAGACACCATTGCCTTGAGAGACTCTTTTTCCTACATGCCGGCCCGGGTTATAAAGAACTCTGTTAACAGGCAGCATAATTTCCTGATCATAGACAAAGGCACACAGGACGGACTGGAACAGGATATGGGAGTTATCAGTTCCCGGGGTATCATAGGCGTAGTATCCCATGTTTCCGACCATTATGCCATGATCATCTCCATGCTAAACACGCAACAGCGTTTCACGGCAGAACTTAAAAAAAGCGGCACATTCGGCACCTTGCGTTGGGACGGAGTGGATTACCGCCGAGTTTATCTTTCCGAGATCCCGCAACATATTGAGATCAGTGTGGGAGACACCGTAGTCAGCAATGTTTTCTCGCTGGTATTCCCCCCCGGTATACCCATAGGATTTGTAAAATCCGGGAGCCTTAAACGGGGAACCTTCCTGGAACTGGAAGTGGAACTGTTTGAGGATTTCAAGAGCCTTCACTACGTCAATGTCGTATCTCACGTCGGGGCCGGGGAAATTCGCCAATTAATGGAAAATCTGCAGGAGGAGGATCTATGAATGATTTTCTAAAATATTTCCTGCGTTTTGTCGTGATCATGGCCGCACAGCTGTTGTTATTCGAGGGCTTGACCCTGGGAACTTACCTGTATCCCATGCCCTATATACTTTTTCTCCTGCTTTTCCCGTCCACGTATCCTTCCTGGCAGCTGATGCTCTGGGGATTTGCTTTTGGATTGGGAATGGATACATTGAGTGCCGGTGTGATGGGATTACATACAGCTTCTTTTGTCATGCTGGGGGCCTTGAGGAACAACCTGATCAAACTCATAGCTGTAAAAGGAGATTTTGACGACCTGACTGTACCCGGATTCCGGTCATTCGGATTTGCCCGTTTTACGTTATTCGTCCTGATGAGCGTTTCCGTGCATCACCTGGTTTATTTTAACCTGGAAAGTTTCAGTTTCTTTCTTTTCTGGCAAACATTTGCCCGTCTTCTGTGCAGTCTGGCCCTCAATGTCTTTCTTATCCTGTTATTCAAAAGAACCTTTTTTGAACATAAGAGGTAACCGCTATGGAAATCAGGGCCAGAGAGAAAAATATAATCATCACTTTCTTTGTCATATGCCTGTTAATTCTTGTGGGACGTCTTGTTTTCCTGCAGTTGGTAAATAAAGAATATAAAGTTACGGCTTCCAATAATGTGTTGCGTTACGAAATCATTTACCCTTCACGCGGTCTGATCTATGACCGTAACGGTGATATCATGGTGGGTAACCAGTCCGCATACGATATTATGATCACCCCGCGGGAGCTGGAACCATTTGATACCACAGGGTTTTGTTCCATTTTTCATTTATCGCGTGAACAAATGGATGAAATGCTGGCTAAGATAGATTCGCGGCGCAGAGCCATAGGATACCAGTCGGTCATATTTCTTCGCCAGGTAAGTAAAGAGCAATACACCCGTTTCCTGGAAAGGGGCCACCGGTTTCCGGGGTTTTCTGTACAGACAAGGAGTGTGCGAAATTACCCTTCCGCCATTTGCGGAAACCTGCTAGGATATATTATTGAAGCCGATGGTGCTTTCTTGGAAAATAACCCGGAATACCGGCCCGGGGATTATATTGGGCGCACAGGTTTGGAAGAATATTACGAACCCTGGCTTAAAGGAGAAAAGGGATATTCTATTTACCTGAGAGACGTTCATAACCAGATCAGGTCACCTTACGAAGAAGGAGCTTACGACAAACCTGCCGTGCCCGGAAAAAACATGGTCACATCCATTGATCTGCCTTTGCAGGTCTTTGGGGAAGAGCTTATGAAAAACAAAGTGGGATCTGTTATTGCACTGGATCCTTCTTCGGGAGAGATACTTACCCTGATCACTTCAATCGGCCTTTCCACCGAATACCTGACCAATTTTGGGGCTTATTATTCGCAGGTTATCTCAGATCCGTTGAAACCCATGTTCAACCGGGCCATTATGTCTTCCTATCCACCGGGTTCCGTTTTTAAACTGGTCAACGGCCTGATAGGACTACAGGAGGGCGTAGTAACTCCAAATACCCGCCATTCCTGTAATATGGGATACAGGGCCGGATCGTTGACAGTCGGCTGTCACAGCCATCCCTCCCCACTGAATCTCATGCAGTCAATAATGATGTCCTGCAATGCCTATTACTGTTACGTTTTCAGAAACATACTGGACAATCCGGAATACGAAAACACGGCAATAGCCATGGATTATTGGCAGGAGTATGTAAAAAGCTTTGGCTTTGGACAAAAACTGGGTGTTGATATCCCCGGAGAATTGCCGGGAGCCATTCCGGGTTCAACAACATACGATCGTGTCTATGGTAAAAACGGATGGAAATCCCTTACCGTTATTTCCCTGGCTATTGGACAGGGTGAAATTGGGGCCACACCCCTGCAGTTAGCCAATCTGGCTGCTGTGATGGCTAACAGAGGTCATTATTATACCCCGCACCTGGTGCGGGAGATACAGGAAGAGCCTGAATTCAGACCGACTGTGGAAAGGCACCAGGTCATGGTAGATTCTGTGTATTTTCCGATTATAGTGGAAGGCATGTACCAGGCAGTACATGGTCCGGCCGGCTCCGGGGCCACGGCAAGGCTGGCAGCCATACCCGGTGTGGAAATGTGCGGCAAGACAGGCACGGCGCAAAATCCCCATGGAGAAGACAACTCGGTTTTTATCTGTTTTGCCCCCCGGGAAGATCCCAAAATAGCAGTCGCCGTGTATATTGAACAAGGCGGATTCGGAGCGTCCCAGGCTGCGCCGGTCGCTTCTCTGCTGGTGGAAAAATACCTTACCGGGAAAATCCATCCATCCCGGCAATGGCTTTATGAAAGAACGCTGGAACAGGAACTGCTGACACGTCATATGGAATGAGAAGGCGAGAACATACATTTTTCAAAAAACTGGATTGGTGGAGTGTCACCGCATACCTGGTTCTGGTACTGATCGGGTGGATCAGTATTTTTTCAGCAGTATACGATCCCGAACACGGACAGATCTTTGACACATCGCAGCGCTACGGCATGCAAATGATCTGGATATTCGGAGCATGGTTCCTTGCCATAGTGATCCTGCTTATTCCCCCCCGGTTTTATGAAATGTTCTCCAACGTTCTTTACATCCTGGGAATATTGCTGCTGCTTGGCGTGCTTGTTTTGGGCGTGGAACGCGGCGGGTCAAAATCATGGCTCGTTTTTGGGCCCGTTCACTTTCAACCTGCGGAAATGACAAAAGTATTCGTAGCGCTGGGACTGGCCGGGGTTATGAGCCGACCGCACTTTCATCTGAGGACGTTTCGCGGGATCTTTTATGTTGCGGCACTGATCCTGATCCCTGCCGCCCTGATACTCCTGGAAGATGAGACGGGTCTGGCACTGGTTCTGTCGGCTTTTATCATTGTTTTGTATCGGGAAGGCCTTCCCGGCTGGATCCCCCTGACAGGCATGGCCGCTATCGTCCTGTTTCTGTTGTCCATTATCTGGAGCCCTTTGTATGTGCTCTGGCTGACTCTGAGTATTTGTTTTATTACGGCATTCCTGGCCGCAGGCAGAAAAAGGCCGGTTTTAATAGCGGCGGTTTCTTTTGCGGCCGTTTATTTTTTAATTCCTTTCCTGCTGGATCTGTTTTCCATAGATCTGTTTGTGCACATAGAACAATATGTGTGGTTTCTTATAGTGACGGTTCCTCTAGTGATCGTATCACTTGTTCTTGCTTTCCGTAAAAGACTTACTTTCCTGAAAATGCTCGTCTTGAGTTTTGTAAGCAGTATTGTCCTGATTTTTTCGGTAGGCTATTTATTCAACAACGTGCTCCAACCGCACCAGCAGGCACGCATTGAAACGTTGCTGGGAATTGACAAAGACATCTATGGAAGCGGATACAACGTGTATCAGTCCAAAGTTGCGATCGGATCGGGAGGGTTCAGCGGGAAGGGTTTTTTACAGGGAACGCAGACAAAATACAATTTCGTGCCGGAACAAAGTACCGATTTTATTTTTTGTTCCATCGGGGAGGAATGGGGATTCCTGGGGACATCACTGGTTGTTTTCCTGTATATGTTCCTCCTGATAAGAGTAATACAAATATCTGAAAGACAACGACATCCATTTGGCCGGATATACGGGTACGGGGTGGCGGCATGTATATTTTTCCACGTTTTCATAAATGTTGGCATGACCATAGGGATAACACCGGTTATTGGCATTCCTTTGCCTTTTATCAGCTACGGGGGTTCTTCCTTATGGACTTTTACATTACTTTTGTTTATCCTCTTAAAGATGGATGCTACCAACGACTAACCAAATCATTTGTCACACAATATGGCACAAACATTTACAGAAAGACACAACGGTCCCCGGCCTGAACAGATCCGGGAAATGCTGGATGTTATTGGAGTAGATTCCCTGGATACACTAATAGATAAAACCGTACCCGCCGGCATCCGGATGAAGGATTCGCTGGCCCTGGAAAAAGGTATGAGTGAATACGAATTTACCATGCATTTGAAAAACCTGGCTTCCAAAAACCTGCCTTTCCGCTCCCTTATAGGTACGGGGTATTACGGGACCGCCTCTTTACCGGTTGTCATGCGTAACATTTTTGAAAATCCGGGATGGTACACTTCCTATACACCTTACCAGTCAGAAATTTCCCAGGGACGTCTGGAAGCGTTGTTCAATTTTCAGACTATGGTTTGCAGCCTTACGGGATACAACCTGGCAAACAGTTCCCTTCTTGACGAGTCTACAGCAGCTGCCGAAGCCATGCGCATGATGCTGGAACTTCGCCCCAGGTCGTTTGTTAAAGAAGGACGGAATGTGATGTTGGCAGACAAAAACATGTTTCCCCAGACACTTGCTGTAATGGAAACCAGGGCCGAAGGATTGGGCATTGAGATCATTACCGGAGATTTAAGCGGGAATTCGCTCCCTGTAATAGAAAAATATGCATCCCGCCTGTTTGGCATAATGGTACAATACCCGGGAGCCGACGGCCTGTTATGTGATTATGAGGAGCTTTGTAAAGAAGCTCATCAAAGGGAATTGCTGGTAACAGCTGTTTGCGACCTGTTGGCTCTGGCCGTTTTAAAGGAACCGGCCGCCTGGAGTGCCGATATTGCCGTTGGCAGTGCCCAGCGTTATGGACTTCCCCTGGGATTCGGAGGTCCAATAACAGGTTATATTGCCTGTTCAGACAAATACCGGCGCAATCTTCCCGGACGTATTGTAGGCCTTTCCGTGGACAGGATGGGCAAACCGGCATACCGCCTGGCGCTTCAGACACGCGAACAGCATATCAAACGTGAAAAAGCCACCTCCAATATATGCACGGCAACGGCGCTGATGGCAACCATGGCCGGTATGTTTGCCGTTTATCACGGCAGTAAGGGAATCCGTGAAATTGCACAAAACGGCAGGTATTATGCCCATGTAGCTGCCGGCATTTTGGCCGCAAACGGATTTACATTGAAACACACAAATTTCTTTGACACCATAGAACTGACAGGTATAGACGTTGCAAGGATCAAAGCCAATGCGCAAACCCTGAAGATTAACTTTTTCTATCCGGATTCCCAAAGTGTCAGGATGTCTTTTGATGAATTGTCCAACGACAGCGAACTGGAAACAATCCTGGAGATCTTTGCCATATCCCGCGGAAAAAAACGCTACCAACCGCAAATCCCCACATTCATGGAACGTTCCACTCCTGTTTTGGAAGAACCGGTATTCAACAAATACCACTCAGAAACAGAGATGATGCGTTACATAAAAACACTGGAAACACGCGACATCTCCCTGGCACATTCCATGATCCCGCTGGGATCCTGTACCATGAAACTCAATGCTGCCGTAGAACTTATGCCTTTAAGCTGGAGCGAATGGAATTCCGTTCATCCTTTTGCCCCTTCTTACCAGGTTGAAGGTTACATGCAGCTTATCAGGGAACTGGAACACGATCTGGCCGTGATCACCGGACTGGATGCCTGTTCGCTCCAGCCCAACTCCGGGGCAGCCGGGGAATATGCCGGTTTGATGGTCATTCGCTCCCGGCAGAAAGAAACCGGGCAGGGACACCGCAATATTGCCCTGATCCCGTCATCGGCGCATGGAACCAATCCGGCAAGCGCGGCAATGGCCGGTCTTGATATTGTGATAGTAGGCTGTGATGAAAAAGGAAACATAAATATTGAAGAATTACGGGAAAAAGCCGGACAATACAAAGAAAATCTTTCCTGTATGATGATCACCTATCCTTCAACACACGGTGTTTTTGAACCGGCTATCCGTGAAATTTGCGACATCGTACATCAAAACGGCGGTCTGGTATATATAGACGGTGCCAATATGAACGCCCAGGTGGGCATTACCAATCCGGGAATCCTGGGAGCCGATGTGTGCCACCTGAACCTGCACAAAACTTTTGCCATGCCTCACGGCGGAGGCGGACCCGGCGTAGGTCCCATTTGCTGTACCAAAGAACTGGCTCCTTACCTGCCCGGTCATCCCCTGGCCGATTGCGGAGGCGGAAAAACAGTTGCGGCTACTCCGTATGGATTTCCGTTGTTGTTGCCTATTACTTACGGTTATATAAAATTGCTTGGTCGTGACGGCCTGCGCCGGGTATCTGAGTATGCTATTCTGAATGCCAATTATTTATCAAAAAAACTGGCCCCTGCATACACGACTTTATATTGTGGGGAAAACGGGTTTGTAGCCCATGAATGCATACTGGATCTTCGTCATTTTGGCAAGACGTACGGAGCCGATGCCAATGATGTGGCCAAACGACTTATGGATTACGGTTTTCATGCCCCTACTCTTTCCTTCCCCGTACACGATACGCTTATGGTGGAACCTACGGAAAGCGAATCAAAAGAAGAACTGGACCGTTTTGCCCAGGCCATGCTCAGCATCCTGGCAGAATGCAAGGCGTTGGCCGGGAACGATGGTTCATCAGGCACCGCAGAGGACAACCTGTTGAAAAATGCGCCTCATACGGCCTTGGAAGTCTGTTCGGATAACTGGACACATCCTTATTCCCGTGAAAAAGCAGCCTACCCGCTTTCATGGATCGTACCTCATAAATTCTGGCCGCCTGTAACGCGTGTAGACAACGGCTACGGAGACAGAAATCTTGTTTGTTGCAGCATTAATCGCTAAAATTGTATCTATAATAAAACAATAAAACTATGATTACTCTTTTATCAACCCCCGGAGAATGGTTTCTTGATTACCAGGAAAATGGTTTATGGTCAGCCCTGGAAAACATGGGCATATTGTGGCCTTTGATCATATCCGGCGTAATATTGCTAATTATTCTTGGTATAGCCTTCTTTATCCCTTATCCGGGAGGAAGTCCTGACTAGAACAGGGAAAAAGATCACAACCGGGCCATCCGGTCCGATTCCCTTTTCATATCTTTTTCCTTGATGGTTTCCCGCTTGTCGTACTCCCGTTTCCCGCGGGCCAGCGCGATGACGAGTTTGGCATAGCCGTTTTCGGCAATGAACAGTTTGGTTACCACTATGGTCAACCCTTTTTCCCGGGTAGCCCGGTAAAGTTTGTTCAACTCCCGCCTGTTAAGCAACAATTTACGATCCCGCCTGGGATCGTGTTTGTTAAAAGACCCCCACCAGTAATCGGCAATGTTCATATTCTTGACATACAATTCGTTGCCCACAAAATAACAATAAGAATCCACCAGCGAGGCTTTGCCGGCCCGGATGGATTTGATCTCCGTTCCGGTCAGCATGATCCCCGCCGTATAGGTGTCTATGAACTCGTATTCAAAAGACGCGCGTTTGTTTTTGATTACGATCTGTGATTTTGTTTTTGGCATATTGCAGTCAATGGTGTCAATAGGTTCCGCGGGTACTGCTCAGCGGCGGTTGTTTTTCCGGTTTCTTTTCCTGCGGGACCGCCCTTAATGCCGGCTTACCCCTCATTATACTGTATAGCAAAAGTACAGCGCCTGCAAAGATAAAAGGAATACTCAATATCTGCCCCATGTTCAATGCCATGGTTTCTTCAAACGGGACCTGCGGTTCTTTGATATATTCAATAAAGAAACGGGCCGCGAACAATACCAGTAAAAAGATCCCAAAAAGAGAGCCCTCTTTCAACCGGGGCAGTCGTTTCCTGTACAGGAACAACAACAGTATAAACAGTCCCAGGTAAGAAAGGGCCTCGTACAATTGCGTGGGATGTTTGGGCACCAGCTCCCCGTTGCGCAGGAATACAAATCCCCAGGGCATGGTAGTTTCATTTCCGTAAATTTCTGAATTCATAAGGTTTCCCATACGGATGAAAAATCCCGCCAGGGCCACGGCAATTCCCAGCCGGTCCATGATCCATAGGAAACTGAACTGGTGTTTCTTTCCGTAATGATGCGCAAACCACCACATGGCAAGCAACAGGGCAATAGCTCCTCCGTGGGAGGCCAGCCCGCCTTCCCATACATACAGGATCTCTATGGGATTGGCCAGGTAATAATCCGGTTGGTAAAACAGACAATGACCCAGGCGCGCTCCTACCAACGTCCCTATGATCAGCGTATAAAGCAACGGATCCAGGATTTTCAGGGGGACCTGTTCTCTTTTAAAAAAATACTTAAAAAGGTAATACCCTATGGTAAATGCGATAATAAAAAACAAACTGTAATAACGGATATGAATTCTTCCCAGCGAGAAAATCACGGGATCCACATCCCAGTAAACGGTCAACAGATTCATGTCTTTCTATTTTTTTAACTTATTTCAATTCCACCCTGGAAAAGACACTCAGGGGCAATCTTTTCCCATATTGATCTTTCAGATACAACTCTCCGAAAGCATAATCCCCGTTTTTAGGAAAACATTCCCGGGCCAGGGAGTCTGCCAAAAGAGCTGAATACCCGTTGGAGTACAAATTCAGCACCACAAATGCATCTTTTCCACCCAAAATCCGGGAACATTCCTGCAAAAGAGAAAACAGGCAGTCATCCAGTTTCCATTTTTCCCCTTCGGGGCCGTGTCCGTAAGCCGGCGGATCCAGGATAATTCCCTGGTACGTGCTGCCTCTGCGCACTTCTCTTTTCACAAATTTAAAAGCATCTTCCAGGATCCAGCGGATCCCGTTCATCCCGCTCAGCTCCATATTTTCACGGCTCCACGTAATGACCTGGCGAACGGCATCCAGATGTACTACCTCTCCCCCTGCGGCCCGGGCAGCCAACGATGCCGCCCCGGTATAGGCAAACAGGTTTAATATTTTTGGAGTGCTTCCGGGATCCTGCTCCTTAAGTTCACGGACCTTCCTATAAATGAAGTCCCAGTTGGGGGCCTGTTCCGGAAATACCCCTACATGCTTGAAAGCCGTCAGACCCAGACGCAATTTGAAGATTTTTTTATACTGAATGTTCCACCGGTCGGGTACTTTTTTCAATTTTTCCCACATACCGCTGTCTTCCTTTCCGGCTTTTCCAAAACCTGCTCCCTGTATAAAACGTATGTGAGCCTGCCGCAGCCATTGTTCATCTGTTTGCGTTTTTGCCCACAAGGCTTTTGGTTCGGGACGTATAAGTATATACGGTCCGAACTTTTCCAGTTTCTCTCCGTTCCCGCAATCCAACAACTGGTAATCCGGCCAGGACACAGGACATAATAGTTGCATAGGGTAAAGATATATAAAAAATGTATCTTTGCACTACTCAAATAATGGAAGAAATGCAAAACATCAGCACCTACAACTTTACAGGAAAACGCGCCATTGTGCGTGTAGATTTCAACGTACCCCTGAATGCGGAATTTCAGGTAACGGACAACACCCGTATACGGGCAGCCATCCCCACACTTAAAAAAGTGCTGGCAAGCGGCGGATCGCTCATTATTATGTCTCACCTGGGGCGCCCTAAAAAAGCCGAGGACAAATTTTCTCTGATGCACATCATTCCCGAGGTGGAAAAACAACTGGGAAAATCCGTGCTCTTTGCCCCAGACTGTATGGGAAAAGACGCTGCCAATATGGCTGCGGCGCTTAAACCGGGAGAAGTTCTGTTGCTGGAAAACCTCCGTTTTTATGCCGAGGAAGAAGGCAAACCCCGTGGATTAGCCTCCGATGCATCAGAGGAAGAAAAGAAAGCCGCCAAGGCTGCCGTCAAGGAAAGCCAGAAAAAATTCACCGCAACCCTGGCCTCTTATGCCGATTGCTACATCAATGACGCTTTTGGAACGGCCCACAGGGCACATGCTTCCACAACCCTGATTGCGGCTCATTTTCCGAACGACAAAATGTTCGGCTTCCTTATAGAAGGTGAGATCAAGGCCATAGACAAAGTGCTTAAATCCCCGGAACATCCCATGACCGCCATCCTGGGCGGAGCCAAAGTATCCAGCAAGATCACCATTATTGAGAACCTGCTGGACAAAGTGGACAACATGATCATTGGCGGAGGAATGAGTTTCACTTTTATTAAAGCCCGTGGAGGCAAAGTTGGAGATTCCCTGTGTGAAGACGACCAAATGCCGCTGGCATTGGAGATCATGAAAAAAGCCGAAGAAAAAGGCGTTAAAATTTATATATCTGAAGATGTCATCGCGGCAGATGCCTTTGACAACAACGCCAAAACCACGGTGTGCCCGGTTGACCAAATTCCTGATGGCTGGAAAGGTATGGACGCGGGTCCCGAGGCCCTGGAAACCTGGAGAAAAGTCATTATGGACTCCAAAACCATATTGTGGAACGGCCCTGCCGGCGTATTTGAAATGCCGAATTTTGCCAACGGCACATTACGTCTGGTGGAATTTGTGGCCGAGGCTACCCGCAACGGGTCCTTCTCCCTGGTTGGCGGCGGTGATTCTGTAGCTGCCGTTACACAAATGGGCTATGCCAAAAAGGTCAGTTACGTTTCCACAGGCGGCGGAGCCATGCTGGAATACCTGGAGGGTAAGGAATTGCCCGGTATTCAGGCTATTCGCCAATAAAAAAAGCTCCCCGCGGGGAGCTGAGGGAGGTGGAACCTCCTGCGCCAAATTCCAATATGGCGCAGGAGGTTCCACCTTCCGGTCTTTCAGACCGTCATGATCTCTGTCTCTTTTTCTGCCAATATTTCCTCCACCTTTTTGGAGAATGATTCCACCTCTTTCTGAATGAGGCCTTCGGTATCCTTAACCACATCCTCAGACAACCCGTCTTTTTGGTATTTTTTTAGTACATCTACCCCGTCGCGGCGGGCGTTACGGATGCTGATACGAGCGTTTTCCCCCTCGGCTTTGGCTTTTTTCACCAGATCACGTCTGCGTTCCTCGGTCAGCGGGGGAACCTGTATGCGAATGATTTCCCCGTTGTTTTGCGGGGTAAACCCCAGGTTGGCTGCCATGATGGCTTTTTCAATAACTGATATCAGATTCTTTTCCCACGGCTGGATAATCATGGTACGGGCATCGGGTGCAGAAATGCTGGCTACCTGTGACAAGGGTGTGGGTGTGCCGTAATATTCCACGGTCACCCCGGAAAAAACGGTCGGATTGGCCTTCCCTACACGGTAGGTACCCAGCTCATTTTCCAGGTATTCAACGGCTTTGTGCATCTTGCCTTTGGCCTGCTCCAATACTTGTTTTGCATCACTTATTTCCATAACGTATCTTTATTTTATTATTGTTCCTATGGCTTCTCCGTTGACAAGCTTGTGAAGATTCCCTTTTACGTTCATATTGAATACTATAACGGGC
This sequence comes from Bacteroidales bacterium, assembly GCA_041654355.1. Lineage (GTDB taxonomy): Bacteria > Bacteroidota > Bacteroidia > Bacteroidales > UBA932 > DMER64. The sequence continues at coordinate 23,291 of JBAZDQ010000019.1, forward strand.
ATCTTGTTTTCCCGGCACAAAGTAAAAGCCGTCATATCCATGATTTTCAGGTTTTTCTCCAACACCCGGTCAAAAGTCAGCGTATCAAATTTCTGTGCACCGGGATCTTTTTCCGGATCGGCGCTGTATACGCCATCCACACGGGTTCCTTTGAGCAAGACATCCACGCCCAGTTCAACCGCCCGCAAAGCTGCTGCGGAATCCGTAGTAAAAAAAGGATTCCCGGTTCCCCCGGAAAGCAATACTATAGTACCTTTTTCCATTTCTTCCAGGGCATGATCCCTGTTGTAATACCGGGCAACCGCTTCCATGGGAGTAGCTGTATAAACCAGGGCTTTCATCCCTTCATCTGCCAGGGCATCTGCCAGGGCTATGCTGTTTATGGTAGTGGCCAGCATTCCCATCCGGTCTCCGTGTACCCGGTCAACGCCTTTCCCCGTTCCGGGCAGCCCCCGGAATATGTTTCCTCCTCCGACAACAATGGCAATTCGTACACCGGCCTCTGCCAAAGGCTTGATCTCCAGGGCATATTGTTGCAGCATTGAAGAATCCAGACCTTGTCCGTAGGCACCGCCCAGGCTCTCCCCGCTTAATTTGAGCAATAGTGAAGAATACTTCATGATTTTATCCTTGATGTCATACAAAGATATATAAAAATCCGTGTATCTTTGCGATAGACACGTATATCCGTTATGTTACCGTCCATTGCCAAAAAAGTGATCATGAGCGTAACAGGACTCTTTCTGATCCTGTTCCTGACACTCCATGTGGTTGCAAACCTGACCATTTTGTGGGGACCGGAGGTATACCAAAAAGTTACGGATTTTATGGGGACCAATCCCCTGATCCAGGTCATGGTCCCGGTTTTAGCCGGTGGTTTTATTATTCATATTGGCTATTCCTTCATCATAACCTTGCGCAACATTAAGGCACGCGGGGCGGTTTCTTATGCCTCTGGCAGCAAATCCCCGGGAATGGGATTTGACAACTGGGCCGCCCGCAATATGATCATTTTGGGATGTATTGTACTGGGATTCCTGGTCCTTCACCTGTCCCATTTCTGGACCAAAATGCAATGGCAGCAGTTTACCGGTGGAGAACCGGAAGACGGATACCTGCTGGTAACCGGATACCTGGGAACCCCGTGGATTGCCGTTTGTTATATAATCTGGTTTGCCGCCCTGTGGCTTCACATCAACCACGGTTTCTGGTCGGCTTTTCACACCCTGGGACTGAATAACGAGCGGATAATTCCCGTCCTGCGCCGGGTTTCATACGTCTATTCCACCCTGCTTTTTGCCGGGTTTTCTCTTATTGTTATCTGGTGTATGTTTTTTTGACCGGAATAGCCCGGGCTATTCATCCTCCCTGTTGCTGCGAAAATGATGCTCCATATGACGCGCAATGCGTTGCACATCGCGCCGCATCCCTTCCATAACCAAGGGATTGTCTGTATAATCAAGTGTTATCTTGTCTTCAAAAACACGAAAAACACGCATGCTTATGCGTTTTGCCTTGAAAACCAGTTTTCCGTCATTATCAGATGCCGGCATAAAGCCTGATTCCGTAAAAATCCGGATAACAGCATCTTTATCCTCATCAAAAGGCCGGTTGGTGTATATTTTCTGTTTTGTAAAACCAATAAACGGGTAAACAACAGAAAAAGCAACTAAGAGTATGATCAGATTGGTTTGCTGACCGGGACGGATCAGTTCCCAAAAGGTAATGTCCTGATTACTGCTGGTAAAATAGACAACAACCAGCATCAAAAAGATGAGTATCGCATAAAAAATAATGTATTTTACTACGCGTAGCAGGTACTTTCCAATGTTAAATCCTTGCATAATCAGATTGATTTATTGACAATAAGCAAATGTAGGTCTTTTTTATTATTTTTGTAATATATAAAACCAGCAATCATGGAAAAGAATCTGAAAATCATTATCATTGTTTTGGCCGCCGTGGCAGCGCTTTTAATTGGAGCCCTTGCCTGGGTCTGGATAGACCGTGGCGGAATGATCAAGGAACTGAACCTTGAAAAAGAACAATTGACTCAACAAATGATCCAATTGCGCTCCGAATACGACTCCCTGAGTACGACCAACGATACTTTAAATTTACGCCTGACAGAAGAACGGGAAAAAATTGACCTGCTGATTGATCGCATCAACAAAACCGAGGCCACCAACAGGACCCGTATCCGTGAATACGAGAAAGAACTGGGAACGTTACGCAGCATTATGCGCAGTTACATTCACCAGATAGATTCGCTCAACACACTGAACCTGGCCCTTCGGGAAGACGTTTCCCAGGCGCGGGAAGAAGCTACCCAGGCTACCCGCCAGTACGAAGAACTGCGAACCACTACAGAAGAGTACGCCCGCCAGGTGGAAATCGGGGCCCAGTTAAAAGGCCGTGATTTTGTGCTGACAGGTATTACTGAAAGCGGACGGGATTCGGAACGTTCCAGCCGCATAGGCAAGCTGAAATTATGTGGCAGTTTGATTGAAAACTCCATTGCCCCCAAAGGACCTATTAATATTTACCTGCGTGTAAAAGGTCCGGATGGCATTTTGCTTACCAACCCGGAACAGGGAGTATTCAATGCTGCCGGTGAACAGTTGGTCTATTCGGCTGTGCGTGAGATTGATTACCAGGGCGCAGAGGTGGAATTCTGCATTTTCTTTGGCGGGGTTTCCTTCAGCCGCGGCGTATACACTGCAGAAGTCTATACCAACGACGGACGCATAGGCGTAGCCGACATTCTCTTGCGTTGATCTACGTTCACATTCCTTTTTGCAGGAGCTTTTGCTCCTATTGCAGTTTTTATTCCAGTACAAAAACCCGGGAAATCCCCGGGGTACTGGATTGTATTTCCCTGGAATGGATAAGAGACCGTGATCTCTGGCTGAACATTTTCCGCTCGGCAGAACCGGCTCCGGGTCATACCCTGTATTTTGGCGGAGGCACACCTACCGTTTGTGCTGCCAGTGAACTTTGCGCCCTGATCACTTTTTTGCGGAAAGATATGGAGCAGGAAGGGCTGACACTTGCCGAGTTAACGGTGGAGGCCAATCCCGGGGACCTTACTCCCGAATACTGCCATTCCCTGTTGGACGCCGGCGCAAACCGGCTGAGCATAGGGGTCCAGTCCTTTCACGATGCGTATCTGGAAGCCATGCGGCGAAGGCATAACGGCCGCCAGGCCGCAGACTCGGCAATCCTGGCCCGCCAAGCCGGTTTTGCAAACATCAGCTTGGATCTGATATTCGGGTTTCCCGGATTAACTGCGGAGAAATGGAAAGATACCCTGGCACAGGCCGTTGCCCTGGCACCGGAACATATCTCGGCCTATCAGCTGAGCCTGGAACCATCCTCGCCCTGGGGAAAAAAGGGCGTTCTGCCGCCACAGGAGGAATGCGCTCTGCAATATGCCCTGCTGCAGGAAGCCTTGCAAAGAGCAGGATACATACAATACGAAGTGTCCAGCTTCTGTCTTCCGGGCAAGGAATCCCTGCACAACAGCCGGTACTGGACCCGCAGGCCTTACGCAGGACTGGGCCCGTCTGCCCATTCATTTGACGGGAAAGACCGCTATGCCAATGTAGCCAATCTAAAAAAATATACGTCAGGAATCCGTCAAAATGCCCCGGTACGCAGGTACGACCGGTTGACAACCCGGGATGTTCACAACGAACGGATCATGTTGTCTTTGCGAACTTGCAAGGGGCTTTCCCTTACGGATATGGAACGGGTTGAAGGAAAGTCCGTTGCAGATGACTTTCTAAAACAAATAACCCCGCTGCTGGAGCGGGGTTTGCTTATCAGGACCGGTAACAAAGTTCGTATTCCTGCAGACCGTCTGTTCGTGTCCGATGATATTATCCGGGATTGTCTGCTGCCTCTTTGATGGCCCGGTATACATCCGGCCCAAAACAATGGATCAACGGCTCTTTAACGAATTCAAAAACTCGTATTTTTTTTTGTAACCCCAGTTCACGGGCTGCTTGGCACAAGTGCCATTTATGGTAATTCAGGGCAACGGAGTCTTCTGATAGTTTTTGTACCCGGATGGGATACAGCCAACAGGATATGGGTTTGCGAAAATTTGAGATCCCCAGGCTCCAGGCTTTTTCTATGGCACACATACACGTTCCGCCGCTGAAATATGCATAGGCACATTCCTTCCCGTCTATTAGAGGTGTAACGGCATCGTCTTCAATATCCCGGACCCACGGACCCTGCTTCTCCACGGAATGAACACCTTCGGGCTGCATATAAGGGGCATACAACCTCCAGTCCCGCTCAAGCAGTGTACATTCCTCAGGGGTAAGCGGCGCGCCGCTGTCTCCTTCCACGCAACAAATCCCATTGCAGACAGGAACGTTGCAGCAAAAGTATTCTTTCAGAACGTCCTCGGAAACTATAATTTTATCGGATACAACTATCACAGTTCAACAGGGGCGGGATGGGGATCCAGCTTCATATCTTCCCCATAGGTGTCTTTCAATTCCTGTACAAACTGATTAACAGCGGCCATGGCCTTACTCATGGCTACCATTTCTTCTTTGGGGATGGAAGAGTCTTTCAGGTATTCCATCAACTGCACGGTCTGGGAAGTATGTTTTATATTGAAATTGTACCACATTTCCACGTAATCCAGGTCCAGTTTCACTATGGATTCCTGCTGTTCATGGGCCAGAGAATCAAAATTCACATCCAGGAACCCCTGTGCTTCTTCATGCATTTTCACACATTGCCGGGCAAGCGCGTTGGCATTGTCGCGGGCTTTGAGCACAAACTCTTTCAATTCATCATTGTTTTTCAATTCTTTGGAAATTTCCAGATCCAGCCGGGGAGCATCGGCCCCGTTATTACAGGCTGCCAATCCCGTAAACAGGACCACAAACAATACAATCTTTTTCATAATTCTCAATATTAACAGGGACAAAGGTAATAAAAAAACCGCCCCCAGAGGGAGCGGTTGTATGGGATGATTCAATAATTACTAAAAACGGAATCCAATTTTGAGTTGCGGGAAGGCAAAGAATTTGAACTGCATTTCATATGCGTTGAATTCCTGGCCGTCTGCATACATACGGATTGCTGAATAGTAATAATTGAAAGGGCGCACCTCAAGAGCTATGTTCATTCCCGGG